>CAMYMC010000042.1:0-108299 GCA_947259365.1 uncultured Acidimicrobiaceae bacterium | reverse complement strand
CGGCCCCTAGTCGTCGCCGTGGGGTTCGGTCTCGGTGCGCCCCGACGGCGCGGCCGCGGACGGCCGTATCGAGGCGACACCGACGGCGAGGACGGCGAGTGCCCCGACGAGGGCGATGAGGTACCCGATGCGGATCCCGGCCTCCCGGGCCGAGAGGTAGAGAACGACGAGCGCGACGATGGAGGCTCCGATCGCAAGCCAGCCTCCGTTCACCCGCTGTTCCCCGAACATGCCGAGGTAGGCACCGACGAGCGCCGCGATCCCAGAGAGGCCGGCGAGGACCCGGGCCAGGGGGAAGCCGTCGGAGATGATCCGGGCGGGTCCCCAGCTCAGCACGGCACCGAGGACGAGGACCGCTCCGGCGACGGCGAGGGCAAGCCCGACGGCCCGGTCGAGGACGGCGTCCTCGTCGTACGTCTCGGCGCTGGCCTTCCGCAACCGGTCGAAGCCCCCCGGCGGCCCGTCGTCTTCGCCCGGTGCAGTGGCGGCGGTCTCGGTCTCGGAGGCGCCGACTGCGGCGCCGAATGCGGCAGCTTCTTCCATCTCGAGGAGGAGGCGCTCCTCGTCCGCGTCGAGCAGGAACGACGTGCCGGTCTGGCTCACAGACACGGCGTCGCGGGCCCATCTCCCGATCTCGGCATCCCCGGCGTAGAGCACGATCTCCTCCGGACCGACTTCGACGAGCGCCCGGACTGCGGAGGCGGGATCGGCCTCGAGACGGACCGACCCGTGAAAGCTCGCCATGACGACTCCTCTCCCCGCGGCGGCGCACCCACTCCGGGCGGCGCTGGGTCTTCTCTCAGCCCCGCGGAACCTTGGCCCAGGGAAGATCCTTGTCGACGCGCGGCTCACCAGGCAACCCGAGGACCCGCTCGCCGAGGATGTTCTTCATGATCTCTGAGGTGCCACCCTCGATCGAGTTCGCCCGGACTCGAAGGAAGCGGCGTCGGATGTCGTCGCCCATCTCCTCGGGTGTCTCGGGCTGGACGAACTCGTAGGAGTCGTAGAGCATCGCCTCTGGGCCGAGGAGGTCCGTCGCCAGCTCGTAGATCTGCTTGTTCAGCTCGGCATAGACGAGCTTGGCGGTTGAGCCCTCCGGCCCCGGCGTCCCGGCGGAGCGGTTCTGGTGGGCGCGCAGGTTTGTCAGCCTCGCCGCTTCGGCCTCGGTCCACAGCTTCATCACCCGGTCGCGATCGTGAGCGTCTGCGCCCCGCTCCCGGACCACCTCGAGGAGCTCGCCGATGGGACCCGAGTCTCGCGGGGTGACCGTGCCGCCGATGGCGACCCGTTCGTTCATGAGCGTGGTGAGTGCGACCCGCCACCCGGCACCGATGTCGTCGACGCGGTTTGCATCGGGGATCCGGACGTCGGTGAAGTAGACCTCGTTGAACTCGGCCTCGCCGGTGATCTGGCGCAGCGGTCGGACCTCGACGCCGGCCGCTTGCATGTCGACGAGGAAGTACGTCATGCCGCGATGCTTCGGTTGGTCCGGGTCGGTCCGCGCCACGATCATGCCCCAGCGGGACACGTGAGCGACGGTCGTCCACACCTTCTGGCCGTTGATGACCCATTCGTCGCCGTCTTGGACCGCTCTCGTGGCAAGCCCGGCGACGTCGCTGCCGGCGTCCGGCTCGGAGAAGAGCTGGCACCACACCTCCTCGCCGGTGAACAGCGGACGGAGGTAGCGTCGCTGTTGCTCCTCGGTCCCATGCGCCACGAGCATTGGAGCGCCCATCCCATGACCGATGACGTGGAAGAACGACGGCCGGTGCTCGGTGACGGCGTCGAGACGCTCGTCGATCACGTCCTGGAACCTGGGGGAGAGGCCGAGCCCGCCGTGGCCCTCGGGGAAGTGGACCCAGGCGAGTCCGAGGTCGAACTGGGCGCCCATGAACTCGAACCGGTCTCCGTGGGGGTCGTGTTCGGCGAGAAGCCGGTCGACCAGCTCACCGATGCGCTGTTCAGCCGCTTCCCGGGCGTCGGTCGTGGTCTGGGTCATCCGCTCCTCCGCGTCATCGGCCCGGTCAACGCTAGCGCGGGCACGCGGCGCGCATGCTCGGTCACTTCTCGTCGCCGTCGCGCCGCCGCCTGTCCGCCCATCTGACGGCGGCGATGGCGAGGCCGATCGGAACGAGGAAGACGATGAGCTCGTCCCAGCCTCCCTGATGGGCGAGGGTCGCGGCCCACACGGCTACCCGGCGAGGATGAGCAGCCCGAGCGAGGTGAGACCGACCATGAGCACGAGCATGGCGTACTGGCTGCGAGCGGCGTCGCGTTCGCCGAACACGGCGAGCGCCCGGTCGTGGGCGAGGACGACACCTCCGATGTGCCCGGCGACGATCGCGACGAGCTGGATGTACCAGATCCACAAGGTGCTCGATGCGAACACGATCGCCCAATCGGCGGTGCCGAAGAGATCCCAACCGAGACCGAACGGGTCGCTCGCCATCCGCACCAGCTGTTGTCCCTCGTAGACGATGAGCGTGAAGTAGTGGGCAAAGGCGTAGGCGAAGGCGATGGGGACGAGGGTGTGGGCGAAGCTGCGGGCGATGTCGGAAGGCGAGAGCTCCGACCCGGCGATGCGGGTCGCCGCCGAGCTCGCCGCGTAATACGCGGCTCCGAGGACGACGATCGTGCCGACGAGGGCTGCGGTACCGAACCAGGTCTCTCGTCCCGCCGAGCCGGTCACGTCTCCCCACCATCCCGTGGACGACATGCCGTCGTAGGTCACGGTCCCGATCATGGCGACGACGAATGGGGCGAGGCCGGGGCGCGTTGGGAGTGTGGGGAGGCTGCGGAGCCACCCGCCGCGACGGATGCGGAATGCACGGGTTTCGATGGTCGTGGCCGCTCCGACGCCGACCCGCGTCGTGTGCTCCTCGGCGGAGATCGGTGCGAGCGCGCCGAGGAGCCGGTTGTAGTTGGCGAAGGCGCCGCCGATTTCGAGGCCCGTGTCGGGACCGGCCCAGTAGGTGATTGCCACCTTGTACAGGGTGTAGACGATCGCAGCGATGGCCAACGTCCGGGGGAGCGACGAGTCGGGGGAGACGAGCTCGAGCCAGGTGAAGGCGACGAACGCGAGCACGGCGGGCCAGTAGCCCACGTCGTCGAGCAGCTCCGGCCGCTCCGGGCGGTCGTGGTTGACCCAGCGCGTGAGCATTCGCCACGGGCTCATCCACCGCCACAGGTCACCGAGGAGGACGGACGCGAAAGGGACGACCAGCCAGAAGTAGACCCAGACGAGGACCGGGGCGATGTTGTTGCGGCTCGCGGCACCGTCGATGAGCCCCCCGCCGACGGCGAGGGCGAACCCGGCGAGCCCGATCACGGCGAGCATGCGGTAGAAGAGGCGGATGAGCGGGGCGTCGACGAACCGATCGCGGGGACCGGTCTGGAGACGGGGCTCCCGCCAGTTCGCCGACACCACGATGAACGAGATCACGATGGCCAACCCGGCCCCGGCCACGAAGATGCCGAGCGGCACCGGCAGGTCCTCGCGTCCGCCGATCCCGTGGGCGATGGCTGGAGCCGGCGCCGCGACGAGGATTGCCACCCCCACGACGACGGCGATCGCGCGCCGGCGCATCAGCTCACCTCGATCTCCAGCAGGAGCGTCCTCGAGTCCTCGAGTTCCATCTCGAACCGGCCCGGCACGTCGGCGACGAACTCGATGACCGCGGCGGAGGAGGGTCCCACGACGGCGAACACGTCGTAGCCATGGAGGTGCACCTCGTCGGCGACATCCGCGGTGACGACGATCGCGACCGTGGTGCCGAGGTCGACCTCCAGGGTGCCTGGGCCGTCGACGACGCCACCGGCCACGACGATCTCGATGCTGCGTGGCCCGGCCTCGGTCGTCGGTGGTGCCGCCGTGGTGGTCGTCGCGGTCGTCGTCGAACCGGGCGGCGCCACCGATGTGGCGCCGGGTGTCGTGGTCGGCGCCGTCGTGGGCGCCGGAGCCGACGTCGTCGCGCCGGTCGTGGGCGGAATCGTCGGCACAGCCTCGTCATCGCCGCATGCCGCGGCCACGAGCGCCGCGGAGGCGACGAGGAGCGCGAGGTGACGCAGCGGTGTCGACATTGCGGGGAGGCTACCCCGTGACGGGATGATCTCAATTTGAGATTATACACATATACGCATAGAGTGGAAACACGCAAGCAAGGAGCAGGCGTTGGGGGCCATCGTCGGAATCGCCGGGGCGTCCGGGTACGCCGGAGGCGAGCTCATCCGGATCGTGGACGCCCACCCCGAGCTCGAGGCGGCCCGGCTCGCCGCCCATGCCCGCGCCGGTGAGCCACTCGGCGTGGTGCATCCTCACCTCGACGGGGGGGATCGCAGGCTCGAAGCGCTCGACACCGCGGCGATGGCACACCTCGACCTCGTGTTCCTCGCACTGCCCCACGGCGCATCGACCGAGCCTGCGATGGAGCTCGTGGACGCGGGGGTGCGCGTCGTCGACCTCGGGAGCGATTTCCGCCTCGACAGCGCCGATCGGTACGCGGCGGCGTATGGGGCCGAACACCGCCGTCCGGACCAGCTCGGCCGATGGGCGTACGGGCTTCCCGAGCTGCTCGCCGACGAGATCGCCGTCTCGGACCGGGTCGCCGCACCCGGCTGCTACCCGACGTCGGTGATCCTCGCGCTCGCCCCCCTCCTCGCTGCGAGCGCCATCGAGCCCTCCGGCATCGTCGTCAGCTCCGTCTCCGGCGTCTCCGGCGCCGGCCGGGCGTTGCGCGACGACCTGCTCTTCGGCGCCGTCGCGGAGGGCGTAAGAGCGTACGGCGTCCTCACCCACCGTCACCGGCCCGAGATGGAGCAGGGTCTGGAGGTCGTTGCCGGGGGCCGTGTCGAGATCACGTTCACGCCGCACCTCGTCCCCATCCAGAGGGGGCTCCTGTCGACGTGCCACGCCACCATGACCGGGTCGGCGGATCCCGCCCGCCTCCTCGAGGCGGCCTACGCCGACGCACCGTTCGTGACCATGAGCGACGAGCCTCCGCATACGAGCTGGGTGGCGGGGTCCAACCGGTGCATCCTCTCCGTGCACGCCGACGAGCGCACGGGTCGCGTCATCGTCCTCTCCGCCATCGACAACCTCGTCAAGGGCGCCGCCGGTCAGGCAGTGCAGTGCGCCAACCTCATGCTCGGCCTCGAGGAGACCGCGGGGCTGACCACGACGGGGTGGATGCCGTGAGCGTGACCGTCCCCGCAGGCTTCACCGCAGCCGGTGTGTCGTGCGGCATCAAAGAGGACGGAGCGCTCGACCTCGCCCTCGTCGTCGCGATCCCCGGCACGATCGGTGCCGCGGTCTTCACGACGAATCGCGCCGCCGCCGCGCCCGTGGTGCTGTCCCGGGCACACCTCGCCGCCGGACCGGCCACCCGTGCGGTCGTCGTCAACTCCGGATGTGCGAATGCCGCGACCGGCGAGGCCGGTGCCGCCGCATCGCGGGAGATGGCCGAGACGGCGGCGAGGTCGGTGGGGTGCGAGCCCGAGGCGGTTCTCGTCGCCTCCACAGGGACGATCGGCACGCCGCTCCCGGTGATCCGGGTCACGTCCGGAATCGAGGCCGCGGTCGCCCGGTGCGCAGCCGGCGCGCTCGCCGACCGGGTCGCCGCCACCGCGATCATGACGACGGATTCTGTGCCGAAACAGTCCGTGGTCAGAGACGGCGGAGTCACGGTTGGCGGCATGGCGAAGGGTGCCGGCATGGTCCGCCCGGACCTGGCGACGATGCTGGCGGTGCTCACGACGGATGCCGTGGTCGAGCCGGAGACGCTCGGCGCGGCATTGCGAACGGCCGTCGACGCGTCGTTCCACTGTCTCGACATCGACGGCTGCGAATCGACCAACGACAGCGTCTTCCTGCTCGCTTCGGGCGCCTCGGGCGAGCGCATCGGAGCCGACGCCCTCAGCGCGCTCGTGACCGAGGTGTGCCGCCATCTCACCCACCAGCTCGCCTCCGACGCCGAAGGCGCATCGCGGGTCGTGACGATCACCGTCGGTGGGGCGACCGACGACGCTGCCGCCCGCGTCGCGGGGCGGGCGATCGCGGACTCCGCCCTCGTGCGTGCCTCGTTCTTCGGGGGTGATGCGAACTGGGGGCGGATCGTCGGCGCCCTCGGTGCGTCCGATGTCGACTTCGACATCGCCGACGTGGGTGTCGCGTTCGACGGGGTCACCGTCGCCGCCGGAGGGGTCGCCGCCGAGCACGACGAGGCCGCGCTTTTCGATCGCATCGCCGCGGGCGACCTCGCGGTCGACGTTACGATCGGGGTGGGCACGGGCACCGCAGAGATCCTCACCACCGACCTCACTCCCGAGTACGTCGTCTTCAACGGAGCCCGCTCATGACCACGGGGCACTCAAGCCCGAGCCCGGCGAAGTCTCGTATCGCCACGACGATGGGCAAGGCCGGGATCTTCAGCGAGGCGCTTCCGTTCATCAAGGCGTACCGGGGGTCGACCGTCGTCATCAAGTACGGCGGCTCGGCGATGGTCGACGACGGCCTCCGCAACACCTTCGCCGACGACGTCGCAATGCTCCACTACGTCGGGATCAAGCCGGTCATCGTTCACGGCGGTGGTCCGCAGATCTCGAAAGCGATGGGACAGCGGGGGATCGAGCCGCAGTGGATCGATGGGCTGAGGATCACCGACGCCGAGACGATCCGGGTCGTCCAGTCGACGCTCGCTGGGGAGATCAACCCCGACATCGTGCGGCTCGTCAACGCCCACGGCTCGGTGGCCGCCGGGATCAACGGCCTCGACGGCAACTTGTTCGCGGCCCGGCCGGTCGACGAGCGGCTCGGGTTCGTCGGCGAGGTGGCGAACGTCGATCCCGGGCTCATCAAGGGCCTGCAGGGCCAGGGATACGTGCCCGTCGTCGCTCCGCTTGCGAGGGGCGAGGACGGCCACGTCTACAACCTCAACGCGGACGTCGCCGCGGCGGCGCTCGCAGTGGCGATCGGTGCCTCCAAGCTCGTCTACCTCACCGATGTCGAGGGCCTGTATCGGGACCTCGGTGACGAGGACTCGCTCATCGACCGCATCGTCGTGCCCGAGCTCGAAGCGCTCATCGACTCGGGCTCGGTGTCGGCGGGCATGCTCCCGAAGCTCACGTCGTCGGTCTCGGCGATCGTCGGAGGCGTCGAACGCGTGCACATCCTCGATGGTCGAGTCCAGCACGCCGTCCTGCTCGAGATCTTCACGCCGGAGGGCATCGGGACGATGGTCACTGCGGAGCCGGTGCCGTGAGCCCGGGGACGGCGACGCGGCGGCGTCTCATCCGCCGCCTCGTCGACGAGGGGACGGTGACGAGCCAGCGCCAGCTCGTCGAGCGCCTCGCCGTCGCGGGGCATCCGGTGACCCAGGCCACGGTGTCGCGGGATCTCGATGCCCTTGGCGCCGTCAAGATCCGCAGCCGGGGGCGTGCCCGGTACGAGATCCCGCACGAGGAGCGGTTCGCGTTCCGCCAGGAGGAGGCCGCGGTGGCCCGGGCCGTTGTCGAGTTCGTCGAGTCGATCGGTCACTCCGCCAACCTCGTCGTGGTCCACACGTTGCCGGGCGCCGCCCACCTCGTCGCAGGCGCCATCGACGGAGCCGAGATCGAAGGTGTCCTGGGCACCCTCGCCGGTGACGACACCGTCCTCCTGGTGGCGGCCCATGGCGTCCCCGGAGCGCAGCTGGCGTCGGTCCTCGAGCGAATAGGAGCAGGGTGAGCACATGAGCAAGCAGATCGACAAGGTCGTCCTCGCGTACAGCGGAGGGCTCGACACGTCGGTGATCCTCCGCTGGATCATCGAGCGCTACGGCGCGGAGGTCGTGGCGTACACCGCCGACGTCGGCCAGGGCGACGAGGTGGATGAGGCCAGGGACAAGGCGCTCGCAACCGGTGCGGTCGATGCCGTCGTCGAGGATCTCCGCGACGAGTTCGTGGCGGATTTCGTCTTTCCCGCCTTGCGGGCGAGCTCGGTCTATGAGGGCTATTACCTGCTGGGAACGTCGCTCGCCAGACCGGTCATCGGCAAGGGCCTCGTCGCGACCGCGGAGGCGGTGGGGGCGGACGCCATCGCCCACGGTGCGACGGGCAAGGGCAACGACCAGGTCCGCTTCGAGCTCACCGCCTACGCGCTCAAGCCGGACATCAGGGTCATCGCGCCGTGGCGGGAGTGGGAGCTGCGGGGCCGCGCCGATTGCGTCCGCTACGCCGAGGAGCACGGCATTCCGGTGCCCGTCACCCCGGACAACCCGTACTCGATGGACGCAAACCTCCTCCACATCTCCTACGAGGGCGGAGTGCTCGAGGACCCCTGGGAGCCACCGCCCAAAGGCATGTTCCGGATGACCGTCGATCCGTGGGAGGCGCCGGACGTCATGGAGACGGTGACCATCGGCTTCGAGAAGGGAACCCCGGTGTCGGTCAACGGGACTCGCCTGGGCCCCGCCGAGCTGCTGCAGCGGCTCAACGAGATCGGTGGCCGCCTCGGGGTGGGCCGTGTCGACATCGTCGAGAACCGCTTCGTCGGCATGAAGAGCCGGGGCGTGTACGAGACGCCCGGCGGGACGATCCTCTACCACGCCCACCGCGCCGTCGAGTCGATCACGCTCGACCGCGAGGTGACCCACCTGCGCGACGAGCTCGCTCCCCGCTACGCGGAGATGGTCTACAACGGATTCTGGTACGCCCCCGAACGAGTGGCGCTCCAGGACTTCATGGACAGGATCCAAGAGCGCGTCAACGGCGAGGCGAGGGTCACCCTCTACAAGGGCAACGTCTTCGTCGACGGGAGACGATCCGACGACTCGCTCTACGACGAGAAGACGGTGACGTTCGAAGAGGACGACGTGTACGACCAGGCGGATGCGACCGGGTTCATCAGGCTGCAGTCGCTGCGCCTACGCACCTTCGCCGAGAAGCGGATCGGGGAGGGCGAGTGACGCTGTGGGGCGGCCGGTTCGAGACCCCGCCCGACGAGGCGATGTGGAGGTTCACCGTCGACGTGTCCGACCGGAGGCTCCTCGCCGTCGACGTCGCCGGGTCGACGGCGCACGCGACGATGATCTACGAAGCCGGGCTCATCGACGACGCCGAGCACACCGCGCTCACCGGAGGGCTCGCCCGTGTCGCTGCGGAGGCCGCCGCTGGCGAGTTCGAATGGCGGGCGACCGACGAGGACGTCCACACCGCCGTCGAGCGCCGTCTCGGCGAGCTGGTCGGCGACGTTGCCGGCAAGCTCCACACGGGACGATCCAGGAACGACCAGGTTGCACTCGATCTGAGGCTCTACCTGCGGGAGGCGGCGGCCGAACGTGCCACAGGCCTGAGCCGCTTCGCCTCGATGCTCGTCGACAAGGCCGAGGAGGCGGGCGAGCGCATCGTCGCCGCCTACACCCACTTGCAGCAGGCCCAGGCGGTCCCGCTGGCGCATCACCTCCTCGCCTACGCGTGGATGCTGCTTCGCGACCGGGGCCGCTTCGGCGATGTCGCCCGCAGGCTCGACGAGTCGCCTCTCGGTGCCGGCGCCGCCGCCGGCAGCTCGCTGCCACTCGACCCGGACCGCGTCGCCGGGCTGTTGGGGTTCGGCTCGGTCTTCGCCAACTCCCTCGACGCCGTCGGGTCGAGGGACACCGTGGCCGAGTACGTCTTCTGCTGCGCCCAGGCGATGACCCACCTCAGCCGTCTCGCCGAGGAGGTGGTGCTGTGGGCGACGGACGAGTTCGGCTGGGCGGAGGTCGACGATGCGCACGCGACCGGCTCATCGGCCCTACCCCACAAGAAGAACCCGGACATCGCCGAGCTCGTGCGGGGGAAGGCTGCGACGCTCGTGGGCGACCTCGCCGCCGTCCTCGCGCTCCAGAAGGGCCTGCCGCTCGCCTACAACCGGGACCTCCAGGAGGACAAGCGCCTCGTCTTCCACGCCGACGACGTCCTGGCCGGCGCCCTCGATGCCTTCGGGGCGATGGTCGCCGCCATGACGATCACCCCACCCGGTCCCGGGCCCTGGGTCGGCGCGCTCGATCTCGCCGAGGCGCTCGTCGCACGCGGCGTGCCGTTTCGCGAGGCCCACCACGCCGTGGGGCGGCTCGTCGCCACGCTCGTCGTCCGCGGTGCGAGCCTCACCGATGCCACCGACGAGGATCTCACCACGGCGGATCCCCGTTTCGAGCACGGAGACGCCGACGTCGTCTCGCCCACGGAAAGCGTCCGCTCTCGCACCACGTCGGGCGCCGGGTCTCACGCCTCGGTCGCAGCCCAGATCGGGCGGCTCCGCGAGCTCCTGAGCTGACGCGTCCGTCGACCCGAGGCCGGAGCGCCCGGGCGGTCGATCCCGGTGGGTCTCAGGCGGCGGCCGCTGCCGGCGCCGCTCCGAACCCGGGGCAGGCGAGACACTCCTCGAGCGGGCACCGCTCGACAGCGACGACGTCGAAGCCGGCCTCTCGCAGCCGGCTGCCGGCCGCGGCGATGACGGCGTCCTCGACCACGTGCTCGTGCTGGCGCCCGGGCGGGTCATGGTTGATGTTGTTGACCATGGCGACACCGTACGGCGCGCCTGTGACACGAACGCGAGCCGGGCACGTACTGCGCTGGATTCGGGGACCGTGCGACCTCCTAGCATCGATGGGAGGACGAGGAGACATACCGTGGAGCTCAAGCGATACCGTGACACAGCATCGTTCCCGTTCGGTCACCTCACGATCCGCGACATGACGCCGGAGAAGCTCTATGCGTCGATGGCCGAGATCGAGGTGCCGATCGGCGCCGACAACCCTCCGTTCGCCGCGATCGGCAAGAAGAAGGTCTACGTCTGTATCAGTGGGGAGATCGAGTTCGAGATCGCAGGGGGCCGAGCGCGCCTCGGTCGCGGTGACGTGCTCCTCGTCGAGGCGGGGGAGCAGTACTCGTATCACAACGGCGGGTACGAGCCGGGCCGGCTCCTCCTCCTGCAGATCCCGGGAACGGATCCTCAGGAGGCGAGCGGTGCCACGTAGCGGTACGTGGCGACGAAGTGGAGCACGGAGGCTGCGACGACGAGGACATGGAAGACCTCGTGGTATGAGAAGACCCGGGGCCAGAGCCGGGGCCGGTTCGTGACGAGGAACACCATCCCGACCGTGTAGAGCACCCCCCCGAGGGCGAGGAGCAGGACGGCGGGGGCGCCCGCCCGCCGGCCCAGCGGCCACACGATGAGGACGGCGAGCCATCCGAGCGTCGTCATGAGGGCGATCGACCGGTTGTATCGATCGCCGCGTTCCAACGTGACGCTCACGATGCCGGCGACCGCGATCGTCCACACGGCGGCGAGGGTTGCCCAGCGGGTCCAGCCTTCGAGGGCGATGGCCGCAGCCGGGGTGTACGTGGCGGCGATGAGCACGAAGATCATCGAGTGGTCGGCGCGTTGCATCCTTCGCTTCCACACCGCTCTCCAGGGGACGGCGTGATAGAGGGAGCTCGTCGTGTAGAGCGCCGTCAAGCCGAGACCGAAGACGAGCACGGCGACCCTGGCCAGCCACGGCCCGGTTCGCACGACGAGGAGCACGGTGCCGGCGACCGCCGCGGCCGCAGCCGCGCCGTGAAGGAACCCGCGCACCGGGTTCTGCATCTTGCCCAGAGTGATCCTTGCCTCGCCCACCACGACCAATGTATCGGAAGACGGGCGACTATGCCTGAGTCTCGCGACGCTCGGGGCGGCCGCCCTCAGCCGCCGCGACGGATCCCGGCCTGGTTGAGCACGGCGGCGGGAACGCCGACCTCTCGCCAGGCCGCATAGGAGATGCCCTTGCGCTCCGAGTAGGCGGCGGCGTTCGCGACGAAACCGGCTTCGAGCGCCTTCATGTCGACCGGCTCCAGCATCGAGTCGAGAGCACGGTTCGTGTCCATGCGGCGCTGGATCAACTCGACCCGGCGAAGGGGGTCGCCGGTCGCGGCGAGCTGGGCCTCGATCTGGCGCAGCCGCTTCTCGAGTCCCGCCTTCGTCACCGGCCGTCCCGGCCGCGCCCCGAGGGCTTCGAGGTAGACCTTGATGGCGCGCGCCTGACGACGCCCCTCGGCGAGGGCTGCTTTGTGCTCGTCGGACATCGCCATGGGCGTCCCCTCCGTGGTCTCGCGGCATGCCCATCTTCGCATGGGGTGAGGGCGGGTGCGCCGGGTGGGGGCCCGGCACCCGAGGCGCGGTGGTGGCGTCCGGCGCACCGGGCAATAGAGTGGAGGTGACGACATGAATCCGGGGGATCTCCTCACCAGGCCGCTCTACCGGCTCTATGAGTCCCGCCTTCTGGCAGGCCTCGACCACAGCCGGCTGCCCCGCCACATCGGGGTCATCCACGACGGCCACCGCCGCTACGCCCGCGAGGAGGGGCTGCCGGACTACTCGTCGAGCTACCGGGTCGGCATGGCGAAATTCGTCGAGCTGTTGCACTGGACGGACGAGCTCGGGATCCCCGCGGTCACCTGCTGGCTCCTGTCGAAGGAGAACCTACGGCGCCCCGCCGAAGAGCTCGAGCCGTACTACGAGGTCCTCATCGAGCTCTTCGAGCACATGCCGTCGGCCCTCGCCGGCCGAGACATGTCGGTCCGGTTCATCGGAAGCGTCGACCAGCTGCCTCCCCGGGTGTCGGCGGCGGCGAAGCGGCTCGAAGAGCGCCTTGCCGTCGGCGCCAACCGGGTGACCATCGCTCTCGCCTACGGGGGGAGGCAGGAGATCGTCGACGCCACCCGCGACCTCATCGGTGACCTGCTCGACGAGGGCGTGGACCCGGGGGAGCTGGCGTCCCGGATCAGCGCCGAGGCCCTCGCCGGCCACATGTACACGGCAGACCTCCCCGACCCCGACCTCGTCATCCGCACGAGCGGGGAGGCGAGGCTCTCCGGGTTCCTGCTGTGGCAGTCCGCCTACGCCGAGTACGTCTTCGTCGATGTCTACTGGCCGGCGTTCCGCAGGGTCGACTTCCTCCGCGCCCTGCGGAACTACACCCAGCGGGAGCGGCGCTTCGGGCGGTGATACCGTGCCCGGCCCGTGCCGCCGGGGCGGGCTTGACCTCGAACCGAGTGCCGGCCGGCGAGTCGCCGGCTACCTCACTCCGCCGGCTACCTCACTCCGCCGGCTACCTCACTCCGCCGGCTCGCGGGGGAGGCCGAGGAGTCGCTCGGCGATGATGTTGCGCTGGACCTCGGTCGTGCCGCCTCCGACTGTCAGCGCCGGGGAGAACAGGAACCCCCAGTCCCACACGTCCCGCTCGGCGGCGTGCTCGCCGGGGGCGCCGACCATGCCGGCGGGCCCACGCAGGTTCTTCATGAAGTCCATGACGTGCTGGCCGTGGAGGTCGGCGAGGAGCTTGCGGATCGAGGCGTCGACCCCGGGGTCGCCGCCGTGCATCATCTTCGTGAGGATGCGGTAGCCGAAAAGGCGCAGGATCATCTCTTCCTCGTGGAGCGTGACGGCGCGCCGCCGGTCGACCTCGTCGGAGAGACCGCCCTTCGCCGCGATGGCGGCGAAGAGATCCCCGGTCGTCGGGCCCATCCCCCACAGGACCCCACCTTCGGACAGCGACAGCCGCTCCGCGCCGAGGGTGAGCCGGGCGAGGCGCCAGCCGTCTCCCTCGTCACCGACACGGTTCTCGGCGGGGATGCGGACATCGGTGAGGAATGTCTCGTTGAAGTGGTTGCCGCCGGTCATCTCGATGATCTCGCGGACTTCGGTGCCCTCGGAAGCCATGTCGAGGACGAAGTAGCTGATGCCTTCGTGTTTGGCGGCGTCGGGATCCGTCCGGGCGAGGAGGATGCCCCAATCGGCGTGGTTCGCCCATGTCGACCAGATCTTCTGCCCGGTGACGACGTACTCGTCGCCATCGCGCACCGCCCGGGTCCGCAGCGCGGCGAGATCGGACCCGGCGTCCGGCTCGGAGAACAGCTGGCACCAGAACGTCGAGCCGTCGAGGATCGAGGGAAGCCATCGCTGCTTCTGCTCCTCGGTCCCGGCAGCGACGATCGTCGGTCCCGCCCAGCCGATCCCGATTGGGTTGTCCGGCATGGCGATGCTCGCCCCGGCCAACTCCTGTTCGATCACGAGCCGGGTCTCGGCGTCGGCGCCGAGACCCCATGGCTCGGGCCAGTGCGGTGCGACGTAACCGGCGACGGCGAGGGCGCGACCGTCGGGCTCGGGGTTGGCGGCGAGCCAGGTGCGGATCGCGACCCGGGCCGGATGGTCCTCCGGCGGCATCGAGAAGTCCATCAGACAGCCCTCGCGCTCACACGTCGCCCCCGGTGAAGGCCAGCGCCCGCTCCGCCAGCGCCGGCACCGAGGTCTCGAGGGCGGCGAAGTAGGCGTCGTCGCTGGTGCCGGCGCGGTAGCGGGCGTAGGAGCCCTCCATGATGCAGGCGAGCTTGAACAGCCCGAGAGCGCAGTAGAAGCCGAGTGCGCCGAGGTCCCTTCCCGAGCGCGTCGCGTACATCTCTGCGATCGTACGGCGCCGCGGCATGCCGTGCTCGCCTCCGAACCCGACGACGCCGGGATCCGCTCCGGCGAGCGGCTCTTCGCCCTTCTCGTGCCACAGTCCGAGAAGCCAGCCGACGTCGACGAGGGGATCACCGATCGTCGCCAGCTCCCAGTCGACGACGGCGACCAGCGACGCGGGCCGGCGGGGAGCGAACATGACATTGACGAGCGTGTAGTCACCGTGGAGGAGCGACGGCTCCTGCGCCGGGGGCACGCTGGCGTCCAGCCAGGCCGCGACCGCGTCGACGGCCGGGAGGGGTCGCGTCCGGTACCGGTCGAGCTGGCCGCCCCAGCGGGCGACCTGCCGCTCGAGGTAACCGTCGGGACGGCCGAAGTCCCCGAGATCCAACCGCCAGTCGAGGTCGTGGATCGCGACGAGCGCATCGACGAGCTCGGCGGCGATTTCGTCGCCGACGCCCGGTCCGTCGATCTGGGGTGGGACGTCGCTGCGGGCGACGACCCCGTCGACGAGCTCCATGACGTAGAACGGCGCCCCGATGACGTCGGGATCGGCGCAGAGCCGCACCGGGGTGGCGACGGGGACGGCACCGCCGGCCGCGGTGATCGCCTCGAGTACCCGGAACTCGCGCTCCATGTCGTGCGCCGTCGGCGACAGCGGCGTGCGCGGCGGCCGCCGCAAGGCGAGGACGAGGTCGCCCCTCGTGATCTCGAACAGCTCGTTGGAGTGGCCAGTCGTGATCCGTGCGACGTCGAGGTCGGCGCCGGGCTCGAGCCCCTCGGCGTCCATCCAGCTGGCGAGCGCCTTCTCGTCGACGAGCGGCGCATCGGGCGCGACGGTGCCGGTCACGACCGTGTCGCCGGCTCGAAGCGGCGCAGCTCCCTCCTCGCCACCGAGCGCTTGTGCACCTCGTCGGGGCCGTCTGCGATCTGCAGCGACCGGGCCTGGGCGTACAGGGCGGCGAGCGGATGGTCGTCCGTGAACCCGGCGGCGCCGAAGGTCTGGATCGCCCGGTCGATGACCCACGTCGCCACCGACATCGCTGCCACTTTGATGGCGGAGATCTCCACCCGGGCACCACGGACGCCCACGGTGTCGATGAGCCACGCCGTCTTGAGGACGAAGAGGCGGGCCTGCTCGATGCGGATACGGGCCTCGGCGATCCAGTCCTGGACGACACCGTGGTCGGCGAGGGTCCTGCCGAACGTCTCCCGACTCCGGGCCCGTTCGCACATGAGATCGAAGGCACGTTCGGCCATCCCGATCGCCCGCATGCAGTGATGGATCCGGCCGGGCCCGAGCCTTGCCTGGGCGATGGCGAACCCCGAGCCCTCGTCGCCGAGGAGGTTTGCGGCCGGAACCCGCGCCCCGTCGTAGCGGATCTCGGCGTGGCCGTGCCTGCTGTGGTGGCCGAACACCGGGAGGTCCCTGACGATCTCGACACCCGGGGTGTCGAGAGGGACGATGATCATCGACTGGCGGTGGTACGTGTCTGCGTCGGGGTCGGTGACGCCCATGACGATGGCGAACTCGCACCGCGGCGACAGCGCCCCGCTCGACCACCACTTGTGGCCGTCGACGACGTAGTGGTCACCATCGCGCGTGATTCGGGACCGGATGTTCGTGGCGTCCGAGGACGCGACCGCAGGCTCCGTCATCGAGAAACAGGAGCGGATCTCGCCCTCGAGCAGTGGCACGAGCCAGCGCTGCTGCTGCTCCCCGGTGCCGAACATCGCGAGGATCTCCATGTTTCCGGTGTCGGGTGCGGCGCAGTTCAGCGCCTCGGGGGCGAGGTTGGGACTGCGGCCGGTGATCTCCGCCAGGGGGGCGTATTCGACGTTGGTGAGCCCGGCGCCCCACTCGTCGTCGGGGAGGAAGAGGTTCCACAGGCCGCGGCCGCGCGCCTCCCGTTTCAGGTCTTCGACGATCTCAGGGTGGTGGTGGAGATCACCCGACGCCGCCATCTGCTCCCGGTAGGTGGCCTCGGCCGGGTAGACATGCGACGCCATGAAGGCCTCGAGCTCGTCGCGCAGGGCCGCGGCGCGCTCACTCAGTGCGAAGTCCATTCGATCCTCCTCCGCAGGTGGCCGTTGCGACCCCTCACGGCGATCCGGTCAACTCGAGCTCGGGGATGCCGCGGTGGTACCACGGGAAGACCTCCTCCTCGTATCCGGTGCCCTCCATGGCGTCGACGCAGAGCACCGCCGAGAGCGCCGCCCCGTCGATGCCGCCTCCCCAGAGCCGACGCCCGTACTGGTCACCGGCGAAGTAGAGCCCTTCCACCCATGGCGAGCGGACGTCGGGCCGCTCCTCGCCGACGGGGCGCCACAGACCGTATGCCTCCGGCGAAGGGGTCCAGATGCAGAACGCCATGTCCTCCTCCCACGTGGGGAACGTCTCCCGGAACCAGTTGTCGCACCAGTCGGTGACCCGGGTCACCTTCTCCGGGTCCCGCATCTCCTTGTCCGTCAGTGCCGTCGAGAACACGAAGTCGCGCATCCCCTCGGGCGCCCGCTGGCCGCCCCAGGGGCTCATGACGGCCATGACCATGTCGACGGCGCCGACGTAGCCCTCGGACATGATGTCCGGCATGTAGATGAACGACCGCTCGTCGATGCCGTAGTCGGCCCACACGTCGCGCTCGAGCGCGATGTACGCCGACAGCAGCCCGGCTCCCCAGAACTTCGTCGACAGCGTCTCCACCCACCTTGGGGGGAACAGGTCCTTGGGGAGGACACTGAAGATGTACTTCGGGGGGATGGTGCAGATCACGGCACCGGCGTCGATTCTGGCGAGCCCGTCATCGGTGCGGATCTCCACGCCGGTTGCCTTTCCGTCCTCGATGACGACGTTCGCCACCGTCGTGGCGCGCCGGATCTCCCCACCGTGGTCGAGAAGCACCCGCTCCATGGCCTTGGGGATGGCGATCGGGCCCGGCTCGGCAACAGTGGCGACCGAGCCCGTGATGAGGTTCATCCCGATCGGGCGGGCCGCCATCATGTATCCGAGGAAGTCGCCGGTCGGCGTCATCGCCGGCTCCGCCATCGCGGTCTGCGACGCCGCCAGCACCTTGATGTAGTCGTAGGCCTCGGGGTGGAGGTTGCGTTCCTCGAGCCACTCCGACAGGGGAGTCTCCATGAGGGCGGCCATCTGCTCGGGGGTGGTGGTCGCCATGTCGCGCAGCGCGGCGAGCGTCGTTGCGTACCCCTCGTCGGTCATCCACGGGTACCTCTCGCCGGGAACGACCTGGTACATCCGGTTGCCGCCCTTCCAGTCGATGAAGGCGAGTCCGGTGTTGACCGGCATGTCGACGGGTGCCTCGAGGTGGTCGAGGAGACAGCGAACTCTCGACTTGTTGCCCCAGAACAGCCCGTGGCCGCCGGCTTCGATCGTGTACCCGTCGAGCATCCCCTCCTCGAAGATCGTCTCCAGGTCCGGATAGGTGTTGCCGACGAACGTGCGAGCGTGAGCGAGCGCCTTCTTGAACTCGCGCACCCCCATCTCGACGCCGTCGGCGACGACCTTGGTGCCCTTGCCGACGAAGGACACCGCGCGACCTCCGATGAATGGTGCCCGCTCCAGCACCAGCACCGACTTCCCGAGGTCCTTCGCCAGCATGGCGCTCGTCGCCATGCCGGCGACGCCGGCCCCGATCACGATCGCGTCGTATCGCTGCTCGCTCACGTCTTCCGTCCTTTCCTGCCGTCTCGGCGCTCGCTCACACCGACCCGCCGCCGTCCATCACCACGATCTGGCCGGTCACGTACGCCGACGCGTCTGTGACGAGGCTGAGGGCGAGCCGTGCCACCTCCTCCGGCTCGGAGATCCGGCTGAGGGGTGTGTGCGCCATCTCCTGTTTCATCAAGGGCTCGTTGCTCCACAGCGCCTGGCTGAACCTCGTGCGCACGACGCCGGGGGCGATGGCGTTCACCCGGATCCCGTGCTCGCCGAGCTCGATGGCGAGGGCCCTCGTGAGCATGTTGATCGCCGCCTTCGAGATGCAATAGACACCGAGACCCGGATCCGGGCTGACGCCGCCGACCGAAGAGATGTTGAGGATGCAGCCACCCTCGCCCCGCTCGATCATGTGGCGCGCCGCGGCCCGGGCGACGAGGAAGTAGCCGCGGACGTTGGTCTCCATGATCGCGTCGTACGTCTGGGTCTCGACGTCGACGAGGGGGGCCATCACCGGGTTGGTGGCGGCGTTGTTGACGAGGACGTCGATCCGGCCGAGCTCGGCGACGACCGTCTCGACGAGGGCTGCCAGCTCGTCGGGCTTGCGGCTGTGCGCCGCGATGGGGAGGATCCGCTTCGTCCCGGTGGCGAGCTCGGTGGCGGCGGCATCGAGGCCCTCCTGCTTCCGGCCGCTGATGGCGACATCGGCGCCTGCGTCGGCGAGTTGCGCCGCGATCGCTTTGCCGATGCCGCGGCTCCCGCCGGTGACGAGGGCGACCTTCCCGTCGAGCCCCAGGTACGAGGTGTCCATGCGTCCCTCCCGAAACCCGTGTGGCAGTTCTGGAGAGAGTCTACAGTTTTATCGAAAGGAATCAGAGAGCGCATCAACTCATGTCCGACACGGCCTACACCGCGTTCCCGCCTGCGCCCGCAGGCGGGAAGGCACGCAAGACCTACGAGGCCCTCGTTGCCGCCGCCCGGACGGAGGTGAACCGGTCGGGCGTGCTCCGGCCCGACGAGGTCGCGGGCCGAGCCGGCGTGTCGACGGCGACGCTGTACACGTATTTCGCCTCGAAGGACGATCTCGTCGCGGCGGCGTTCGACCGGGTGCTCGGCGACCTCGAGGCTCGCATCGGCTCGTGTCTCACCATCGAGCGGGTCCTCGACGCCGGTCTGCGCGCCTCGGTGGAGGGAGTGGTCGATGCCGCCATCGAGGGGTTTGGGGAAGACGCCCTCGTGTTCCGCCTCGCCCTCGCCAGGCTGCCGGAGCATCGCCCGATTCGCGATGTGTACCGGGCTCGGGAGGCGGCAGTCCTCGCCACGATCGTCCGCTTCGTAGAGCTGGTGATCGCGGCGAAGCGGATCCCGGACGGCGACGCCGAGGCGAAGGCGGGCGCGCTGCTCGTCATCCTCCAGGGGTGCAACAACCACTTCCTCCTCGACGGGGGATCGCCCCGGGTGGCCGCCCGCCTCGTCGACGCGGCGGTGGCGGTACTCGGCGGCGACAGGACGTGAGCCGCGGGCTCGAGCCGCCGCCCGAGCCCCATGACGACCCCGCTAGCTTCTCCGCAATGAGCACCCACGCCGCCGTCCACGACCCCCGCAACGAGCACGTGCTGATCTCGGTCAACGGGGAGTTCCACCGTCGGTCCGAGGCGAAGATCTCGGTCTTCGACAGCGGCTATCTCGTCGGCGACGGTGTCTGGGAGGGGGTGCGGCTCCATCGCGGGAAGCTCGCCTTCCTCGACCGGCATCTCGACCGGCTCTTCGCCGGTGCCGCCGCGATCGACCTCGACATCGGCATGACCCGCCGGGAGGTGGCCGACCTGCTCTACGACACCGTCGGGCGCAACGGCATGGACGACGCCGTCCACGTCCGGCTCATGATCACCCGCGGCGACAAGAAGACCCCGAGCCAGCACCCGTCGAACCTCGCCGGCGGTCCCAACGTCGTCGTCATCGCCGAGCACAAGGTCGCCGACCCGGCGGTGGCGGCCCGCGGCGTCACCCTGCACACCGCGAGGACGCGCCGGCCGGGGCCGGACATCCTCGACCAGCGGCTCAACTGCCACAGCAAGCTCCATGAGGTCATCGCCCTCATCGAGGCGACGAAGGCGGGCGCCGACGAGGCCCTCATGCTCGACGTCAACGGCCACGTCGCCACGTGCAACGCGACGAACTTCTTCATCGTGGTTTCCGGCGAGGTGTGGACGTCCACGGGGGAGTACTGCCTCAACGGGATCACCCGCGGTGTCGTCATCGAGATCTGTCGCGAAGGGGGCATCCCGGTCTTCACGAGGGACTTCGAGCTCGACGATGTCTACGAAGCCGAAGAGGCGTTCGTGACCGGGACGTTCGGCGGGCTCACCCCGGTGGGGAGCGTCGACGGGAGAGCGATCGGATCGGGGGAGCTGCCGGGGCCGACGACCGCCCGGCTGTCCCGGCTCTATGCAGCGGCCGTCGCCGCCGACGTGCGATGACGACGCGCATCCACCTCATCTCCGGGCCGCGCAACATCTCGACGGCGCTCATGTACTCGTTCCGATCCCGGGCCGACGCGTCCGTCTTCGACGAGCCCCTCTACGGGCACTACCTCCGGGTCACCGGCATCGACCACCCGGGCCGTGAGGAGATCCTCACCACCGTCGAGACCGACGGGGAACGGGCGATCCGCAACATCATCCTCGGTCCGTATCCGACACCCGTCGTGTTCCTCAAGTCGATGGGCCATCACACCACCGGGCTCGGCCTGGACCTCGGCTTCCTCGACCGGGTGACGAACGTCTTCCTCATCCGTGAGCCGGAAGACATGCTCACGTCGCTCATCAAGAACCTCCCCGATGCCACCACAGACATGACCGGCCTGCCGCAGCAGGTCGAGTTGCTGGAGCGGATCCTCGTCGCAGGCGGCGAGCCGATCGTCGTCGACTCGGCCGCGATCCTCCGCCACCCGCGCCAGATGCTCATGCGGCTCTGCGAACGGGTCGGCATCCCCTGGGACGAGGCGATGCTGAGCTGGCCTCCGGGTCCCAAGCCCGAGGACGGCATCTGGGCTCCGCACTGGTACGGACGGCTGCACACGACGACGGGCTTCGAGCCCTACCACCCCAAGGAAGAGACGGTGCCCGACCGGCTCGGCGGTGTGCTCGCCGAGTGCCGCCGCCACTACGGGCAGCTCTCCGCCCATGCGATCCCGGAGGACGAGTGACCCCAGGAACCGCGCTTCCGACCGGCGACGTCAGATCTTCATGAGAGCCGGATCGCTCCTCGCCGCCGCCCTCGTCGTCGTTGCATCGTGCGGTGGTGAGGACGACGTGGCGCCCTCAGGGGCGGATCCGTCCGAGCTCGCCGGGACCACGTGGGTGGGCCGTGAGATCTACGTCTCGGGAGCCGCCGTCGGGGTGCTGGCGGAGAACCCTCCCCGGATGGAGTTCGGCGCCGATGGTGCCATCACCGGGACCACCGGCTGCAACTCGTTCTTCGGCACGGTGCGACTGACCGCCGACTCCATCGCCGTCGAGGGCCTGGGCATGACCGAGATGGGATGCCCCGAGCCCCTCACGTCCCAGGAGACCAGAGTGAGCACGATCCTCCAGACCGCCGACCGCTGGTCGCTCGCAGATGGGGTGCTCACGATCGGCACCGCCGACGGCTCCGGTGCCGTCGAGCTCGTCCCACCGGAGCCGGTCGTCGGGCCCGGCCTGGCCGGGACGACGTGGGTGCTCGAGACGATCGTCGAAGGCGACGCCGCCTCCACCCCGGTGCGGGGGACTCGGGTCACCCTCGTCGTGGATCCCGCCGCCGGTGGTATCTCCGGCAGCACCGGCTGCAACGACTACGGCGGCGAGGCGGCGGTCGCGTTGCCCGACATCACGGTGGACGCGCTCAACGTCACCGAGCGGGCGTGCGAACCGGACGTGATGGCTCAGGAACGGATCGTGCTCTCGGTCCTCGAGGGCGCGACCGCCGTCGCCCTCGAGGGCGGGAAGCTCACCATGAGCGGGCCGGACGCCGTCGCCCTCGTCTTCACCGCGTCCTGAGCTCGGCGGGAAGGTGGTCCCGGTCGTTGAAGGCCCGGAGGCTGAGCACGTTGCTCCCGGCGAGCGGGACGGCACGGAGCCGGGCGAGCGACGCATGACCGAGGATGAATCGCTCCCACTCCCACGGCGTCGGTTCGATGCCGAGGAGGAACGACAGTGCCGTCGAGTTCGTCCCGGCATGGGCGACCACGACGATGCGCTGGTCCGGACGCGCCACGTTCCACAGATGGGGCTGGCCCGGCCCGACCGGCTCGACGCCGCGGCCGGCGAGCAGCTCGAGCATGACACGGGCGACCCGGTCGTGGAAGTCGTTGAACGACTCGCCCCCCGGCAGGCCGTCCCACCACTCGTCGGCCGGCCGGGTACGGGCCTCGGCGAAGATCTGTTGCACCTTCTCCTCGGGCTCTCCCCCCCAGTCCGGCATCCGGATCTCCTCGAGGTCGGGGATCGTCTCCGGGGTGATGCCGGTGAGCTCTGCGAGCGGTTGGGCGGTCTCGACGGCGCGGGCGCGCGGCGAGACCACGATCTCGGTGGGAGGCAGGGAGGCGCCGGCCAGGCGCTCGGCGGTGAGCCGCGCCTGACGGATCCCCATCTCGGTGAGGCGAGGATCGGGCTGGCTCACCCCCCCGACGCCCCACGCCGGCTCGCCGTGTCGGACGAAGATCAGCTCCACGGCGGGGGAGCGTAGCCCCCGCCGGCGGCGGTCCGGTTCGGTATCCGGAGGCAGGGACCACAATGGCCCGAAAAGAACCGAAGGCCGCCGGTTGGCGGCCTCGGTTCGGGCTTAGACGGGAGGTAGGAAGGCATCCTGTCTGGGTACCCTATCGGCAGCTCCTTGTGAAACCTTGAGGAGAAACTTGAAAAGTTTCTCGGACCTGAAATCAGACCTCGTCGACCACCTGAAGACCCATGCCCTGCGCACCGACGGGCCGTTCACCCTGTCGTCGGGGGGAACGTCCGACTGGTACCTCGACGGCCGTCAGACGACGTATTCGGGTGAAGGCAGCCGCCTCGTCGCCCGCTGCGTCCACGCCATCGCGGACCGGAGCGCCACCGCCATCGGCGGGCTCACCATGGGTGCCGACCCGGTGGCGATCGCCGCTGCCGTCCTCGCCGAGCCGGCGCTGAAGTCGTTCTCGGTACGCAAGGCCGCGAAGGGCCACGGCACCGGCGGTCGCCTCGTCGGCCCCCTCGCCGCCGACGACCGGGCGATCGTCGTCGACGACACGACGACGACGGGTGGCTCGCTCATCGAGGCGATCGAGGTGCTGCGCGACGCCGGCGTGGACGTGGTCCAGGCCATCGTCGTCGTCGATCGGAGTCGCGGCGAGGCACGACGCCGGGTCGCGTCGTTCGGCGTGCCGTTCGAGGCGATCGTGCTCCCTGCCGACCTGGGGGTCGGCGAGTGACGCACCTTCGGGTCGAGCGGTCGCCGGTGCGCCAGTTCCTCATGGGCCTCGCCGGCCTCCTGCTGCTCCTCGCCGCCCTCGACGTCGTGTGGCTCCACCGGCTCTCCGGTCCTCCCGATCGCAACGAAGACGGCAGCCTCACATCTCGCGGCATCGTCCAGCGGCGCAGCGACATCCTCTGGGGCAGCGTGATGATCGTCGGCGGCAGCATCGTCCTGCTCGCCGCGGTTGCCGGTCTCGCCGTGCGCAGGCCCGTCGTCGAACTCACCGACGACGAGCTGCGGCTTCGCCTCGGCGCTCCGTTGCGCGAAGGTGGTCCGTTGGCGACGGTGGCCGTGCCCTGGGAGGAGGTCGTCGCCATCCGGTCCGCGACCGACGAGACGGACGGGTGGCAGCCGACGCGGGTCCTCGTCCTCGAGGTCGAGGACGTCACGAGGCTTCCCGTGGACCCCTGGGGTGCGGAGTGGAAGGGAGGCGCGCTCCACATCGATGCCGACTCGTGGCAGGTCCCGGTCGAGGAGGTGGCCCTGCGTTCCCAGCTGTTGCTCGTCCGCAAGGCGAGGCGCCCCACCGACGACGACGGCGGGACGGTCTGAGCGATGCTCGTCGGCGCCCACACTCCGTCGGAGAGCCCGCTCGCCGAGGCCGAGGCGAGGGATGCCGACCTCGTCCAGATCTTCCTCTCCAACCCCCAGTCCTACAAGAAGCCGCTGCCGCGTCCCGACGCCGGGGAGCTCGCCGCATCCCGGGTGACCGTCTACGTCCACGCCCCTTACATCATGAACCCGGCCTCGCCGAACAACCGCATCCGGATTCCGAGCCGCAAGACGCTGGCGCAGACGATGGAAGCGGCCGAGACGGTGGGGGCTTCCGGTGTCGTCGTCCACGGCGGGCACGTCGGCGACGACGAGGACGTTGCGGTTGGTTTCGAGCGCTGGAGGAAGGTCTTCGAGTACGCCGAGGGCGGCTGGGCAGTGCCGCTGCTCATCGAGAACACCGCAGGCGGTGGGAACGCGGTCACTCGCGAGCTCGAGAACTACGGGCCACTGTGGGAGGAGATCGGCGAGTTCAACGTCGGCGTCTGTCTCGACAGCTGCCACATCTGGGCCGGGGGCGGTGATCTCACCGAGGCCGTCGATCTCGTGCGGGGGCTCACCGGCCGGGTCGACCTCATCCACTGCAACGACTCCCGGGATCCGTTCGACAGCCGGAGGGACCGCCACGCAGGGCTGGGCAGTGGAGAGATCCCCGCGGAGCTCATCGTCGAGTTCGTCCGCGCCGGCGCCGCTCCGACGGTCGTGGAGACCCCGGGGGGCGCAGACGGCCAGGCCGCTGACATCGCCTGGCTCCGGGAGCGGCTCGGCTGAGGCATCGTGGGAACGCGGCACGGGTTCCGGTACCTTTCCCGATCATGCGCAGGTGGATGCTCGCCCTCGTCGCTGTTGGCGTCGTCGCCGCCGGATGTTCGGCCGGTTCCGTAACGACGACGACGCCGGTGACGACGCCGGTGACGGTGACGACGCCGGACACCCAGCCGACATCTCCTCCCGGCACGACCCCCGGCGCTGAGACCTCTGTCACGACGTCGTCGACCATCGCTCCCGTCGAGACGACCACCAGCTCGGCGCCGGTCGTTCCGAGGCCGGCAGCCACGCTGATGATCGCCAACGACGCCGGCGTGTTCGGGTTCGCGAGCGACGGATCCGTCACCGAGTTGGTCACCGGCCCGGTGGTCCTCGCCGTCGACGACGCTCGCGGTGGTGTCTTCTTCCAGATCCGACGCGGCAGGTTCGGACCGGGCACGGGCACCAGTGTCGTGTGGTGGATTCGGTCGGGGTCGGACACGGCGGAGGCATTCCTCGTCCCCTCCGAGCCGGACCACGTCCTCTCCCTCCACGACGCCGTCGAGATCGAAGGCAGCCTGCGCGTCTTCTACACCCGGGGAGAGGGCTCCAACATCGAGGACATGGCGGAAACGCTTCGGTACTACGACGTCGAAGCGCGCGCCGTGACGGTGCTCGGCGGAGTCGGCGGCTGGGAATCAGGCTCGGACCCGGTGTCGATCGGTGGGGACACGATCGCGATGACCTGGTATGCCGAGATCTTCAACGGTTTCACCTTCTGGGACCTCGGGGGTGACGAGATCGCCGTTGCGGCGGACCCGTACGCCGGCGACTTCTGCGAGGACCGCCAGTGCGAATGGGCCGTCGAGCTCGCCCCCGACGGGGCAACGCTCGCCTACTTCCAGCAGGTCGACGACGAGGCCGGATTCCCCGTGAATACCGACCTCGTCGTCGTCGAGTCGAGCACGGGCGCCGAGCTGGCGAGGGTGCAGGTCAAAGGAGAGCAGGAGGGCTGGTTCGCGGAGTCGATAGACCTGGACGGAAGCCTCGCCGTCGTCAACCGCGAATCCGTCTCACGGGACGGGTTCCTGGAGCCCTGGATGGTGGACTTCGGCGGGCCCACCCCCACGATCACGGAGGTGCCCATCACCGGCAGGGCACGCCTCGCCCGCGCGCCGGTCGACATCGGCGCGCCGGTGGCGGCGCCGCGACCCTGATCGACGGTCGATCAGCCGCCGAAGATGCTCGGATCGAAGAACTCGAGGTCCTCGGCGTTCGTGACCTGGTCGGCGGGCGGCGGGGAGATGTCGACGTCGGCACCCCAGTCGTACATCTCGAAGTTCATCGTCATCCGCTCGAATCCCTGCCCGGGCTGAGTGCCGATGTCGCTACCGGAGATGTCGATCGAATAGCGGTGGATGAGGCCGTCGTCACCGATCCACATCGTCATGGGGAGCTGGTCGATCGGGAGCGGGCCCTGCGCCTCGAACTCCGCCCTCTGCTCGGGCGTCGCCGTCTCGAGGAGTGCGGCCACGTCGAAGGTGACCTCGTACTTCGTCGTCTCGACACCCCGCACCTCTTCGCGGCCCGCCTCGGTGATCGTGGCGTCCGCGTCCTCGAGCACGGCGAGGAAGTCTGCCGGGTTCCCCGGTGAGGCGCTTGCGAACCCGCTGACCGTCGCCGCCGAATCGTCGGCCGGCATCTCGAGCCACTCCGTCTCGACCCCGAACATGCCGCCGAAGAGCGGGAACCGCATGTAGGCGGTAGCGCCGATCTGGCGGATCTCCATCTCGCCGAAGAGGTCCGCGAGCGACGGTGGAATCTGGCCGCCGGCGGCGCCGGCGATGCCGCTCATGTCCATCGTGAACGCAAAGGCGCCCGCTTCGTTGTCGAACGCGCCGGAGAACGGCATGACGATCTCGGTGATGCCGGGGGCGCCCTCGATGCCGACCATGACGAAGGAGCCCTCCATGCGGCCAGACGTCGCGTTCGTGGCCTGGCTCAGCGCCGAGCGGAGGGCCGGGGTTGCGTCGGCTGGGGCGGCGGTGGTCGGCGCAGCAGTGGTCGTGGGCGCGGCCGTCGTCGCCTGAGTCGGTGCGGTGGTCGCCGCGCTCGTGGTCGCCGGGGCTGTCGTCACCGACGACGGAGGCTCTTCGGCGGAGTCGCCGCAGGCTGCGACCAGAAGCGCGAATACGAGCACGAAACTGAGACGGCGCAAAGCCATGGCGGCCTCCTCGGCTGAGTCGTTGTCGACAGTGTGGGCGCATGTTCGTCGTTGCGCCAGTATCTGTCGGCTCTATCGGTACCCGGCGCGAGTCCCTGAACCCGCGTTGTGTCAACCCTCGATGAACCGTTCTACCAGATCGCGAGCGACGCCATCGCGGTGCTGCACCGGCGGGCTCTTCATGAAGTACGACGACGGGCCCTCGAGGGGTCCGCCGATCCCCCGATCGAGAGCGAGCCGGGCGCAGCGGATGGCGTCGATCACGACGCCGGCCGAGTTGGGGGAATCCCACACCTCCAGCTTGAGCTCGGCGGTGAGCGGTACGTCGCCGAAGCCGCTCCCCTCGAGCCGGATGAACGCGAGCTTGCGGTCGGTGAGCCACGGCACGTGATCGGAAGGGCCGATGTGGACGTCTCCGGCGGCGACGTCGTGGTCGAGCTGGCTCGTCACCGATCGGGTCTTCGACACCTTCTTGGACTGGAGCCGCTCCCGTTCCAGCATGTTCATGAAGTCCATGTTCCCGCCGACGTTGAGCTGGTACGTGCGCTCGACGGGCACGCCCCGGTCCTCGAAGAGCCGGGCCAGGGTGCGGTGGACGATCGTCGCTCCGACCTGGGACTTGATGTCGTCCCCGATGATCGGCACACCGGCGGCGGTGAAGCGTGCCCCCCAGTCCCCATTCGAGGCGATGAACACCGGGATGCAGTTGACGAAGGCGATGCCCGCCTCGAGCGCGGCGGCGGCGTAGTGCTGGGTCGCGAGCTGTGATCCGACGGGGAGATACGAGACGAGCACGTCGGCGCCGCTCGCCGTGAGCACCCGGGCCACGTCGATGGCCGGTGCGTCCGACTCCTCGATCTCGCCTCGGTAGTACGTGCCGAGGCCGTCGAGGGTCGGGCCCCGTTGCACCGTCACCCCGAGGTCGGGGACGTCGGCGAAGGCGATCGTGTCGTTGGGGAACGCCCACATCGCCTCGCTCAGGTCGGTGCCGACCTTGGCGGCGTCGACGTCGAAGGCAGCGACGAATTCGATGTCGCCCACGTGGTAGCCGCCGAGCTCGACGTGCATGAGCCCCGGGACCGTCTCGTCGGGGTCCGCCTTCTCGTAGTACGTGACGCCCTGAAGGAGGGCGTTCGCGCAGTTGCCGACTCCGGCGATTGCGACCTTCACGCTGTCCACTGTTGCCTCCATTGCCGACTCGTCTCTGCCGGGGTGCCGTTCGATCACGTGCGACCCGCCCGCTCGGCGGCGACGAGGCCGTCGAGCCATGCGATCTCGCTCTCGGTCGTCGCCACGCTGCGCTCCATCAGCGCCACCGTGTAGCGGTCGGCCGGCGTGCTCCGCCGCCGGTTCCGCCGCAGCTCTGCGAGCCGGTCGGTCAGCACCGCCCGGCGCTCTTCGAGCACCGCGATCCGCCGGTGGGGCTCGAGATGGGCGAAGAAGGCGAGCCGGATCCGGAATCTCCGCTCGTCGCCGTCGTCGACCCCGGCATCGAGCAGCTCCTCGAAGGCGCGGCGACCCTCCTCGGTGAGCCCGTACTCCTTGCGCCGGCCGTTGCCGCGCCTCGCCGCGATCCACCCCCGTCCCTCGAGCCGGCGAATCGCCGGGTAGAGCGAGCCGAAGGACACCCGGCGGAACCCGAGCTCGTGGAGCCGGCGTCGTACCTGGTATCCGTGGAGCGGCCCCTCGTGGAGCAGTCCGAGAACGGCGAGATCCATCATGATCGGTCCATGTTATATCGATCCGATATAACTATATCGAATCGATATGTATTGAACAAGGGGGGGTTCCCCCTACCATCCCGCCCCATGCGACGGCTCGTGCGATCGCTCGTCATCGCGATCTTTTCTGTTCCACCGCTGGTGGTGCTCCTCGTGGGCGGGGCGTACATCGTCGACCGGGCCGTGACCGATGCCGAGGTGCCCCGCAACGTGACGCTCGAAGGTCGGGCGATCGGCGGCCTCGGTGCCGCCGACCTCGAACGCGCCATCGACGGAATCGGCGCTGATCGGCTGGCCGAGGACATCGAGCTGCACCTACCGGGTCTGACGATCACTGCTGGCGCGGGGGAGCTGGGTCTTCGCTACGACCGGGAGGCCATCGCGGCGGCGGCGATGAGGGTCGGCTCCGGTCCGGGCGTCGTCGACGACTTCCGGTCGTGGGTCCGTTCCTGGTACGAGGGCGAGGACCTCGAGATGGAGTTCTTCGTCGATCCGTCGGCGACCCGCACGTTCGTCGAATCCCACCCCGATCGGCTCCGCAGCGTCCCCATCGAGCCGACGTTCACCGGCGTCGTCGGTGGGTTCGAGGTGCAGCGTCCGGTTCCGGGTCAGTACCTCGACCACCGGCTCGTCGTGAGGGCCCTCGAGGCGGCGCTCGCGCCGTCGCACCCTCCCGACGCCGTCGACGTGGCGTGGGGCGTCGAGCCGACCGACATCTCCGACCTGCAGCTCGATGCCGCGATCGCCGCCGCGCAGCGCCTGGCGGTCCCGCTCCGTGTTGCCGTCAACGACCATCCCGCCGTCATCGGCGCCGGGAGCGTCCGCGCCTGGATCGATGGGGTGGTGTCCGGCGGGACCCTCGTGCCGGTCTTCGTCCCGGAGCGAGTCGAACCCTCGCTGGAGCGGCTGCTGGCGCCGCTGACGAGCGAGCCGGGGCCACCGACGTTCGACGTCGTCGACGGCGAGGTCTCCTTCGAGCTGGGGACGCCGGCGTACCGCTGCTGCGCCGCCGACGCCGGTATCACCGAGCTCATGTACGACGCCGCCGCCTCTGGTGGCCTCGAGACCGTGGAGCTGCCGGTCCGTCTCGCCGAACCGGACGGCGGCCGGGCCCGTGTCGAGAGCCTCGGCATCGAGGAGGTCGTTGGTGAGTTCACGACGAGGCACCGCTGCTGCCAGTCGAGGGTGAGCAACATCCATCGCATCGCGGATCTCGTCCGGGGCCAGATGCTCGAGCCGGGGGAGGTGTTCTCCATCAACGAGTTCATCGGACCCAGGACGCGGGAGAAGGGTTTCGTCGCCGCCGGCACGATCAGCCAGGGCCACTTCGTCGACGACGTCGGCGGCGGAATCTCGCAGTTCGCCACGACGATGTTCAACGCGGCGTTCCTGGCCGGCCTCGACTTCGACGCCTACCGGTCCCACACGATCTACATCAGCCGCTACCCGTACGGGCGGGAAGCGACGCTGTCGTTCCCCGCGCCCGACCTCGCCGTCGTCAACAACACCCCGTACGGGCTGCTCATCTGGACGAGTTACACCGACACGTCGATCACCGTGCAGTTCTACTCGACGAAGTACTGGGACGTCGCCGAGTCCGGGCAGAGCTCGTTCCGAATCGGGGCGTGCACCCGGGTCAACACCTTCCGGACGCGCACGGCCCCGGACGGCACGACGCTCGACGACATGGTCATCGCCACGTACCGGCCGGCGGAAGGCCTCGACTGCAACGGACGGGCCATCCCCAGGCCGTGACCTGCTGCGAGAGCGGGATTCCTTGCCCTCGGCGACCTGGATCCGCAGAATGTCGGGGTGTCACCCGTGGAAGGGGATGGCGTGGAGACACTCGTCGACATCCACAGCTGGGTCCGCTGGCTCGTCCTCCTCGGCCTCGTCGCCGGGACCGGCCTGGCATTGAGCCGCCACCTCAAGGGAGAGGGCTGGGAAGCGGGCTATTTCTCGGCCGCGGTCATCGCTCTCGACGTCCAGGTGCTCATCGGGATCGTGCTGTATCTCGGCAACAGCGGCTGGGACGAAGGAACGTTCATTGCCGTCTTCCACCCCATCTTCATGCTCGCCGCCCTCGCCGCAGCCCATCTCGCCCTCGGCTACGCGCGGACGCATCCCGAAGCCGAGCCGAACAAGGTGATGGGGTACGGGCTGTTCGTCACCGTCGTCCTCGTCGTCGCCGGCGTGCCCTGGGACCGGCTCTCGGGCTGAGATCGGCGCCTCAGTCCGGCCGCTCGAGGAAGAAGAGGTCCCTCGTCGTCGTGTAACCCCTCCCCGCCATCCGCCCCACGGCCTTCAGCGCCACGGGGTCGACGCGGAGGCGCTCGTCGAGGACGTCGTCGGCGACGTGGAGCCGCAGCACCTCGCCGAAGACGACCGCCGCGGACGGCGGCTCACCGACGCGCACCACCCGGGTCATCCGGCACTCCATGTTCGCCTTGGCCTCGGCGACCATCGGGGCAGACACGAGGTCGGCGTCGACAGCCGTCAGCCCGGCGACGTCGAACTCGTCTACGTCGGGGGGATACGTCCCCGAGGTGACGTTCATGGCCTCCGCGACCTCTTCGGTCACGACGTTGACGGTGAATGCCTCGGTGGCCTCGACGTTGCGCAGCGTGTCCTTGTACTTCGTGATGAGCTCGGTGGAAAAGAGCACGGTCGGCGGGCGCCACGCCACCGCGTTGAAGAAGGAGAAGGGTGCGAGGTTGCGGCCGCCGTCGGCCGATCTCGTGCCGATCCACCCGATGGGTCGGGGCACGACGAGGCCGATGAGCAGCTTGTACGCGACTCCGGATTCGAGATCGGTCGCGTCGAGCGTCGTCTTCACATACCCGCTCACGACGCCGGGCACCCTACTGCGGTGGGACCCTGAGTTGCCGCCCTTCGCGCCATCGGGCCCCGCCTAGGGTGAACGGCATGGTCGAGACGACGCAGCTGCGAATCCTGGGCATCTCGGGGAGCCTTCGCCGGGCGTCGTACAACACGGCGACGCTTCGGGCTGCAGCCAAGGTCATGCCCGACGACATGAGCCTCGAGATCGCCGAGATCGGCGACCTGCCGCACTTCAACGAGGACGACGAGCGGGAGCACGGCTTTCCGGCGTCCGTCGTTCGCCTTCGCGACCAGATCGATGGCGCCGATGCCCTGCTCGTCGCCACCCCCGAGTACAACTTCTCGGTGACCGGCGTGCTGAAGAACGCGATCGACTGGGCGTCCCGTCCCCCGCGCTCGCCGCTCAACCTCAAGCCGGCGGCCGTCCTCGGAGCGGGAGGCAGACTCGGCACGGCGAGAGCGCAGGCGCATTTCAGGGACATCGCGCTCCACAGCGACCTGCGCATGGTGCAGAAACCGGAGGTGCTGATCTCCGATCCGTGGGACAAGTTCGAGGCGGGCCGGCTGATCGACGACAGGACCCTCGACCAGATTCGCAGGCTCGTGCTGGCGCTGCGAGGGCTGACGCTGCGAATCAGGGCGACCCGCAGGCGCGTCCTCGTCGTCGGCGGTCATCCGGCGACGACGAGGAGGGTCACCACCGAGCTGCGCGAGCTCGGCTACGAGCCGGTGGGCGTCGTCGACGACGAATCGGCGCTCGAGTTGCTCAACCCCGGCAGCTTTGCCGCCCTCCTCATCGGAGGCGGCGTCGATGATGCCTCGCGGGCAACCCTGGCGGCGTACGTGACGAGGCACGCGCCGTCGACGGCAGTCGTCGAGGTCGAGTCCCCTGATTCGCTCCACGCTGTTCTCGAGGGAGCGCTCGACCGGGGGTGAGGGGCTCCGTGGTCAGTAGGCGCCGCCGAGCTTGCGGTGATCCCACGAGGCGACCTTGACCGGCTCGACGACGACCGCGGTGTTCTTGGACGCGTGCCTGCCGAATGCCGCTTCGAGCTCGTCGGGGGCGAGGGCGACGGGCTCGCTGCCGGTCATGGGGTAACGGGCGGCGAGCTTGCCGTAGAGCTCGAGCACGAAGCCCGGATCGGTGACGAGGCGGGCCTCTCCCCGGATCATGACGCCACGCAACTCGGAGTAGGCGTGGCCCGCCTCGACGAGGACCGACAGCTTCGGGTCCCGCATGAGGTTGACGATCTTCTGCGACTTCGTGAAGGAGCGGAACACGATCTTGCTGTCGTCGACGACGAACCACATCGGGGCGAGGTGGGGGAATCCATCCCGGCCGGTCGATGCGACCTGGAGGACGTGGGGTGGCTCCTCTTCGAGAAACGCCAGGATCTCGGCGTCGCTCATCGTGATGTCCTTGCGTGCCATGGCGCCAACCTAGTGGCTCGGTTGCCCGACGGCGTCCCGGCGTCCCCGGTGCCACACGGCCGGGACGGCCGTCTCGCCGCGCCTCACTCGATGATGCGATGGCGGAGGGCGAGGGCGACGGCGTGGGCGCGATGTGTGGCGCCGAGCTTGTCGAAGAGCTGACGGAGGTACGTCTTTACCGTCGATTCCGAGATCTCCAGAGCGACCGCGGCTTGTTTCGTCGACATCCCGTCGGCGACGAGCTGGAGCACCTCCCTCTCCCGGGCGGACAGGGTCACCTTGATGTCGGTCGGCGTCAACGAGGCGAAGCGCCGCAGGACCGGTCTCGTGATCTCGGCCTGGAGGTAGCCGGCGCCGCCTGCGGCGGCCCCGACCGCCCGAACAAGCTCATCGGGTGCGACCGTCTTGAGGAGATAGCCGGCGGCGCCGGTGTGGAGCGCCTGTTCGACGTATTCGGGGTCGTCGTACATGGAGAGGATGAGAACCGGCAGCTGGGGCCACGCGTCCCGGATCAGCTCCAGGGTCGTGAGCCCGTCCATGCCGGGCATCTTCACGTCGAGGAGCACGACGTCTGGCTGGGACTCGGCGAGTCTGATGAGCGCTTCCTCGCCGTCGGACGCCTCGGCGACGACCTCGACCTCCTCGGAGTGCTGCAGCATGAAGCGCAAGCCCTGGCGGAGGACCGGGTGGTCGTCGACGATCATGATGGTCACCGGCGTCATACCGCGGCTCCCACCGGGAAGCGGGCGTCGACGATGGTGCCCATCGGCCCAGAGTTCACCAACAGCGTTCCCCCGAGGGCCTCGGCGCGTTCCCGCATGAGCCACAGGCCGAGTCCGGCGCCTGGGTCCTCCTCGATGCCCTTGCCGAAGTCGGCGACCCGCAAGGCGAGGACCCCGTTCTCCCGCGTGACCGTGAGCTCTCCGTTGAGGGTGCCGGAGTGCTTGACGATGTTCTGCAGCGCCTCCTGGGCGATGCGGAACGCCGAGAGGCGCACGTCGACGGGCGGCTCGGAGAATCCCTCGATCTGGAGCTCGACGTGGAGCCCGTAGTCCTCGCTCATCCGCTCCACGAGCCCCCGCAGCGAGGCGGCGAGCCCGACGTCCTCGATGACCGACGGGTGCAGCTCGGCGAGGAGCCTTCGCAGCCGGCGGCTCGACTGGTTGACGAGCTCCTCGAGGGACGCAAGCTCGGTGTCGACCTCCTCGGGAGTGGCGGCGATGAGCCCTCTGATCCCGAAGAGGACGCGATGGAGGTCCTGGCCGAGCCCGTCGTGGACCTCGCCGACGATGCGCTGCCGCTCCTCCTCTTGAGCCGACACGAGCTTGTCCATGACGTCACGCAGCTGGGCTCTGCTCGCCTCCACCCGGTGGTACAGCTCGGCCCGTTCGACGCCGAGGCGCAGCTCCTCGACCGCCCCCTGGATGACGGCCGGCCCGCTGCCGTGCCCTGCCGTCGCGGCGTGGCTGCAGGCGACGAGCGTGAGGAGGCCGCCTTCGGAATCGGCCGTCGCGATCTGCGGGTCGCATTCGGACGCGTCGGCGCCGTGGCCCTCGGCGGCGCAGGTCTCGTCGCCGGCGAGGCCGAGGAGGACGACTCCGCCTTCGGCGTCGGTGCGGGTGAGGGCCACGCAGTGATAGCCGCCGGTCTCGTAGAGGAGGCGCACCGCCCGCTGCGCGACATCGTCCGGGTCCAGGCTCTCCGAGGTGGTGCGGGCCACCTCGAGCAGCGTCTCCAGCTCGGCCGAGCGGGCCTCGGCCTCGCGGCGACGGCGCTGGACGGTGGCGATGAGGTTGCCGAAGGCAGAGACCATGAAGAGCGCGAGGATCGCCAGCCCCGCCCCGACGCTGATCCACACGGCGAGCCGCACCCCGGAGACGGCGTTGTTGAGCCCGTCGAGGGAGTGGTACACCTCCCACAGGGCGACCACCTCGCCGTCGACGAGCACCGGGAGGTACGTCTCGAGGAGCGTCGGGCCGAGGTCGCGCTCGAAGACGTTCTCGTCGGCCGACAGGTTCGAGATATGCGAAACGGGCCCGCTGATCGCGGCGTGGCCGAGGTCCTCACCGAGGGGGAAGGTGCGCCCGATGAGGGCGTGCTCGTCCGAGTAGAGGACGCGTCCTCCCGGCGACCACAGCTTCACCCGGACGAAGTCGCCGCGGAGCACGGCCTCCTCGACGAACGCGTCGAGGACCTCGATGTCCGGCGCGCCTCCGGCGACGAGCGTCTGGGTGCTCATGAGCGCGGAGAGGACGGCCTGGTCCTCTTCGATCTGGGCTTCGAGGAACTGCTGCTCCACCTCGCGGGGGATGAACCACCCGAGGCCGATGGCGAGTAGGCCGGCGGCGAGCACCCCGGCGAGCGACACCCGCGCCCACGTGCCGAGGTCGCGCCACCACGAAGGTTGGAGGCGCCCGGAGTCCCCGGTGAAGGTGCCCTCATCCATCGGCGCCAAGGGTAGGTGCGACCCGGGGTGGTCGGTGCGTCACGTGGTCACGTCCACCGGCGGCCCGTCAAGCCGGGCGACGACGACGAGTCGCTTCCGGGCGCTGCCCTTCGGGGTGCAGGTCGTGAGCGTGAGCGTCGCCTCCTCGGTGGCGAGCAGCGGCGAGAGATCCGTCGCTTCCACGACGTACTGCCGCTCGACGACGTAGCGGAACGAGCCGGAGGGTACGTCGATGATGATCGGGTCGCCTGGAGCGAGGAGGTCCACGTCGTGGAACGGCCTCGTGTACGTCGTGCGGTGCCCGGAGATGACCATGTTTCCGGTGTGACCGGGGAGCGCCGTCCCCGGGTAGTGCCCCGGCCCGACCTTGAGGTCGGCGCGCCCGACCCCCTCGACGACGGCCTGGTCGACCCCGATGGTGGGGATGCGGATCGTGACGTTGTCGAACGCGAGCGCCGGCTCTGCTGCCGCTGCCGGTCCCGACGCGGGTGCATGGCCTGCCGCCGGGGGCGGCGGGAGCGGCGGTGACGCCGTCTCGGGCAGTGTCGCCGGGGCGAGCTCGACGATGATCCCGTCCGCAGCCCGGGGCAGCGCCCCGATCTCGAAGGCCACGATGGGGTCTTCGAAGTCGGAGACGACCACGTCGTACGCGGCGGCGAGGGCGTTTCCGTAGCGGGTGATGCTGGCGTCTCGCTCGGTGGCGAGCTCCTGCTGTTGCCACTGGCCGGCCGCCTCCTCGAAGGCGGGGAGCGCCATGAGCCCGAGGCCGAGGACGATCATCCCGGTGGCGAGGGCGGCGAGGCTGGCCCGCACGAGGTGGCGACGCGGCGCGGTCGGCTGCCGGTAGGCCGGCAGTGTCGCCGTCGCGTCGACCCACGGGTCACGCATTGCTCAGCCGGCCCGCCTCAGCCGGAGGAGGACAAGACTGCCGGCTACGACGAGCGCCGCGCCCGCGATCGGGAGGATGCCGTCCTCGGGCCCGGTGAAGGGAAGCTGCTGTCCGCCACCGCCACCGCCGCCTCCCGCACCGCCGCCTCCGGCGGCGACGAGCACGGTGATCGTGCCCGTCATGCCGAGCGCCTCGTGGACGGTGCAGACGTACGGGTAGGTTCCGGTCGCCTCGAACGTTCGGGAGAACGTCGTTCCGACGTCCCCGACGGGTGTGCCCGAGCTCACGCCGTCGGCGAAGACGACGTCGTGGAAGCCTCCGTCCCAGGTGAACGTGACCGTGTCGCCGACCTCGATGGTGGGGCTCCCGGGGACGAACTTGTTGTCGACGGTGAGCGAGACCGTCGTCGTCGCCGCCCACGCCGTGCCGACCAGGAACAGCCCCAGAAGCACCCCCGTCACCCCGGCAAGGATGGTCAACCGGTTCTTCATGCGAACTCCGTTTCTCTCCATGGAATCTGTGTTGTGCGGTTCCGTCTCCGCCGGATGACGAAGACGGCCATCGTGGCGGCGGCGAGCAGGACGCCGATGAGGTGCCACGGGATGATCCAGATCGTGTGCTGGGTCAGAATCACGGGGAGGTCGTCGGGCGTCACCTGGTAGACGAGCTCGCTCGTCAATGTGACCTTGCCGATGAGGGGCACCGCATCCCACGTCGTTTCGAACGTGTGCCTCGTCCCCCGTAGCGTCGTGTGCGGCCCGACACGGACGTCGGCTGCGGCGGTGCCCGGCCACCGCCGGTAGGTGTGGACGCCACCGGTGACGAGGTGCGCCTCGCCGGTGTTGTCGATCGTGGTCCTCGCCACGACGTCGGGGTCGAACGGTCCGTTCCAGCGAACGGAGAGCTTCTCCTCGCTGACCCTGGCGGCGCGAACCAGCTCCTTGTCGCCGGGGGCGACCTCGAGGAGGAGGGTGATCCCGATCCGGCCTGCGGGGACGATGCCGTGGCCACCCTCGATCGGCCGGCTCTGGAAGAACGCGAAGGCGTGGTAGCCCCCGGACGGGGTCGTCTCGGGGATCGCGATCCGCAACAGGGCTTGCCCGGTCGCCGCCGGCTCCACGGCCAGCGTCGGTGCGGCGAACGTCACCCACCGGCTCGCGGTGAAGGCGAGCTCGTCGGGGTCGACGAGCTCGCCGAGGGGGATGCCGATGTCCTCGACGTACGTGTCGAGCGTCAGCGTCGTCCCCCGGTTGAGCACCTCGATCGGCACCTCCAGCGCGTCACCCGGCTCGACCCTCAGCTCGAGCCGGGAAGGGCTGACGGCGAAGTCGACGATGGGATCCACGGCGTTATCTGCAGCCGCCGCGGATCCCATCACCAGCGAGGCCATCACGAGAAGTGCTGCAGTCACTCCTAGTGGGCGTCTCATCTGCGTCGTTCGCCTCCTAGGGCTGGGTCACGGTGTAGAGGATGACGGTCTCGTAGTTCGTCCCTGCGGGGTCCGTGCTCTGGAGCGTGATCGAGTAGTCGATCGTGACCGCCGATGCCCCTGCGGGCTGGCCGGTCACGACGACGGCATCGGTGTCGCTGAGCGCCGCCGGTCCGCCACCGCTCGCCGGATCGTCCCAGGTCGCCCGCGAGACGGGGATCTGGTTGCCGCCGGAGGTGAAGAACGCGTCGTCGGCACCTCCGGACACGCCGTCCGCGCCGATCGAGCGAAGGTTCAGCGACCAGGAGTCGTTCGACTCGACGTTGACGGTCGCCTGACCCGTGCCGGTCGGGCTCGTCAACGGGTTGAGCGTCCCGAGGTCGAGCAGCGACGGGGTCACGTTGATCGACAGCGCCGGATTCACCGAGAACTGGATCGTCTGCTGGGTGTTCGCAAATGCTGCGACGGAGCTGGTCGTAGCATCCGCTTGCTGATCGGGACTTGCTGCGTTCCCCGTCCCGTCGACGGCTGTGATCCAGTACCAGTAGTGGACGCCGGCGCTGAGGCCGGTCCGAGAGGTGCTGGTGCCGCCGACCGTGGCGACGGGCGCCCCGGGCTTGGCGGGCTGGGTTGCGCCCTGGGCCTCGTAGACCTCGTACTGGACGGACCCGGAGTCGTCGGTTGCCGCCGGCCACGTCAGATCGATCTGGCTGGCGCTAACGGCGGTCGCCGTCGCGGATCCTGCGCCCCACACCGGCGGCGTGCTGTCGGCGGTCACCGCGATGCGACCGTACATCTCGGCCGGCCGGCCGGCGCCGAAGTCCGTGGCAGCGAGCGCCGTCGCAGCGTTGGTATGGATCGAGCAGAAGTAGATGTACGTTCCTGCGACCGTGGGCGTCACGGTGAAGCTGGACCCGACCGCGTCACCACCGGGTGCCGCCGGGGAGTCGGCGAGACCACCCGGGTTCGCCGAGGTCCAGACGACGTTGTGGAATCCGTTGTCGAAGAAGAACGTGATCGGTGTTCCTGCGAGCACGGAGATGTCCGAATCGTCGTAGTTGTCGCGCCCCGTGCTTCCGTCGTTGGCGATGCCGACGTCGATCGTCGTCGAGCCGTGGCTCGCAAACGCCGGTACGGCGAGCGCGGCGATGAGGCCGACCACCATGGCCAGCACGAAGACGGCTCTGCGATGGCCCGGAAGCCGTCGAGATGGCATTTCAAACCTCCCTGTGGTCGTGTTCGATGCCTGGCGTCATCATCCGGAACCGCGGCTCAGTCCGATATCCGACTCTTCGTCTCCGCGTCATCGTCTTTTCGGCCGAGGCGGAACTTGGTCGGTCAGGGACCTAAGACCCGCCCTCGTCCGGGCGAACGGGCACGGCCGACCCGTTGGACGACCCTGCCGAGTGTCGGGCCTCGTCCGATCGGATGGGGTGGTGGCCTCCGAATCCGGGTCCAAGGGCTCTGCAGCGGCGGCCCGTTGCTGCGGCATCGTGTCCGGACGAAACCGACGAGCACCCGGGTCTCCGATGCAACGAGTACCGCGCATGGCAGTGACGGCGGCCGTCGTGGCCGGCCTTCTCTCCTTTCCCTCGGCGGCCGCCGCTGGCGACCAGGCCGAATCAGGCCGGGAGGAGACGGCGTTGTGGAATGGGTTCTGGTACGGCCGCTACCTCATCGACCACGTGGCCCTCGGCTCGGGCCTCGGTGTGCCGTTCGAACCGCCGGCGTCGTTCGTGGCGCGGATGGCAGAGGCAGCAGCTCCCGGTGAGGACACTGCCGCCGTGCCCGACGGCGCAGTCTTCCTCCAGGCGGTGTACGCAGGCGGTCAGCCGGCGGGGTCGGGCGGCACCGAGCCGTGGACCGAGCTCGAGACCGAGATCACGCCGCATGCCCAGGCGATGGCCATCCTCGCCGAGGTCGAAGCGGCGAGAGTCCTCGCCGCCGACGACGGCGATCCCGGTTCCGCGGCGGGTTCGTTGGGCCGGCTCCGGGCCCAGCTCTATCTCACCGAGGCGAAGGCCCAGGCTGACTTCGCCATGGTGAACATGATTCGCGAAGACGGGTTCTACGGAGCGGTGGACTGGGCCGACGGCGAAGTGCGGCCGCTGGAGTCGCCGCCTCGGCTCGTCGACCAGTACCTCATGTTGCGGGCGTTGTCCGAACTCGGTCTCCTCCTCACCCCGGATTCGCCGTACGGGGGCGTCTACGCCGACGAGGCCTTCGCGTCCTGGTTCCGTTCCGGAGCCGAGTCGTTGTTCGAGGCGCTCGCGGTGACCGAGCCGGAGCGAGTGGACGAACTGGCGAAGGGCATCCTGGCGCTGACGCGGTATGCGGCCCTCGTTGACGATCCCGCCTCGCGCCGCGATGCCCTTGCCTCGGCGGACGGCCTCGCTGGCCGGCTGGCCGCCTTGGTGCCGGCGTCGAGCGTCGAGCGCGCCCACGTCGTGCGCGGCCTCGCCGAGCTGGCCGCGGTGACCGGCGCCGGCGACCGCGACGCGGTGCTCGACGCCACGGCACGGCGGCTTCTCGGGGCGTACCAGCGGGACCGCGCCGTCTTCGCCGACGCCGGGGTGCTCACCACCGGGGACGTCGGGACCCTCGTCGGCGCCCTCCACGCGTACCGGGTGCTGCGCACCGGGACCCGCGAAGCCACGACCATCGAGGCGACGCTCGCCTCCTTCATCGACGCCGTCGTGAGCAGCTCCGGGATGATGCGCGCGGTGCCCGACCCGGCGTCGATCCTCGATTCGGTCGAGATCGATGCAGCCTCCGCGGACGATCTCGGGCACCCCGCGGTGCCGAGGACGTCGCTGCCGCCCGTCCTCCTCGAGGAGGTGGCCTTCGACGTCGACGACGGCCGCTGGGAGGTCGTGACCGAATACTTCGACACGGCGACGGGTCTCTACGCGGCGAGTGAGCTGCTCAGGCTCCGGAGCAACACCTCGCCGTTCGCTCCCCTACCGGCGACGACGCCTGTGCCCGCCGTGGCGGCGGCAACGGCGGCTTCCGTCCCCCAACCGATCGTCGTCGACGTCGAGTCGACCGAGTTCGCCTTCACCCCATCGTCCATCACGGTCCCCGCCGGTGCGGAGGTCACGCTCCGGCTCCGCAACGCAGGCGTGGCTCCACACAACATCGACATCCCCGACCTGGGTGTGTTCGTCTTCGTGGACGCCGGCGGGAGCGGCGCGATCACCTTCACCGTGCCAGAGGCGACCGGGGCGTTCGGGTTCGTGTGCAACATCCCGGGCCACGCCGACGGGGGCATGGTCGGGGACCTCGTCGTCGAGCCGGGTGCGTCGCCGCCGCCGGCCCCAGCCGAGGCGACCCCGGAGGTGCCGCCGGTTGCACCCGTCGCCGAGGCCGGCGTGCTGCCGCCGGTCGAGGTCATCGCCGAGCGGGAGCGGCCGTCGTCGCTGCTGCCGTCGCTCGTCCTCGCCGCCGGTCTTGTCCTCGCCATGGCGGCGTTCGTCACCGGGATGGTCCGGTTCTCGAGGTCGGTCGGCGACTGATCCGGTGTCGCGGTTTGCGGCGCGGCGCAACACCGTACGCTGTGGTCTCCGGTGCGGCCGCATGCCGGGCGATCGGTCGGGACTCGAGAGCTCACAGCGAGACGAGGTTGCCATCGCGAGGACGGAGACGGAGCTGAGGGGACGGCTCGGTCGCGCCGAGTTCGTCGCGATCCTCTCGTTGATGATGGCGCTCTCGGCGCTGTCGATCGATGTCGTCCTGCCGGCGTTCGGCGACATTCGCGCCGAGTACGGTCTCGCACCCGACTCGACCGAGGCCGCCGGCGTCGTCACTGCGTTCCTCCTCGGCTTTGCCCTCGCCCAGGTGGTGTACGGCCCGTTCGCCGACCGATTCGGGCGCCGTCCGGTGCTCTACACGGGCTTTGCCGTCTTCGCCGTCGGCGCGGTGGCGGCCGCCCTCGCCCCATCGCTCGAGCTCGTGCTCGTTGCGAGGTTCGTGTGGGGCCTCGGCGCCGCCGCTCCCCGCGTCGTGGTGATCTCGATGGTGCGAGACGTCTACGAGGGCGACCGGATGGCAAGGGCCATGTCGTTCGTCATGGCCGTCTTCATCCTCGTTCCCATCCTCGCCCCGAGCCTCGGGGCGGTCCTCGTCGCCGTCGGACCGTGGCGCTGGGTGTTCTGGTTCTGCGTGCTCTACGTGGCCGCCATCGGGTTGTGGGCTCGCCGTCTCCCCGAGACTCTCGACCCGCGAAACCGGATCCAGCTCCGCTTCGACGGGATCGCCCGGGCGGCCCGCATCGTGTTCACGAGCCGGCTGACGATGGGGTACATGGCGGCGATGACGCTGCTCTTCGGCGTCTTCGTCTCCTATCTCGCCAGCTCGGAGCTCATCTGGTCCGACGTCTACGGTCGCGGCGATCAGTTCCCGTTCATCTTCGGAGGCATCGCCGCAGTGATGGGCGGCGCCATGCTGACGAACGCAGCCGTGGTGGGCAGGTTCGGGACGGTACGGATGGTCCATGTCGTCCTCGTCGCGTACGTCGGGCTGGGCACCGCCCTCGTCGTCGTGGCGCTCGCCACGGGTGGGGCGCCGCCGTTCTGGGTCTTTCTCCCGATGCTGGCGGCGACTCTCGCCACCCACGCCCTCCTCATCCCGAATTTCAACACGGTGGCGATGGGCCCCGTCGGGGCGGTCGCCGGGACGGCGTCGGCGGTCATCGGCACGGTCTCGACGGGGGTGGCCGCGCTCATCGGGTCGGTCATCGACCGCGCCTTCGACGGCACGGTGCGGCCGATGGCCTTCGGCTTCCTCGCCGCCGGCGTGCTGGCGATCGCGGTGGTGGCGTGGACGGAGAAGGGCCGGATGTTCCCCGGGCCGCCGCAGCCGGCTGTTCCGCCGACGACAATTCCCGGGTGAGCCGGGCCACGCCGCCTCCGATCGACGTCGGGTATCTGGCGGAGACGCTTGCCGCCGCCGTCTCCATCGACTCGACGAACCCGTCGCTGGGTGCAGGCGGCGCCGGCGAGGCGGAGCTGGCGGGATTCGTCGCCTCCGAGCTCGAGGTGCTCGGGCTTGCGGTCGCACTCGTCGAGGTGGCGCCGGGGAGGCCGAACGTCGTCGCCACTCTGCCGGGGGCGGGACCGGGCCGGTCGCTCATGTGGAACGGCCACCTCGACACCGTGGGGGTCGAAGGCGTCGAGGATCCGTTCACGCCGAGGATTCACGACGGCCGCCTCTACGGCAGAGGCGCCCACGACATGAAGGGTGCCCTGGCGGCGATGCTCGCCGCGGCCAAGGCCCTCGTCGACGGCGGGGTCCCTCCGCCCGGTGACGTCGTCGTCGCGGCGGTGTGCGACGAGGAATACGGCAGCATCGGCACCGAGGCGCTCCTCGAGACGGTGCGGCCCGACGGGGCCATCGTGGCCGAGCCGACCGGGCTCCGCCTCGCCACCGCACATCGCGGGTTCGTCGAGTACGAGATCGAGACGGTCGGTCGCGCCGCCCACGGGAGCAGGCCGGAGGACGGCATCGACGCCATCGTGCACATGGGCCGGGTCCTCGCCGGGCTCGACGCTCTAGAACGGGAGCTGCGGGAGCGCCCCGCCGACGCCCTCGTCGGGCGTCCCTCGGTCCACGCTTCGGTCATCGAAGGCGGGACGGAGCTCAGCGTGTACCCGGCGTCGTGCCGGCTCCTCGTCGAGCGGAGGACCGTTCCCGGTGAGACGCTCGCTGTCATCGATGCGGAGATGCATGCCCTCATCGCGGCTCCCTCCGCCGACCCGGGCTTCTCCTCGTCGATCACTCGCGGCCTGGCCCGGACGCCGCTGACGACCCTCGCCGGGGGTGCGCTGGCGACGTGCATCGGAGCCGTGCTCGCCGACCGGGGCCTCGACCCCAGCCCGATCGGGGTGCCGTTCTGGACCGATGCGGCGCTGCTGGCGGCGGCGGGCGTCGACGCCGTCGTCGTCGGCCCGGCCGGCGAGGGGCTCCACTCGGCCATCGAATGGGTTGATCTGGCCTCGGTTGAGGAGCTCGCCGCGATCCTCGTCGCGACGGCGCTGCGCTACGGCGAGGGGTCATCGTCCGGGACGGAATCGAACGGGTCCGGCTAACGTTCCCATGGCGGGAGCCGTTTCGCCGGCACGGGCGACCAGAAGGCGGCTGATGCCACTTGGGCGGGCGCTCCGGAGACGGACGAACGCGAAGTCCCCCAACCCGGTGAGGTGGGGAGAAAGGATGACCCGCATCATGTCCGCCAAGATGACCGCCCCGAAGGTGCTCGCCCGCAAGGGCGGGGACAAGCTCCGGATGGTCACCGCGTATGACTTCCCCTCGGCGCAGATCGCCGACCGGGCCGGGGCCGACATCGTCCTCGTCGGGGACTCACTCGCCAACGTCGTCCTCGGCCACGAGGACACGCTGTCGGTGACCGTGGACCAGATGGTCCACCACACCGCCGCCGTCGCAAGGGCGAAGCCGTCGGCGCTCATCGTCGGCGACATGCCGTGGCTGAGCTACCACACCTCCATCGAGGAGACGGTGCACAACGCCGGCCGGTTCATTCGCGAGGGCGGAGCCGAGGCGGTCAAGCTCGAGGGTGGGAGGAAGCGCCTCCCCATGGTCCGCGCCGTCCTCGACGCCGAGATCCCGGTCATGGGCCACATCGGCCTCACCCCGCAGAGCGTCCACGCCATGGGCGGGTTCCGGGTCCAGGCGAAGCGCGCCTCGGCTGCGTACGAGATGATCTCGGATGCAAAGGCGCTCGCCGACGCAGGTGTCTTCTCCATCGTCCTCGAGGGCGTGCCCGACGTCGTCGCCGAGATGGTGACGGCCGAGATCCCGGTGCCGACGATCGGGATCGGCGCCGGTGTGCACTGCGATGGCCAGGTGCTCGTGTTCCACGACCTGCTCGGCCTCGGCGGCGGCGACGACCTCCCGAAGTTCGTGCGCCAGTACGCCCGGCTCGCCGACGACGCGGTGGAGGCGATGACGCGGTACTTCGCTGACGTCCAGAGCGGCGACTTCCCCGGCGAAGACGAGACGTATCACATGCCGGCGGAGTCCCTCGAGGTCCTGCGCGACCTCACGTCACGCCCACAGGCGGCGGACCACCTCCTCGCCGACGAGGCGATGGAGCGGTAGGCGGGCGCAGCCGGAGAAGTTCCCCAACTCCGGGGATCCAATAACCTGCGCCGATGCCTCGCGCCGTCGCCGTCCTTGTCCTGTTCGCCGCCGCCTGTGCGGCTACGCCCGATTCGGCGCCCGCCACACGAGTGACGACGCCCCCGGCAACCACGTCCCCGGTGCCGACGGCGGCCCCGACGACGTCTCCCGTCACGACATCGCCCGCGACGACGACCCCCGCGACGACGACATCGCCCAGCCCTCCGCAGCTCGCCGGGCTGGAGAGGACCACGATCACCATCGGCGACGTCGAGCTGTTCGTCGCCGTCGCCGACACCCGTGAGACACGGGGTCGCGGGCTCATGTGGGTCGAGGACCTCGGTGACCTCGGCGGCATGCTGTTCGTGTTCGAGTCGGAGCGTCCGGGGAGCTTCTGGATGAAGGACACCCTCATCGACCTCGACATCGCCTGGTTCGACGATGCCGGCGTCCTCGTCGGTTCGACGACGATGGTCCCTTGCGTCGCCGAGCCGTGCCCGTCGTACAGCCCCGGCGTCCCCTTCCGCTATGCCGTGGAGGCGCCCGCGGGAGCCCTCTCGTTCGTCGACGCCGGCACCGGTCTCGTCGTTCGCTGAGCCGGCGGCGGCCCGGCACCCCCGGCCAGCGTCTACACTCTCGCCGGCTCACGGACCCCTGCTCCCGGCGCGGCCGGGGGCCTTTCGCACGGCGAATGTCCACAGGAGGTGATTCGAGCGATGCGTTCGTACGAGCTGATGATGATCCACCGGCCCGAGCTGGCCGAACCGGACGTCCGCTCCCACGTCGAGGAGGTGGAGAACGCGATCGCCGCCGATGGTGCGGTCACGTCCACCGACTTCTGGGGGAAGCGCCGCTTCGCCTACGAGATCGACCACATCCACGAGGGGTACTACTCGGTGGTGGCGTTCGAGGGAGGCCACGAGCTGGTTGCCCGGCTCGACAGGGCACTGGGCCTGCTCGACACGGTGGTCCGGCACAAGATCTTGCGGCGGGGCGACAAATAGCGGCGGCGTTCGTGTCACAGGCGTTCGAGACACTCGTCGAGATCGCACGACAGCGGGTGGCGCCGAGAGAGCAGAGAGAGCACAAGCGATGACACAGAACAGCGTGACGTTGGTCGGGAACCTCGTCGACGATCCCGAGCTCCGCTTCACCCCGAGCGGGGTTGCGATGGCGAGGCTGCGGTTTGCCGTCAACCGGCGGTGGCGGGATCGCAACAACGAATGGCAGGAGGAGACGAGCTTCTTCGGGGGCACGGTGTGGCGTGAGATGGCCGAGAACGTCGCCGAGTCGCTCCAGAAGGGGATGCGTGTGATCGTCACAGGGTCACTGGAGCAGCGGTCGTGGGAGACCCAAGAGGGCGAGAAGCGCTCGGTCGTCGAGGTCCGCATCGACGAGGTGGGCCCCTCGCTGCGATGGGCCACCGCAGCGGTGACGCGCACGCCTCGCAGCGACTGGGCGGGGGGCGGCTCCGACGACGGCGGTCGCCAAGTGCCGGCGGCGCCCGTGGCGAGAGACGACTTCGGCCCCGACGAGGCGCCCTTCTAGCGGGCGGAGACGAGGAGAGACGATGCCTCCCAGCAAGCGAACGCGGCGGCGGCGCCCGGGCGCCGACGCCCGGGCGAAGAAGAAGGTGTGCGAGTTCTGCACGTCGAAGTCGTCGACGATCGACTACAAGGATGTCGCAATGCTGCGCAGGTACATGTCGGACCGGGGCAAGATCCGGGCCCGGCGGGTGACCGGCGCGTGCTCGGCCCACCAGCGGGCGGTGGCGGTCGCGATCAAGAGCGCACGGGAGATGGCGCTCCTGCCATACGCGACGGTGACGCAATGAAGGTCATCCTCGTCCGTGACGTTCCCGAACTCGGCGTCAAGGGCGACGTCGTGGACGTCGCTGCCGGCTACGCCCGCAACTACCTCATGCCGCGCAACTACGCCATCAAAGCCACAGCGGGTGCGCTCCGTCAGGCGGAGGGTCTACGCAAGGCGCGGGAGGAGGCGGAGCGGAGGGCGAGGCTCGAGGCCGAGCAGCTGGCAACGGCGCTCGTCGGAACCAGGGTCGTCGTTGCCGCCCGCGCCGGAGACGAGGGCAGACTCTTCGGCTCGATCGGTCCCCCGGACATCGCCGAGGCGATCAAGAAGTTCACCGGCGTCGAGGTCGAGCGTTCCGTCATCGCCGTCGCCGTTTCGATCAAGGAGATCGGCCTCCACGAGGTCTTACTGCAACCGCATCCCGAGGTGCAGTTCCACGTGACGCTCGACGTCATCCCCGCCTGAGCCACCGGTTCTCGCCACGACGGCCGCTCCCGGCCCGAGTCCGGGAAATCTGACCACGGGGCGCGAAACAAAACCGACCCGGCCCGGCGAGGAGGCTCGGCGGCGCCGCGTACACTCGCTGCAGCTTCCCCGGCGCTCGCGCCGAAGCTGTTTGCGGAATACGTGTCACACCCAGCGCGCATGATGAGGACCGAGGGAGGGGAAGCGAATCCCCCATGGGCCAGGAGGGCAGATGACGTCGGTCGTTGAGCGGCCCACCGCCGGCCAGGGGAGCAGGGTGCCGCCGAGCAGCGTCGAGGCCGAGGTGTCGGTCCTCGGCGCCGTGCTCCTCTCTTCCGACGCCGCCAACGTCGCCCTCGAGAAGCTCCATCCCGAGGACTTCTACAAGCCGTCGCATCAGGCGATCTTCGCCGCCGTCATCTCCCTCTTCGACGCCAACGAGCCGATCGACGCCGTCACCGTCGCCGAGGCGCTGCGGAGGACCGACATGCTGGAGCGGGTCGGTGGCGTCGCCTATCTCACCGACCTCATCGACCAGGTGCCGACGACGTCGAACATCGAGCACTACTCCGCGATCGTCGAGGAGCACGCGTTGCGCCGCCGGCTCATGCGGGCGGGCGGCGACGTCGTCTCGATCGCCACGGCCACCGAGACCGGGATCAACGACGTGCTCGACCAGGCGGAGCAGGCCGTCTTCGCCGTCGCCGAGCGTCGCGTCGGCGATGGCCTCGCCCCCATCGACCCGCTGCTCGGGCCCGCCATCGAACAGGCCGAGGAGCGCAACCGGCTCGGGCGCGACGTGACCGGCATCTCCACCGGGTTCCGCGATCTCGATCGCAAGCTCGCCGGTCTCCATCCGACGAATCTCGTCATCGTCGCTGCCAGGCCGGCGATGGGCAAGACCGCGCTCGCCCTCAACATCGCGCAGCGGGTCGCCGTCCAGGACGAGCCGGTCGCCATCTTCTCGCTGGAGATGAGCCGCGAGGAAGTGGTGACGAGGATGCTGTGTGCCGAGGGCCGCATCGACTCCCAGCGACTTCGCACCGGCAAGCTCACCGAGAGCGACTTCACGAAGCTCTCGAACGCGGCCAGCGTGCTCTACAAGCGGCCGATCTTCGTCGACGACTCCCCCGGTCTCACTGTCACCGAGATCAGGGCCAAGTGCCGCCGGATGCGGCGCAAGCCCGGCCTGTCCCTCGTCATCGTCGACTACCTCCAGCTCATGAGCTCCGCAGGCGGCGAGAACCGCCAGCAGGAGATCGCCATCATCAGCCGGGGGCTGAAGAACCTCGCCCGCGAGCTCCACGTCCCGATCATCGCCGTCTCCCAGCTCAACAGGTCGCTCGAGGCCAGGGAGGACAAACGCCCCCGTCTCGCCGATCTCCGCGAGTCCGGCGCGATCGAGCAGGACTCCGATGTCGTGATGTTCCTCTACCGCCACGAGTACTACCACCCCGAAGCCATGGAGACGAAAGGTGTCGCCGAGCTCCAGGTCGCCAAGCACCGTCAGGGCGCGACGGGGCGCATCGAGATGACGTTCCTCCCCGAGTTCACCCTCTTCTCCGACATGGGCCGCGACACCCCCCTCATGTGAACGCGGCGTGTCGGCGGCGCGGGATCCGTCATCCGCCACGCGAAAACAGCCCCGGGAGGGTGGGGCTGTTTTCTCACTCCCGGGCGGCCGCTCTGAGGAGGAGTCGGAGGGAAGGGGACCTCCGTTGTGTGTTCCGGTGGAGTGGAACACCGCCCAGGTTGTTACCTCAAACATCGGCAGTGCGGGGGTGACGACTTGAACCCGCACCGGGGCCATTTCCCCGGTGCACAGACGGACTAGTCCGCGGCGTCGCCGTTCCGATCGTCGTCGGGACGGATGAACCCGGCGTCGTAGGCCAGGGCGGCGAGCTCGTGGCGGCTGGCGATGCCGAGCTTCTCGAAGATGCGGTGGATGTGGCTTTCCAGCGTCTTGACGGCGATGCCGAGCCGGCTCGACGTCTCCCGGTACGTGTAGCCCCGGGCGATCAGGTTCACCACCTCGCGTTCGCGCGGTGTGAGCCGCTCGATACCCGACGCCTCGACGATCCCCTCGTCGATGTCGAGCAGGTACGCGGCGACGTCACGGGAGATGGGATTGCCTCCGGCGAGCGCCTGCTCGACGAGGTCGGGGAGCTCGGAACCGTACGTGCCCTTCGTGATGTACCCGTCGACCCCGGCCTCGAGGAGGCTGACGACGTCGTCGCGTGACGTCGACATGGTGAACGCAAGGAACTTGATGTCCGGATGGGTCCGCCGGACGGCGTCGACCACCGCACGGCCTCCGCCTCCGGGGAGACGGACGTCGAGCAGGACGAGATCGGGCTGACGTTCCGTGATCAACTCGATGGCGGCATCGACGTGATCGGCTTCGCCGACGATGTCGAACCGTTCCTCGAGGTAGTGACGGGCACCGAGGCGCGTCGTGTCGTGGTCGTCGACGAGGAAGACCCGCTTGCGCTCCGTCATGTCTCCGCGCCCAACCGGATGGCGACCTCGGTGCCCTCGTCCGGCGCCGTGCTCACCCGCACCTCGCCGCCGACCGCAGCCACCCTGCTGGCCAGCGAGTGCTCGAGCCCGCCGCCGCCCGGGCCGTTGGACAGGTCGAAGCCCTTCCCCCGGTCCCGGACGAACACCTGCACCTCCGCGGATCCGGCCTCGGCGTACATGTCGATGCGATCGGCGCCGGAGTGCTTCGCCGAGTTCGTCAGCGCCTCCCTCGCCGCCTCGACGACGGCCTCGAGCCTGTCGTCCATCTCGGCGTCGTCACGGATCACGACGTCGACCTCGACCCGGTACGTGTCCTCGATCGTGTCGGCGGCGGTGAGCAGGGCGGCGCGGAAGCTGTTCCGGTGGGGGCTGCGGAACTCGTCGATCGTGTGACGGAGCTCGCGCTCCTGGCGGCGAGCGAGGTACCGCACCTGTTCGGTGTCGTCGGCGTCGGTGCGTATCACCTGGAGCGTCTGCAGCAAGGAGTCGTGGAGCCGGTTGGCGAGGTCAGCGCGTTCTGCGTGCCGCGCCCGCTCCCGCTGCTCGAGCACGAGTCTCCGCTCCGCCTCGACCCGGAGCTCCTCGTTGCGCCGCAGGGTGTCGAAGGCAACGCCGATGACGATGGCGAAGATCGGGAACACAACGCTGCCGATGGCACCGCTGAGGCCGCCCGGCTCGCCGATCTGGATGAGGAACTGCTCGGCGGCGATGACCACGGACAGCGGAAGGGCACCCCGCAACCCGAAGGCGAAGGCGACCACGAGGATGGCCGACATCGGCATTCCCCCGTGGAAGAAGCGCTCGGCGTCAGCCGCCCATGACGCCCCGCCGATGAGCAGGCCGACGACCGCGTCGGTGCCGACGAACACGGGGTTGGCGAGGCGCCGGCTCGCCGCCATCAGGGCGGTGAGCGCCGTCCACACCGTGGCGAGGACGATGGCGATCGTGGCCACTGCCGGTCGCACGCCCTCGTCGGTGACGAGCGCGGTGATGACGAGCCCCAGCATCCACAGCCAGGAGAGCGCGCGAAACGCGACGACGACCCACCGCAACGTCGCATCGACGTCGAGGGTCGAGGTCGGCGGCGTGTTCTCCGTCCCCGTCATCCGTGGTGCGAACGTTACCCACCGGACCGCCCCGTGCGGCGTCGCCCCATCCGCGCCGTGCCCGGCTCCCGGCATCGCGGCCTGCCGGGAGCTCAACGGGACGACCCCCCGGTCGGCGACACTCGGCCCGGGCCGCTTCTGTCTGCGGGCCGGTCGCCGCGGCGGTGTCGATCGTATCGGCGGTCGTCATCGGGCAGGCGTTGGTGCATGCATCCCTCCTCTCCGGGACGTCCCGGTCATCGTGCGCTGCAGCCGGAGTATTCGACAGGGGGGACGTCCCCCACCGGTCGGCCTGACCCGTCTGCGGCGGCCGATCGTGGGGGGAACCCCCGATAGCCGGGCCTGCCGGGGTGTCGCAGGATCGGGACACGAAGCCCGGAGAGGGACATGCACGACACATCCCCGCACCAGACATCGGCGAAGACATCTCCACGGAAGGCGCCAGGCGAGATCGCCGACCCCGTCGACGGACGGCAGGGTGCCCGAGTCCGCCGGCCGGCAGGGGGACCGGCCGGCGGGCCGGGATCCGGCCGGAGCTGGGAGAAGGCGAGATCGAGCGTCGCCGACCGGATGAAGAGGACATGGCGGGCGTTCAGCGCCGACTTCGCCGCTAATGCCCTCACCTACCTCGGCGTCCTGCTCGCGATCCTCGTCATCTTCGTGTTCTTCGCCTTCGGCTACTTCGGCGACCTCGTCACGGTCAAGAACCTCCGACCGGTGTTCTTCGTCGCCACGCCTGCGCTGTTCTTCGGACTCGCCCACTACCTGGGGCGACGGAGCGACCTCCCCGCTACCGCGACCGCAGTCGGGCTCATCGGGGGGCTCACGATCCCGGTGATGATGTCTGCGCTCTTCCGCGACGGGTCGATGTGGCCGCCCGACGTCAACGGACCCGCCAGGTGGCCCGCCTACGCCGTCGTCGGAGTGGTGACCGCCACCGTCTATCACCGACTGGCGCGGCGTGAGCGCATCTACGCGTACCTCGCTGCGCCGATGATCTGGGCGGCTGCCGGAGCGCTCGGCCTCTTCTGGGAGCACGGCATGTCCGCGCCGCAACTGTTCACCGTCCTCGGCGCCATCGCGATCTCGATGGCGCTCGCCTCCAGGATGCGCACCGTCCCTGCGCTCGCTCCGCTGGCCGCTCCCACCGTGCGGATGGCGTCGGTCGCCGCGCCCGCCGTCCTCGTCCTCTCCCTCGTCTTTGCCTTCAACGACGCGAGGGTGGCCGGCCTCGCTGATCCCGGCCTGACCGACCTCGCCCCGGCGATCATCGTCGCTTCACTGCTCACCGCCGCGGTGCTGTGGGTCGCGTCCGACACCGGCTTCGCCTGGGCGGGCCTCCCGGTCCGGCTCCGCCGCGACATCTCCCCCGTGCTGCGGACCCTTTCATACGTCTCGGTCGGCATCTCCCTCGGTCTCACGCCGACGATCGGACTCGATCCATCGTGGCTCGGGCTGGGGCTGGTGGCGTACGGCATCGGGATCTGGGCGCTGGACCGGGTCGTAGGAGGTCGCAGCGTCCTTGTCGTCCACGTTGCCCGCATCGCCGGGTTCATCGGGCTCGGCCTCGCCACGATCGACCCCGTCACCGCCGTCATCGGGTGGGGGTTCGTCTCGGGGCTCACCGTCGCCCGTGGGATCTCGAGCTCGGTTCGCACGGTGACCGCGGAGCTGGCGCCCGTCGGGTTCGGGCGGGTCCACCAGGCCGTGGAGCTGTGGATCCCTCCGCTCGTCGCCATCGGTGCCGGAGTGATCCGCCTCGTCCCGACCGCGGCGATCCCTCAGACGCTCGGCGGGCTTTCCATCGCATGTGCTGTTGGCCGGTTCGCATCGGGCCGGTTCGATCCGCTGCGGTCCTATGCGCTCGGCCCGGCAGCGATACTGGGCTTCGCCGCCGCGGCGATGGCGGTGGTCCCCGGGCCCGACGGATTCGTCACCTCGCTCGGGGTCCGCGGCACCGTGATCCTGATGACGGCCGTCACCGCCGCCCTCCTCGACGTCGCAGCCCCCGTCCGGATACCGCTCGCGGCGACCGCACTCGTCGCCGGCACGGCGATGACGGGCCGGGCCGTATCCGGGTGGGGCACCTACGGGACCGCCATGGCCGATGTCGTCGCGTTCGGCGTCGTCGGCGCGGTCCTCGTCGCTGTTTCGATCGCCGGCATCGGCAGGACTGCGGTGCTCGCCGCCGGGGTCGTCGGCCACGTGTTCGTGTACGCGGCGCTCATCGTTCATCCCCGGATCGAAGACGGGGTGCTCGTCGCACTGGGCGTCATCGTGGCCACCCACGCCGTCGAGGCCCATCGTGTGTCCCGCGGCGGGGCGCCGCTGGTGGAGCTTCTCGTCGAAGCTCTCGGACCTGCGATCCGGCTTGCTCCCGCAGTCATCGCAGTCGCCGCCGCCCATCCCCTCGTCATCCTCGCCGCCGACCGATTCGACGTGTTCCCCGATCCGGGTTGGCGACTGACGGCATCACTCGTCACCCTGTCGTGGGTCAATCTGTGGATGTGCGGACGGTCCCGGGGCGTGATGTGCAGGCTCGCCCTCGTCGCCGCCCACGCCGCCGCCCTGGGTGCCGTCCTCGTCGCCGCCCCGTTCCGCGGCCCCGCCGGCGTGGCGTTCGGCTCGGCGGCGCTGCTCACCGCCGTGGTGGCAACGACCACGAAGCGGCCGTTCCTCACCTCGCTCTCGTGGCCGCTCGCCACCGTCGCCGCCGCCCTGGGTGCGGTCGAGGTCGGCCTCGCCGTCCGGGACGTCCATTTCCTCGTGTTCGGGATCGCCGCCGTCGTCGTCGCGACATCTGCCGTGCTCAACCGGCGTCGCGGCGGCGATCCCGGGTTGACGTCACCCTGGCTCCGGGCCGCCGTCGGCGTCATGCTGGGCGTCCTCCCTGCGATCGTCGGGTACGGGTTCGCCGACGGCAGGGTCGTGTGGCTGCTCGCCGTCGTCGCGGCCGGCTGCTTCGCCGTTCTCGGATGGGGCACCGCCACCGGGGGCGTGTCGCTCCCCGTGTCCGTCCTCGTCGGGTTCGCATACGGTGATGTCGCCGGCCGCTGGGTGAACCTCCTCGAGGATCCGGTGTGGTGGATGCCGCTCGCGTTCGCCCTCTCCCTCGGATCCGTGCTGCTCCCCGGTCGCTACGGCTGGGATCTCGTCCACCGGCCCGCCGCCGGCACCCTGGCCGCAGGTCTCGGCACCGCCGGGGTCGCCATCGTCTCCGCCCTGTTCGCCGGCACGGCCTCCACGGTGCTGCTCGCCGGCGCCGTTCTCGCCGCGGCCCTCTACTGGGCGCGCCGTGAAGCCGGGTTCGCCTATGCGTCGGTCGTGCTCTTTGCCGCTGCGGGCGTCTCCGCCGGAGGGGGATGGCTGCCGATCACACTGGCGGTCGCGGCGGCAGCGGCGGCGTCTCTCGCCGAGGCTCGGCGTGACACCGCCTTGTGGAGCCCGCTGGCCTGGACTGCGGCCGCGTTCGCCGTCGCCGCGGGCTGGTCGGGAGTTGAGTGGCTCTGGCCGGCACCCGGGTCGCGGATCATCGCCGCAGGAGCCGCCAGTGGCGTCATCGCAGTCATCGCGGCGGTGTCGGGTCATCGCGCCGTGCCCCGGCGGCTGGCACGCTGGGCCCTTCAAGCCCACGCCGTCGGCCAGGTCGGCCTGACGGTCGCGGTTGTGACAGGCGCCGTCGAGTTCGATTCCGACGCTGTGTTCCGGCTCGCCGCCGCCGTGCTCGGGGTCGAGGCGGTCGTGACCGCCGTCGTCGCCACTATCGGGCGGGCAGCCCGGCTCGCCTGGGTGAGCGCCGCCCTCGCCACCGCTGCACTCTCGTTTGCCGACGCCGCGCTCGGCGCGGACGCCGGCACCCGGTTCGCGCTCTCGGCTGCGCTCGGCGCCGCCCTCGTCGCCGTCTTCGGTGGGCTCACGTCCCTCGGCGGACGGTCCCAGGTCGCAGCACTGTGGCGGTGGCAGCCGCTGGCCGTGGCCCAGGTCGCCATCGGCTACGCGGTGTTCTCCGCCTTTGTCGCTCCCGCCATCGACGGAGAGCTCGTGCTCGGGATTGCCCTCGGGGTCGAAGCACTGGCCATCGGCGTGCTGGGCACCGCGTTGGTGGAGGCGACCGTTGTGAGCACTTCGATCGTCTTCGCTGCAGCCTCCGTGGTGGCGTTGATGGCGGCGTTCGATCTCACCGTCGCCGCCCGGGCCAACACCCTGGTCGGTGCGGCCATCGTCGCCGCCGGTTCCTCTCTTGCCGTGCACTCCCGGAGTTCGGTCCGGGCTCGTGTCTGGTTGGTTCCCCTCCGCAGCGCCGCCGGAGTCGCCGGAGTGGGCGCGATCGCACTGGGCTACAACAGTCACGAGGACGCGGGGGCGTTCGCCCTGTCTGCGACCGTGGCGGCGGTCGCCGCCGCCTACGCCGCGGCCCTCGCTCCTTCCAGCGCCTTCGTCCGCGGGCTCCGCAACACGGCGGCCGCCCTCGTCGGGGTGTCCGCCGCCTACCTCACCGCGGCCGCCATCACCGCCGACGTCCTCGTTGCCCCGGCCGTCATCGGGGTCGCGATCATGGGCCTCGTCGCCGTGGGCGGCGGCGTTCCGTGGTCGGGCCGCTCCCTGGGTGCGCTGTCTGGCGCCGGTTTCGCCCTCGGAGTCGTCTCGCTCGTCGCCGCGGCCGCCGCCTTCGGCTTCCTGTCGTTCGAGGTCGGCATCTCCCTCGCCGTCGCCGGTGGCTCCGTTGCCGCCTTTGGCGCCGGCACACGGCGGGTCACTCTCATCCAGGGCGCACTCGTCACGTGGCTCGCCGCGGCGCTGCTCATCGCCGGTGAGGTCAATTCGCTCGGCCTCCACGGCACGGTGATCCCGATCGGCATCGTCGTCCTCGCCGTCATCGAGCTCGAGCGCAGTGCAGGCCGAGCCCGGGGGCGCTGGGCGAAGCTGCTCAGAGCGCTCGAATGGCTCGTCATGGCCGTCCCGCCGACGCTGGCGATGTGGAGTATGTTCACCGGCCTCGGCTACGGCGTTCTCGTCGCCGCCGAAGGGTTCGCCCTGCTTGCGTGGGGCGCCGCCACCGCGGTGCGGCGGCGGGCGATCCTCGGCCTGGCGCTCGTCACCACTGCGATCGTTCTCTCGGTTGCCATCCCGGTCGTCGAAGGTGCCCGCCGCGGCCTCGCCGGCGGGACCTGGCTCATCGTCGGCGCCGTCGGTGCCGCCGTCCTGCTCGCCGCCGGCTCTGCGCTCGAGCGGAGCCGGGCCCGGGTGGGCGGCAGGCTCAGCCGGCTCGGGGAGATTCTGGAGGAGTGGGAATGAGCCCGTTCAAGAGATTCGCCATCGCATTCGTCGTCACCGCGGCAGCGATGATCGCCGGCCTGGCCGGTGGGAACGACGTCGGGTGGGGGACCCTCGTCGTTGCCGCCGCCGGTGCGCCGGTCACCGCACTGTTCCTGGCGATCGCCGTCGCCGGGCCAGGAGGCGAGCGCAGGCGCCTCACGGCCTCCGCCATCATCGGGGGGACCCTCGTGCCGGTGCTCGTCATCATGGCGGCGGGGGTTCTCACGGCGGCGGTGCTGGCCGTCGTCACTCCTTTCGCCGACGCGTTCAAGGCCGGGCTCGGTGAGGCCGGGGCTGGCGGCGTCCCGGAGAGGCTGCTGACGGGATGGGCGCTGTTCGTCTTCGTCGAAGCCGCCATCGTCGCCCCGCTTGCCGAGGAGACGCTGAAGCCGCTCGGAGCGCTGATGCGTCGTCCCCGCAGCCGTCACGAGGCCTTCCTCTTCGGCGCCGCCGCCGGCGCCGGATTCGCCGCCGTGGAGAACCTCCTCTACGCCTCGACCGGCCTCGCCGTCTCCGGTGTCGGCTGGCTCCCGGTCGCGCTCATCAGGTCGGCTGGGGCTGGGCTCCACCTGTTCGGGGCCTCGCTCATCAGCCTCGCCTGGTACGAGCGGCGCACCCGTCCGGACAGGCCGCTCGTCGGGCTGGCGGCGGCGTGGTCGACCGCGATCGGCGCCCACGCCCTGTGGAACGGGCTCATCGTCGTCGCCAACGTTGCCTTCGCCTCCGACGGCATCCAGGCCGGAACGAACGCGTCGATCCGCTGGGGCGGGGCGTTGCTCGTCATGCTCGCTGCGCTCGGGGCAATGGCTCTGGTCGCGCTCGTGCTCGTTGCCAGGTCGGTGCGCTCAGGACGCCCGGTGATGGTGACGGAGCCGCTGAGAGCGCTGGCCCGTCCCGTCGGCATCACCGGATGGTCGGTGGCCGTGGTGACGTTGCTGATCCCCGTCGCCGTCGCCGTCGCCGTGTTCCCGTCCGTCGTCTCGCTCTGAGGGCCGCCCCGACGCTACTCGTAGACCTTCTCCGCGACCGCGTCGGCGTGGAGGGCATCGGCCTCGACGTCCCTGCGGTGCTTCATCGCATCCGCGAGCTCGTCGTAGTACTCGTGCTGGATGAGGTTGGCCATGATCTCCGAGGTCCCCGTCCAGATCATCGCCAGCCTCGTGTCTCGCAGCATCCGCTCGATCGGGTACACGTCGGTGTAGCCGATGCCTCCCATGATCTGCATCGCGTCGTTGACGACGTCCCACGCCGTCTCGGTGCAGAACTTCTTCGCCTCGCTCACCAGGCGGCGGTGAGCCAGCCCGGCGTCGATGGTCTTTGCCGCCGCCCAGACGAGCCCGCGCGCCGCGTCGAGCTTGGTGACGGAGTCGGCCACCTTGTGGCTCACGGCCTGGAACCGGCGGATCGGGCGCCCGAACGCTTTGCGCTTCATCGAGTAGTCGGCGGCGACGTCGATGGCGGCCCTGGCGCCGCCGAGGCACGCCGCCGCGGAGGTCATCCGCTCCGGGATCATCATGCGGTCGAACACCTCGCGCCCGCCGTTGACGCGCCCGACGAGGTTCTCGTGCGGCACCCGCACCTTGAGGAAGGTGATTCGCCCGGTTCCGCCGCCCCGCGCCCCCATGAGGCCGAAGACGTGCTCGACGTCGACGCCGCGGTCCCTCTCCACCAGGAACACCGACAGCGATTCGTGGGGCGGGTTGTCCGGCGCGGTCTTCGCGTACACGAGGAAGAAGTCGGCTCCCTCTGCGCCGACGATGAACCGCTTCGCCCCGGAGATGATCCACTCGTCTCCGTCGCGGCGGGCGATCGTCGTGGCACCGAAGAAGTCCGATCCCCCCCGGGGCTCGGTGAGGGCCTCGGCGGCGATGAGCTCCCCCCGCAACATCGGCTCGAGGAACCGCGCCTTCTGGTCGTCGGTGCCGAAGTGGACGAGCGCCTCACCGACGATCGACGGCATCGAGTATTGGCACCCGAGGACCATGCCCAGGGGGCCGATCTCCTCCAGGGCGGCAACCTCCGCGGTCCACCCCATGCCGAGGCCCCCGTGGGTCACGGGGAACCGGATGCCGTAGAGCCCGGCACCGGCGACCTTGCGGTGGAAGCCGTGGGGGAAGGTGATGACCTCCCGGTCGAGGTCGCGGAGGAACTCGGGGTCGATCTCGTCCCGGACGAAGGCGCGGGCGCGTTGTTTGATCTCGCGTTCATGGTCGGAGAGAAGGACGTCGAACATTGTGTGCTCCCTCGGTGCTGTGCCCCTCGATCGTACGCGGCGGGACCGAGGCATGACCGTCAGCTCGGTCGCCGCACCGAAGACCCCGGGGAGGAGCCGGCCGGCTCGTCGGCCGCAGCCGTTCGCGGTGACGGGGGAGCGGCCTCAGCCGGTGCCGGTGTCGGGCACGACGCTTCGCAGGACGTGGACACCCTCGGCCTCCAGCGCCTCGAGGAAGGCGCCGGCGGGCACGTCGGTGAGCGGCGATCGGAGGCCCGGCTCCCGGATCTCACCGCGTCCGATCATCTGTGCGCCGATGGATGCCGAGAAGCCGACGAGGCGCCCCATGGCGGTGAGCCCGGTCTCGAGGTCGCGGCGGTCCACCACCTCGGTGATGACTCGCTCCTCGCGGCCTTCGCGGGTCCCTGCCACCTCGACCCGCAAGATGGCGAGGTCACGCTCGTCGGGGCCGTACTGGAGGTGGGGCTCGAGCGCCCGGGCGAGGAACCGCCTGCGATCGACGAGCGTCCCGTCGACGCGGACGGGCTCCTCGTCGAGGAGATGGAGGTCGACGAGCGGGCGCCAGAACGCCGCGTGGCCGGGGTAGCGCAACGTGAAGCGCCCGGCGGCGGCCATCGCCTCCGGCTCGAGGCCCAGCGCCGCCAGGTAGGGCCGGACGTCGCCGTTGGGGGCGGCCTCGAGCGGGCCGACTCGCTCGACGTTGACCTCGTGGAGATGCTCCGGTGCGAACTGCTCCCGGTCCGAGACATGGACCACGTCGCCGTGACGCACCAGGACGCCGGCGCGGCGATACGAGCGGAGAACGCCCTCGAAGGTCCAGCTGATCTTGTAACGGAGCGGGTTGTCCGCCGCCTCGGGCTCCGGTATCCCGCCTCCGTAGCTGAGGACCGCGGAGATGCGTGAGAACCGGCGCGCCGCGTCGCCCAGCAACACGAGATCGACGCCCGGGTCCATGCCCAGCTCGGGGAGGAGGATCACCCCGGCCTCCTCGGCAGCGGGGCCGAGACGGCGGAGGTCGTCGGTCGGGTAGCTGGCGTTCACCCAGTGGACACCGGCCTCGACTGCCGCCGCCGAAGCCAGTCCGCTGAGCGCCACCGGCAGCAGGTCGACGACGACGTCGAAACCGCCTGAGAGCACCTTTCCCAAGGCTTCCCGGTCGCCGACGTCGAGCCGTTCGGGGCGCACCTTGTCGGTGTCCGGCACCAGCTCTCGCATCGCGGCGATGGCGTCGGGGTCCCGGTCGGCGGCTGTGACCTCGGTGACGGACGTGCTGCGTGCGAGATGATGGATCGCGGCCCGGCCCTGCATGCCGGTTCCCAGCACCAGTGCCCTCACCGTGCACCCTCCTCATCGCGTGCCGCGAGCGGCGACGCCGGGCAGGCACGCTGGGCGAGAGTCGCCGCCGGCGCGCCCATCATCCTTCCTCGTAGTTCTCGTGCATGCGGCTCGGCGTCGGGCCGGTCTGGTCCATGTACTTCGAGCCGAGCCCGGCCGATCCGTACGGGTTGTCGGCCGGTGTCGTCAGCTCGTAGAAGCTGACCTGGCCGATCGCCATGCCCGGGTAGATGGCGATGGGGAGGTTGGCGACGTTCGAGAGCTCGAGCGTCACCTGGCCCTTGAACCCGGGATCGACGAAGCCGGCGGTGCTGTGGATGAGCAGCCCGAGCCTCCCCAAGCTCGACTTGCCCTCGAGCCGGGCAACGACGTCGTCGCCGAGCCCGATGACCTCGAGCGTCGTCCCGAGGACGAACTCGCCGGGGTGGAGGATGAACGGCTCGTCCTCGGATGCCTCGACGAGCGTCGTCAGATCCTCCTGGGGCGCCTTCGGGTCGATGTGCGGGTAGCGGTGGTTCTCGAAGACCCGGAAAAAGCGGTCGCACCGCAGGTCGACGCTGGACGGCTGCACCATGGACTCGTCGAAGGGGTCGATGACGATGCGGCCGAGGGCAACCGCTTCCTTGATGGTGTGGTCCGAGAAGATCATGTGTGGTCGCTACCGGCCGGCCGGCGCCGCGAGCCTACCGGCGCCCGGCACGTCTGCGGCGGCTCGCGACGTGGAGCGGGTGAGGGGAGTCGAACCCCCGTCTTCAGCTTGGGAAGCTGACGTTCTACCGTTGAACTACACCCGCGGGCCCGTCGATTGTACCGGGTCGGTGGAGCGCCGCCCGGCCCGCTTCTGTCACGCCTCCCCGCCACCGGTTGCCTCGCTCTCGATCATGCGAAGGTAGCGCTCGATCGATCGCCTCACCTTCTCCTTGGCCCCGCGGCGAACCACGCGGCCCCACCAGCCGCCGTAGACACGATCGAATGCGAGGGCGTCGACCCGCCCGAGCACGTCACGGATCGTGGACGGATCAAGGGGGACGAGGTTCGGGTAGCTCCACATGATCGAGATCCAGTCCCGATCCTGGACGACGGTCAGCGTGTCCCCGCTGAGCAGGACGCCGGCGCCGCCGGCTCCACCCGTCCAGTGGAGGACGGCGCTGCCGTCGAAGTGCCCGCCGCAGCGGACGAGGGTGACGCCGGGGGCGAGGTGCGCGGTGTCCTCGTAGTGGCGCACTGCCGGGTCCGGTCGTTGCACCCATTCCCGGTCGGCCGCGGGGAGGACGATCGCGGCGTCGAAGGCATGGGCCCACTCGACCATGGCCCCGTAGAAGTGGGGATGTGACGCCGAGACGGCGTCGATGCCGCCGAGCCCGCGCACCGTCGCGATCGCGGCGTCGTCGATATAGCCGGGGACATCCCACAGGACGTTGCCGGCGCCGGTGATGACGAGCAGGCCCCGCTGGCCGATGGCGAGCTGCGGGGTCACGCCGACGCCGTAGAGTCCCGGCTCCAGGGGCCGGATGTCGCAGGCGTGGCCCTCGGCTTCGAGCTCGTCGAGCGTCGCCCATCGCTGGCCCTCCCAGCCGACATACTGGCGCGGGTCCTCGCAGATGGCACAGCTCGGAGGAGGCTCGGCCGTGTCGGTGTGCTGGTTCGCGCAGGTTCGGCAGATCCACGCCGGCACCGCATTCTCCTCTCAGCCGGTGATGAGGCTCGCCGCGCCCCAGACGGTGATGACCGCCCCGACGCCGAACAGCCACCAGGCTCGGGTCGCTCGGAACTCGCCCTCAGCTCGCGCCGGCGCCTTCCCCTTCTTGTGCATGTAGATCGCGTAGCCGTTTCCGAGGACCATGGCGGCGCCGAGGGCGAGGATCATCTGGGCGAGGAGCGTGTCGAGACCGAGGATGTCGACTGCGTCCTGGGCGAACATGGCCGGCGCACGGTAGCCGCCGGACTCGGAGGGGCGCCGGGCCCGGCCCGGTCGCGGCCGCGTCGGTAGGCTCCGCTGGTGTCTCGACCCTGTCACGTGCTTCGGGTCTTCACCCGGGGTGAGGAAGGCGGCAACCACCTGGGCGTCGTCAACGACTGCACCGGCCTCGACACCGGGGCGATGCAGTCGATCGCTGCCGACCTCGGCTTCTCGGAGACGACTTTCGTCGTATGGGGGCAGGACCCGGTCCCGTACGTGCGGATCTTCACACCCGCGATGGAGTTGCCGTTCGCCGGGCACCCGCTCGTCGGGACGGCCTGGGTGATGAACGTGCTCGGTCCGATGGACCTCGATGCCCTCCGCTGCGGTGTCGGTGAGGTCGGGATCCGCGTCGATGGAGACCTCGTCTGGGTGGACGCGTCGCTGGGCCAACCGGTGAGCGACGCAGGGGCCGTCGACCTCCCGGCGAGGGCCGGCCTTCCCCCGTCGGTGCGCGCTTGGCTCGTCGAGATGCCCAAGGAGTACCTCGTCCTCGAGTACGACGAGGCCGCGACGCTGCCGGCGATGTCCCCCGACTTCGGCGTGCTCGCCGAGGTGTTCGGGACGCTCGTCTTCGCCCGCGCCCACGACAGGGTGAGGGCGCGCTTTTTCGCTCCCGGCGCCGGTGTGCCCGAAGACCCGGCTACCGGCAGCGCCGCGGTCGCCCTCGCCGCGGCCCTCCTCGATGCCGGCGAGGAGAGGGGGAGGCTCACGATCTTCCAGGGCGACGAGATCGGCCACCCGTCGTGCATCGAGCTGGTGTGGAACCCGGAGGTCGCCGGTATCGGGGGAACGGTGGTGCGCGACGAGGTGCGAATCCTCGACGCCTGAGGTGCGCCGGCTTCGCTTTCGTGTCACACCGGCACGCCACGATGAGGACATGAGGATGAGCGCGGACATCCTCCATGTCGATCTCGATGCGTTCTACGCCTCGGTCGAGCAGCTCCGCAACCCGGCGCTGGCGGGCAAGCCGGTCATCGTCGGTGGAGGCGTCGTGCTCTCGGCCAGTTACGAAGCACGCCGCTTCGGCGTCCGGTCCGGGATGCCGACCGGCCGGGCTCGGCGAATGTGCCCGCGCGCCGTCGTCGTCTCCGGCGGGTTCGGCGACTACGGGCAGGTCAGCGACGGTGTCTTCGAGATCTGCCGACGTTTCACCCCGAACGTCGAGCAGGTCTCGATCGACGAGGCATTCCTCGGTGTCGCCGGCGCCCACCGTCTCTTCGGCTCGACGGGGGACATCGCGGTGGCGGTGCGCGCCGCGGTGCTCGCCGAGACCGGGTTGACGCTGTCTGTCGGGGGAGCGCGGACGAAGTTCCTCGCCAAGGTGGCGAGCCAGGTCGCCAAGCCCGACGGGGTCGTGCTCGTCGACCCCGCCAGCGAGCTTCGTTTCCTCCACCGCCTCCCTACGCGCTATCTCTGGGGCGCCGGCCCTGTGATGCAGGCGAAGCTCACCGAGCTCGGTCTCGAGACGATCGGCGACGTCGCTGTCGCCTCGCTCGCCTCCCTGAAGAACCGGCTGGGTAACGCAACCGGCCGCCACCTCCACGCCCTCGCCTGGAACCGCGACCCCCGGGTGCTCGAGCTCGACCGACGGGCGCGCTCGGTCGGCTCCCAGAGCACGTTCGGGCGGGACGTCACCGACCCGGACACGTATCGCAGGGTGCTGGCGACAATTGCCGATCGGGTCGCCGCCAGGCTGCGCGCGAAGCACCGGGCGGGGCGGACGATCACGGTCCGCATCCGGTTCTCGGATTTCCAGTCGATCACTCGCTCCACCACGTTGCGGGCGCCGGTGGCGACGACCGGCGCCCTCTACGACGTCTCGTGCGAGCTGCTCGCTCGCGGGCTCGCCGTCGCCGGCGGCCGCGGGGTACGGCTCCTCGGGATCTCGGTGTCCGGGCTGCGGGTCGACCCCCACGTCCAGCTCGAACTCCCGCTACCCGGGCTCGACGGCGGCGCGCTCCGGCGCGCCGGCAGCCCGCGCGAGCTCGAACGGATCCGGCTCGACTCGAACATCGACGCGCTACGCGATCGATTCGGGAGGGACTCGGTAGCCCACGCCTCGGTGCTCCTCGATCCGAGGCGCGGCCGCGACGGTCTCTCCGAGCTCATGACGCGCAACCGGTAGCGGAGGCTCCCTCAGGCCCCGCCGGGGCTCGGGCCGATTTCCCACACCCTCGCGGTCCACACGAACCGGGAGCCGCGGGTGGTCAGGCTGATGACACCTTGTGACTCCAAGTCGCGAACGGCGGCGCTGCCGGCCAGACCGCCGGGCAAGGGGATCACCTGTTCGGCGAGCTTCTTCACCTTGCCGAAGGCCGCCCTGGCTGCGGAGAGGATCGCCGCTTCGTCCTGGAGCGTGCCGGTCGGAAGGAAGAGGCGGCCCATCGGCTTGAGCACGCGCCTGGCCTCCTCCAGCATCTTGATCGGCACCTCGGATCCTCGCGGGCCGCCGCCTCCCTTCGTGGGGAACCACCCGCTCTCGTCGGCGAGGCGATCGGGGATTCCGGACACGTCGCCGATGATGACGTCCGCCTCGAGGTCCGGCGGCAGGGGCGAGAAGAAGCTCCCCTGGTAGAAGGTGATTCTCTCCGCCACGCCATGATCGGTGGCGTTGGCGGTGCCCACCTCGACGACATCCGGGCTCACGTCGACGGCGTGGACATGAGCGGCTCCGAGCTTGGCCGCGACGATGGCGAGGATGCCGGAGCCGCACCCGACGTCGACGACGACGTCGCCGGGATCGATGCGCAGCGCCTTGGCCAGCAGCGAGGAAATCGTCGACGGGCGGAACGTCGTTCCCGAAATCCGCAGTTCCATCGGGCCCTCGCGGCCCTTCCACTTGAAGCTCGCTGCGACCATCACCGTCCGTCCGGTCGACCTGGTGGTTGGAGCCTATCCGGAATCTCGCGGAACGGGAATTGCGTCGCCGTCGATTCGCACGATCCGACCGGCAGCGAACACCGGGGCAACGGCGAGGCCCATCCGCTCCCAGAGCGCCGCCGGCAGCCCCAGGTCGGCGAGCCAGAGCGGCCGGAGGTGGCGGAGCCCCTCCTTCGGCAGGGCGAGCGTCAGCGTGGCGTCGGCGGCGACCGCGCCTGCGAAACCGTGCCCCGACGGAAAGTCGAGCGAGATGACGTGGCGGCGCCCGATCCAGCCCGCCACCTCTGCCACCCGGCCTCGCAACGGGCCGGCGAGCCCGTACCCGACCATGGCATCGACGACGATCTCGGTGGGTCCCGGCTCGGCGGTGAGGGCGACTCCCATGGCCTCCAGGGTCCGGAGATGATGGGCGGCGGCCGCCCCGGGCCGGTCAGTGGTGATGACGACGGTGACGGCCCGTCCTCGGTTGGAGAGGTGCCGCGCCGCGCAGAGCCCGCCGCCGCCGTTGTTCCCGCCGCCGGCCGCCACGGCGATCCTCCCGGTGGGGAAGAGACGGTGGGTCAGTTCGGCAAGCGCCGAGCCGGCGTGCTCCATCATCTGGAGGAGATCGATGCCGAACTCGTCGACGGCGAGCCGGTCGGCTTCGACCATCTGTTCGACACTCAGCCACGGGACGGCGCCCGGTGCGACCGATGGGTATCGAGCTGTCATCGGTGCCACGGCCCCGGGCGATGCCCGGCCGCCTCACACCGAGACATCGCGACGCTCGAACCCCCACACCGCACCGGCGACAAAGACGGCGACCACGGCAGCCAAGACGAGGAAGTGCCACGAGAAGCCGTTGTCGAGAGGCCGGGAGTCGAGGAACCAGAAGAACGGGGTGAGCCGTTGGGTCCACGCAATGGCGTCGACGAGGGGGGCGAGCCCGTTGATGAAGAACGTCCCGAAGGTCGCCCCGGCCCCGACCCCGATCGCCAGCGCCCGGCTGCCGGAGAACGCGCCCACCGCCAGCGAGAGGGACCCGAACACGAGGGCGAGGAGCACCACGCCGACGGTGGCGGCGAAGAGCCCTTCGAGGGGGAGATCGAGGCCGACGAGCGGGTCGCAGACGACGAGGACGAGGAAGACCGCTGCGGCGAGACCCGCCGTCATCACCACCATCGCCAAGAAGCCCTCGAGGACGACGGAGCGCCGCGACACCGGCTGGGCGAGCAGCAGATCCAGCGTGCGCTTGTCCTCCTCGCCGGCGACGGCCTGGGTCCCCATCGAGATGGCGAAGAACACCACGATGATCGCCCCGACGCTCGAGTACATGCGGCTGTTGATGAACCCGGAGGCCGTGAAGAGGGTTTCGATGTCGTCGGCCCCGAAGATGGCGAGAAAGCCCTGCGGCAACGACTCGAAGAGCTGGCCGAGGGCGTCGGTGTCCCGCTGGATCGTTGGCCAGAAGGCGACAGTGATCCCGATGAGGGCGACGAGTCCGAGCAGCCACCAGACGTAGCCGGTACGCCGTTCCCAGATGCGCCTGGCGAAGACGCTATCGAGCACGGCCGTCCTCCTCGTAGTAGGCGAGAAACGCCTCCTCGAGTTCACCGTCGCGCGAGACGAGCCGCTCGACCTCGTAGCGGGAGGCGAGTTTGACGACGGGGTCGACGCTGCCGGTGATCGTGAGCTCGATGGCCCGTCCACCATCGTGGGAGACGGCCGCGCGCACCGACGGCAATGCTGCGAACGCATCGTCGCCGACCGGCTCGGAGAAGTACAGCTCGAGACGACGCACCGCCTTCGCCTTCAGCTCGGCCACGGTCTCGGTCACGACGAGCCTGCCCCGGCGGATGATGCCGACCCGGTCGGCGATCCGCTCCACCTCGGGGAGGACGTGGGAGGAGACGAAGAACGTGTGCCCCTCCTCCTGGAGCTCGTCCACCATCGTGTAGAAGTCCTGCTGGATGAGGGGGTCGAGCGAATTGGTGGGCTCATCCAGGATCAGCAGCTCCGGGCCGTGCATGAAGGCCTGGACGAGGCCGAGCTTCTGGCGGTTCCCCGACGAGTAGGAGCGAATCCGGCGGTCGAGGTCGAGATCGAAGCGCTCCGCGATCTCGACTGCCTCGCCGAGGCCGTCGAGTCGCCGCAGCGCGGCGAAGTGACGGAGCATCTCCCGTCCCGTCATCCGTTCGTACATCGCGAGCTCGCCGGGGAGGTAGCCGACGCGGCGGCGGATCTCGATCGAATCGGCCCTCGTGTCGAGCCCGAGCACGCGGGCGGCGCCGGCGGTGGGGCGGATGAAATCGAGGAAGAGGCGGATCGTCGTCGACTTCCCCGCACCGTTCGGCCCGATGAAGCCGAAGACTTCGCCCTTCTCGACGACGAGGTCGAGGTCGTCGACACCGCGAACGGTGCCGTAGTACTTCGTGAGCCCCCGGGTCTCGATGACGGCGGTCATGGAGCCGCGAGGCTACCCGCCTGCACCGTGCCGACTCGCCGGGCCCGATTCTTCTCCCGCGACGATGTGGGCGAGGATCTCACGACCGACGCGATCGAGGTATTCGGCCGGGAGGTCGTGGCCCATGCCCACGATCTCGACGAGCCGGGCACCGCGGATCGCAGCGGCGGTGGCTCGGCCCCCCGACGGATCGACGAGGCGGTCGGCGTCACCGTGGATCACGAGCGTCGGCGCGACGACGCGACGCAGCGATCCCGTGCGGTTGCCCGCCGCCCACAACGCGGCGAGCTGACGCCCCGTGCCGGCGGGGTCGAAGGCTCGGCGGACGGCGGCGGCGACGAGGGCGCGGGCTTCGGATTCGACGAATTGGCCCGGAGACGCGATGACCCGCCGCGCCTCGACCAGCGTGTCGATCGCAGCTTCGGGATCGGGTGGAGGCGCTGTGAAGAGTGCTCGCTTCCCCGCCGCGTCCGGTTGTCCGACCGTGGGGTCGCCCGTCGTCGACGAGATCGACGTCAACGTGGCAACACGGTCGGGGTGGCGGACCGCCATCACCTGGCCGATCGCGCCTCCCATCGAGAAGCCGACGACGTGGGCGCGATGTACCCCGAGTTCGTCGATGACGCGAACGGCATCGTCGGCCATGTCCTCGAGGCGGTATGGAACCTCCGGAGCCAACCCGGCGTCGATGTTGCGGCGGACCTTGCTGAGATCGATCTTGCCGTCGAGGTGGGTGGAGAGGCCGACGTCCCGGTTGTCGAACCGGACGACTCCGAGGCCGGCGGCGACGAGCATCTCGCGCAGCCCGATCGCCGTCTCGATGAGCTGGCGGCCGAGGCCGGAGACGATCAGGGCGTGGGGGCCGGAGGGGTCGCCCGTCAGTTCGTACGCGATCCGGAGCCCGCGGCCAGTGGTGAGCGCCATGGCGAGATCGTACGCCCGGATGGGGCGCCGGCCCGCGGGCGGTGTTCAGGGAGAGAGGCGAGGACGATCGCAGGGCTAGCCTCCGGTGCGCCATGGCCGCCGAGTCCCGCACCCTCGTTCTTCTGGCGCTGACCGCCAACGGCCTCATCGCTGTGGTGAAGTTCATCGCGGCCGCCGTCTCCGGCAGCTCGGCGATGCTTGCCGAGGGCTTCCACTCCGTCGCCGACACCGGTAACCAGCTCTTCCTCCTCAGGGGGGCAGCCGTGTCCCGGTATGCCCCGACGACACAGCACCCGTTCGGGCGCGGCAAGGAGCTCTACTTCTGGAGCTTCATGGTCGCCGTCTTCCTCTTCGTCGGTGGGGCGGTCGTCGCGTTCATCGAGGGTCTCGAACGCATCCGCCATCCCGAGGAGCAGCAAGGGCTGGTCTTCAGCCTCGCCGTGCTCGCCGCCGCCGCGGTCTTCGAGATCGTGCTGGCGCTGCGGCCCGCCCTCGCGTCGTTCAACCGGGTGCGGGGAAGCCGCTCCGTGTGGGCGACGGTGCGCGACATGCGAGACCCGGCGCTCCTCGTCGTCGTCTTCGAGGACATCGCGGCCACCGTGGGGGTCGCCATCGCCGCCGCCGGCCTGCTCCTCTCCCACTACACGGGGTGGTCGCAGTGGGACGGCGTCGCTTCGATTGCGATCGCGGTCGTCCTCGCCTCGGTTGCCTGGATCCTGGCCCTGGAGATGAAGGCGCTCCTCGTCGGCGAGGCCGCCACCCGCCGCGAGCGATCCCTCATCCGCACCGCGACGCTGGCGGTTCCCCGGGTGCGGTCGATCGGGCGCCTCCTCACGATGCAGCTGTCGTCGACGGAGATCCTCGTCAACATGGACGTCGAACTCGATCCGCTACTCAGCGGTGCCGAGGTCGAGGCGGCCATCGACGACATCGAGGCGCGCGTGCGCGCAGCGGTGCCGGATGCAACCCAGATCTTCGTCGAGCTGGAGACACCGCCGCCATGAGCGGCGTCGCCTCCGCCCCGGCGTCGTCCGGGAACCTCGGCCCGGGCTTCGACTGCATCGCCCTCGCTCTCGACCTGCGTTGCCGGGTGCGGGCCGAGCCGGCTGGGCTTTGGGAGATCCGCCAGGACGGGGAAACGACCTTCCCCGGCGAGGACGACCTCGTCGTGCGGGCGGCCCTTTTGGCGGTCGGTCGCCCGATGCGGATCGAGATCGACAACGCCATCCCCCGCTCCAAGGGCCTCGGGTCGTCCTCGGCGGTGACCGCGGCGACCGCGGCGGCGTCTCGGCGCGCACTCGATGAGCCGTGCGGCGACGGAGAGCTGTTCGACATCGTGAACCGGCTCGAGGGACATGCCGACAACGCCGCCGCCGCCGTCTACGGGGGGCTCGTGCTCGCCAGCCCGGCAGGGAGGTGGCGTCACCTCGAGATGTCGCCGGCGCTGCGGATCCTCATCGCAGTGCCCGAGTACAAGCTGCCCACCGATCTGGCCCGTGCTGCGCTGCCCGCAACCGTGGAACTCGCGGCAGTCGCCCGCAACCTGGCGCGGGTCGGGTTCCTCATCGAGGGCCTCAGGACGGCGGACCCGACAGCACTCGCCGCAGCCGGGTACGACGAGATCCACGAGGTCCCCCGACGGGAGCTCTCACCGCTGACGGGCCGGCTCATGGCGGCGGCGCTGGAGGCGGGCGCGCTCCACGCCTCGTGGAGCGGGGCGGGGCCGAGTGCCCTCGCCGTGTGCACGGAGGAGACCGTCTCTGCAGTGAGGTCGGCCCTCGACGCCGGGCTCGGCGGCGGAGGCCGTGTGCTCGAGCCTGCGATGGCCCGCCACGGGATCAGCTGAGCGTCGGGGTCCATTCGACGGCACGCCGCGCCAATGCGGCGACGATGCGGTCACGGGTTGTGACGTACGTCGGGTAGGAACGCCCGTAGGGGTCGTGGATCGGTGCTCCCGTAGGGTCGAGGAGCGCAACCCGCCCCGCCGTATCCGGCCACCGCCTCCGGACCCACTCGACATGGGACGGCTCCATGCCGTAGATGCGGTCGGCGGTCTGGACCCGCTCGCCGTCGACGTGCTTCGAGCGCAGATCGGAGGCGTCGATCCCGAGTTCGGCGAGGGCGGCGAGGGCATCTGGTGTCGGCGGGCGACCGGCGACGGTTGCGATCCCGGCGCTCGCGAACTCCCACCCGGTGTCGGCGTGGGCGGAGCGGGCGATGGCCTCCGCCATGGGGGAGCGGCAGATGTTGCCGGCACACACGAAGACGGCTCGCATCGGGCCACGGTAGGCGAGGCGCGGCGTGAGCGGGGCCGCGCCGTTCAGCCCACCGAACGCGCCCCGCTCGCCGCCCCGGCGAGGGCGGAGAAGAGAGCGCGGGAGGCTTCGTCACCGGCATCGCCGAGGTACTCGGGATGCCACTGCACGGCGAGCAACGGCCAGGTGTCGTCCTCGGCCTGGACCGCTTCGATGATGCCGTCGGCGCTGCGGCCGACGACGCGCAAGCCGGCGGCGACGTCCTGGATGGCCTGATGGTGGATCGAGTTGACGTGGAGGCGGGTCGACCCGACGACGCGGGCGAGAAGGCATCCCTCGTCGAGCGTGACCTGCTGGTGCGGGGTGAAGACGCCGTCGCCGCGCACCGCATGGTGGCTCGATCCGTTGAAGGAGGGGATGTCCTCGATGAGGGTGCCACCGAGGGCGACGTTGACGACCTGGAGGCCTCGGCAGATGGCGAGCACCGGCATCCGTCGCTCTTTCGCCCCAATGGCGAGGGCGAACTCGAAGGCGTCGCGCTCGTCGTCGATGCCGTATGTCGCCTCGCTGCGCGAACCGCCGTAGGCCTCGGGGGCGACGTCACCGCCGCCGGTGAGGACGAGCCCGTCGAGCCGGTCGAGGAGGAGGCCGACGTGGTCGGTACGCACCGGCGACAGCGGCAACGGCACCCCTCCACCTCTGGCCACGGAGTCGCGGTAGGTGTGCTGTAGCGTGTCGGCTCCGAGCTGGCCGCCGGAGGTGGCGATCGTGCGGGGACGCGTCGTGATCCCGATGACCGGTGGCATCGCGCGATCATAGGGTGGCTTGCGGTTCCCGCCGTCGCACGCGAACCTATGGGCGCCCCGCCGCCTCCCCGCGAAGCGCGGCGGCAGGTTTCCAACATCCGTGACACGAAGGTCTGATACATGGGCTCGCTGATCAAGAAGCGCCGCAAGAAGATGTCGAAGCACAAGTACCGCAAGCGGTTGAAGGCGAATCGGCACAAGCGGAAGAAGTGACCAGCGAGCCCCGGCCGGCCCAGGCCGGGGCTTCCTCCGGTGGAGGCCGACCTCGCCGATGATCCCCAATCAGCGATCGTTGTTCGATCTGCCCGACGATGTCGCCTACCTCAACTGCGCCTACCTCACGCCGCAGCTGAGGGCCGTGACGGCCGCAGGCCGCGAGGGTCTCGCCGCCAAGGAGCACCCGTGGAACGTCGTCCCTGACGACTTCTTCACGCCCGCCGAGGCGGTGCGGGAGCGATTCGGGCGGGTCATCGGCGCCGATCCCGACGGCGTGGCACTCATCCCCTCGGTGAGCTACGGGATCTCCGTCGCCGCCGCCAACGTGTCGATCCGCGCCGGCCAGACCGTCGTTGTGCTCGCCGAGCAGTTCCCGTCCAACATCTACCCGTGGTGGAGGGTGGCGGAGCTGACCGGCGCTGATCTCGTCACGGTGCCGCGGCCGACTGGGGCGTGGACGCCGGCGATCCTCGACGCGATCGATGGGCGAACCGCCGTCGTCGCCGTGCCGGAATGCCACTGGACGGACGGCTCCCTCGTCGATCTCGTTGCCGTGGGTGAGGCCACTCGTGGCGCGGGGGCCGCCCTCGTCGTCGATGCGTCCCAGTCGGCGGGCGCCCGCAGGCTCGACGTGGATACGGTTCGCCCCGACTTCCTCATCACGGTCGGCTACAAGTGGTTGCTGGGGCCGTACCGGACCGGGTACCTCTGGGCGGCCGAGGACCAGCGAGCGGGTGTCCCCATCGAATTCGGCTGGCTGCCGCGGGAAGGCTCTTCCGACTTCTCGAGGCTCGTCGACTACACGACGTCGTTCCAGCCGGGCGCCCGGCGGTACGACGTCGGCGAGTTCGGCGACTTCATCGCGATGCCGATGCTGCGGGCGGCGCTCGATCAGCTCCTCGATTGGGGGCTCGATGAGATCACCGCCACGCTGGGGGCGATCAACGCCACAGTCGAAGAGGAGGCGGCCGCCCTCGGCCTCGACCCGGCACCGGAGGCGACACGGGTCGCCCACATGATGGGGGTTCGCTTCCCGGATGGCGTACCCCCGGGGCTGATGGAGGATCTGCAGAAGGCCCGGGTGTACGTGAGCATGCGCGGCGACTCGATGAGGGTGGCCCCCCACCTCTTCACGACCGACGCCGACGTCGATCGATTGCTCGACGTCGTCGCCTCCGCACTCTGAGTCAGAGAGTCACGGCAACCCCGAAGACCGCGATGCTCACGACGAGGATGAGGCCCTGGAGCATGCCTCTCACGGCGGGCGAGGTCCGCCTCGCCGTGAGCTGGTGCACGAGGGCGAGCACAGCGGCGACGCCGACGAGACTCAGCTTGAGGTTGAGGGTGCCGTCGGTCCAGGGGAGGTCGAGCTCGGTCACCTGCCAGACACCGGTGATGACGGCGACCCCGAGCGCGATCCACGACACGACGCCGAACCGGCGTGCCACCGCCCGCAAGGTCCCGGTCTCCGCGCCCTGCCGCCGCAGGACCGGGACGAGCGCGGCGAGCGTGATCAAGCCCCCCGTCCACGTGGCAACGGCGAGCAGGTGCACCCACTTGATGGCTTGGAGCTGAGACATCGGCGGGCAACGGTAGCGCAGGCCCGGGCGCCGACGGTCGAGAGACCCGCCGACGCCGGTGCAACCGGAGGCGCGCGTCGAGCGTCGGAAGCCCGAGGGGACCGTCAGGCGGCTACGACGCGGTTGCGACCCCTCTCCTTTGCCCGATACAGCGCCTCGTCGGCCGTCGTGATCAGCTCGTCGGGCGCGATCGCGGCGGCGGAGGTGGCGACGCCGATGCTCACCGTCATGGCGCGGTGCGGCCACTGCGCGCACTCGACCGCCTTGCGGAACCGCTCGGCGAGGATGTACCCGCCCTCGGCATCGGTGTTGGGGAGGAGGACGGCGAATTCCTCCCCGCCATACCGGGCGACGAAATCGGTCGACCGGCTCGTGTCGACGAGCGTCGCCGCCAGGCGCTCGAGCGCCGCATCGCCGGCCGAGTGCCCCAGCGTGTCGTTGTAGGACTTGAAGTGGTCGACGTCGATGAGCGCCAGCGACAGGGTGGTGCCGGAGCGCCGGTTGCGTTGCAGCTCCTCGGCGAGGCGCTCTTCGAACGCTCGCCGGTTGTTGACCCCGGTGAGCGGATCCGTCAGGCTTCGCGCGGTCGCCGAAGCGAGGCTCTCCTCGAGCTGCCGCTGGTAGTCCTCGAGCAGAGACTGGTAGGTGTCCCGCTCCCGGACGGACGACTCCAGGTCCCGCACGAGCCGGCGCAGGTCCAGCTGAGCCATCACCTGACGGGACAGTGCACGCAGCGCGGTTTGCTGGTCCTCGGTCAGTTCGCGGGGGACGCGGTCGATCACACACAGCGTGCCGAGCGCATTGCCAGAGCTGCTCATGAGGGGCGCCCCGGCGTAGAAGCGGATGTTCGGGTCGCCGGTGACGAGGGGGTTGGCGGCGAACCGCTCGTCGCGGGCGGCATCGGGGACGACGAGGACGTCTTCTGGTTCGAGGATGGCGTGGGCGCAGAACGCCAGGTCACGATGGGTCTCCTCTGTCTCCAGCCCGACCCGGGACTTGAACCACTGCCGGTCGTCGTCGATGAGGCTGACGAGTGCGATCGGCGTGGCGCAGATCTGCGAGGCGAGGAAGGTGATGTCGTCGTAGCCCTGCTCGGGCAAGGTGTCCAGCACGTCGAGGGCCCGCAACTCGGCGAGCCGTCCTGGCTCGTTGTGAGGGCGTTCGGCAACGATCATCCAGTACCCCGGAGGGCCATTCGGCGCGGTCCCGTTCTATGTCGGCCGTATGGGAGCTCCGTTGAGGGTTTCACCGGCGCCCCCAGGCTCATGACCGGTCACGCGCTCCGACGCCGCGCCGTTACCTACGTAACCCGGGATTTCTTTCCTGAAGTTGTGTACATTTCTACCCAGACGTGAAACTCGTTCCCACCCGACGCACTGACTACGCCATCCGGGGCCTCGTCTATCTCGCGAACAACAACGGATCGCGGAGCACTGCGGGGAATGTCGCCGAGGCGATGATCATCCCCCAGGGGTTTCTCCACCAGGTCTTCCAAGCGCTCCAGCGCGCCGGTCTCGTCACATCGCGACCCGGTCGGGGAGGCGGGTATGCCCTCACCCGTGATCCCGACGACGTCACGATCCTCGAGATCGTCGAGGCCGTCGAGGGGTCGCTGGAGACGGGGGAATGTGCCTTGCGCGACGGCCCCTGTCGTTGGGACAACGTCTGTGCGCTCCACTGGGTGTGGAGCGCAGCTCGTTCCGCCCTGGTGAACGAGCTCGCGAGCGCCACGCTCGCCCAGGTGGCCCGCGACGACCGCGAACTCGAGGCAGGCAGCAAGGAGATTCCTCGAGACACGCACCGGCGGCGCCCCACCGACGGGTAGCGGCGCCGGGCTACTCAGCCCTGCTCGCGGAGGAAGTCCTCGATCTCGTTGACGAGCTCGTCGGTGACGCCGGCGTCGATCTCGCCGATCTGGGGCGTGCGGTCCGCGTCGCGCTCGAGCTGGGCAACGTACGAGGTGAACTCCTCCGAGGCGCTGACCGCCGCGGAGACCCTCGCCAGGAATTCCTCGACGACCTTCTCGAGCTCGCTGGTGTCGATCCCGAGGTCGAGGACCGTTCCGGCTTTCTTCGTCAGGGCGAGCATGGCCTTCGGGTTCGGGTTCGCCGCCAGATAGTGGGGGGTGGCCGCCCAGAGGCTCACCGTGGGCAGCCCCTCCTCCCGGCACGCCTCCTGGAGGACACCGACGATCCCGGTGGGGCCTTCGTAGCTCGATGTCACGAGGCCGTGGCGGAGGACGAGGCCGGGATCGGTGGCGACGCCGATGACCGGGACCGGCTTCGTGTGCGCCACCTGACCGATGAAGGCGCCGAGAAGCACGGCCTGCTCGACCCCCATCTCGGCGAGCAGCGACGTGATCGAACGGCTGAAGGTCTTCCAGCGGTGACTCGGCTCCTCACCGACGACGAGGACGAGGTCGCGGTCGTCGTCGGGCAGCTCGATCGCATAGAACCGTGTCGTCGGCCACGTCAGCGACCTGGTGCCGCCCTCGCCGATGGCGACCTGGGGCCGGTGCGCCTGGAAGTCGAAGAACTCGTCCGGCTCGAGGACGGCGAAGGGCTCGTCGACGTTGTACTGACCGAGCAGGTACGTGACGACCCCGGAGGCGGCGTCGCAGGCGTCGTTCCAGCCCTCGAACGCGATGATTGCCCTCGGCCGTCGCAGCATCGGACGGCGCAACTTGTGGATCGGGTCCATGCCCCCAGGGTACCGGGAGCCAGGGGCCATGGCAGGCGCGACGGCTTCCCGGCTCGCCGGATGGCGCTCAGCGAGCGAAACGCCGCAGGCGAAGGGAGTTCGTGACGACCGACACGCTCGAGAACGCCATCGCCGCCGCCGCGATCGACGGATTGAGCAGCCCGGCGGCGGCAAGCGGGATCGCCGCCGTGTTGTAGGCGAAGGCCCAGAAGAGGTTCTGGAGGATCGTGCGATACGTGGCACGTGCAAGCTGGAGCGCCGTCACCACGAGGGCAGGGTCGCCGCTCATGAGGACGACGTCGCCCGCTTCGACTGCCACGTCCGTCCCCGTCCCGATGGCCATGCCCAGATCGGCGGTCGTGAGCGCGGGCGCATCGTTGATGCCGTCTCCGACGAACCCGACGCTGGCACCCTCGTGCTGCATTCGGGCGACCTCCTCCGCCTTGTCGCCGGGGAGGACGTCGGCCGCGACGCGCTCGATCCCCACCTGAGCGGCGATGGCGCGGGCGGTGCGGAGGTTGTCGCCGGTGAGCATCGCCGGTTCGACGCCGAGCGCGCCCAACCCCGCGATCGTCGGCGCGGCCGTCTCCCGCAGCGTGTCGGCAACCGCGAGCACACCCCGTACCTCGCCGTCCCATCCGGCGAGAAACGCCGTCTTGCCCTCGGCCTCGAAGCGCTCGAGCGCGGCGAGGTGGTCGTCGCCGATGGCGAGTCCCAGGTCGGCCATGAGCTTCGGCTTGCCGACCGCGATCCTCACGTCGTCGACGACGCCGCAGACGCCGCGCCCGGAGATGGCCTCGAGTTCGGCGACGGGCACGAGTTCGACATCTCGCTCCTCGACACCGAGGGCGACGCCGCGGCCGATCGGGTGGGAGCTCGCCGCCTCGACGCTGCCGACCCTGCGCAGAAACGTCGTCGTGTCCTCGTCGGTGACGACGTCGGTGAGCGTCATCGCGCCCCGGGTGAGGGTGCCGGTCTTGTCGAACACGACGATGTCGAGGCGTCGCGTCCTCTCGAAGACCTCGGCGTTCTTGAAGAGGACGCCCAACTCGGCGCCGCGGCCGCTGCCGACCATGATCGCCGTCGGGGTGGCGAGACCGAGGGCGCACGGGCAGGCGATGATGAGCACGGCGACGCCGTTGCGGACCGCCGTCGCCACCTCACCCGTGGCGGCCAGCCAGCCCGTGAACACCACGACAGCGATGACGATGACGGCCGGCACGAAGACCCCGGAGATGCGGTCGGCGAGCTTCTGCACCGGCGCCTTCGTTGCCTGCGCCTCCTCGACGAGCCGCACGATCTGGGAGAGGGCGGTGTTGGGCCCGACCCGGCTCACCTCGATCTCGAGCCGTCCCTGCTGGTTGATCGTGGCTCCGAAGACCTCGTCGCCGGGGACGCGGTCCACCGGCACCGATTCGCCGGTGAGCATGCTCTCGTCGACCGAGGACGTCCCGGCGACGATGACCCCATCCGTTGGGATCTTCTCTCCGGGGAACACGACGATGTGCTCGCCGGGGGCGAGGTCGAGCGGGTCGACGAGCATCTCGGCGCCGCCGCGGATGACCCGCGCCTGGGTGGCGGCGAGCTCGAGCAGCTTCGTGACGGCCTGCGAGGCGCTGCCCTTGGCCCGCGCCTCGAAGAACCGGCCCAGCAGGATGAGCGTCACGATCATGCCTGCGGTGTCGAAGAAGACGGGCTGGTCGGTGAACAGCGCCCAGGTCGAGTAACCGTAGGCGGCGAGGGTCCCCACCGAGATGAGCGTGTCCATGGTCGCCTCGAACGCCTGCAGGCGCTTCCAGGCGATCCGGTGGAACTGTGACCCGAAGACGAACACGACCGGTGTCGCCAGCACCCACTGGACGACCCGCCACGGCGTCGTCTCCGGCCCCAGCATGGAGATGGCCAGCAACGGCAACGCGAAGACCGCGGCGAGACTCACGGTGCGAAGCTGGATCCGCGTCTCTGCGGCGTAGCGCTCGACGACCGAGACGCGCTCCGCGCCGGGCTCGACCGGTCGGATTTCGTACCCGATGCGATCGATCGCCGCGCTGACAGCCTCGAGATCGGTGCCGGGGGCAATCACGGCCCTCGCTTCCTGGCCGGCGAAGTTGACGACCGCGTCACGCACCCCTTCCTGTCTGGAGAGAACGCGCTCGATGCGCAGCGCGCACGACGCACAGGTCATTCCCTCGACGTCGAATGTGACGGTGTCGTCGGTCACGGCGGGGGCGATGTCAGTCGACCTCGTAGCCCTGGTTCTCGATGGCGGCGACGACCGCCTCCTTCGTCACGGGCTCGTCGAATCGGACCTCGACGGTGCGCTGTTCGATCGCGACCTCGACGCGGTCGACGCCCTCGAGCTGGGCGACGGCGCCCTCGATCGATGTCTTGCAGTGCCCGCAATGGATGTCGGGCACCGACAGGGTCAGTTCGGTCATGTGTGCTGATGCTCCTCGTGGATGGGTCCGGTCACGGCCGGGGTGTAGCGCAGCGTCTCCATCAACTCGTCGACGACTTCGGCGGACCGCCCCTCCTCGACGGCATCGAGCACGCACGTCTCGACGTGGTTCTGGAGGAGCACTCGGTTCACCTTCTCGAGCGAGCCCTGGAGCGCCGAGACTTGCTTCATGACGTCCGGGCAGTACCGCTCATCGTCAACCATGCCGATGACGGCGTCGAGATGGCCGCGTACCGTCTTCAACCTGTTCAGCGCGGCTCTCTTGTGCTCCTCTTTCATCCGGGCCTCCCTGCCGCCGCTGTCGTCTCGTGGTCATGCTAGCGCACCCACCCCACAGGGGGAGGGGTACACAACCGGTTGAGTCTCCCGCGCCTCGAGCGTTCGAGGCCGACACCGGGGGGGCGGGGACCGGCACGGAGGAGCGTGCCCGGCTACCCTCGCCGCCCGTGCCCGAACCGATGACGCCAGCCGAGCTCGCCGCCGCAAGCGCCACGGCGATGTGGGAGGAGGACCGGGCCGCGCAGGGCCTCGGCCTCGTCATCGAGGACGTGGCACCGGGCGCGGCGACCGTGACGATGACGGTGAGGGAGGACATGGTCAACGGTCACGGTTTCTGCCACGGCGGGTTCATCTTCACCCTTGCCGATGCCGCGTTCGCCTACGCCTGCAACTCGTACGGCGAGCGGTCCGTCGCCTCCGGCGCCGACATCACGTTCGTGAAATCGGCCCGGCTCGGCGACCGGCTCATCGCCGTCGGGCGGGAGACGGCGCGTTTCGGGCGGTCGGGGATCTACGACATCGTCGTCACCGACGCGGCCGGGGACGCCGTGGCCCACTTCCGCGGCAGGTCGCGAGCGATCGGCGGATCGCTCGTGGAGTAGGCCCTCTCGGGCCGCCCCGGCACGGCCGCCGATCGCTCCTGGTGCGCCTCAGCCGGCTGCGGTCGTCGGCGCCGGTGTTCGGTTGGGGGTGCCGCCGATGGGCCGGCGGCCGGCGACCACCTTCTCGTAGATCACCCGCATCTTGTCGCGGAGGCTCTCGCCATCGCCCGCGGCCATCGCTTCGGTGACCCCGTCGATCATGCGCTGTTGCTCGGCGGGTGTGAAGGAGCCCTCGGGCGCCTTGATCGTGACGAAGGGCATCGACGTCCTTCTCAGGCCGGGCGCGCCATCGAGAGCGCCTGGTCGCGGGACAACTCCATGTCGTGAGTCGCCTTGGCATGGTCTTGTGCCTTGGTCACGACGTCATCATCGGAGGAGCCCTCGATGATGGCCCCGCAGGGGCACTCGATGATCTTGGCTGTATCGTCCGCCATGTCGACCCTCCTGGACTCGGCGTCGGCGCGAGGCTACCGGGCGAACATTGTCGGATCCTTGGCGATTGTTTGGAGGTCACGTGACACGGATCTACCTGCTGGGTCGGGTCATGATCGAGACGGCCGACGCAGTCATCGAGGCGTCGGCCTTCCCGGGTCGGCAGGGGCGACTGGCGTTCGTGTACCTCGCATCGGCACCACGGCGCGTCGAGCGTCACGAACTCGCCGACGTGGTGTGGCACCACGAGCTCCCTCCGGCCTGGGATTCCTCGCTGAGCGCGATCGTCTCGAAGCTGCGGAGGCTCATCGGTCGTGCCGGGCTCGACGCCGCCGGAGGCCTGGAGACCCGCCACGGGGCTCACGAGCTACGGCTGCCCGAGGGCACGTGGATCGACTTGAGAGTGGCGGTGAACTCGCTCGACCGTGCCGAGGGTGCGGTCCGACGTGGTGACGGGCCCACGGCGTGGGCCGATGCCACTGTGGCATCTGCCATCCTGCGCCGGCCGTTCCTCCCCGGAGAGACCGGCCCGTGGGTCGATTCCATGCGTCGCGAGCTCCACGAGATGCAGGTCCGGACCTACGGCACCCTCGCCGCGGCGTGGTTGCTCAGCGACGATCCGCGAGCCGCCGTCCATGCCGCGCGGCGGTCCGTCGACCTCGCTCCGTATCGCGAGTCGGGATATGCCCGGCTCATGGAGTGCCACCTCGCCGGAGGCAACCGGGCAGAGGCCGTGAGGGTCTACGACGAGATCAGCACGCTCCTGCGAGAGACGATGGGCATCTCGCCGGCGGAGGACGTCGAAGCGCTCTACCTCAGAGCGCTCGGGTGAGCACCCGCATCGCTGGCGCACGCTGCACCGACCCCGACGTGTCCCACCGGTACGCTGCGCCTCGTCGATCCGAGCCGGGGGGCCACCATGCCGTTCTTCGCCGTTGAAGCGGACGTCGAGGCCGAAATCGTGCTCGCCCAAGTGAGCGATCGCCGGTTCCGCCTCGTCCGGCCGTTCCGCTACGTCGCGGCCTCGGGCGAATACATCGTGACCCCGGAGGATCTACCGGGGACCGATCTCGCCTCGGTGCCGTGGCCGCTGCGATGGTTCGCCAGTGGCTACGGCCGTCACACGGCGGCGGCGTTACTCCACGACCACCTCGTGGATTCCGGTGCGCGTCTCGCTCCGCCGGTGTCGCGGAAGTCGGCCGACCGCATCTTCCTCGAAGCGCTCGAGGATCTCGGCGTGCCCCTCGTCAGACGCAGGTTGATGTGGGCTGCAGTCACGCTGGGGACCCGGTTCTCGCAGCCCTGGCTTCGGGGCCGGGCCGGGATCGTGCTGTGGGGCCTCGCCGCCGTCACCGGGATCGCGCTATTCGTCCTCGGGGCCACGGGCGGCAACCTCGCCCTCTCCGCCATCGCCGCGGTCGCCCCCGTTCCGTTCGCTCTCCTCTGGGGCGAGGAGGCGCCGGCCGGGCTGATCGCCGGGTACGGCGTCCTCGTCGTCGGACCGCCGACCGTCGGGGTGCTCATCGGCTACGGCGTCTACTGGGTGGTCGAGTGGATGGCCGTCTGGCTGCTGTCGGCCCGCCCCGGGGGCGAGCCCGGCGTGCCGAGACCCACGCCATACCGTCAGTTCTGATCGCCCGAGCCGGCGCCGGTCATCCGGCGGCGAGCCGGAGCACCGTGCCGCTTCCCCGCACGATGTAGAGCTCGCCGTCCGAGTCCGAGCCGAATGACCAGATGCCCCCGATCGTGCCGAGCTCTCCGGTCCAGTCCTTGGCGTTCGTGACCGCGCCCCCGGCCCATTCGAAGCTGAGCAGGTGGCCGCGACAGAGGTCCGCGTAGAAGTAGTGACCGACGAGGTCGGGGAGGGCGCTCCCGTCGTACACGCGTCCGCCCGTGATCGAGCAGTTCCCGGCCGAGTGGCTGAGCTCGGCGACGGGGAACGTCACCCCCGAGGCGGAACCGGGACAGTTGGCGAAACCGGCGTGGCTGCGGGTGCCCTCCCAGTCGCACCATCCGAAGTTCGACCCGGCACCGGCGGCCAGCGACACGACGTTGACTTCCTCCCTTGCGTTCTGGCCCACGTCTGCGATGTACAGATCGCCGCCGTAGAAGGCCCAGCGCCAGGGATTGCGTAGCCCGTAGGCCCAGATCTCGTCGCGCCCCGCCGCGCCGACGAAGGGGTTGTCCGACGGCACCGCGTACGGCGAGCCGGCGTCGACGTCGATGCGGAGCATGGCCCCGTGGAGGGTGTCGAGGTCCTGCCCGTTGCCGTAGGTGTCGTCCTGGCCGCCCTCGTCGCCGAGGCCGATCCACAACATGGCGTCGGGTCCGAACTCGATCTGGCCGCCGTTGTGGTTGGGGGCGCGCTGGTCGACGGCGAGGATCTCGCGACGGGAGGATTCGTCGGCGTCGTACGGGTCGGCGGACACCGAGTACTCGTAGATGTAGCTCGTATGGTGGCCGCTGCCCCCCGGTTGGAGGGAGCCGCTCTGGTACACGTAGAACCGCCCGTTCGTCGCGTACTCGGGGTGGAAGGCGAGCGAGAGCAGCCCCGTCTCACCGCCGTTGAGGGTGTCGCTTCGGACGTCGAGGAAGAACCCGGGCCGAAGCGCGCCGCTCTCGAAGATGCGAACGGTCCCCCGTTTCTCGACGATGAAGAGCCGTTGATCGCCCGGCGGCGAGGTGAGGTACGTCGGCGATGACAGGCCGGTGACGACGGTCTCGAGGACGGCCACGGGGCGGGGTGGCGGCACCATCGGTGTCAGCCCGAGTGCCCGGGTGAGGAACGACGCCATCTGGTCGCGCAGTACCGGGTCGCGGGGGCAGAACCGGTCGTTGGCCGGTGGGTTGCAGCCCAGTGTCACGCCGGCGACCCGAAGCCGGTCGATGTCGCTCTCGAAGATCGACGTGTCATCGTCGACGAACCAGTCGCCGGCACCGGGGTCGGTGTACCCGAAGGCGCGGACCAAGAACGCGGCCATCTGCTCGCGGGTGACCGGGTCGTCGGGGCAGTAGTCGGTGTTGGCCGGTGGGTTGCAGCCCCGGGTGATCCCGGCGGCGCCGATTCGGTCGATGTCGCCCTCGAAGATCGACGTGTCGTCGTCGACGAAGAGGTCGCCACCGCCGTCGTCGACCAGTCCGAGCGCTCTGACGAGGAACGCCGCCATCTCGCCGCGGGTCACCGTCCCCGACGGGCAGTACCGGTCGTTGGCGGGCGGGTTGCAGCCCCGGGTGATGTTCTCGGCGGCGATCGCCTCGATGCTCCCTTCGTGGATGTTCCCGTCGTCGTCGACGAAGGACCCGCCCGGGGGGAGCGGTCCGGCCACCGCCGGCGTCGCCGTCGTGATGACAATCGCGGTCAGTAGCAGTCTGACTACCAAGTGTGGTCGCATTCGGCACAAGATACCGTGACCGTGACCCGCTGCAAGGAAATTGGCCGGCGTGGAACGGCGCCGGCGGCGGCGGCCGCCCGATGCTCGGAGAGGCGACGTGCGAGACTCGGGGCGGATGTCGCCGTCGCGCAGAGCCCTCTTCGTGACCCTTGCGGCCGTCGCCGCGATCCTCGCCGGGGCCGCGGCGCCGGCGTCGTGGGACCCGGGGCCCGGTTCCTTCGAGATCGCGATCGGCGATGACGTCGTCGTGTCCGGCCCGGTCGAGGTAGGGAGTGACGCCGTGCAGGCGGTGCACGGGATCAGCGGCGGTGTCGCCGTCGACGCCGGGCTTCCGGGAGGCGTCCCGGTGGACGATCCCCTCCGCGTCGAGGTGGCGGTGACGGGACGGGTCGTGACCCTGGGCGAGGTCGAGGTGTCACTCGTCCTCGCCGATGGCTCCCGGGAGGCGGTCCCCGTCCTCGGTGAAGACGGTCCGGGCGCCTTCGTCGCGGTGCGGCGACCGCCCACCGACGTCGGGGTCGTGCTCGGCCTCCTCGCCGCGGTCATCGTCCTGTGGGTCTCCGAGGCGGTGCCGCTGTTCGTCACCGGTCTCTTGATCCCGGTCGTCCTGACCTTCGCGGAGGTCGCGAGCGCCCGGGCCGCACTCGCCCCGTTCTTCGACCCGATCATCGTGCTGTTCTTCGCCGGGTTCCTCATGGCCGAGGCGATGCGCCGGGTCGAACTCGACCGCCTCGCCGCCGTGGCCGTCGTTGCCGGAGCGGGGCGAAGCCCGGCGTCGCTGTTCGCCGCGATGGTCGCGATCTCGGCGTTCATGTCGATGTGGATGTCGAACACCGCGGCCGTGGCCGTCTTGCTGCCGATCGCAATGGCCGTCACCGCCCCGCTGGTGAATCTCGGCTACCGCAAGGCAATCGTCCTCGGCATCGCCTACGCCGCCACGATCGGCGGTGTCGGCAGCGCGATCGGCACCCCCGCCAATCTCCTCGCCATCGACTTCCTCGGCAGTGTCGCCGGGCGCGAGATCACCTTCCTGCGATGGTTCGCTTTCGGGCTGCCGATGGTCGTGTTCTTCCTTCCGGTGATGGCCGGGTACCTCTGGTTGGTCAGCAGCGTCAGCGTCGATGCCGACCGCTTCGCGGACGCGAGACGGGCAGCTGTGGAGCAGCGCTCGGGGCTCGAGCGGCTCGACCGGCGCCAGTGGGCCGTCCTCGCCGTCTTCGGAGCGGTCTTCGCCGGCTGGCTGACGCAGGCATGGCACGGCATCTCGCCCGGCATCGTCGCCCTTGCCGGCGCCGTGGCGCTGTTCGCCGTCGGGCTCGTCGAGCCGGAAGACCTCCAGCGGATCTCGTGGCCGACGCTGCTGACCTTCGGCGGCGGGCTCACCCTCGGCGTGCACATGGTGGAGACGGGCGCCTCGGACTGGCTCGTCACCCGGCTCGGCGCCCTCGCCGACTGGCCGACGCTCCTCGCCGTGACTGCGGTCGCGGCCGTCACGCTCGGTCTGACGACGGTGGCGTCGAACACGGGGTCGGCGGCCACGCTCATCCCGCTCGCGATCCCCCTCGCCGGACTCGTCGGGGTGAGCCCGGTGCTGCTCGTGGGCGTCGTCGCCATCGCCTCGTCGGTCGATTTCGCCCTCGTCATCGGGACGCCGCCGACGATGCTCGCCTACAGCACCGAGCTCTTCACTGTGCGCGAGATCCTGCGCAAGGGCGCGGTCCTCGACCTCGTTGGGATCGTGATGCTCATCGCTGCGGTCGTTCCCTTCTGGCAGCTCACCGGAATCGTGTGAGCGCCGCCGCCACCCGGCCGAGCCCGGCGGCTGTCGCCCTGGCCGGCCCGCCTACCCTCTGGCACATGGAGATCCACGACGACATCGTCGCTGCGGTCGGCAACACGCCCCTCGTGCGCCTCGGCAGGATCCATCCCCCCGGGAACCTCGTCGCCAAGGTGGAGTACCTCAACCCCGGCGGCTCGGTGAAGGACCGCATCGCCCTCGCGATGATCGAACGAGCGGAGGTCAACGGCTGGCTCGAGCCCGGCGGCACCATCGTCGAGCCCACGAGCGGGAACACCGGCGTGGGGCTGGCGATGGCGGCGGCGATCAAGGGATACCGCATGATCGCCGTCATCGCCGACAAGCAATCGAAGGAGAAACAGGACCTGCTCAGGGCATACGGTGCCGAGGTCGTCGTGTGTCCCACCGACGTCGAGCCGGACGACCCCCGCTCGTACTACGCGGTCGCCGAGCGCCTGACGCGTGAGATCCCGAACGCCTACCGGCCGGACCAGTACTCGAACCCGGCGAACCCTCACGCCCACGCCCACTCCACCGGTCCCGAGATCTGGCGCCAGACCGACGGGGAGGTCGACGTGCTCGCCGTCGGGGTCGGCACCGGCGGGACGATCACCGGGACCGGGATGTATCTCAAGTCGATGAAGCCCGGCCTCGAGGTCGTCGGCGTCGATCCGGTCGGCTCCATCTACACGGCGGAGACCGACGACGACGTCCACACCTACCTCATCGAGGGCGTCGGCGAGGACTTCTGGCCGGTGACGTTCGACCCCGCCGTCGTCGACCGCTATGAGCAGGTGGACGATCGCGACGCGTTCGAGATGACCCGTCGGCTCGCCGCCGTCGAGGGGATGCTCGTCGGGGGGTCGTGTGGGATGGCGGTGGCCGGGGCGCTGCGGGTGGCCGCCGAGGACGACTCGAGGCTCGTCGTCGTCATCCTGCCGGACTCGGGGCGCAACTACCTCTCGAAGATCTTCAACGACGACTGGATGCGGGAGCAGGGGCTGGGCGATTGACCCCGAGCCCGTCGTCCGGTGCCGAGCATATCGAGCGCATCAACGCCGCCGTCGTGGCCCGTCCGGCGGCGACGGCGGCGCTCCTGGTGGCGCTGTTGGCGGCGCTGCTCGCCGTCGTCGCCTTCGTGCTCGAGGACGCCTCGCCGGAGACGAGCGTGCTGAGCTGGGTCGTGGCCGGCCTCTTCGTCTTCGACGCCGTCGTCGTGGGGCTCTTTCCCGACATGGCCGGGGTCGCTCCTGCCCGCGTCGCCCTTCCGGTGGTGCTCTTCTCCGCCGCGCCGGCGCTGACCGCGCACAGCGCGGTGTTCTTGGACCAGCCGCGCTGGCTCTTCGCTACGGGCTTCGCCGTCTCCGTGGCACTCGTCGTGACATCCACCCACCGGCTGCGGACTGCGGGAGGCGGCCGGTCCCGGACCGCGCCGGGGTGACATCGCGGCGGGTGGGTAACGTGGCCGGCGGCGGTCACGCCGTGCCGACGAGAGGAGTGCCCCGATGTCCGTCCGATCTCTCTACGTGGCTGTCGTCGCGATGCTGCTCGTCGCCTCCGCGTGCGGAGACGACGACGCCGACGTCGTGACGACGACGGTGGCTCCGGCGACGACAGCAGCCCCGGCGACGACGGCGGCCCCGGCGACGACGGCGGCCCCGGCGACGACGGCAGCCGCGACGACGACGGCGGCCCCGGCGACGACGGCGCCCGCCGCCGATCCGATCCTCGGCCTCATCGAGAGCTTCGCCGGGATCTGGAGCGGAACATGGACGAACACGACCTTCGGCTCTTCGGGACCGATCGAGTTCGAACTCGAGGTGCTCGAGGACGGCATCATCGTGGCCATGGACCTCGGCGGCAACGTGTTCGGCCTCGCCGACCCCGACCCCGAGGAGTGGGCCTTCGACGCCTTCGAGCTGCTCTCGGGTGCCGGCGGGATCCAGTCCGCCACCTTCGGGCCCATCTCGTTCAGTGCCGGGCCCACCGGGATCCAGATCCTCGCCGCGGAGGTCCCCGCAGCCGGCATCGCCTCGTTCCAGGCGGACGGCGTGATCACCGAGGACCCGTCGTTGAGCGGCACCTACGTCGTCACCTTCGACGACGGCGGGACCGCAGACGGGACCTTCGAGATCGGGCTCGCCGGCTGAGGCCGATCCCGAACCGCTACCTCCTCACCGGCGCGAAGAGAGCGGGAGGGGGTCCCTCCCGCTCTCCGGAGGCTCCTCGTCGATCAGGCCGGACAGCTCAGGCTCGGGTTGAAGTCGCTGAACACCCCGTGCGGGTTGCCCTGCCAGTTCCACACGTGGAGCTCGTAGTGCCACGGCATCGTCGGATCGTGCCCGGGCATCGGGCCCTCGAACGTGTGGCCCCACAGGCTCGGTGCGGCGTTGAAGAACCCGAGAACTGGCGGGGCGTGGTCGAACCACGGCACCGGCCCGGCGGGGCTGTTGGCGAGGGCCGGCACGAAGTACTCGACCGCGACCAGCCGTAGCTCGTTGCCCGACGGGATGTAGAGCAGCACTTCGGGCTGGGCCGCATCGACGACGAGGTCGAATGCCAGGCCGAAGTTCACGTAGTGGACGCCCATGGCGCCCACGCCGGGAATGCCAACGCACTCCTCGGTGTCGACGTACCCCGCGACTTCCGCAGCTGCTGGGTCGTGGAACTGCTTCGTGGCCCTCCGCGATTCCGCGAGTCCCTTGCCGACCTCGGAACCCGAGGCTCCCGGCGCGGCGATGGCGACGGCCGTGCTCGTCAGCAGCAGGGCTGCAGCGAGCGCGAGAACGTGTTTGAGGCGTCGCATGGCTTTCCCTCCCTCTCAGTCGGTGCCCACACCGCAAGCGATGCTAGCTCGCGAACGCACTACGCGTTCAACCCACAGCCCAGCGTCGGGCATCAATGTAGGGATTCCGACACATGATGGGCTCTTGTCGGCGTGCTCAGACCGCGGCGAGGGCCTTGTCGAGGTCGGCGATGAGATCCTCGGGGTCCTCGAGACCGACGGAGAGCCGGACGAGGCCGTCGGTGATGCCGACCCGTTCTCGCTCCTCAGGCGGCATGATCGCGTGGGTCATCGTCACGGGATGGGTGGCGAGCGACTCCACCGACCCGAGGTTCTCGGCGAGCGTCCACACCTCGAGTGCGTCCATCAGCCGCTTTCCAGCCTCGACGCCGCCGACGACCTCGAACCACAGCATCGCCCCGAACCCGGAGGCCTGCCGCTTCGCCAGCTCATGCTGGGGGAAGGACTCGAGACCGGGGTAGGCGACGCGGTCGACCTTCGGGTGCGCCTCCAGGAAGCCGGCGATCTCCGCAGCAGTTGCCGACTGGCGGTCCATCCGCTCGCTCAGGGTCTTGATCCCCTGCAGCGTGAGCCAGGCGACGAACGGGGACATGATCGTGCCGGTGGCGTTCTGGACGAACCGGACCCGCTCGGTGTGGTCCTCGGAGCCGAGGACGACCGCGCCGCCCACTGTCGCGTTGTGGCCGTCGAGGTACTTCGTCGTCGAGTGGATCGACATGTCGGCGCCGAGCTCGAGCGGCCGCTGGTAGTACGGCGTGAGGAACGTGTTGTCGACCGCATGGGGTATGGCACGGTCGCGGGCGAGCTCGGACACCGCGGCGATGTCGGTGAGCTTGAGCGTCGGGTTGGCCGGCGTCTCGGTGAGGATGAGCCGGGTGGCGGGGCGGATGGCGGCGGCGACGGCTCCGGCGTCTGCGGTGTCGGCGAAGGTGAATTCGACGCCGAACCTCGTGTAGACGTGGGTGGCGAGGCGATAGGTCCCCCCGTAGGCGACGTCCGAGATGACGGCGTGGGCGCCAGCGCCGAGGAACGCCAGGAACACGGCGTTGATGGCGGCCATCCCGGTGGCGAAGCTCGCGGTGTCGACCCCCGCGTCGAGGTTGGTCAAGCGGTCCTCGAGGGCGCGCACCGTGGGGTTGCCCGAACGCGAGTACGTGTAACCCTTCGCCATGTACTCGTCCACCGAGGGCTGGACGAACGTCGTCGACTGGTGGATCGGGGTCAGGATCGCTCCCGTGGTCGGGTCGGGCTCGACCCCGGCGTGGACCTGTCTCGTGCGGAACCTCATGATCGGCGCCTCATCTGTGGGGTTGCCGCCACGATACCCGGGCCGCGGCGGTGGTCCCGGCGAAGGGCGCGCCCGATCCGGTCAGTGCCCGCCGGGTCTGAGGTCGGTTCCCTCGTGAACGAGGTCGGGCTCGATGTACATCGGCCGGGCGTGGGGAACCGCATGGCGCACCCTGGCCTCCACTCCGTTGACGGCAGCCGCCAGCTCGGGCACCGCCAGCGACCGGTCGAAGGCGACCTTGGCGGCGACGAGGAGGTCCTCGGGCCCCAGGTACTGGGTGCGGAGATGGATGAGCCGCTCGACACCGGGAGCATCGGAGATGGCTGCGCTGATGGCGGCGAGCTCGACCTTGCGCGCCGACTCGCCGATGAGCAGGCCCTTCATCTCGATGGCGAGGATGATCGCGATGACGCCGAGGAGCACCCCGATCGCCACGGTGCCGATGCCGTCCCACACCGGTGCGTCGGCGACGACCGACACCGTGACGGCGACGAGGGCGAAGATGAGCCCGAGCAGGGCTCCGAGGTCCTCGAGGAGAACGACCGGCAGCTCGGGGACCCGCGACGTGCGGATGAACCGCCACCACGACTTCGATCCCTTCAGCGGCCGCGACTCGACGATCGCGGTCCGGAAGGACCAGATCTCGAGCACGATGGCGACACTGAGAATCGTGAAGGCCCACGCCGCCGACTCGATCTCGTGGGGATCCCGGATCTTGTCGACCCCCTCGAACAGGGCGAAGAGCGAACCGAGCGAGAACAGGACGAGCGCGACGACGAACGACCAGAAGTAGCGCTCGCGGCCGTACCCGAACTGGTACTCGTCGGTGGCCTCCCGCCGCGCCAGACGGCCGCCGAGCAACAGCAGCGCCTGGTTCCCGGTGTCGGCGACGGAGTGGATCGACTCGGCGAGCATCGACGAGGACCCGGTGAAGACGAACGCGACGAACTTCGAGATCGCGATGCCGAGGTTGGCGAAGAACGCGGCGAGGATCGCCTTGACACCGTGTGAGCCCGTCGCCACGGCGGGGAGGTTAGCCACGCCCTCCGGGGTCGCCGGGCTGCGGGGCGGTAACGTCGCCGTGAGGAACCCCACGAGGAGGATCGGCACCGATGCGCTTCGGAGCCTTCGTGCCCCAGGGCTGGCGACTGGACCTGGCAGGCATCGAGCAGGAGGAACACTGGCAGACGATGCTGGGCGTGGCGAAGACGATCGAGCACTCAGGCTACGAGTCGCTGTGGGCCTTCGACCACTTCCACACCGTTCCCGCCCCTACCCGGGAGCCCACGTACGAAGCCTGGAGTCTCATGGCCGCCCTCGCCGCCGCGACGGACACGGTCCGGCTGGGCCAGATGTGCACGTGCAACTCGTACCGGCCGCCATCGCTGCTCGCCAAGATGGCGGCGTCGATCGACGTGATCTCGGGAGGGCGTCTCGAGATGGGTATCGGCGCCGGTTGGTACGAGCACGAATACCGGGGCTACGGGTACGAGTTCGCCTCGGCCGCGGTGAGGATCGGTCGCCTCCGCGAAGCGGTCGAGATCATGCAGCGGATGTGGACGGAGGACGTCGTCCAGTTCGCCGGTAGGCACTACACGATCGACGGGGCGATCTGCTCGCCGAAGGGCGCCCAGGATCCCCACATCCCGATCTGGGTGGCCGGCGGCGGCGAGCAACTCACGCTCAACGTGGCGGCCCGGTTCGCCTCGTACACGAACTTCGGCCAGACGGTCGAGGAGTTCGCTCACAAGTCCGACGTGTTGCGGGGCCATTGCGCCGACGTCGGCCGCTCGTACGACGAGATCGTCAGGAGCACGAACTTCACGGTCGTCTGCGCCGCCACCGAGGCCGAGGCCCGGGAGCGGGCCGGCGAGCTGCTCGACCGATACCGTCGCCTCGTCGACGGCAAGGCGCTGGAGCGGGCGAAGAAGCTGTGGCTGTCGACGGTCGGCCCTCCGGACCAGCTGGTGGAGTTGCTCCGGCCGTGGAAGGACGCGGGCGCCGGTTACGTCATCGTCCACTTCCCCGACGCCGCCTACGACACGTCGGGCCTCCAGCTCTTTGCCGCCGAAGTGGCGCCGGCGCTGCGCTGAGCGGTCGCCGCGCCCCGGACTGCATCATCCCCCGGCCACCTCGACGCCGGTCACATATCGGGGCTGGCCGTCTTCGGTGCGCAGGATCGCCAACGGCCCCGTCGGGCGCCCCCGTCGCTCGAGCGAGATCGTTCCCCGCAGCGAAGGGAACGAGTCCTGCGCCGCCAGGGCGACGGCCACGGATTCGGGCTCCAGTTCCGCGGCGTCGGCGAGGGCGGATGTGATGAGCCTCATGGCGTCGTACCCCAATGCGGCAAAGACGTAGGGGGGCGGCTCGCCGTACGCCGCCTCGTAGGAATGCTCGAAGCGGGCCAAGGCGTCTCCCGGCTGGTCGAGCGTGAGATCCACGGCGAAGTAGAGGTCGTCGCCGCCCTCGCCGGTGTACGGGGCGATGAACGGGCTCGCGTACCAGTCTGCCGACAGAAGGGGCTGGCCGAGGCCGGCCCGCCTCACCTCGTCGAGGATGATGCCCGCATCGTTGGGAAGCCCGGCGACGAAGACGACGTCCGGCTGCGGATCGATCGCCAGGACCTGCGCGATGGCGTCGGGCAGGTCGACGAGGCCAGGCGAATAGCGGGCCTCGAAGACGACCTCACCGTCGCGCCGGTGCCACTCCTCACCGAAGAGGTGGGCAAGCTCCACGGTGAAGTCGTGGTCCTCCTGGCCCAGCACGACCGCCCGGCGCGCACCGAGTTCGCCCATCGCGTAGGCGGCGATGGCCGACACCTTGTGGTGGGTCCCGGCGGCGATCCCGAAGAACCGGTCGCCGGTCAGAGCGGGGAGATCGGGAAGGCTCGAGCCGATCGCCACCACTGGCACTCCGGCGTCGGTGCCGACGGGGGCGACGGCGAGTGCGATCGACGAGGGGCCGAAGGAGACGAGTCCGCCTGCTGCGGGGTGGACCGCTCCGCGGCGCGGGGCGAGGGCGTAGATGCCGTCGGTGAGCCCTCCGATGACGAGGATGTCGTGGTCGGCGAGCGCTTCGCCGACCCGTCTGGCGAGGATGTGCTCGTTGCTGCCCCCGTCGACGACGATGACGTCGATCGGGCGCCCTCCGATCCCGCCCGCGGCGTTGACCTCGTCGGCGGCGAGGAGGTAGCCGTTGAGGGCGGGCCCGTCGATCCAGTCCATGCCGCCGGTGAGGTTGAACGCAGCGAGCACCTCGATCGGAGGCGGGTCGGACGACGACGTGCCGCCTCCTCCCGGGCTGCACGCGCCGGCGAAGAGCGAGCAGGCAGCCAGAAACGCCAGGCTCCGCGCCGGCCTCATCTGCGCGACCTCCTCGGAACTCAACGTAGCAGGGCCATCGGCGGGCGGTCTCCCGGCCGTATCCGTAGCGGGACGGCGCCGGTAGCCTCCCTCGGATCATGGACCGGGACGAGCCTGCCTTCGAGAGGGCGCTCGGCGAGCTCAGGCTCGACGATGCGCGCAGCATCGCTGCTGCATGGGACGACGCGGCCCGATCGGAGGCGCTGGAGCGGGTCCGTGCCGCCGAGGTACGGGCACGCGCCGACGCCGACAAGCTGGCGGCGCGGATCCAGGAACTGGCGCGCAGCGACCACTACGCCGCGCTCCTCGATCTCGCCGACGACCCGCAAACCAACCGGCTGCTCGGCTATACCTCCCGGGAGATCCGGCGCGGGGCGATGCTCCACCTCGACGGGGCGCACCGGAGACGCGACCGGGCCCGCCAATCGGCCCGTCGCCAGCTCGAGTCGGCCCGCCGCGCCCTCGACGAGTTCGACGCTGCGGAGGCCCGCAAGGCGCTGGATCGGATCGACGATCGCTGGATGTCAGTCGACGAGCGGAACGAGTTCGAGGAGATCTCGGTGCGGGCGGCGAAGGCCCAGCAGGAAGCCGACGAGCTTGCCGCCGTGACCGCCGAGGTCCTCGCCGAGCACCGTCCCCCGCGAGCAGCGGCCCGACGCGGCTGCCTGCCGGCGGCCGTGTGGCTGCTGACCCTCGCTGCGGCAGGCCGCATCGCGCTCGGCTGAGTCATCAGCGCGGGGCGAGGCCACCGCCGAGCCTGTTGACCCGGAGGAGGTGCCGATCCGACAGCACCCGTTCGCCGGGGGCGTCGGCGACGACCGTCCCGTCGTTGAGGACGACGGCGCGCGCACACAGCGCCGCGGCAAACCCGAGGTCGTGCGTCACCACGAGCTGGGTGATCTCGAGGCCGAGGAGCGTGTCATACAGCTCCTCACGGCTGGCCGGGTCGAGGTTGGACGTCGGCTCGTCGAGGATGAGGATCTCGGGGCGCATAGCCAGCACGCCGGCGATGGCGACGCGGCGCTTCTGCCCGTATGACAGGTGGTTGGGGGGCCGGTCGGCGAGATCGGCGACCTCGACCGCGTCCAGAGCCTCGGCGACCCGGCGCTCGAGCGCCTCCCCATCGAGCCCGAGGTTGTGCGGCCCGAAGGCGACATCGTCGCGCACCGTCGGCATGAAGAGCTGGTCGTCGGGGTCCTGGAACACGATCCCCACCCGGCGCCTGATCTCGCGCACCGTGTCCCTCGTGAGCTCGAGCCCCGAGACCCGGACGTTCCCCTGCTGGGGCATGTGGATGCCGTTCATGTGGAGCACGAGCGTCGTCTTGCCCGCGCCGTTCGGCCCGAGCAGGGCGACTCGCTCGCCGGGGTGGATGTGGAGGTCGATCCCGGACAGGGCCCGTGTCCCGTCGGGGTAATGAAACGACAGCGCCTCGACGGAGATCGTCGGTGTGCTCATCGCAGCCCCCAGGCCGCGGCGGCGACGGCCCACACGGCAAGGATCCCGGCGGCGATGGCCCACGAGACGCGGCGGCTCGACGCCCGAGTCACCGCCGCCGGCATCGAGCCGGCGTAGCCGCGAGATGCCATGGCGAGGTGCACCCGCTCGCCGCGCTCGTAGGAGCGGACGAACAGAGAGCCGACCCCCGACGCGATCGGTCTGGTGTCGGCGAGCGTCCGCGGCCGGTAGGCGCGCGACTCCATTGCGCGCCGCATCCGCCCGAACTGGCCGAGGACGAGATCGATGTAACGGAGCATGAAGCCGGCGATCGCCGTCAGGACGCTGGGGACACGAAGCCGGCCGAGCCCACCGAGGAGCTCGGGAACGGTCGTCGTCGCCCCGAGGACGATGGAGATCCACAGGCCCAGCGTCGCCTTGACGAGGATGTTCCACATCGTCCACAGTCCCGGCACGGACAGGGCGATGCCGCCGATGATGACGCTGTCGCCGCCGGCGAAGAACGGCAGGAGCAGGGCAACGAGGACGAAGGGCACCTCGACGACGAGGCGGGAGGCGACAAAGCGCGGAGTAAGCCGGGCGGCTGCGGCGATCGCCACGAGCACGGCGGCGTAGACCCCGAACGCCCAGAACGCCTCGCGAGGGGTCGCGACGACGGCGACGACGAAGCCGAGGGCACTCACGATCTTCAGTTGCGCCGGCAGCCGGTGGATCGGTGACGAGCCGTGGCGGTAGAGCGCATGGAGATGACCGCCGGAGGCGCCGTGCGGCGTGCCCCGCTCGCCTCGCCTCGCCAGGCGGAACAGGCCGTAGCCGATTCCCATCGTGAGGATGATCCCGACGAGCCCCGCGATCGCGGTGTCCACCGTGTCGGTCCCCGTCAGCTCGGAGCCGTAACCGGCCAGCGGGCCGGCCGGTGCCGAGGACGGGGTCGCGGTGTCGGCGAACCCCTCGCTGCGGGCGACGAACTCGAGGCCGTCGGGGTTCTGGGACGCGAACTGGCTCACAACGATCGCGAAGACGACGGCCACGAGGGCGCCGGTCGTGAGCACGGCGCGCACCGATGCCCGGGCGGCGCCCGCGACGGCCGACCGTCCCCTGGCGCCGTGGACGAGATCCGGCCGTGTCGCCATGACGGCGCCGACCACCATGGCGCTGAGCACACCCTCACCGATCCCGATGAGGGCATGTGTCCCCAACATGGCGACGAGTACCGCGGAGAGCGAGACCTCGGCGGCACCTCCGAGGGAGAACTGGGCGACGAACCCGGCCGCCGCAAGCGGCACCGACAACCCCGCCGCCACGCCCGTGGCGACGACGACCGACCCGGGCCGCTTCGGGAGCGCCGACAACACTCCGCGGTAGAGGACGTACCCGACACCGGCCCCGAGGATCGCCACGTTGAACACGTTGAGCCCGATCGCGGAGAGCCCGCCGTCGGCGAAGAACAGAGCCTGGACGACGAGGACGACGGCGACGACGGCCATCCCGGCCCACGGCCCGACGAGCACCCCGGCGAGCACGCCGCCGAGGAGATGGCCGCTCATCCCGGGCATGACGGGGAAGTTGAACATCTGCGCGGCGAACACGAACGCGGCGGTGAGTCCGGCGAGGGGCACCTGGCGCTCGTCGAGCACTCGCGCCGACCGCTTCACCGCTGCGGTCACCCCTCCGGCGGCGGCGACGCCGAACCCCGCCGACGTTGCACCATTGATGAAGCCATCCGGTATGTGCATGCTCGACCTTGTTGCAAGTCGTTTGCAACAAGGTTACCTGGTCGCGGCGGTCGGCGCGTCAGCGGCTCGTTGCGGCGCACTCGGCGCAGAGGCCGGACACGGCGAAATGCGTGGGGTCGGCAACGAATCCGCTCCCGGCGGTGATGTCGTCGAGGAAGGCGCGAACGTCCTTCTCGGGGAGCTCGAACGTCCGCCCGCACGAGCTGCAGATGAGATGCTGGTGAGCGGCCTCGTCGGCGAGGTGATACACGGAGGCGCCGTGACCGAGGTGGCTGTGGGTCAGCGTCCCGGCTCCCTCGAGGGCATCGAGCGTCCGGTAGACCGTCGACGGATCGATCTTCGCATCGCTGCGGGCGCGCGCCGCCTCGAGAATGGCAGCGGCGGTCAGGTGCTCGGCATGGGCGGCGGCGATGACCTCGCAGATCGCCCGCCGCGGCGCGGTGACCCGCATGCCGCGCGTCCTCAGCGTGGCGATGAGGGAGTCCGCGCTGACGTGCATCCGCTCAGCTTATGGCGGTGACGGGATGCCGGGTGCGGCCGTCCCGGGTCGGACACGCCCGGCGACCGATGGGCCTACTGTCGGTCACCCCGGTGGAGAAGGGAGCGCTGTGCCGGCGGCCGCACTGATGCTCGCGCTGTCGTCCGCGCTCATGCACGCGACGTGGAACTACCTCGTCAAGACGGCTCGGGACCGGCTCGTCACGGCCTGGGCCCTCGTCGTCGCCGGCGCCGCGGCGTTCTCGCCGGTCGTCGTCGCCGCCGGTGGGGTCGACCGCAGCGCCTGGGGTCACATCGTCGCCAGCGGCGTGATCCACACGATCTACGCCCTCACGCTGACCCGGGCCTACGAGCGGGGTGACCTCTCGATCGCGTACCCGGTTGCGCGCGGGCTCGCTCCGATGCTGGTCGCGCTCGGGGCGCTCGTCTTTCTCTCCGAGCAGCTCGGCGCGGTCGCGGTCGCCGGGCTCGCCGTCGTGTCGGTGGCTCTGCTCTTCGTCGCCTACGAGCCCGGCGCCCTTCGGTCCAGCGGCTGGGCGGTGGCGACCGGGTTCGTCATCGCGGCGTACACCGTCGTCGACGCCTCCGGAGTGCGGGCTGCCGATCACGCCCTCGCCTACACGACCGCCGTCTTCATCGCCAACGCCGTCATGCTGACACCGCTGGTGATCGTGTTGCGCTCCCCCGGTGAGATCGGCAACGCCATCGCCGCCGAGCGGTTGCGAACGGTGCTCGCCGGGCTCCTCTCCCTCGGCGCCTACGCCCTGGTGCTCGGCGCCGCCCTTCTCGCCCCCATCGGTCTCGTCGCCGCGGTGCGGGAGACGTCGATCGTCTTCGGGGCGCTGGCGGGCGCGGTGTTGCTGCGTGAAGGGATGGGGATGCGCCGGGTCTCGGGCTCAGCCGCCATCGTCGTCGGTGTCGTCCTGCTCGGGGTGTCCTGACGCGGCCCGGGCGATGACCCGATCGAACACGGCGAGGTCGTGGACGCCGGTGAAGACCGCCCCGGTCTCGAGGTGCCAGCCCGGTGTGGCGCCGATGCCGAGCCGGAGCGCCTGCTCGCGCGCTGCGGCGACCCGGTCGAGGCCGGCCCCGTCGGCGAGGGCGGCGGCGGCCTCGTCGCGCTCGATCCCCGCCGCCGCTGCTACGGCGATGAGCACGCCGGGGTCCCCGAGGTCCCTGCCCTCGGCCCAGTACGCCCGGTAGAGCCCGTGATGGAGTTCGAGCCATTCGGCGCGGTCCTCCGCCCACGCCGAGAGGGCGAGGGCCCGCCTCGAGTTCGACCACGTCGTGCGCGCAGCCGTCGCGAGCCCGGCGGCGGCGAGCTCGTCGCGGAGCCAGGCGCTCGTCTCGGCGGTACGGCGGATGCGCGGCGCGGTCCCTCCCTCCGGCGGGATCTCCGGGTGCAGCTCGAACGGTCTCCAGCGAACCTCGGCGCCGTGGTGCTCGACGAGGTAGCGGACGCGGTCGAGGGCGAGGTAGCACCACGGGCAGATGTAGTCGGCCCAGTACTCGATGAGCACCGCCCGCTCCTCTCTCAGCCCGAGATCCTGTCGATCTCGATGTCGATGTCCACTCGCACCTGGCCGGGCCGGGCCCACTCGTACCGCTCCGACCCGAGGTACTTGCGGGCGAGCCGGTCGATGAGACCCATCCCGGCGTTTTCGAACGACACGGCCCGGCCCCGCATGACGATGTTGCGGTAGGGATCCTCGAGGGGAGCGAACGACAGGGAGCAGCGTGGATCGCGCCGCAGGTTGTGGGGTTTCGCCCTGCCTTCCACGGAGCTGATCCTGATGATGTCGCCCTGCCGTTCGATCCAGACGATCGACAGCTGCGGTGACCCATCGGGATCGACCGTTCCCATGTGGACGAACACCGGTTCGTCGAGGATCTCCTTCACGTCGCCCGGTATTTCGACCGCCACCACCTCCCACGTCTCGGTGCTGCGGAGACGCTACCAACCCGCGTCCGTACACTGGCCGTCGCGGAGGTGAGGCGAGTGAACACGGGTCTCGAAGGGTCCGGGGTGCTGGTGACGGGCGGCGCCGGTGGCATCGGTACCGCGATCGTCAGGGCCTTTGCAGCAGAGGGCGCCCGCGTTGCGATCCACTACCACACGTCCGGCGAGGGTGCCGCCGCTCTCGCCGCCGAGACCGGGGGCGCGGCGTTGCGCGCCGACCTCACCGTCGAGGACGAGGCGGACGGGCTCGTCCCGGCTGCTGTCGAGGCGCTCGGCAGGCTCGATGTGTGCGTCGCGAACGCAGGCGTCTGGCCCACCGAAGACGAGCCGGTGTGGGGGATGTCGCTCGAGCGATGGAACGCGACCCTGGCGGCGAACCTCACCGCCACCTTTCTCACGGCGCGAGCATTTCTCCGTCACGCCGCCGGGACCGGCACCGGCTCGCTCGTGCTCGTCGGCTCGACGGCCGGGATCTTCGGCGAGGCGGGCCACAGCGACTATGCAGCTGCCAAGGGCGGGATCATCACCGGCCTCCTCCTCAGCGCCAAGAACGAGGCGGCGCGGATCGGCCCTGGGGTGCGGGTGAACGCGGTCGCCCCGGGCTGGACGGTGACGCCGATGATCGGCGACAAGGGCCTCGACGGGGCGCACATCGAGCGGGTGACGGCGACGATGGCCCTCAAGAAGCTCGGTAGGCCGGAGGACGTCGCCGCCCACGTCGTCGTGCTCGCCTCCTCCGAGCTCTCCGGTCACGTGAGCGGGCACGTCGTGTCGGTATCGGGGGGCATGGAGGGCCGACTCGTTCCCTGAGCAACGCCAACGTGACCGCCCCGGCGTCTGAGGTCGCCCCGGCATCGGTCCGGCGCGCCGGCTGCGGCAGAGGAGTCTGAATCCTCCGGCCCGATCGCTGCGTCAGTTCCGCATGCTTCGCACTCTCGAAGGTTGGGTGAGGAACGGGGTCGACTCGCTCGCTCTCGCGCTCTCCGAGCCCGTATCACTTGTCATCGTGGTCGGGGTGGTCGCCTGGGTGGCAGTCGCCCGGGCGCTCGGCGCCAGCTCGCTCCGGCTCCACGCGTTGCTGGTTGGGCTCGCCGGCTGGACGATGGCGATCCTTGCGCTGACCGTCTACCCACTGTCGTTCGCCTCCGCCGACTGGGTTCGGTCTCGGCAGCGCCGCGACCGACGACGTGATCTTCAACACGAGGGGTGCGATGGGCGGCTGGGCCGCGATCAACCTGGCGATCGCGGCGAGGCGGCACCGACCTGGTCGTGAGGGCGGGCGGGGTCTAGCCCGGGAAGGCCTCGCCGGCGCGGAAGGTGGCGAGGAGCGTGTCGGCGCCGTTGCCGGGGATCACATACGCTCTGCCGTCGCTGCCGCGGTGGTCGACGACCGGCAAGGTGGCGGCATCGATGTCGCCGGTGGAGAGGTCGAGCGCGGCGCGTCCCAACTCGATGATGACGCCGAGGCTCATTCCGGCATCGACGGTCACCTCCTCGGCGAACGTCGTGGCGAAACCGGGGAGGTTGAACGCGTTCCGCTTCGATGCCACCTGGTCGAAGAGGGCGAGGAGCATCTGCTGCTGGCGCTGAGTGCGTCCGATGTCGTTGCCGTCGACCGTCTCCCACGCCCCGTTGTGATTCTCCTGGTACTGGCGGCTTCTCACGTAGGAGAGGGCCTGTTCGCCGTTGAGGCGTTGCACGCCGGCTTCGACGTCGAGACCCGACTTCGCATCCCGGGCATCGTGCTCGAAGAGGAAGCTGACGCCGTCGACGGCGTCCACGAGGCGGGCGAAGCCGGCGAGATCGATCTCCACGTAGTGGTTGACCTCGATGCCGAGGTTCTCGTTGATCGTGGCGATGAGCAGCTCGGGGCCCCCGAAGACGAAGGCGGCGTTGATACGGTTCGTGCCCTCCCCGGGGATCTCGACCTTGAGGTCGCGCGGAATCGACAGCAGCTGTGCCCCTTCACCCGGCGTGAAGTTGACGAGGATGATCGTGTCGGTCCTCGACCCATCGAAGTTGCCGAACACGTCGTCGAACTCGTCCGGGATGCTCGATCGGTCGTCGGTGCCGACGACGAGGAACGTTCGCGTGTCGCCGGCGACGACGGACAGTGACGGGAGAGCATCGGCGTCGAGACGGTCGATCTTGTTGTCCGTCCACAGAACGAACGCGATCACGGCAAAGACTCCGGCGACGGCGAGCGCGAGCACGACGATCGCGGCGCGCTTGAGGGCTCTGCGCGTTCGCGGCGGTGCCTCGGGCTCGGTGAGGGGCGGCTCGGTGAGGGTCATCGGTCCTTCGCAGTGGCGGCGTCGTTCCAGCGTCGCACCCATATGGGGGTCGGCCGGCCCGGTCCCCGGCAATCTAACCAGGTCTAATGTCTGTGCATGTCCAAGATCCACTCCCAGGACGTCACCGAAGGGCCGGCGCGGGCGGGGGCACGCGCCATGCTCCGGGCAGTCGGGCTCAACGAGGCCGACTTCGCAAAGCCCCAGGTCGGCGTGGTCTCGGCCGGCAACGAGGTGACGCCGTGCAACCTCACCGGACCGAAGCTCAGCGAGTTCGCGAAACAGGGCGTCCGCGATGGGAGCGGTGTCGGGCTCGTCTTCTCCACGATCGCCGTCTCGGACGGGATCTCGATGGGGCATGAAGGGATGCGGGCCTCGCTCGTGAGCCGGGAGGTGATCGCCGACTCCGTCGAGCTCGTGATGCACGCTGAGCGCTTCGACGCGATGGTGTCGATCGCAGGCTGCGACAAGTCGCTCCCGGGCATGTTGATGGCGGCGGCCCGCCACAACCTGCCTTCGGTGTTCCTCTACGGGGGCTCGAGCCTTCCCGGCACACACCGGGGACAGGACATCTCGATCGTTGACGTGTTCGAGGGCATCGGTGCTCTCGCCGAGGGCCGGATCGACGATGCCGAGCTGCTGGAGATCGAGCAAGCGGCGTGCCCCGGCGCCGGCTCGTGCGCCGGGATGTTCACCGCGAACACGATGGCGTCAGTCGGTGAGGCGCTCGGCATGTCGCTGCCCGGCAGCGCAACGGTGCCCGCCATCGACGATCGCCTCCACCGATTTGCCGAAGACTCGGGAGCGGCGGTCATGGGTCTCCTCGAGAACGACATCCGCCCTCGCGACGTCATGACGAGAAAGGCCTTCGAGAACGCGGTGACCATGGTCATGGCGCTCGGCGGTTCGACGAACGCGGTGCTCCATCTGCTCGCCATCGCCAACGAGGCGGGTGTGGACCTCACCCTGGAGGACTTCGACGCGATCAGCCGGCGAACGCCCCATCTCGGGGACCTGAAGCCCTTCGGGCGCTACCACATGGTCGACCTCGACCGGATCGGTGGGGTCCCCGTCGTCCTGCGGGCGCTCCTCGACGCCGGGCTGGTCCACGGCGACGTCATGACGGTGACCGGAGCGACGATGGCCGAGAACCTCTCCGGAGTCCGGTTCCCCGCCGACCAGGACGTCGTTCGTGGGGTGGCAGAACCGCTCGCAGCCGAAGGCGGAATCGCCGTTCTCCGCGGCTCGCTGTGTCCCGAGGGCGCCGTGGTCAAGATCGCCGGGATCGAAACCGACGCCTTCGAGGGCACCGCCAGCCGGCGACGTCGTCGTGATCCGCCACGAAGGTCCCAAGGGCGGGCCCGGCATGCGGGAGATGCTCGCCATCACGGCCGCGATCAAGGGCGGCGGCCTCGGCAAGGACGTCTTGCTCATCACCGACGGGCGGTTCTCCGGAGGAACGACGGGGCTGTGCATCGGCCACGTTGCTCCCGAAGCGGCCCGGCGTGGCCCCATCGCACTCGTCGAGGAGGGCGACGTGATCCGGGTGGACATTCCCGCCCGGCGTCTCGATCTGCTCGTCGACGACGCCGAGCTCGCCGACCGTCGGGAGCGGTGGCAGCCGCCCCCGCCGCGCTACACGACCGGGGCACTGGCGAAGTACGCGTCGCTCGTCCAGTCGGCAGAGCGCGGCGCCGTCTGCGGCTGAAGCGCGACGCGAGCAGGAGGACCTCCCGTCACCCGCCGGGTTTTCGCGCCACGACCCTGACGATGGGCACCCACACGATGGGGACGAGCCAGCGGACCTCCTGCAACATCCGCTTGACGAGGCCGGGCCGGCCGTACGGGTCGGCATACCGGGGATCGGTGTACCACCGCCGCTTGATGCGGAACACCGCGTCGCCGAGCTCGCGCACGTGATCGGGAGCCGTGTCGAAGAGCTCCCAGGTGCCGAGTGGATACGTGAACGGCTCGACGTCGTCGACCGTGTCGAGGGTGAGGCCGGCCCGGACGAACGAGTCGACGAGGGCCGGCACGCGCAGCCCGTACCCGGTCAGTCCCGTCGAGGACTCCCGTGGCGGCAGTGCCAGGTAGCGCACCATCTCGGTGAGCCCGCCGAGTCGCTGTGCCTCCTCGGTGAGGATCTCGTGGACGTCCCGGGGAGACCCGGCGGCGAGGGCGACGAGCCGGTTGAGGAGCTCCTCGCTGTCGGCCTCGTCCTGGAGGGATGGGTAGTTCTGGAGCGGGAAGAAGGCGTGGGTCGTCACGACGACCCGACCACCGGGTGTGAGGACTCGCCGGATCTGGTCCAGCATGACGTCGACGTCGACACCCTCGTCTTCCCAGCGGGGGAACTGGAAGACCATCCTGGCGCAGAACAGGTCTGCCGAGCCTGATTCGAGGGAATCGGCGATCTTCGACGCGAGCACCCCCCGGCGGAGCTCGACCCCCGCCGGCAGCGGCGGCGCCGCCGACCCGTCGCTCTCGGGGATCGTCGCCACCACGGACGCCGGGTCGTGGCGGGCGAGGTAGCCGCTGAGGTCGCCCAGCCCGGTCGAGAAATCCACCGCCCGTGCCCCGCGGATCCACTCCGGCGGCACGAAGTTCTCGACGAGGTAGTAGACGAACGGGCGCATCAGCGGCCACTGCCGTTCTCGCTCCCACAACGGCACCCGTTCGGTCATTCGGCCGATGCTACGTTCTCGCTCCCACAACGGCACCCGTTCGGTCATTCGGCCGATGCTAGGTGGGGTCGCCCGACGCGCGAATGCCGCGGTGGGCCGCAGGCGTGGCCTAACTCCGTCTCGCCACCGCCACGATGTTCACACTCGGAGAGGCATCTTCGGCGATCGTGATGACCTCGTGGCCGAAGTCGAACGTAGGGGGCGAAGGGACCGGCCGCGACGCGGGCTTGCGGCCCCTCATTCGTTTCACCAGACCCAGCCCCGCTCTTCTGAGTACCTCGGGCGCTCCGGGGAAAGTGAATGGATAGGTGAGCAGGCGCGTCCGGCGGATGCGCCGCAACTCGTGATCGATGACGCTGGGTGGTGCCGTCATCCCGAGCATCTCGACGTGATCGAATGCGTCGAGGAGAAGCCGTTCGAGTTCCGCGGGACGGTATTCGTGGACGTGGTAGATGTTCCAGGGACGCTGGCGAGGGAACAGTCTCAGGGTGCGGTCGGGCGTGGCACAGACGAACACCCCGCCCGGGGCGAGCACCCTGACGATCTCGGAGAGGTAGGCACCGGTTTGAGCGATGTGCTCGATCACCTGGAACGAGAGCACCGTGTCGAATGCGCCGTCGTCGTATGGGAGGGACGCCGCCTCGATCGGGTCGATCCTCTCGAAGCGCAGACCATCGGCCGGGTAGTGATCGGTGGCGTGGCGCACGGCGTCGACGGAGATGTCGACACCGATGATGTGGTCGCAGTCCGGAGCGAGCTCGTGTGTCCCGTATCCGGTTCCGCTGCCGAAGTCGAGCACACGGCGGCCGCGGCAAAAAGGACGGGCGAACTCGTAGGTCGCGATGTGGAAGAGGTAGATGAGATAGTCGGAGATGTTCGACTGGTATGCCTCGATGGTCATGCGCTCCGTCGTCGGCTTGTCGTCCCTCGGTTCCACTGTGGTGCGACCTCGGTGCTGGGTGGAGCGGACGGTACCAGCGCGACGCGGCGTCTCGATGACTCAGGCGTCGCCGAGGAAGATGCCGGAGATGACGGCGTTGTATCCGGCGTTGCGGGTGGCGGTGATGGTGACGGTACCGCCGGGTCCGACGTCGACGGGGAAGTGCATCCACATGCCCTGGTTGAACGGTGTGTCCAGCTCGATTGTGTAGGTGTCGACGCCGTCGTCGACGGTGACGACCTGACGCCGGTTGGCGGTGTCCCAGTCGAGGGCGTAGATATGCAACGGTCCGGTGTACGCACTGGTGAAATCAAGCCGGATCCGCAACTGCGAGGGGTGGTAGAACGTCGCGGCGCGGCGGAGCGTCTGGGTGGGGTTCTCGAGGGCTTGAACCGCTGCAGTGTTCGCCGACCACCGATACCGTGACCCCTGCTCGAGGGTCACCGCCCCCAACGGCCACGACGTCAGATCACTCGAGCTGTTCCACGCCGCTAGGACATGCCCATCAGCGCCGTAGACCCCAACCCAGTCGCCCTGCACACCCTGACCCGGTGCCGGCACCACGACCTGACGGGTCACCGCACCCGTTTCACCCCCATCATCGGTCACCGTCAACGTCACGTCGTAGAACCCCACCCCCGCATACACATGCGTTGGTGACTGCACCGTCGAGGTCGACCCATCCCCAAAATCCCACAACCACGACACCACCGACCCGTCCGGATCAACCGACTCATCGACAAACCCACACGACACATCCACACACGACACCGAAAACTCCGCCGCCGGCGGGAAGGCGAGCTCACCGGCGGCAGCCTGCGCGGCTCGGAGGGCGTTCACGAGAGGCTCTGCAACACCGTCGGGGTCGTCCTGCCACTGCCCCTGTCCGTCGCACATGAGGCCGCCGGTGTTCATCGCGCCGGCAGGGCTGGGGCATTCACCCGTTGCCTTGAGGAGAGCTTCGATGCCCGCCTGGTCGAGCGTCGGGTCGGCTGCGAGCATGAGCGCGGCGACTCCGGAGACGTGGGGCGCGGCCATCGAGGTTCCGCTCTTGGACCCGTACGTATCGTCGGGGATGGTGGAGAGAATCTTCGTTCCCGGTGCCATGACGTCCACCGCGGAGCCATAGTTGCTGTAGACGGCGAGGGTGTCGTCGCAGTCGAAGAGGAACTCCGGGTCGAACTTGCAGCCGTCGGCTCCGCCGGGCGCACCGTCGAAGTCTGTGAGGGCCGAGACGGTGATCACCTCGTCGAAGGCGGCCGGGATGAACGATGAGGCCGGGCCGCTGTTGTTCCCGGCAGCCGCCACGTTGATGACGCCGGCGTCGCGGGAGTCGCAGATGGCCTCGTGGATGACGTCGCTCGTGTCGAGGTCGTCGCATGTGCTGTCCGAACCGGGCTCTCCGAAGCTCATGTTGGCGATGATCGGGACGCCGTCGGCCGCAAGAGCCGTGACGTGATCGATGCCACAGAGGACCTGGGCGGTCGACGCCTGTCCGGTCGCATCGAAGGACTTGACCGGGACGAGTTCGGCTTCGGGCGCCACCCCGGCGAGGCTGAAGACACCTTCCGGTCCGTACGCAGCGGCGGCGATTCCAGCGACGTGGGTGCCGTGGCCGTTGTCGTCGGCCGGCGCCGCGCCAGGATTCACGCAGTTCTGGCCGAGGTCGGCGCGCAGATTCGGAGCGAGGTCAGGGTGGTCCAGGTCGATGCCCGAATCGATGACGGCGATCCGGGCCCCGGCCCCGCGGTGGTTCCCGTTCGCCGGCTGATGCGCTGCGTCGGCATCGATGCGGAACAGACCCATGCCGGCGCTGTCGAACAGCTCGAAGGTCCGACTGGGCGACACGCTCTGCACAAGCGGATGGCTGGCGAGCGCTTTGGCCGCCGGCCCGGTCGCAGTGATCGAGAACCCGCCGAGCACTTCGTCGTAGACGAATCCCAGCGTGGCGTCGGAATCGGCCGCAAGACCAGAAGCGACGGCGCTGGCCGAGACACCGTCACGGAGCGTGACGATCCATTCCGAAGTGTCCGACGCCGCGGTCGGTGGCGCGGAGAAGAGGGCGGCGGCCAACGCGAGCGCTACGGCTACGGGGACGCTGCGACCTGGTCGCGACGTGACGCTCCTCATGTCGTTTCACTCCTGGTTGCGCCGAGGGCGCGTGACAGCGCGTTGTGGTCAAGAGGGTACCTACGGCCACTCTTCGCAGTCAATGGGTCGAGTGACCCGAAGTGTGGCCGACGACTTCCTCGCGTTGCGGTGCTCATCGTGCCGGCGCAGCCCGGCAGACGATGCCCTGTTCCGCTCCGATGCCTTCCTCTGCGTCCGGTGCGACGAGGAGGCGTTCGTCACCTGACGCCGGGCCATGGCGGCCGCCCCGCACCGGTATCGGCGCGCTCGCCGTCGACGTACGTCGCGATGACCTCGGTCCGTCGCAGCTCGTCGGGTGTGGCCTCCACCGGGTCGCGGTCGACGACGGCGAGATCGGCAGGGCTCCCCACCGCCAGCGGCTCGGGCTCGCCGAGGGCGGCGGCGCCTCCGGCGGTGTACATGGTGAAAGCTTCGGAGGCGGAGAGTGCTTGAGCGGGAGTGAGACCGGCACGATCCCGGGCGAGCGCCATCCCCGACCATGGGTCCGGGGACTCGACCGGACAGTCCGACCCGCCTGCCAGGGTGACTCCGGCATCCCACAGCGTCCGGAAAGCGTATGTGTCTCGCATGCGCTCCGGCCCGATCCTCTCCTCGACCCAGCCGGTCTCCGATCCCATGAAAGGCGGTTGGACCGACGCGATGATCCCGAGCCGTGCAAGGCGTGCCACGTCATCGGTGCGGATGACGGAGACGTGCTCGATACGGAGCCGGCTGCGGTTCCCCTCCGTCGCGGCGAGATCTTCCATGAGGTCGAGCACCACCGTGCACGCGAGGTCGCCGATGGCGTGGATGGCCACGTCCCTGCCGGAGGCCATGGCGGCTCGGGCGAGGACTGCGTCCTTGTCGGTGAGGCGGAGCGTCCCCGTCGTGTCGCGATCGGCGAACGGCTCGTGCATCGCCGCGGTGTGGCCGCCGAAGCTGCCGTCGCCGAAACGCTTCAGTCCCTGCCACCTGATCCGGGGTCCGGCTTCGTCGAGCCGGGCCCCGGCGTCGTGGAGGTCGGCCACGGTGTCGGCGATGACGTAGCAGCGCAGCTTGATGGGTATCGCCGGTCCTGCCGTCGCGACGAGATCCGTCTCGTTTCCGAGGGTCGCCCAGGCCCCACCGCCCCGGCGGACCATCGCCCCGATCGACGTGATGCCCAGGCCGGCGAGCCCGGCCATCGACGCGGCAAGGGCATCGGCGGACACCGCTCCGGTGTCGCCGCACGCCTCCGAGACGAGGTCGATGGCCGTCTCCCTGAGGACGCCGGTGGGTGAGCCCTCGGGATCGCGGTCGATGACGCCGCCCGGGGGATCAGGGGTGGTGGCCCCGATGCCGGCCAGGGCGAGCGCAGCCTCGTTGGCGACGGCGACGTGGCCGCAATAGCGGTGGAGGACGGTGGGGATCGGTCCCGTTGCCGATGTGATCTCGGCCGCCGTGGGGAGGCGCCGCTCTTCCAGTGCCTCGTCGTCGAGGCGGAGGCCGACGAGGGTGCGCTCGCCCGCACCGCTTGCCGCCGCCCGGACGAGGTCGAGCACCTCGGCGATGCTCGTCGCGATGTCGAGGGTGAGTCCGGCGAGCGCCGCCGTGTAAGCGACGGGGTGGAAGTGGGCGTCGCGTACGCCGGGGATGATGACGGCGCCCGGGTAGTCGATCTCGCGCACGTCCCTGGTGCGCAGCGACGCAGAAGACCCGACAGCTCGCACCACCCCGTTGTCGACGAGCACCGCGTCGCCGGCCACACCGCCGGGGGTGCGCACGCTCGCTGCGGTGAGCAGCGTCATCATTGGCGACCCACCATGACGCGGACCCTACCCGTCGCGACGTTGGCGAGCCGTCAGTCGAGGGTCGAGGCGACAGTCGCTCGCAGCTGCTCGTGGAGGCTCGGGTTGGCCGCGACGATCGACGGCGCATCCGGCGTCGAGAGCGCAGCGGTGTGGTCGGTCACGGTGCCGCCCGCCTCGCGAACGAGGAGGATGCCGGCGGCGGTGTCCCACGGGCCGAGACGGAGCTCCCAATAGCCGTCGTAGCGGCCCGCCGCCACCCAGGCGAGGTCGAGCACCGCGGAGCCCATGCGTCTGATGCCGTTGACCCGGGCGAGGACCGCACCGAGCGTTGCGGCATAGCTGTCGGCGTGGCGATCGTGGTCGTAGGGAAACCCGGTGGCGATGACGGCGAGGCTCGGGTCGCTCGTCTCCGACACCTGGATCGGGCTGCCGTCGAGCTCGGCGCCGCCGCCTGCCGCGGCGGTGAAGACCTCGCCGCGAAGGGGGTCGAGGGTCACTGCGACGAGCGGTGCCGCCCCTTCGTACAGAGCAACGGACACGCCGATGTGGGGGATGCCGTGGACGAAGTTGACGGTGCCGTCGAGGGGATCGACGATCCAGCGTCGCCCGCCGGTTGCCCGGCCGGAGCCTTCCTCGGCGAGGATGCCGTCGGTGGGCCGTTCGCTTCGGAGCAATTCCACGATCGCGGCTTCGGCCTCCCGATCCGCTGCCGTGACGGGGTTGAAGCGGGCCTTGAGCTCGGCCTTGGCACCGCGACCGAAGTGGCGAGTCACGACATCGGCTCCCCGCCGGGCCGCCTCCAT
>CAMYMC010000041.1:68193-77842 GCA_947259365.1 uncultured Acidimicrobiaceae bacterium | reverse complement strand
GGTTGGAGGCGTCAGGATGCCTGGTGGGTCCCGCGGTCTTCAAAACCGTTGAGGGTGCGAAAGTGCCCTGGCGGGTTCGATTCCCGTCCGCCTCCGCGAAGCCCTATGGGGCAAGGGACTCCGGCTTCCGGTGCCCACGTGCGTTGTGGGTGCCGGGAGTCGGAAGACCCGACCCGGTGCCAAAGACACAGCGGCCAGCACACTCAACTCCCCGGGTAATAGCGCATATTGCCTGCACCGGATATGGGGGGGTGCCGTTTGGGTCTGGTCCTCATCCTCCGCCGGAGATCCATCCCTTCAGCACGGTGTCACCTTCGATATCGCAGTAGTAGTAGTGGAACTCAAGCCCCTGATAGGCGTCCTCGCCGGTCGTGGGAACCCCGATCACCGAATACGGTGCACGAACGAGCACCCGGCCCAGTGTCCGGGAGCGGCACCTCGAGCGCTACCTGGTGAGGTCGTGCCGGTCGGCTTCCGAGTTCGACGGCGAGGTGATTGGGGAACTCGCGTTCGGACCAGCGGTCATGCCACTGCCCCGATTCGGCACCGCCCCATCGATGCCTGGGAGCAGCGGTTTCGTCGAAGCAGCGCGTATGTATGCCGGAGAATCGGTGCGCTTTGTTCGATCGGAGGAGTCCGCAACCGAGATTGTGCAAAGCGTTCTCGAAGACGCCGAGCGGCTCCTGCGGAAGGGCCACCTCTCACCCTGACTACTGCAGAGAGGCCACCCGTATTGCTCTGCTCCCTCGAGCCTCATCCGAGTGCGGTTTCGGGCGTGTCCCACCTCGATCAGGACGTCTCAGGCCGGAGGAGGCTGACGCACCTCTCGGTGGCGCGCGGCGGCGCCCAGTAGGAGTGCCGGAACGTGTGGGCCTGGGCCGGCTCGCGTCCCGCGTCGTGGGCTCAGGCCCTCACCCGCCCGGTCGCCTGGAAGGGCCGAACCTCGATCGGGGCACCGATGGCGGCGACGACCTTGCGTGCCCAGGCGAGGGCCGCCTCGTCATCGTCCGCGTCGATGATGTAGAAGCCGCCGATGTGCTCTTTCGACTCGGCGAACGGCCCGTCGGTCATGATCATGTCGCCGTCGCCGGCGCGCACGACGGTCGCCGCGTCCGGGGCGGTGAGCCGGCCGCTGAACACGAACGTGCCGGTCGCCTCCATCTCGTCTTCGAGCGCGACGACTCGCTCCATGAATCCCTGCATCTCCTCGGGCGTGGCCGGTCCTCTCGCCTCGCCCTCGACCATGTGAACGGACAACAGGTACTGACTCATGGGTGCTCCTTGCGCCGGCGCGGGCTGTCCCGCGCTCACCCTACGACGAACGGGATATCCCCGACAGGACAGCGGCGACGATGGCCGTGGGTCGGGGCCAGTGCCATGTCGGCCGACACGCTTCATCTCAGGTGCGAGCCTGGGAGGGGGGATGCCGACTCGGTCGCGCAGCTCGGACCTCCATCATGACCGAGGAGTCGGATCGCCCGGCCGGTCCCTGCCGTCGCCCCGGGTTCCGACGGGCTCGGCTAGGTCTCGCCCGGGTGACGGAGGACGTCGCGCGGGGTGCCGTCGGGACCGTCCGGCGCGACCTCGTCGGAGGGCTCGAAGCCCATGCCCACGTACAGGTTCCGGGCCGCGTCCGCCTCGGCACCGAGCGGGTGCCCCTCGCCGAAGGTCACGACGCGAATTGGCCGGCCCGCCGCCCGGGCGAAAGCCTCCTCGACGAGCGCGGTGGCGATACCGCGACGCCGATCGTTGCGGTGGACCGCCAGCCAGCTGATCGTGACGACGTCGGGGTCGGCGTCTGCCAGCCACATTCCGCCGACCATCTCGCTGCCTCCGTCGTAGCGGGCACACCACGCCCCCTCGGAGGCGATCTGCTCGTCGAGCCGAGCGATCCACTCGCCGCTGTCCGCCATCGGTGCGCCGAACTCCCGCTCCACATCCGAGGCAAGGCGTCGCCAGGCCGGCACGTCGGCCGGCGACGACAGGGAGACGACGATCTCGGAGTCGACCATGGTGGGATCGTCACAGACGAACCGGCCGCAGACAAGGCGCGGCGGGACGCACGCTCTTGGCGTCGGGAGGCGTCTCGCCCGACCGGCGATGCCGGAGCCCTCGTCGTTGCCCTGAACCCACCCACCACAATGGTGGTGACCGTCGAGGGGCATCGATGCGGGAACAAGAGCGGCGCGAACGTGACATGTTCATCGACGTGGTGCGCGTCCTCGCCGTCCTCGTCGTCGTCGGCGCGCATTGGGCGACCACGACCGTGGTCTGGGAGCCGGGCCGGATCGTCGGTGAGAACGCCCTGTCGGTGATACCGGAAACCCACCCGGTGACGTGGCTGGTGCAGGTGATGCCGCTGCTGTTCTTCGTCGGGGGCTACGCCAATGCACGGTCGCTGGCCCGCCACGAGGGCGTGTACCTGGCCTACCTGCGGACCCGGCTGGTGAGGCTGTTGACGCCGACGATCACGTTCCTGGCGGCATGGCTCGTGGTGGGGGTCCTCGCCGAGCCGCTGCCGCTGCCCGAGCCCAACGTCGTCGAGCGCGCCGCCGACCTCGCTGCGTTGCCGCTGTGGTTCCTCGGCCTCTACATCGTCGTGGTGGCGCTGGCTCCGGTGATGCGGCGGCTCCACGAGGTGCACGGCTGGTGGGTGCCGGCGCTTCTCGTCGCCGGTGCCGTGATCGTCGATGTGCTGGTCCACGGACTCGGATTCGAGGCGGCTGGGGTCGCGAACTACGTCTTCGTGTGGTTGTTCCCACATCAACTCGGGTTCTTCTACGCCGACGGGCGGCTGGAGCACGTCTCGGGTGCCGTCGCCGGCGTCGTCGCCGGGGCCGGCCTCCTGGCGCTGTTGGTCGCGGTCACCGTTGGCGGCTACCCGGTGAGCATGGTCGGGGTTCCCGGCGAGGACCGCTGGAACACGGATCCCCCCAGCCTCGCCCTCGTCGCCCTCACCGTGTGGCTCCTCGGACTGGCGCTGCTCGCCCGGAGCGGGCTCCGGTCATGGGGAGTCCGCAAGCGCACGCTGGTGAGCCGCCTCAACGGCATACCGCTCACCCTCTACTTGTGGCATGTCACCGCGGCGGCGATCGCTGCGGCCGTCATGTACCCGCTCGGGTACCCCCGCGCCGCCACCGGTTCCGCCTCGTGGTGGGCGACGCGACCGCTGTGGCTGGGCGCGCTCGTTCCGTTCCTCCTCGTCCTCGTGTGGGGCTTCCGTCGCTTCGAGGTCCATCGGCCGCCGGAGCCGGTCGCCCGCTCCTCCGACGTTTGGTCACGACATGTCGCCGCCGGCCTCGCCGTCGTGTCGTTGGCGCTGGGGATCCTCGGCTTCGGTGTCACCGGGTTCGATCATGTGGCGACCCGGTCCGGAGAGAGCGTGCTCGCCTTCACGCTGAATCCGCTCCAGAACGTCCTCCACCTCGCCGCCGGCCTCGGTGTGCTGTGGGTCGTCTACCGCCCCGCATCCTCCGGGCTCGGCGGTACGGCGGCGTCGGTGCTCTACCTGGCGCTCGGCATCGTCGGCTGGTCGGACGGCATCGGCGTGTTCGGCACGAATCAGGCAACGGCGACTCTGCAGCTGGTGGTGGGTTCGGTCGGCATCGGGCTGTTGACCTTCGCGATCTCGCGGGATCGGCGGCATCGGGCCCCCCGGGACTCCGTGCCCGGGTCACCAAACGCTCGAACGGACAACTGACGCTCTGCGCCCAGCTACCGCGCCCCGCGCATCGACCCGGGCCGTTCCGTACCCTTGACGCGTCGCGGCTCCTGCGGATGGGAGGTGCGCCGTGCGCAGCGTGCTCAACGTCGTGTGGCTGGTCCTGGCCGGCTTCTGGCTCGCCATCGGGTACGTGCTGGCCGGGATCGTCTCGGTGGTGTTCATCATCACGATCCCGTTCGCGATCCAGTCGTTCAAGCTCGCCGGCTACGCCCTGTGGCCGTTCGGGAGGATGGTCGTGCATCGGCCCGATCGCGACGTGGCGTTGTCGCTCCTGGGCAACGTGATCTGGTTCGTCGTCGCCGGCTTCTGGCTCGCGCTCTTCCACGTCGTCACTGCCGTGCTGCTCGCCCTGACCATCGTCGGCATCCCTATGGCCGTCGCCGATCTCAAGATGGCGGCACTCGCGCTGGCGCCTTTCGGCAAGCAGGTGGTGAGTGTGGCGGAGCAACGGACCGATCCGGGCCGGGTCGTGGTCCGCTTCGAGGAGCGCAGCTGAGGGGGGGTGCCCTTCGCGGACCCGTCTACCCGGGCTGGCGAAGGTCCCGCCGCTGGAACAGGACCACGGAGAGCCCCACCAGCGCCACGGTGAGCCCGGCGAGCACCGCCCCGTGGCCCCAGTGCATCCCGTTGGTGAGCGGGTCACTGGTGAGGTAGTAGTAGAACGGCGACCATCTCGCGTACCCGGCGAGCGAGTCGTTGAGCGGTAGGAATGCGTTGAGCAGGTGGAAGCCGAGCGCGGCGGCGATGGGCGCGAACACGGCGATCTTGACCCGCCCGGTGGCCGCGCTGAGGGAGAGCGCCAGGCCTCCGAAGGCGAGCCCGAGCAGCGTCACGAGCAGCGATGTGGCGGCGATGTCGCCGATGTCCATGCCGAGCCGACCGAGCAAGGACCCTGCGGCCACACCGGCGAACGTGGCGAGCCCCACGGCGAGGCCGTACACGGTCATGGCCCACGCCTTCTCCAACACGACCCTCGAGCGGGGTATGGGGTTGGCGAGCAGCAGGCCCATCGTGCGGCGGGCCTCTTCGCCGGCGAGGGCGCGAGCCCCGATCGCCACGGTGACCACCATGACGGCGATCGGCGCCATCAACCCGAACGTCTCGACCTGGTACCAGCCCTCGGCCGTGCTCATGTCCCCGCCCCCGACTGCGGCCAGGATGGCCTCGGGGAACTCGTCGGCGAACTCGAGCACCGTCTGGTCGAAGAGCGTGTAGAACGGGCCCATCATGACGCCCATCATGAAGAACATCACCAGAGCCGTGACGAGAAGGAGCCCCTGGTGTTCCGAGGCGGTCTTGATCCAGATCCGGGAGACCCGGGTCGATCCGGCGAGCCGGTCCGCCACCTTCTGCGTCATGGGGTTGGCGCGAAGGCGGTCGATCAGGGTGACACCGACCTCTTGGTCCTTGAGGTCGCGACGGTTGACGCCCACGGCGGCGGCAACGAGGAAGATCGCAGACGCCGCGACGAGCAGGCCGATGTGGCCCCAGTGGACGCCGTTGATGACCGGGTTGGCTCGATCGAAGTAGTACCACGGGAACGCCCTGGCGACGTTCTCCCACCCCTCGACGAGGGGGAAGACGCTGACGGCGAAGTAGGAGACCACCATCACGGCGACGGTCGCTCCCGACGCGGCAGGCCTGCTTCCCGTCCACGCGCCGATCGCCATCGCCAAGAAGCCGTAGAAGAGGGCGTTCACGAACAGGTGGAAGGCGTACGGCCCCACCCGCATCCCGGTCATGTCGACATCGAGGATCGCCGGTACGACGTGGGCGGCGCCCCACAGCACGAGGGTGGCGGCGCCGATGAGGAGGACCATTGCCGCCGTCTTGGCGGCGAGGACGTGGGTGCGGCTCTTCGGGTTGGCGAGGAGGATGCCGATGGTTCCCCTGCGCTCCTCCCCGGCGATGGCGGCCGAGCCCATCGACAGCGCCAACGCCGCGAGGGTGAACGCTCCGTAGAGGCCGTAGAGGACACCGATTGCGAGGCTGCCGACGTCGGCGCCGTCCGGAATGTTCATCATGGCGCGGAGCGCCTCGGGCAGGTCGGTGTAGATGGCGAGATCGATGTCGCGGTAGACGGCCATCGCAAAGAGGAGCATGACGGTGAGGCTGACGACGGCGATCGTCGTGCCTCGCCAACGGTCCCAGGTCGACTTGGTGAAGACGTTGGCAAGCATCACGCGTTCACCTCGTCGCGGTAGTACGTGAGGAAGATCTCTTCGAGGTCGGCTTCCCTGGTCGTGATGTCGACGAGGTCGTATCGGTCGGCCACGGTCTTGAGCAGCACGTCCATCTTGCCGTCGTAGGTCAGCACGGCCCGGTGGTCCTCGACCGTGATCTCGCGCACCCCGGGGACGGCCCCGAAGACGGATGCCTCGACCGGGGAGTCGAACTCGAGCTCGATGCGGCGCATCGCCTTCGACCTCAGGTCGGCGACCGACTCGACGGCCACGAGCCGTCCGTGACGGATGATGCCGACACGGTCGGCGACCCGCTGCACCTCGGAGAGGGTGTGGCTGGAGAGGAAGACGGTCCTGCCCTCGGCGGCGACCTCCCGCATCATCGCCTGGAACTCCCGCTGGACGAGGGGATCGAGGCCGGCGCTGGGCTCGTCCATGACGAGCACATCGGGTCGGTTCATGAACGCCTGGATCACGCCCACCTTCTGCCGGTTTCCCGACGACAGGTCGCCGACCTTCTTGGAGAGGTCCGCGTCGAGCCGCCGCGTGAGCTCGTCCACGTGGGACCAGTCGACTCCGCCTCGCAGGTTGGCGAAGTACGTGAGCGTGTCCCGCCCGGTGAGGTTGGGATACAGGGCGAGGTCGCCCGGGACGTATCCGATGTGGCGGCGGATCTCCACGGCGCTCTCGTGCGTGTCCATTCCCAGGATCTCGGCCCGACCTGCGGTCGGTCGGATCTCGTCGAGCAACGTCCGGATCGCGGTCGTCTTGCCTGCTCCATTGGGACCGAGAAAGCCGAGCACCTCTCCGGCGTAGACGTCGAGGTCGAGGTCCACGAGGGCGCGGACGTCTCCGTAGTGCTTGGTCAAGCCCTCGGTGTGGATCGTGATCTGAGCGGTCATGAAGCTCCTTTCCCCGGGGCCGGCCCGCGCCTTCTCGTGACGACGCCGAAAGGCTCGCTCCCTCGCCACCGCATCGCCCCGACCAACGTTACGCACTGCGCTGCTCCGAGCAGCGCCGCCCAGGCACCGGCGCCGGAGTTGGGCCGGTCGCAGGGCCCGCAAGGCCTTCCCGCCGCCGCGGTACGATCCGGCCGAGAGGAGGCCGACGTGCTGAGTAGAGCGAAGGAGCTGGCGTTCGAGAAGGTGACGGGCCTGTGGGTGGCGATGCCCACTCCCTTCGGCGAGGACCTTCTCGTCGACGAGGGGGCGCTTCGCCGCTCCGTCGACCACTACATCGACGGGATCGGCGTCGACGGGATCTTCTGTGGCGGCGTGATGGGGGAGTTCTGGTCGATGACCCTCGACGAGCGGCGCCGGGTCCACGAGGTCGTCGCCGATGCGACGGCGGGGAGGGTGCCGCTCATCGCCCAGACCGCCCACCACGTCTTCGAGGAGTGCGTCGCGCTGACGAGCCACGCCGGCGAGAACGACATCGACATCGCCATCGTCATGAACCCGTACTTCCCGCCGCGGCCCTCCGACGAGCTGGTCCGGGCCTGGTACCGGGGGCTGGCGGATCGAACCGACCAGCCGATGTTCCTGTTCAACACGTCGTACTCGGGGTACTCGATCTCGCCGGAGCTCATCGCCGAGCTCGCCGATATCGACATGGTCTGCGGGATCAAGAACCCCAAGCCTCGCGAGCATCTCCTCGCGGTCCAGGACCTGTGTGGGGACCGGATCGTGGTCTGTGACGCGTCGGAGGAAGACTGGCTCGAGTTCCACCTCGACCACGGGTTCCAGGCGCTCATGTCGACCCCCGCCGTCGCCCTGTTCCAGACGCCCGAGCACAGGCCGGTCGCCCGCTACACGGAGCTTGCAGACGCCGGCCGCCTGGAAGAAGCATGGGAGGTCCACGCCACTCTCGAGCCCCACCGAGGGGTCTTCCAGCGGTGGATGCGCGACCCGTGGCTCACCAACATGGCGGGCGCCGTCCCCATCGCGGAGTTGAAGGCGTGGCTCGGCCTCATGGGGCTTCCCCAAGGCCCGGTGCGTCTCCCGCTGGTCCCGCTGGGTGAGGCCGACCAGGCCCGCCTCGCTGCCGACCTCGCATCGCTCGGCCTGATCGCCTCACCCCGGGTGACGGCCTGATGACCGTCCCCGCTCGAGCCGACGCCAAGGAGTGGGCCCGCGAGGTGTTCCACGGTGTCTGCAACGTCATCCCCAGCCACACGGCTTCTCCGCTCGCTGAACGAGACGGCGATCCGCCACGACCTCGGGCGTAACGTCGCCGACCTCGAAGCCGCCGGAGCGGACGGGCGGGCACCGTCGCCGACGGGCTCGTCTCCCCGAAGCGATTCGGCCCCGGCGGCCGCACCTGGGCTCGACGGAGCGTGCTTCAATGGCCCGCCATGGCGAAGAACGTGCTCGGCGGTGAACTCGAGGACTGCTCGGTCGACCCGATGACCGGCTGGCTTCGCGACGGATGCTGCAACACGGACGCAGGCGACATCGGGGTGCACACCGTCTGTGCGGTGATGACGGCGGAGTTCCTCGAGTTCTCCAAGCGCGTCGGGAACGACCTCTCGACACCGAGGCCCGAGTTCCACTTCCCCGGGTTGAATCCCGGTGATCGATGGTGCCTCTGCGCATCCCGGTGGGTCGAGGCTCGCGACGCCGGCATGGCGCCGTCCGTCATTCTCGAGGCCACCCACGCCGGAACCCTCGAGTGGGCCAGCCTCGGTGAGCTCGAAGCGCACCGTCACTGAGCGAAAGGCGCCGGGCGCTCGGTGGGGGACCACGCAGCGACCGTACGGGACTCGGTGCGTCGCGCTCAGCGGTCGAGGAGGTACTGCACCCCGGCGGATGGGGTCGCGATGCGGGCGACGACGTCGCTCGGCAGCGTCTCGAGCGGGATGAGGAACGCCGTCACCGCATCGATGTTGCCGCCTCCGATGTTCGAGCCCTCATCCGGGTTGTGCTCTTTGCACGCCATACCCTGGCACGCGTAGATCGTCTGGAGGAACACGGGGCGCAGGGCCTTGACGTCGTGGATCGTCGAGCCACCCGGCCCGAGGTCGGTGTAGAGCTCGGGGACGAGACCCCACCGGGAGCTGAGCTGGAGATCGATGAGCACCTCGACGCCGTCAGCCAGGTTGGCGAGCGTGAAGAGGTCGCCGGTGTGCCCATCGTTGGTGTAATCGGTGAGACAGTCGCGCATCGCGTCGTGGGGGATCAACGCGGCGCCGATCACAGAGGGATCGCAGCTCGCCGGGGCGTCGTTCGAGGCCGGGTTCGGACCGAAGCTGAGTCCGGGCCCGTAGAACTCCCACAGCGGTTTGTTGTCGAGCTGGGTGCCGCTCACGGCGGGTCCTCCGACGAAGGGCCCCGTGGTGAGCCGCCCGGGGACGGCCGGTCCGCCCTTGACGTACGGCGTCGCCCCGTCGATGAGCCCGTCGTCGAGCACCCAGTTCGGCGTTCCGGTCACCACATCGATCGAATGCGGTGCGGCCAGGATGTTCGGAGCGGTGGCGTCCGTGCACACGTCCCTGTCCTCGCGGTGGGTTGCCGGCTGGGGAACCACCCCGGCGACGAGATGGTCGACACCGTTGGCGATGTTCCTCGCCAGCCGGTCGTTGATCTTGCCCACGCACTGCTTCGCGTAGTCCACGCCGCCGTAGCTTCCTCCGAAGTGAGTGAGGTCGGCGTACCCGAAGTTGCCTTTGGCCGGACCGTCGCACGGTGGCGCGGGCAACGGCGGCACCCCGGACTTGAGGCACACCTCGATCGAGCCCGAAGCG
>CAMYMC010000041.1:63827-68113 GCA_947259365.1 uncultured Acidimicrobiaceae bacterium | reverse complement strand
GATCGGCGAGATCTCTTCGGGCTCGAGCCCCCAGATCTTGCGCGCGTACGGGAAGTAGAACTCGCGGCAGATGGTGCGACCCAGTCCGCGCTCGAGGACGGAGGCGAAGCTCGTCGGCACCTCGCGGACCGGGGCGCGAACCCGTATCTTCGACAGGTTCTCGGTGAAGCTGACACACGCCGTCCCGGGGGCGACGATCGTGAACTCGGCGGGCCGGCCGGGGTCGGCGCAGGTGTCCCAGTCGGCATCGGTCGTGCTCATGTTCACGCCGCTGATCCGACGCACCTCGCTCTCCACCGCAGCGACGGCGGCCGTGCCGTCCAGACCGAAGACGAACTGGGCTGCGGACAGATTGCCCACGTCGACACCACCTTGTGCCCTCCTCCGCTCGACCCAGCTTGCGCCCAGATCGACCGCCAGCGCTGCAAACGCAACCAGCACGACCAGCGATGCCGCCAGCATGACGAACACCGAGCCCTGCTCGTCTCGGTCGGTTGAGGATCGCGTGAGGAAGTTCATGGCGTGAACACGTCCGTTTTGCAGTCGTAGGTGCCCGGCGTCTGCCACCACACCGCCGCGCCCGACACGGGCTGTTCGACCCTGAAGTCGATGTCGGAGGTGAGCGTCTTGGCGCCGAGCAGCCCGTCGAAGAACCCAGTGAGCGAGGCATACGTCTGCGTGACGTTCACGGCCCCTGTGGAGCCCCGGCTTCCTGCTCCGCTGACGGGGCCGAGCGCGATCGTGACGGGCGGGGTCGGTCCAATGTCCATCCTGGAGCAGACCTCGGAGGCGATCGTCGGCACGTCCCATTCGTCCTCGACGGCCGCGAGCCGGGCCGCCTCGCGGGCGCCATGGCGCAAGTCGTTGACCTGGGCGAACGCCCATCCGAACTCGATGATCCCGAAGATCAGCGCAAGTACGAGGGGCGCGATGAGCGCGAACTCGACCGCCGATGCCCCATGCTCCCGAGCAGCGACGGCCTCGCCGCCCGGCACGTCAGCCTCCGAACTCATCACATCCCTACCTGTCGCTCAGCCCAGAGCGCCGGCCTGCGCCACCGATGCCCACCGCCCAACGTATCCGGCTCACACCGAGAAGCGGAGGGTCAATGAGCGAATGACGCATCCGGGTTGACCCGCATCGAGCCATGCGGTGGCCGGTTCCTGTCGCTTCCGACGAGCAGCGGCTCGGGTTCCCGGCTCGCGACCGCGCCAAGGCGTGTTGCGTGGAGGGCCTCGAGCCCTCAACCGAACGTGATGACGCCCCGGATGTTCTGGCCGGCGACCATGTGCTCGTAGCCGCGGTTGACCTCGTCGAGGCTGTATGTGCTGGTGACGAGCTCGTCCAGCTTGAAGCGGCCTTCGTCGTACATGGCCAGCACCTTGGGAATCTCGACGAGGGCGTTGCTCGTTCCGTACAACGTCCCCATGACCGTCTTCTGGCCCAGCACGAGGCCGAGGGGGCTCACCGGGATGGCGTCGTAGCGGCTCGGGGTGAGCCCGACGACGGTGACCGTGCCGAGGCGCGCTGTCGAATCGAACGCCTGCCCGATCGTCTCCGGTCGGGAGATCGCCTCGAACGCGAAATCGACCCCGGAACCGCCGGTGATCTCCATGACCCGGGCCACGACGTCATCGGTTGTCGCGTCGATCGTGTGCGTCGCACCGAGCTCGGCGGCCCATTCGAGCTTCCGGCCGACGATGTCCGCGGCCACGATGACGTCGGCTCCAGCGATGCGGGCCCCCTGGACGGCGTTCATGCCCACACCGCCGACCCCGATGACGAGCACAGAGCTGCCGGGGGTGACCCCGGCCCGGTTCACCACCGCTCCGTAGCCGCCCACGACGCCGCAACCCACGAGGCAGGCCACCTCGAGCGGGTAGTGATCGTCGACGACGCACACCGACAGCTCGGGAACGACGACGTGCTCGCTGAACGCTCCGATGAGGCAGAACTGGCCGACGTCGCGTCCCGCGGCGTCGTGGAGGCGGTACGTGTCGTCGAGCTGGGGACCGAGCGGGATCCTGGCGGCCAGCACGCATGAGTGGGTGCGTCCGGCAACACAGTTGTCGCAGACGCCGCACGTCGGGATGAACATGAGGACGACGTGGTCGCCCTCGGCAACCCGTGTGACCCCCGGGCCCACAGCCTCGACGACACCCGCACCCTCGTGGCCCAGCACCATCGGCGTCATCGCGACGGGGCGGGTCCCCGCCATGACGTTGTGGTCGGACCGGCACAGGCCCACTGCGGCCATCCGCACCCTCACCTCACCGGCTTTGGGCTCGTCGAGGTCGAGCTCCTCGATCGCGAGTGGCTCACCGGGCTCGTGGAACACGGCCGCTCGTGTTTTCATCGGCTCACCTTTCTTCCTCGAGCTGCGGTCATCTGATGGATCATCGCACCCGGGAGCCACCGGCGTCCTGCTCGCAGCTCCGCAGCGGCTCTTCGGCGGGCGCCGACCGGTTCAGCACAACATCGATGCTGCCGATGTCACACCGATGGGAAACCGCACGGCGACACGGTGGGGAACGCTGTTCGTGGTCCCGGCGCTCCTCCTGACGGTGCTCGCGCCGTCGAGCGCCGCCCAGGAGCTCCCGCCCGGCGGGACCTTCATCGACGATGACGGGAGCGTTCACGAAGGCGACATCGAGGCCATCGCCGCTGCCCGGATCACTCGGGGCTGCGGCGACGGGGGTGATCGGTTCTGTCCCGACGACCCGGTGACGCGAGGACAGATGGCGGCGTTCCTGGCGCGAGCCCTCGACCTGGCAGCACCGGGAGGCGACCGCTTCGTCGACGACGACGCGTCGATCTTCGAGCAGGACATCAACCGCATCGCCGCCGCCGGGATCACCCGCGGCTGCAACCCGCCGGACAACGACCGGTTCTGTCCGGATGCGGCCCTCACCAGGGGTGAGATGGCGGCCCTCCTCGTCCGGGCGTACGGCTATCAGGAGGGCGGGGGCGACGACGCGTTCGTCGACGACGATGCGTCGATCTTCGAAGGCGACATCGACCGGCTGGCGGCGGCCGGTGTGACGAAGGGCTGCAACCCGCCAGCCAACGATCGGTTCTGCCCGGTAGCGCCGGTGAGCCGCGCCCAGATGGCGACGTTCCTCACCCGAGCCGAGGGTCTCTCGCCGCTGCCGCCGCCTCCGCGGCCGGCACCGGATCCACCGGTCGGCAATCCCGACGGCACCGCACCCGTTCCGTCAGAGGCGGCGGAGGTCGATACGAGCTCACCCGACGTCGTCATCGGAGACGGGACACCGCAGAGCTGCACCTCGGACGCGGTCGTCGACGCCGTCGCCGCCGGAGGCGTCATCGTCTTCGACTGCGGCCCGGACGACGTCACGATCGAGATGACGCGCACGGCGAAGGTCTTCAACGACACCGGCCCGGAGATCGTCATCGACGGTGGCGGCACGGTGAGGCTCAGCGGCGGCGGCCGGGTGCGAATCCTCTACATGAACACGTGCGACCCGGCTCAGGTCTGGACCACGCCTCACTGTCAGAACCAGGATCACCCCCGGCTGACGGTGCAGAACCTGACCTTCGTCGAGGGGAATGCCAGCGGGGAGAGCCCCGACGGCGGTGGGGCGATCTTCGTCCGCGGCGGGCGCTTCAAGATCGTCAACTCCCGTTTCTTCAACAACGAGTGTGACGACGTAGGGCCCGACGTCGGGGGAGCCGCGGTGCGGGTGCTGAGCCAGCACGAGGGTCTCCCCGTGTATGTCGTCAACAGCACCTTCGGTGGTGCCGCCGGTCTCGGGAATGTGTGTTCCAACGGTGGGGGGCTCAGCAGCATCGGGGTGTCGTGGACGGTCATCAACAGCCTCTTCACCCACAACGATGCGATCGGCTACGGGGCGAATCCGGCCCGCGGCGGCACGCCGGGAGGCGGCAGCGGTGGTGCGATCTACAACGACGGCAACACGTTCACGCTGACCCTCGCCGGGACGCGGATCGAGGGCAACCACGCCAACGAAGGCGGAGGGGCGGTGTTCTTCGTGAGCAACGATCGCAGCGGGAGCCTCGTCATCACCGATTCGGTGCTCCGCAACAACCCCAGCGACGGCTTCGAGACGGCGGGCTACCCGGGGATCTTCGTCCTCGCCGCCGGCCCGCCGACGGTGGTGAACTCGATCATCGAGTAGGCGGAGGCGCTGGGAGGGCGAGTAAGGGGCCCTGAACGCGATGGACCCCGAGGGAGTGCGGACCGAAGCCCTTACCCTCTCGGGGTCACCGACCCTCTCGGGACTCCACACCCCGAAGGGTGGGTC
>CAMYMC010000041.1:1200-63813 GCA_947259365.1 uncultured Acidimicrobiaceae bacterium | reverse complement strand
CCGGCACGAGACAACCTACGAGCCCCACCCGCCCCACGCAACCCAAATCGCTACCTGATTATCGCGACCCAAAAGAACATTTCGCGAACCCCGTGCGAGCGTCTAGGCGAGGCCCGCGACGAGCGAGGCGATCCCGGCGGCGACGGCGCCGGGGCTGGTGACCGGGCCGAGGTGCCCCGTCGCGACGACGTCGACGGCCCACCCCCGCGACGCGGCGCGGCGAGCTTCGTCGGCATAGCCCTCGCTGAGCTGGAGGTAGGCACAGGGGGCGTCCGGCCAGTCCACCGCCTGAGGTCTGGGCTCCTCCAGCATCGCCACGGGGAGGGCGGGGGTCGATGCTCGGAGACGAGCCCGCTGGGCCGGGTCCGGCACCTCTGCGGTGAGTTCCTCCGCATCCCACCACTCTGTCCAGGGGGGCAGCATGCCGTCGGCCGTGAGGCTCCTCAGCCGCTCCACGAGGCCGGGAGGCGCCGTGTCGAGCCATGCCCCGCGCCTCGGCAGACCGGCGTCGGCGAACACGTAGCCGGCGACCGGGTGGGTCAGTCGCTCGGCGATGAGTCCCAGCAAGGGTCCTGCTCCGCTGTGGCCGACGAGGACGACTCCCGTCGAACTCGCCACCGCGTGGAGCGCTCGGTGCACCAGGCGGCACTGGGTCTGCCAGTACGGAGGGCCGGCCTCGATGGCTGCGGTGAGGGAGGGGACGACGGCGGCGTACTCCGGAGCGAGCGCGGCGGCGACGCCTTCCCAGGACTCCGGGCCCAGTGCCGGGCTGTGGATGAGCGCGACGAGGCGCGGATCCGCCATCGAACCCACCGTAGCTCCGTCGTCTCCGGACCGGGTGGCAGAGCCACCGCCGCGGCGCGACATGCGGGCCCTACACTCGCCGGGCGTGACTCCACCCGCCGACATGGTCGACGAGGCCGCCTTCTCTATCTCGGCCGCCGAAGCGTTGCTGCTCCTCGACTGGAAGCGCCGCATCGGCGATCTCTACCGGGATGTTCGGGAGGCGACCGCCCCGATCGCCGGGTGGGAGCGGTGGCGGGCCGGCCGTCATCGCCTCTTCGCCTCGCACCCCCGCAGTCCCGTTCCCCCCGCCCGGCGCGCCGCCTTCGAGGGTCATCGGTATTTCCCCTACGACCCCGCGTTTCGCGTGCTCGCCGACGTTGTAGACGCCGAGCCTCTCCAACTCCGCATCGACGGCAGCAGCGGGGGCGCGTTCGCGCTCACCCGGTTCGCCGTCGCCGGCTTCGAGCTGGCGGACGCGGCACTCAGCCTCGAGCTGTACTGGATCGGCGAGTACCGCGGTGGCCTCTTCGTGCCGTTCGGCGACGCGACGAACAGCGAAACGACGTACGGGGGCGGCAGGTACCTCATCGACACCCTGAAGGGTCAGGACCTCGGGGTCGAGGCAGGCTCACTCGTCCTCGATTTCAACTACGCGTACCACCCGCCGTGCTATTTCAACCCGGAGTGGTCGTGTCCGCTACCGCCGCCGGCGAACCGGCTTCCGGTTCCGGTTCCCGCCGGCGAGCAGGTTGCCGGCTGAGCGGAGAGGTTGCGTCCGGTAGTCATCGTCGGTACGTTCCGCCGATGCCGAGAGTCGTCAAGTCCTCAGATCTGCCCAGGCTGCACTCCACCCGCGACGGCCGCGACCGCATCGACCTCGTCACCGAGGAGCTGTTCGGCTTCACCGACCTTCGCGCCGACTACATCCGCTACCACCCCGGGGACACCGCGGCGGCCCACTATCACGTCGGTGCCCGCCACATCTGGTTCGTTTCCGAGGGGCGGGGCGTGTTCCACATCGAGGGCGAGGCGATCGTCGTCGAGGACGGCGACGTCGCCACCGCCGGAGACGGAGAAGTGCACTGGTTCGAGAACCCGCACGACGAGCCGTTCGCCTTCTACGAGCTGTGGGTGCCGGCACCAAAAGAGACGGTGTGGGTTCGCGACGACGACATATGAACGTGGGCGCCGGAGGCGTGAGTTCACGCCCGTGAGATGGGAACGCCGGGTCAGTCGTCGAGGTCGAGCAGGCGCGCCGCGTTGGCGCCGATGATCTTCGCCCGGTCCGTCGCGGACAGCCCACGAACCCGCCCCACTCGACCCAGTGGGTCGGCTTCGCCCATGTCGTAGGGGTAGTCGGTGCCCATCACGACGTGGTCGGCGCCGACGCGATCGATGAGGTAATCGAGCCCGTCGCCGAAGACGACGGTGTCGAAGTGGAGCTTCTCGAGGTGCGTGCTCGGCAGGCCGGTGATCTCGTAGGAGACGTCGGTGCGGTGGGCCGCGGCGTGGTCCATGCGGTCCATGTAGAAGGGGAGATATCCGCCGCCGTGGACACCGAGGATCTTGATGCCGGGGTGACGCTCCACGACGCCCCCGAGGACGATCCGCGACAACGCGATCGTCGTTTCCATCGGGTTGCCGACGACGTTGATCAGGTAGTAGTCGGCGAGGCGGCGCCCGTCGATCGTCCCGTTCGGGTGAAGGACCACGAGCACGTCGAGGGCGTGGGCGCGGGCCCAGAAACGGTCGTATGCGGGGTCGTCGTAGTCGGTTCCTCGCGCCGAGGGGTTGACCGAGACACCGCGGAAGTCGTACTCGGTGATGACCCGCTCCAGCTCGGCGACCGCGGCCTCGGGGTGATGCATCGGCAACGTGCCGAGACCGACGAACCGGTCCGGATGCGTTGCGACGAGCCGGGCGATGGCGTCGTTCTGGAGGCGGGACACCTCCGCACCGAGATCCGGCTCCGTCCAGTAGTAGTACTGAGCCGGAGCGATGGCGATTGCCTGGACGGCGACGCCCTGGCGGTCCATCACGGCGATGCGGACCTCCGGGTCGGTGAGCTCAGGGACGATCGCCTCGAATCCTCGTCTGTTGTAGGCGTTGGAGCGGTCTCCACCCCATCGGATGAACTCGTCGTCGTCGGGAGTGAAGTACGGCTCGACGAGCTCGGCAGCCTCCGGCACGAGCGCGTGGCTGTGGATGTCGACGGCCCGGGTGTCGCCGGACGATCCGTCCATTCGCTCGGTTGTCACCTGTCCTCGCTCTCGCCGGACTCCGCAGTTCGGGCGCCCATCGTATCCGGGCTTCCGGCTACGCCGGCGGCGCTGGGATCACCGAGTCGCCCCGCATCGGCGAGCGACGCGCCCGGCCGGCTCGAGGCGCCGCCGGTCAGGCTCGTGCCAGTGCGGATCGGATCGCCGCCACCGCGGCTCTGAGCCCTGGATGTCCCCGGTCGAGCGTCGTCCGGGGTCGGCCCACGTCGACCGTGACCGTAGTGACGAGCGGCCCGGGCGTGGCCGGCATCACCGAGACGCGGTCGGCGAGCAGGACCGCCTCGGTGACGTCGTGGGTCGCGAGAACGGCGGTGCGCGGGTCGAGCTGCCAGTGGGTCTCGAGCTCCTCCTGGAGGCGTGCCCTGGCCATCGCGTCGACGTGGGCGAACGGCTCGTCAAGGAGGATGACCTCGGCATCGTGGGCGAACGCCCTGCCCTGTCCCGCCATGGACTGCTGGCCGCGTGAGAGCGTGCCGGGGAGGCGGTTCCGGATCGCGTCGAGGCCGACCTGGGCGGAGTGGAACGCCCGGATTCGCTCGTAGAGCGGCCGGGGCTTCTTGCTCAACTCCGCCGAGGTGGCGATGTTTCTCCCGACGTCCCACCAAGGAACGAGGCCCGGGTCCTCGAACACCATCGAGGTGAGGTTCTCGTGATGCCGGATCCCGACGAACTCGATCGTCCCCGACGTCGGCTCGCCGAGGCCGGCGACGAGGCGCAGCAACGTCGACTTGCCGCACCCGTTTGGGCCGACGATGGCGTGCACCTCGCCGTCTTCGACCGTCAGGTCGAGATCGCGCAGAACCTCGACCTTCCGCCGACCGTGCGTCGGGTGGGTAAAGCTGAGCCGCCGGATCTCGAGTCGCATCGTTGTTCCGTGTGCTCGGACGGGTCACGGCGGACCGGTGCCGGTCCGGCATGGTATCGCCGGCGGCGGCCCCGGCGCCGGTCGATCGTCCGCCGCCGGACGGGGGCTCGCCCGTCGCCACACCGTCGAGTCGGGAACCCGGCACCGTCGGATCGTCGTTGGATGAGGGTGGTGATGGGATATCCTGCCCGGCGAGTCCCGGAGACGCGATGAGCAGCCCTGCAACGATCGGTGAACTGATACGCGAGCGACGTCTCGCCCGCGGATACTCGCTCGGCCAGCTCGCCACCCAGCTCCGTCGGACGCCGGCGGAGGTGCGTCGCTGGGAGCGGGGAGAGGGGCTGCCGGCGGATGAGCTCGTACCGGCGCTGGCCCGTGCACTCGATGTCGAAGTCGACGGGATCGAGGCTCTGCGCCCTGCCCCCGAGCCGACCGTGGAGGCGGATGCGGCAACCGAGCCGCCGAACCTCGAGTTCGCCGAGCCGGCACCGGAGTCCGGGGGAGATGCGCCGCCAGACCCGTTCGCGCTGGCAGCGCCGATCGCGACCCGTCCGGGCGAGTTCTCCGACGCCGGCGCCACGGGGGCGTCGGCCGAAGCCGACCTCGACAACGCCGGCGCAGAGGACGACGACGGCGAGGATGCTCCACGGCGTGCGGGCGGCTTCGTACCCGCCACCGCCTCGACCGTCGCCGTCACCTCTCCCGAGCCGCCCACCGAGCCCATCGCCGCCCCGGTCGCGACGCTGGCGCCGCCGGTGGCCGAAGCCGCCACCGCCGAGCCCGACCGCCTCGGCAGGATCCCGAACCCGCTGGAACTGCTCTTCGACCCGCACCGGCGGTGGCTCTACTGGATCCGGTACGCCCTCACCGTCGTCGTCCTCGTCGTGCTGCTGCGCATCTTCCTGTGGGCCGCCGGTGAGCTGTGGGAGGCATTGGGGCAGTTCATCGACACCTTCCGATCCACCGACGAGGTGGATGCACTACGGCTCTTCACAGGCGTCTGATCAGCCGGTGACGGCCCGGACTGCCAGTGCGAACGCGGCCGTCGTCGAGAGCAGAAGCACCCCGACCCGGATCGTTGTCCCTTCGACGCGGGCGAGCAGCCTGCCGCTCAGGGCGAATCCGGCCGCGCCGGGGGCGATGAGGATCGCGCCGATGGCGACTTCGTCCAACGTGATCTCCCCGGCGGCGGTCCGGGCCACGAGGGACAGGGCGAGGCCTACGGAGAACACGACGGCGAGTGTCGCCCTCAGGCGGGGCCCGCGCTCTCGAGCGAACAACAGCGCGAGCGGCGGCCCCCCCATCGAAGCGACGAGCCCGGTCGTGCCGGCGAAGACGCCGGCGACGAAGTCGATCCCCGCCGAGCGGGCGATGACCGTTCCCGTGGCGAGGACGGCAACTGCAGCGAGCACGAAGGCGGCGACGAGCAGGTCGAGGACGCGGGTGGTGGCGATGGCGAGCAGTCCGAGCCCGATGAGAGCTCCGGGGACCCGCCCGGCGAGGATCCACCACAACCCCTTCAGGTCGATCTCGTGGCGTTCTCTCCTCGCGGTCGCCAGCGTCAGCGGAAGGGAGACCACGAGCTGGGGAACCGGCGCGAGGAGGGGGTCGACGAGGGCGAGGATCGGCACGGACAAGATGTTGAAGCCCATCCCGATCGACCCCTGGACGACGGCGGCCCCGAAGGTCACGATGAGCGCGATCACCATCTCCGTGGGCTCGACGGCCATGAGTTCTCCTTCCGTCACGCAGGCTACGGGAGCTTCGCCGGACGCACGAAGCGGGGGTCGCACAGCCCTCGGGCGTAGCTAATGTGCCCCGCCATGAAGCCACTCCTTCGTTCCGTGCTCGGCGCCGCCGCGCTCGCGTTCGTTGCCACGGCGTGCGGTGGTGGGGACGCGACGTTCCCCGACGGGGCCTTCGCCGTGCGCGCCAACGCCGATCTCGGCGTGGGCAACGACCGTCTGCTCGTCGGGGTGCTGCTTCCCGACGGCACCCGCCTCGGCTCGCCCGAGGACGGGGTGATACTCGAGGTTGCCCCCGCCGACGACCTCGGAGCCGTGCAGCGAGTCGACGGGGTGTTCACCTGGATCGTCGACGACAGCACCGGCCTGTACCGGGCGGCGTTCGACTTCGACCGGGCGGGCACGTGGGTCGTCACGGTCGTTCCCGAAGCTGGTGACCCGCTGGAGCCGGTTCCGTTCCCGGTGCTCGCCGACACGAGCGCCCCTGCGCTGGGGGAGAAGGTGCCGGTGATCGAGACTCCGACGCTCGACGACAGGCCGATCGGGCGGCTGACGACGGATCCGGAGCCGGATCTGCGCTTCTACGAGCTGTCCCTCGACGAGGCGCTCGCCAGCGGGAAGAGGACGGTTCTCGTGTTCTCGACCCCGGCGTTCTGCCAGACGGCGGCGTGTGGTCCGCTGCTCGACAACGTCAAATCCGTGGCGCCGTCGTATCCGGACGCCAACTTCATTCACGTCGAGGTGTTCACCGACTTCTGGGAGGACGGCTTCGTCCCCGACTTCAGCCACCTCGCCCCCGCCGCCGGCCCCGACGCGTTCGCGCTCCCTTCGGAGCCGTGGGTCTTCGTGATCGACGAGTCGGGCACGGTCATCGGTCGCTTCGAGGGCGTCATGGCGGGAGCGGAGCTCGCCCCCCTCCTCGGCTGATTTGGAGCCTCCCACCGGCGTTCGGGAGTGATTTCGATTGGCCCTGCCCGGTGGGTACGATGCCGCGCAACCGGCACGGTGCCTGAAGACGGGGTGGGAATGCGACCCGGCGAGACACGCGCACGATGAGACGTCGGGTCCGGCGCGGGCGTTGCGTGTATCCGGCCTGTGCGCTGGCTCTTCTCGGTGTGATCCTTGCCGGATGCAGTGGCTCCGGGCCGCAGAGCTCGCTCGAGCCCGCCGGCCCCTCGGCGCGGGACATCGACGGCTTGTGGCGTCTCGTCCTCGTGCTCGCCACGATCGTGTTCGTCATCGTCGCGGCCGGGATGGTCGTGGCAATGGTCCGTTTCCGGGAGCGGCCCGGCGACACGCGCGAGCCGAAACAGCTCCACGGCAACACCGCGCTCGAGATCACGTGGACGATCATCCCGGCGGTGCTGCTCGCCATCATCGCCGTGCCGACGCTCCAGCAGCACTTCGAGCTCAGGGACGAGCCGGACGGGCCGCGCCTCGACGTGACCGTCATCGGACACCAGTGGTGGTGGGAGTTCACGTACCCCGGGCTCACCGATGCCGAGGGTGCTCCCCTCACCACCGCCAACGAGCTTCACCTTCCCGCCGGGCAGCCCGTCTACCTCACGATGACGTCGGTCGATGTCATCCACAGCTTCTGGGTGCCACCGCTCAACGGCAAGCGCGACGTGGTGCCGGGGAGGGTCACGAACCTCAAACTCGAGGCAGACGCCTCGGTCCCGTCCGAGGACTTCGGTTTCGGTCCAGGGGTGATCCTCGGCCAGTGCGCCGAGTTCTGCGGACTGGCGCATGCCGACATGCGGCTGCGGGTGTTCGTCCACTCGCCGGCCGACTTCGACGCCTGGGTGGAGCGTCAGCTCGCCCCGGCCGCCGAGCCCACCGGGACGGGTCCCATCGCCACCGGATACCAGACCTTCGAGCTCGTCTGCACCGCCTGCCACCAGGCGAGGGTGGCGGGCTCCGGGGGCGTGGAGCGGCTCGGCCAGGGTGTCACGGTGGACGTCGACGGTGAGTCATTCGACGCCGCATTGGCGCCCGACCTCACCCACTTCGGGAGCAGGACGACGTTCGGGGGTGCCAGCTTCGACGCGACGCGGGATCATCTCGCCCGGTGGCTGGCGAACCCCTCCGACCTCAAGCCGATGGCCCCGGAGCGCAACGACATCGCGGCCGGGAGGATCCTCGGCATGCCGAACCTCGGCCTGACCACCGACGAGATCGACGGTCTCGTCGAGCTGCTGGAGAGCTGGCAATGAGCATGACCGGAGGCGGCGGAACATGGCGCTGATGGCTGACACCCAGCGGACGCTGTCGCCCGGACCACGCGGGGTGTGGGGCTGGCTCACCACGGTCGACCACAAGCGGATCGGCCTCCTCTATGCGGTGACCGCAGCGCTGTTCTTCTTCATCGGCGGCGTCGAGGCGCTGCTCGTGAGGATGCAGCTCTTCCAGCCGAACGGCGAGGTGCTGTCGTCCGACGCCTACAACCAGCTCTTCACGATGCACGGCCTCACGATGGTCTTCCTCGTCATCATGCCGATCGCCGCCGCCTTCACGAACTACTTCCTCCCGATCCTCGTCGGGGCTCGTGACGTCGCGTTCCCCCGGCTCAACGCCTTCAGCTACTGGCTCTTCCTCTTCAGCGGGCTCCTCGTCTACAGCTCGTTCCTCGTCGGGGGCGCCCCCGACGGGGCCTGGGTGGGCTACGCCCCCCTCTCCACCCAGCTCGAGGAGGTCGTCCGGATGGACTTCTGGACGGTCGGGCTCCAGCTGCTCGGGGTCGCGTCGATCGCCTCGTCGGCGAACTTCATCGCCACGGTGTTCACGATGCGGGCCCCGGGGATGACGATGCTGCGGATGCCGGTGTTCGTTTGGATGGCGCTCGTTGTTGCCTTCCTCCTCATCTTCTCGCTGCCCGCCGTCGGCATCGGCCTCTTCCAGCTCTTCATCGACCGCAACTTCGGCGGCTTGTTCTACGCGGCGGAGGCCGGCGCCGACCCCTTGCTGTGGCAGCACCTCTTCTGGGTGTTCGGCCACCCCGAGGTCTACGTCCTCATCCTCCCCGCGATGGGCATCGTCTCCGAGGTGCTCCCGGTGTTCTCCCGCAAGCCGCTGTTCGGCTACCCGTTCATCGTGTTCTCGGGTGCCGCGATCGGCTTCATCGGCTTCGGCGTCTGGTCACACCACATGTTCACCTCGGGCATGGGTCCCATCGCCGAGGCCGGTTTCGGCGTCGCCACCATGATCATCGCCGTGCCGACCGGGGTGAAGATCTTCAACTGGATCGGGACCACCTGGGGAGGTCGCATCAGGTTCTCGACCCCGATGCTGTTCTCCCTCGGCTTCATCGCGATGTTCGTCATCGGGGGACTCTCCGGCGTGACCCACTCGGTCATCCCTGCCGACACCCAGCAGCACGACACCTATTACGTCGTCGCCCATTTCCACTATGTGCTCTTCGGTGGCGCCGTGTTCGGCTACGTGGCGGGCGTGTACTACTGGTTCCCGAAGTGGACCGGCAGGTTGCTGGACGAGAGCCTCGGCAAGCTCCACTTCTGGCTCGCCCTCATCGGCTTCAACCTCACGTTCGGGCCCATGCACATCCTCGGCCTCAACGGCCAGCCCCGCCGGACGTACCGCTACGGCGAGAACCTCGGGTGGGACTTCTGGAACCAGATCGCCACCATCGGCGCCTTCATCATCCTCGTCTCGTTCCTCGTGTTTGCCTGGAACATCATCAGCAGCCACTTCCTCAGGAGGGGACGGCCCGCCGGCCGGGACCCGTGGGACGGGCGGACTCTGGAATGGACCATCGAGTCGCCGCCTCCCGTGCACAACTTCGACGAGGTGCCCCAGGTGCACGCCCTCGACGAGTTCTGGCACCGCAAGTACGCCGAAGACGACGAGGGACGTGCGGTGCGGATGCCCGACGTCACCGGAGGGGCGGTGACCGTCGAAACCGACTCCGGCGGTGACGGCGACGCCCACGGCGACATCCACATGCCGTCGCCGTCCTACTACCCGGCGCTGGCGTCTGCGGGCCTCGTCACGATGGGGGCCGGCTTCGTCTACCTCCCGTGGGGGTGGCTTGCAGTCGGCGTCGGGGCGGTCATCTCGATGTGGGCGTTCTTCGGCTGGTCGCTCGAGCCGATCACGAGGGAGCACTGAAGATGGCCGGGGCGCCCCTCGCCGAGCACGCACCCGCCGCGGGCCACGACGAGGGCCATCACGACGTCCGACCTGTTCGCAAGACGGCGATGTGGGTGTTCCTCGGCTCCGAGTGCGTGTTCTTCGGTGCGATGATCTCGACGTTCCTCCTCTACCGGTCGAACACGAACGGCGGGATCGGCTCGGAGATCTTCGACATCCCGTTCACCTCGGCGTCGTCGTTCGTGCTCCTCATGAGCTCGCTCACGATGGTTCTGGCCCACGGCGCCTACTACGGCGGCGACCTTCGCCAGGCCCGGGTGTGGCTGGCGGCCACCGCCCTCCTCGGCACCACGTTCCTCGCCGGGCAGATCTTCGAGTTCTCCGAGTTCATCCACCAGGGGCTGACCTTGACGTCGAGCCCCTTCGGGTCGGCGTTCTACATGCTCACCGGCTTCCACGGCGCCCACGTCGCCGTCGGGGTGCTCCTGCTCGGGTCGATGTTCCTGCTGTCACTCGGCGGCAGGCTCTACGACGATCGAGGGCTCAACGTCGAGCTGGTCGGCCTCTACTGGCACTTCGTCGACATCGTGTGGATCGTGATCTTCACCGTCGTCTACCTCCTGCAGCAACCGTGATGGCAGAGCGCGCCCATCCCACGCCCGGCATGTACTGGCTCATCGCGGCGGTGCTCGCAGTCATCACCGCGGCCGAGATTGCAGTCCCCCAGATCTCCGCCTTCGACGGTGCTCCCCGGGTGCTGTTGCTCATCGGACTCGGTGCCCTCAAGTTCGGGGCAGTCGTCGCGTTCTTCATGCACCTGCGCTTCGACAAGCCGCTCTACCGCAATCTGTTCCTCGTCGGCCTCTTCGGGGCGATCCCCATCTTCACGGTCGTGCTGCTGACGTTCACCGCGTTCTAGCGCCGTGGGCGGCAGCGCGCCGGGGTCGGCCCTAGGCTTGTGGTGACGGTTCCCTCAGCCTTCAGGCCGAGCGGGAGTGATGGCTCATGACGTGGATCATCGCCCAGGCCGACCCCGGCATCTCCGATGTCGCCGCCTGGCATCCTCATTTCGACGTGCTCGGGCTCGCCGTCGCGCTCGTCATCGCATACGAATACGGGATGCGAGTGCTCGCCGCCCGGTTCGCTCCCCAGGGCGAGCCGGCGGTGACGGGCCGCCATCGTGTGGCGTTCTACACCGGGATCGTGGCGCTGTACGTCGCGTCCTCGTGGCCGGTCCACGACATCGGTGAGCAGAGCCTCTTCCTCTTCCACATGATCGAGCACCTGGCGGTGAGCCTGGTGGTGCCCCCGCTGCTCATCTGGGGGACGCCGCGGTGGCTGCTGCGGGCGTTGCTCCGCCCCGTTCTCCCGGTGTTGCGGGTCCTCACGAAGCCCGTCGTCGCGCTGTTGTTGTTCAACGCGACGCTCGGCCTCATCCACGTCCCCGGCATCCTCGAGCTGATGCTGCGCTCGGAGGTGTTCCACTTCGCCGCCCACGCCACGCTGTTCCTCACTGCCGTCCTCATGTGGTTCCCGGTGCTGAGCCCCATCCCCGACCTGCCGCGCCTCGAGCCCTTCGCCAAGATGGGTTACCTGTTCGTCCAGTCCCTCGTCCCGACGATCCCGGCCTCGTTCCTCACCCTCGGCGATTCGCCGCTGTACGGGATGTACGAGACGTTCCCCAGGCTCTGGGGCCTCTCGGCGCACACCGACCAGGTGCTCGCCGGGCTGCTCATGAAGCTCGGCGGCGGGCTCATCCTGTGGGCGGCGATCGCCACCGTCTTCTTCCGCTGGTACTACGAGGAGGAACGGAACAGCGCCGCGGACCGCCGCGCCGCCCGTGCCGCGTCCTGATGCGCCGAGCGGTGCTGCTGCTGGGGGTGGTGGTCCTCGCGACGGCCTGTTCGGGCACCGCAAGCGCCGAGGTCACCGGAGTCGTCACGGACGTCGTCGGCGACCTCACGTCCGTCGATGCCTTCACGCTCCGGCTCACCGACGGCACCGACCGTACGTTCGAACCGGCGCCGGGCGTCCTCTTCCACGACAGCGCACCAATCGGGCACCTGCGCGACCACCTCCGCAGCGGTGAGCCGGTCACGGTGCGGTACCGGGTCCTCGACGACGGCACAGTGATCGCGCTCGAAGTGGGCGACTGAGTCGGCGTTCAGCCCTGCCCCTGGCGTTCCCAGGGTCGGTAGGCGACGAAGGCGGCCCCGAACAGGATGATCCCCGCCGCGATTCCGAACACCGCCACCGCCCCGGTACCTTCGATGGCGAGGAGGAGTTGGGCCAGGCCGATGGCGAGAGCCGCGACGACGACGATGGCAACCGTTGGCGCGCCGACCGCTCTCATCATCTCGGCGAGGACGGCGCGCCCCGACGTCGGCCACGCCTCGCCCTCGAGCCCGAGAAACACCGGCCGGGCGAGGGCGCCGACCGCTCCGGCGGTGATCGCGCCGGCGCCGGCCCCGGCGGCGGCTGCGATGACCGTCATCCTGAATGCCGAGACCGTGACGACCCCGGCCTCGATGTCCGCAGCCGCCCCGAGACCCGTACGGGTCACCGCGTAGGCGACGACGACCGAGCCGATGGCGGCGGCCGGCAGCAAGTACCGCAGCGGGAACCTGGGGCTCAGCGGCTCGGCCTCCCGCCCCAGGGCATAGGCAATCCCGGCGATCGCGAGCCCTCCGAGGAGGGCCGAGAGCACGACGAGCATGTAGAGGCCTCCGCTGGAGACCGCGAACTCGGCCCTCGTCGTCCCTGCGGCGGGGCCGGCGAGCACCCCGTCGATGGACGCCAGCGCGCCACGGCCGGTCCAGAAGACGAGGAAGACGAGCCCGAGCAACGCCCCGGCGACCGCACCGTAGATGCTCGCCCGAACTCGTCTGCTCACCGCTGCTTCCTCCCGCGACGTCTCGGCGGGCGATGTTAGTGCCGGCACGCGTCACGACGGCTGCGGGGTGAAGGCGCGTCCTGCCGCTAGAACCGGTCGCAGGCGTCCGGGGAGTAGATGCCGCGCACGAACCCGTCGTCCTCGGGCGAGGACACCGGCCCCCACAGCAGCAGGTTGCCGGTGTTTCGGCTGCGAAGCTCGAAGATGTTGTCGATATCGGGGTCGGGGTGGCTGAGGATATCGACGTCGAAGGCCTCGTAGGTTTGCCGGAGCTGGCGTATCGAATTGCCGGCGGCGAGGCCCGAGAGGGTCTCCAAGCTCGCCGCAGGGTGGGAGAGCCCGCCGAAGGCCAGGTCCAGCCGGTAGCCGGCGAAGGTCTCCGTCCCGTCCGCGTCGATGACGACGACGGTCGCGAGCGGGCCGAAGCGCACGATGCGCTCCGTTTCGCCGGCGCACGCGCCGAAGGTCCCTGTCGAGGTGACCGGCCCGGTGTCCTCGTCGGGCTCACCGAAGGTGGCGATGAGACGGCCGATCGCCTCTGCGGCGGGTGAGCCGAGTGCGATCGACCCGATGGCGTCGACGGCGAGGCCGAGATCGGCGATGGGGATCGGTTCCCCCACCGGCCCGTAGGCGCCGGTGCCACCCGGGGCGGGTTCGGTCGTGACCGCGGCGGTCGTCGCCGGTGTCGCGTCGGGCGAGGTCGTCGCAGTGGCGGCAGTGTCGTCGACGACGGTGGTCGTCGTCGTGCCGGCGTCGACCGTCGGCTCGTCTTCGCGGAGGAACTGGAAAGCGGCGATGCTGAGGACGACGAGGATGAGGAGCACGATGAGGCCGGTCAGCAGCGGCGACCGCGGTGGGGTGGCGATGGGAACGGATGCATCCTCGAGCGGGGGCACGGGGTCACCGCCGGTGAGGTCGGTGAGATCCTCGTAGGGGTCGAATTGCCCAGGGTCGAAGGGTTCGAACTCGTCGTCTGGATCGAAGGGCTCCGTCATTCTTCCTGCTGCGTGGCCGGCTCGTATCTTATGCCCGGGTCGCGGCTCAGCAGTGTTACACCGGCCGGGTTGCCAGCTCGGGTATGACGTCCCCGATGACCTCGCTGAACGGTGCGGCTGGGAGCAGCACCCGCTTTCCGTCCGCCGTCGTGAAGTCCTGGACCGGGATTCCGACTCGCACGACCCTGTCCGGGTCGAGGTCGCGCAAGCTCCATGCCAGCGAGATCGCATCGGTCACGCCGAGTTGGTCGTCGAGGGTGAACGCGTTCGAGGCGCTACGGACGACGCCGGCGAGATCCGACGGCGACTGGAAGGTCTTGATCTTGGAGAACATTGCGATGATCACGTCCTGCTGGCGCTCGTTGCGGGTGAGGTCGCTCACGCCGGGCATCGTGCGCCACGTGCCCTCACGCAGCTCCTGGGTGCTGCGGCTCCGGACCCAGGCGAGGGCCGCGGCCCCGGAAGCGTTCGTGCAGCCCGCGCCGAGGTCGAGGCCGGACTTGCGGTCGCGCACCGGGTACTCGACGCAGATCTCGACGCCTCCGACCTCGTCGATGATGTCCTCGAAGCCATCGAAGTCGAACAGTGCGAAGTGGTCCACGGGGATCCCCGTGAAGTCCTCGACCGCGAGCGCGAGCAAGGTCGGTCCGTTCACGTCCTCGCCGCATCCCAGGTACGTCGCGTTGATCCTCGTATAGCCCTGGGTGCATCGGTTCGGCAGGTAGAGATCACGCGGGATCGACACCATCACCGGTCCCTCGCTGCCGTCGAGAAGGGCAAGGATGATGACGTCGGCCCGAAACCCCCCCTCGTCGGATCCGATGAGGAGGAACGACGTGAACACCTCCTCGTACGCCTCGACGGCAGCTGGAGGCGACGTGACCACGGTCCGGGTTTCCTCCGGCACCTCCTCGGCGACGATGCCGCCCGATGGAAGCGGCAGGAGCGCCTCGGCGGCTGCCACGTCGAGCGAGTCCCGCTCCAGGGATCGCCACGAGTCCCACACCCGGTACCCGTTCCAACCCCCGAACGCGAGGAGCGACAGCAACGCGGTGGCGAGGCCTCGCTTGATCATCCGCCGCCACGGCGAGCTGGGATGGGTGCGGTCGATGCCGGCCCTGTTGACGACGTGGGCCACGACGGGGGCTCCGACCTCGGCGAGGCGCCGGCGCGCGTCGTCGACCGCGCCGGCATCGCCGTTCTCGGAGACGACGAGCAGGGATCCGTCGGCGTGAGCCGCCAGCGCGGCGGCCGTACCGTTCCAGTTGAGGGGCGGTACGTCGATGAGGAGCAGATCGGCGTGCTCGGTGATGCGGTCGACGGCATCGGCGAGCAGGCCGCCGCGCAGGGTGTCCTCGTCGGTGCTCGTCGAGCCCGAGGGGATGAACGGGATCATCGCCGTCGGCGACAGCGCCCAGATGCGGGAGGCCCCGGTGAGATCGGTCGAGCCGTTGGCGAGGTCGGTCAGGCCGGGGGCGCTCCCGGTGCCCCCGAATCGGGTGAGGCCATCGCCGCTGAAGTCGCCGTCGACGAGCACGACCCTTCTTCCGGCCTGAGTCGCCGAGATCGCGATGTTGAGCGCGACGGTGCTCGCGCCCTGACCCGGAGCCGGGCTGGAGACGAGCAGGACCTGGCCGGCGGTGACCGCTTCGAGCTGGGATGCCGCGCTCCGGTAGGCGGCGGCCACCGGCGATCCCGGTGCGGTGACGGTCGGCGACGGGGCGCCCGTATCGGGGGGTATCGCACCGAGCTGCGGCTCGTCGATGCCGGCATCGACGCGACCGAGCCGGGAGAGCCGTGTCCACCCGTACCAGAGCGCCGCCGAGACGGTTCCGGCGGCCAGCGCGGCGACGATCGCGCCCCGATAGCTGCTCCACGCCGACGATGAGGCGAAGAACACCGCGATACCGGCAAGCACCGAGATCAGGTTCGCCAGCGTGAAGATCTTGCGGTGGCGCGGTCTTGGATCCGACACGGTCGCGATTCGTCCTCGTCCGGAGAATGGGCGCCCCAGATCTCGGAGCGCCCGTCACCCGGTCATTGTATCGAGACGCGAGAGACCGTGAGGCTTCAGCCGCCGGCGAACGGGCCGCCGTCGCAGGGCCGCGGTGAGCCGAGCAGGGTCACCGCCGGCGGCTCCGCTCCGTCCAGGGTTCCCCACAGCAGCGTGCGATCGTCACTCGAGCGCAACACGATGAAACCGTCCTGGCCGGAGAGTGGCTCGAAGACGACCCTCGACTGCGCATAGGCGAGCTCGAGTGCATTCTTCGTGTCGCCGAGGCCGATACCCGACAGCGTGCGCATCGAGGTCGCGGGATGGTCGGCGGCGGCCGGTGCCGCTCCGTCGAAGGTGTATCCGGCGAGCACCTCGACACCGTCGTCGGTGCGGAAGATCGCGGTGAGTGGACCCCACACGAGGGCTCGGCCCTCATCGGTTGGGCAGAGTCCCTGGTTCTCCCCGACCGGGAAATACGTGTCGGGCTGGCCGAGCGATGCGACGAGCAGACCGGCCGCGTCCACGTCGCGATCCCCGAACTCGATCGGGCCGATCTGGAAGGCGCCGAGTTCGAGGTCTTCGATGGCGATCGTCGTGGCAGATGCGGGGAGGGGAGGCAGTGTCGCGGTGGTCGTGGTCGTCGTGGCGACCGTCGTCGTGGTCGTCGTCGCCACCGTCGTGCTCGTCGTCGACGGCTCGACGGCGCGACTCGACGTCGTCACGGGTGCAGCGATCTCCTCCGTGCCCGAGCGGGAGAGCAGGACGCTGAAGACGATCGCGTACACGACGAGGACGGCGAGGGCGATGCCCAGCGGAATCCACCACCGGATGGGCTTGTCCGCCACGGCGGGGCCGGCCGTGTCAGCATCCCCGGCCGGTTCGGCCGCTTCGGGGGCATCGGCGGTCGCTCGCAGTGGCGGCTCCTCTTCGGAGACGCCCCCGGTCGCCGATGTGACGGCATCGACGGGGTCGCCGTCACCGGGGCGGTCGTCACCCGTGCCGATGCTCACCTCGCTGACCCCGACCGCCGTTGTCGTGTCCACCGCGGTCGTCGAAACGGCGTCGGCGAGCACGCGCCCGGCGGTGGGCTCGCGGCGCGGAGGCGGGTCGTCCGTGGCCAGACGACGGTCGATCCACGGCCTTCCACAGGTGGGGCAACGCTCCTGGTCTCGTGGGCGCTCGGTGCCGCAGAAGACACACGCGCCCAAACTGGGGTCGGTCACAGCGCGAACAGCTTACGGGCGGTCCCCGGCTACTCCGCGCCAATCCGCAACAGCGCGCGCAGTTCGCTCGGTGTCGCCACCGGGAGGTCGCAGACGAAGCGCTCGCACACGTGGGCGAGCGCTCCCTGCTCACCGCCGGTGCGGCCTTCGAGCAGGGCGATCGGGCCGGCTCCCACGGGCGCGGCGGCGAGGACGCAGTCGGGGCGGAACGTCTCCCAGAGGACGCGTTCGAGCGGCTCGCGGGACCCGTCGGGCCCGACGATGGCGACTTCTCTCACTCCGGAGCCGGTCACGGCGAGGACGGAGACGAGGTGACCGGCGGCAGACGGGTAGTGGTCGAGGAGCCGGCCGGCGGCGCGGTACACCCCTTCGGCGGCTTCGGTGAGGGACATGTCCCCGGTATAGGCCGCGAGGGTGATGAGCGCCTCGGCGGCGAGCGCGTTGTCCGAAGGCGTCGGGTTGTCCATGAGGTTCTTTGGTCGGGTGATGAGGCGCTCGGCGTCGGTGCCGGTCGCGAAGAACCCGCCTTCGGCATCCGGGAAGAGGCGCAGCAGCTCCCGGGTGAGACGCTCCCCTTCGAGGTACCACTCGACCTCGCCCGTTGCCTGGTACAACGCGAAGAGCCCGGTTGCCATGGCGGCGTAGTCGTCGCAGAACCCGGGGCCCGATGTCGCACCGTCTCGCCACGACCGGAGGAGGCGGCCGTCGACCGTCACGTGACGGCCGATGAACCGTGCGATGCGACGGGCGGCGTCGAGATACCGCGCGCTCTCGAGGACCGCCCCGGCCTCGGCGAATGCCCGCAGGGCAAGCCCGTTCCACGCCGTCACCACCTTGTCGTCGAGCCCGGGTCTCACCCGGGCGGCGCGCACGGTGCGCAGCTTCACGTTGGCGGCGTGGAGACGGCGGTCGACATCGTCCGCGTCGGTCCCGAAGCGGACGGCCACGTCCTCGAGGGGCTCCGGGCGGTGGAGAACGTTTCGCCCCTCGAAGTTGCCCCGCTCGGTGGCGCCGTACGCCGCAGCGATGACCGGGCCGTCCGGCTCGAGCACGTCCATGAGCTCGTCCCACGACCAGACGTAGAACGTGCCCTCCTCACCCTCGGAGTCCGCGTCCTCGGCAGAGAACAACCCGCCCTCGTCGTGGGCGAGGTCGCGAAGGAGGTAGTCGAGCGTCTCCTCCGCCACGGTGCGATACCTCGTGGTCCCTGTGAGCTGCCAGGCCCTCACGTAGATGCGGGCGAGGAGCGCGTTGTCGTAGAGCATCTTCTCGAAATGGGGGACGAGCCATCGCTCGTCGACCGCATAACGGGCAAAGCCCCCGCCGAGGTGGTCGTAGATGCCGCCGGCAGCCATGGCGTCGAGCGTCGTCGCCACCATGGCCGTGACGTGCTCGCGCGCGCCGATGCCGAGCGCGAGCGCACGGAGGAGCAGCTCGAGGTTGGGCGCCTGCGGGAACTTGGGTGCCCCACCGAAACCCCCGTGGGTGGGATCGAACGCCGTCGAGAGCGCCGCAACCGCCCTCTCCGCCGCCTCGATGCCGGGGGTCTCTGCGGCGGGTGGGATCCGTCGCACCACCGCGTCGGTGAGACGCCGCGCCTGGTCGTCGATGTCGTCCCGGCGACCGTTCCACGCTTCGCGTATCTGGCCGAGCACGTGGAGGAAAGAGGGGTAGTTGCCGCGGGGCTCCTTGGGGAAGTACGTGCCGGCGAAGAACGGCTGCCCGGCCGGAGTCAGGAACACGGTCATCGGCCATCCGCCGTGGCCGGTCATCGCCTGGACCGCGTCCATGTAGATGCGGTCGACGTCCGGGCGCTCCTCCCTGTCGACCTTGACGTTGACGAAGTGCTCGTTCATGAACGCGGCTGTTGTCTCGTCCTCGAAGGACTCGTGGGCCATCACGTGGCACCAGTGGCAGGACGAGTATCCGACGCTGAGCAGAACCGGGACGTCCCGGTCCCGGGCCTCTGCGAACGCAGCATCTCCCCACTCGAACCAGTCGACGGGGTTCCCGGCGTGTTGGAGGAGGTAGGGACTGGACGAAGCAGCGAGGCGATTCGCCATCGAGCCACCGTAGCGTGCGACGGGGTCCTCGGCGCCCGCCCTGGGGAGGATCGACTCCGAAGCCCGGGTCTCGTGCGCCGGTCACTGCGGCCCGGGGAGGGGGGATTCGTCCGGCGGGGGGAATGATTCGGCCCGATCCGGCGTTGACAGCTGGGTCCGCCGAAGGTCCCCGCCACCGGCCCCAAGTAGGGGGTTCACAAAGATGCCACTTTGTGTGATATTGGGACGGAGTCTCTCTTTGTGATTCCCTTCACATGGAACCGCGGGCCAGGGCTCGACCGCCGTGGTTCCGATCGGGGGCCGCTGGCGATATTCCGGCGATGGCGGACACACAACTATCGGAGGACTGCGACTGATGGCGACCAAGGGGCGCGACAAGGTGCTCGATCGGGCACTGCGTGATCGGCAGGAGGCGAAAGAGCGCCTCGAACGGGACACGCTCACACGGTCGCGCCGCGATCGGGACAAGAACAAGCTCACCGACGAGCGCGGGCGCCTCACCACCGATCTCGTCAGCCAGTACCTCACCGCTATCGGCGAGTACGAGCTGCTCACCGCCGAGAAAGAGGTCGATTACGCCCAGAAGATCGAGGCAGGACAGGACGCCGAGGCGCGGCTCGACGGAGGTACCTTCGACGACAAGGCCCAGGAGATCGCCCTCCGTCGCAAGGTCCGCCACGGTCGCGAGGCCAAGGATGCGTTCCTGACCGCCAACCTCCGGCTCGTCGTGGCCAACGCCCGCCGCTATGCGAACACCTCCGGGATCGATTTCCTCGACCTCATCCAGGAGGGCAACCTGGGCCTCATCCGCGCAGTCGAGAAGTTCGATTGGCGCAAGGGGTTCAAGTTCTCGACCTACGCCACGTGGTGGATCCGCCAGGCGATCACCCGTGCCATCGCCGACAAGTCGCGCACGGTGCGGATACCGGTCCACCTGCACGACACGCTCGCCGCGGTCCGCGCCGCCCAGGCGAGCTTGAAGGCAGAGCTGGGGCGGGAGCCGAGGCCGGAGGAGATCGCCGAGGAGGCTGGGGTCAACGTCGACAAGGTCGAGCTGGCTCTCGGGGTTGCCGACACGGTGTCCCTCGAGCAGCCGGTCGGCGAGGACGGGGCCCAGCTCGGCGACTTCATCGAGGACGAGGACGCCGTCGACCCGGTCCGGGTGACCGAGGAGCTCGACATCGCCGACAGCCTGCGCAAGTCGATCGAAAGGCTTCCCGACCGGGAGGGTCGGATCCTCGCCCTTCGCTACGGGTTCTACGACGGGGTTCCCCGTACTCTCGAAGAGATCGGCGAGGAGTTCAACCTCACGAGAGAGCGGATCCGACAGCTCGAGAAGCTCGCGCTCTGCCGGCTCCGCCACCCGTCGTTCGGGATCCGCGAGCAAGATCTCCTCTGATCGGAGGCGTTGTCCCATCGCGCCTGTCGCGCGCCGTCGCTATCGTCGTTCGAGGAGGTGAACCGTGCAGCTGAGTGCGCTCGTCGGCGGCGCCGCCGAGGTCATCGGCACCGAGGCGAGTCTCACCGAGGCCGCGGAGCGGATGCTGGCCCAGAAGGTCGGCTGTCTCGCGGTCGTCGAGGGTCGCGAGGTCGTCGGGATCATCACCGAGCACGATCTCGTCGCCGCCGTCGCCGCGGACGTCGAACCCGACGACGAGACGGTGGAGAACTGGATGAGCGAATCGCCCGACACCGTTCCGCCTCACCTCAGCGTGCGGGAGGCGGCGACGTGGCTGCTCGAAACCGGATACCGGCACCTCCCCGTCATGGAGGAGGGCGAGCTCCTCGGCGTGATCTCGATCAAGGACGTGCTCTGGGCGCTGGTCCAAACCGAGTGACCCGGGTCGCCGGGGACCACCTCCGCTACTCCGTTACCTTCAGAGCACCGTGGCGAGCCGCCGGTTGATGGCGTCGAGTACGGCGCGGACGGTCGCTGCTGACCGGTCCGTCTCAGCGAGCAGCGCGCTCCCGACGAGGGTGTCGCGGTCGCCCTCGAGCCGCACCTGGGCCATCGCGACCTGGCTCGCGCCCAGCGACGTGGTGGCGATGGCCTCGAGGTTCAGCCGCACCCGGCCCTCGGTCACCTGTTCGACCGCTCGCAACGTCGCCTCGCCGACGAGGCGCGGTCGGGCGGTGATCTCGGGATTCCCGGTGGCCGACCCGACGTACTCTGCGTCCTGATAGCTCAGCGTGATCGTGACCCGGGCCCCGGCGTCGGAGTCGGACTCGTGGATCCGGACGATGGCGGGGCGCTGCGACATGACGGGAGGCTACCCCGGCCACGCCGACGCGGGGCTGCAATGGCGGCCGGTTCGAGGAATCCAGGGTGCTCGAACGGTGAACGCTGCGCCTACCCCGGCATCGGCAGCCAGACGAGGGCGATGTCGACCACCGTGATGTCGTTCTTCTCCAGCCCGACCTCGAAGGTCTCGATCTCCGCGCCCGTGTCCTCCCACCGATCGTTGAGCTCCTCGAGCTCCTCGAGGAGCTCCTCCTCGAGCTCGACGATCTGGGCGTCGCGATCCTGGGTCTTGGCTTCGGCGGTTCGCAGCCGTTGCTCGGCCGAACGAGCTGCGGCACGCCGCCGCGACGAGCCGGTGATCGAACGCGTCGAGCGGCGCCCGAGGAGGACGCCGATGACGGCGCCCGCCTGGTCGAGGAACTGGCTCTCGCGCCGGCCCTCGAGGTCGACCTCGAGCTCGGCGACGCGGCGCTCGGCGGCGGCGAGTCGGTCCCTCGCCTTGCCGAGGCGCGTCTCGTACTTGTCGCGGAGTTTCGCCGCCTCGGCGTCGGCGCGCTGCTCGGCCTCGGCGTCGCAGCGGGCGAGGAAGTCCTTCTCGGTCTCTCCGACCCGGGAATACAGCTTGAGGCCTGGGTTGCGGTAGAGCGTGATCCGCGAGTCCCGGTAGAGGTCCGCCTTGACGGCGGCCGCGGCCGATCGGAAGTACGTCTTCGTGTCGATCTTCGCCTCGGGCACGACGTAGACGGCGCCCGGCGGCGCGTCCTCGATGAGGTCTCGCTCGTCGTGGTCGACGTGGACGCCTCCGCTCGCGTCGAAGGGCTGGGCGAGCGGGTGGAAGATCGCCTCCCACTCCTCCCGGTGGTCGACGCCCGCCCGGGTGTCGTCGTACCGCAACTCGACCCGGGCGGCCACTGCCACCTCGTGGCGGCTCGAGTGCGGGTCCGCGCCGACGGCGCCTGCCCAGGGCGCCGCCGGGTCCATGTGGAGGACCCGGACGTCTTCGGCGACGGCGGGCATGACCGGTGTCTCGTCGGCGGCGAGGTCGCGCTCGGGCCGAGCCACCGTCCCCGGCTCGGCGGCCGCAGACGGCTCCGTGGCCGTACGGGGCCGGTCCCGTTCCGCACCGGCCATGAGCGTCGTCACCTGCTCCCTCGTGAGCGGGCCTGCGAGATACGACAGCGCCCAGCGGGTCGTGAAGATGCTGGGTTCTGCCTCCCGCGTGCTGTGGAGCAGGAACTGGCGCTTGTCGAGGCCGGAGATGGCGGCGTCGAGGGCGACGATGTCGGCGGCGCCGCTGGCGGATTTGAGCGCCTCCAGGATCCTGCTCTTGTCCCGCTCGGTCTGGAGGCGACCGATGCACCACGTTCCGGCATTGGACATCGCCTTGTAGTCGAGATCGACGGGGTTCTGGGTGGAGAGGAGGAGACCCACCCCGAACGCTCTCGCCTGCTTGAGCAAGGTCAGGATGGGCTTCTTCGATGGGGGTTCCGCGGTGGGCGGCACGAACCCGTACACCTCGTCCATGTAGATGAGGGCCCGCAGGTCGGATGCGCCCGGCTGGGCTCGCATCCATGTGACCACCTTGGAGAGGAGCAGCGTGACGATGAACTGGCGCTCCTCCTCGGAGAGGTGAGCGAGGTATACGATCGCCGCCTGCGGCATTCCGGCGTCGTCCCACAGCATCGAGCCGACGTCGAGGTCGGGCCCCTCCATCCATGCCGCGAACGCGGGACTGGCGATGAGCCCGTTGAGCTTCATCGCCAGTTCGAGGCGGTCCTTTTCCGGGAAGAACGCGTCGATCTCGAAGACGCCGAGCTTGCGCAGCGGGGGTCGCTGCACCTGGGCGAGCAGGGTTGCGAGGTCCAAGGGCGTCGCGGAGCGCCAGGCGTGCTCGATGAGGTTGGAAAGCAGGATGTGCTCGCGCGACGAGATCGGGTCGGCGTCGATGCCGACGAGACCGAGGAGGCCGGAGACGAACCCCTGGATCTCGTCACGAAGGGTCTCTGCCTCGTCGTCCCAGGACAGCGCGGGTGGGGTGAGCGAGCCGACGATGTTGACGCCGAGACCGGCCGACGAGCCCGGCGTGTAGATGGTGTACCCGGCGGCGTTCTTCAGGGAGCGGATTCGCTCACCGTCCTGGTCCCACCAGCCGAGGCCCTTCGTCCACAGCTCCGCCTTCTCCGCCGCGAGCTCGGCGGTCGTCTTGTCCTCTTTGCGGGCTTCGGCGGCGTCGACCCACGGCTCGAAGTCCGAGGGGCGCAGGTCGGGAAAAGTCAGCAGGAGGTTCGTCATGTCGCCTTTCGGGTCGATGACGAGCGCGGGGAGACCGGCGAGTAGCGCCTCTTCGAGGTAGATGATGCCGAGGCCGGTCTTGCCGGATCCGGTCATCCCGACGATGACCCCGTGCGTGGTGAGGTCTCCGGGGTCGTAGTCGACGAGGCCGCCGCTTCGCTCACCCGTGGCCGGGTCGACGATGCCGCCGAGGTAGAAGCCTTCCGTGGCCATGACCTGCTCGTTTCTCCGCGTGGGACGAGGGGAGTGTAGGGGCGACGTGGCCCCGCTCCGATGGGTCTGGACGCGAGGAGCGGGCGGGCTGAGCAAGGGACCCGGGCTTCCCCTCTCCTGGTACGAGGTGCTTCTGTACCTCGAGCACGCCGACGAGGGCAGGCTCCGGATGCACGAGTTGGCGGACTCGCTCCTCCTCAGCCGCAGCGCCGCCACCCGCTTCGTCGACCCCATGGAGGCGGCCGGTCTCGTCCGCAGGACCGTCTGCGCGTCCGACCGGCGGGGAACATTCCTCGAGCTGACCCCGGAAGGTACGAAACACCTGCGCGAGGCGGCCCTGTTCCATCTCGACGGCGTCGCCCGTCATTTCGCCGGCCGCATCTCCACCGAGGAGGCAGAAGTGCTCGCCGACGCCCTCGAGCGCAGTGCTCACCGGCCTTCAGGAAGGCTGACGGCCCAGCCGCCGGGTCACGAACGAAACAGCCTCGTCGACGTCCGTCACCGTTTCGACGAGTGACCCGTCAGTCTCGAGCACCACCGCCAACCGGGCGACGAGGTCGTTCCACACCCGGCCGACGGTGACGAGCGGCACCGGTCTCGTCTCCGAGAATCTGGCGACGAACGCGTTGTTCCAGGCCATGACGAGCTCGGTGAGGGTGCCGATCGAGCCGGGCAGCGCGATGACGGCATCGCTCATCTCGACGAGTTGCGCGATGCGCCTCGCGATGGTCGGCGCCCGAAGCTCCTCTGCGACGTAGTCGTTGGCACCGTGACGCGAAGGGAAGACGTCCGGAGCCGTGACCGCGACGACGTGGCCGCCCGCCTCGGCGGCCCCGCGAGACACGGCCTCCATGACGCCCCCGTAGCCGCCGGTGACGACCGTGAAGCCGGCCGAGGCGAGCCCGGCCCCGCAGCGCACCCCCTCGACGTAGGCGGCGTCACCCGGGAGCGGGCTCGAGGACCCGAACACGGCGACGACTCCCTCTCGTTCGCCGCTCACAACAGGCCGCCCAGTGCCGCCATGCGCTGGCGCTGGCGGGCCGTGACGACATCGATTGCGCGCGCCAGCCCGGAACAGGCGACGACAACGCCGGCGGCGGCGAAGATGAGCCAGCGGTTGGCGTCGATCGCGCCCTGGAACGACGTGCGGTCTACGAGCAGCAGCGAGATCGCAGCCGAGCCGACGGCGATCACGATCCCGAGCACGAACACGCCCACCCACGGGTTGCCCTTGCGTCGCTTCCAGCGAACGTCATCCCTCGCGTACACGTCGGCTCCTCGCCAGACGTCGTTGATGAGCAGCGGCGGGAGCACGAGGTTCACTCCCGGCACGAGCCAGGCCCACACGGCCGCCGAGCGCGGCGCGCGCAGGTCGGACTTCCCGAACGAGGGGAGGTTGGCGTATGCCCGGTACGTCCACCGCATGAGCCCGATCGCGGTGATCGCCGCTGCACCGATGAGCGCCGGCCGGAGACGTCCGTTCACGAGCGTCTGCGCCGCCGCCATGCCCGAGACGCTCCCCGAGCCCGCGGCGACGTCCGCGATCCGGTTGTTGAGCAGGAAGAGCGCGAGCGCGATCCAGCCGCTGAGCAGGGCGACGACGATGAGGCCGAGTCTCGTCGCGGCCGCGGGCCTCGCCGGATCCCGAAACAGTGTCGGGACCGGCGCCTCACCGGCGCTGCGCGTGTCGACGGCGGCTGGGGCCCTGCCCGCCCACACGGCGGGGAGGCCCGTGGCGGATGCGGCGGCATGCTCGGCATCGTCCGGTGCCGCCTCCTCGCGGTCGGGGTCCTCCTCCTGCGCCGATGTCGTCGCGTCGGAGCGGGCGGCGGGGTAATAGTCGTTGACATCCACCGGCTCCGTGTCGAGGCGATCGCGGGAGTAGATCGCGATCGGGGGCTCTTCGGTCGCTTCGAGCCACTCGGGTGCCTCGGGTCGTTCCGGCTCCGGCGTGTCGGGCGGTTGCTCGTCGGCGCCGTCGGTCTCGGTGGTTTGCTCAGCCGCGGCGGCAGCTTCCGGCTCTCCCGTCGAGGCCGGTTCACCGAGCCGGGGCCGGTCAGGGGCTCCGGCGGGAGGCGGGGGTGGGGCGGGGGCATCGGGGGGCGCCGCGGCCTCGAAGCTGCGGCTGATCAGCTCGACGTCGGCATCCTCGACGATCTCGGGAGTGAGGGCTTGCGCCGGCTCCGTCCCCGCGTCGGTTCCGGGAGCCTCCTCGGCCCAGCGGTCGAGATCCGACACGCGGGTCGAGCGGGTCGCCTCCGCCATGGGCGTCGGTGTCCCGCAGCGGGAGCAGAACCGCCAGGCGGGGGCGATGGCGTAGGAGCACTCGGTGCAGAACGTCGAGCGGTTCGCTGCAGCCTCGATGTCGACCGCCGCCCCGCATCTCCTGCAGAAGTGCCACTCCGGGTCGGTGGGAACGCCGCAATGGGTGCAGTGACGCATCGGGGGGTCACGATACATCCCGGCCCGCAGATGCCCGGCTCTGGACGCGCCCGCGCCCCTCGGGTGAGGGGCGCTGGAAGGGGAAGAGTGAAGAGTGGACTCGGGAGTCCGGCGGGAGGAACCGGTCGCCCGAGTCGGGAATCCCTTGACTCGATGTGAACAACGCTGTGGACGCCCGGTTTGTTCCCGGGAACCTCACGACCCCGGCTCGGCTCCGTCCGGTGCCTCGGTGTGCGTCGGCGTCGCTCTGTTGCCGTCTTCCCCGGTGACAGCCCCAGAGCCGATGGTGGTGGTGTCGGCTGCGTCGGGGGTGTCGGCGCCGGTGTTGCACTCGAGCCTCACGTCGTCGACCTTGGCCGCTTCGGGCTCGACGCGGTTGTGGACGACGAACCGGACCGAATCGTTGCACGACGCCCGCACCGCAGCATCGCGTTTCCAGACCTTGAGCCGGACGGGGGCGTCGATCCCTTGACCGCCCGGCACGTCGTCGAGGCCGAGGTCGGCGACCTCTTCGAGCATCACGTCGAATGCCGACTTCGGTTCGAACGGCGGGTCGTTGGCCCGGATCTCGTCGAGTTTGCGTTGTCTCCTGCCCTTCTTCGGCGTGACCTCCTCGCCTTCGGGCCTGAGCTTGGCACGAGCCCCCTGCAGCTTGGAGAACACGAAGAGGAGCAGCGCGGCGGCGATCACGACCGCCAGCAGGGTCGCCACTAGCCGTCTCCTTTCCTGATGTCCACAGTGGTGTCATCGGCGGTTTCGCCGACGATCTGGATCTCCACGACTTCGAGCGGGGACGAGCCGGTGCTCTCGAGGTGGTGGGGGACGCCGGTGGCGATGGCGACTGCGTCCCCCGCTCTGATGTCGATCGAGTCGTCGCCCACCGCGGCCGTTCCCCGGCCGGCGGTGACGATCCAGTGGACCGGCCCACCCGAACGGCTCCGGGTGATCGTCTCGCCTCCAGCGGCGATCGTGAGTCTGCGAACGAGCGAGCTCGCCGACGACTCGAGGTCCTCGATTGTGCCGAATCCGGTCGGACGGCGGAGATGACGGCTTGCTTCGACCCGTGCCGCTCCCCTGAGGCCGTCGACGATCTGCTTGACGTCCTGTGCCCGGTCACGCGGCGCGACGAGGACCGCGTCTGCGGTCTCGACGACCACCATGTCGGAGAGCCCGATCGCGGCGAGGAGGCGGGACTCGGTGCGGAGGTAGCTGCCGGAGGTGTCGACGGTGCGGACATCGCCGACGACGACATTGCCATGGGCGTCCCGGGGCGCCACGTCCCACAACGCCGCCCACGATCCGACATCGCTCCATCCGGCGTCGAGCGGCACGACGACGCCGCCGTCGGTGCGCTCCATCACCGCGAGGTCGATCGAGTCGCTCGGCGATTCGACGAACGCCGCCCGGTCGAGCGCGAGCGCCCCGTCGCGGTTCGCGGCTGCCACCGCCGCCGTCGTGGCTTTGACGATCGCGGGCTGGAATCGCTCCAGCTCGGTCAGGTAGCGGCGGGCCCCGAACACGAACATGCCGCTGTTCCACAGGTATCCGCCGTCGGCGAGGTACTCCTCGGCGGCCGCCAGGTCGGGTTTCTCGACGAACTCGGCGATGCGGCTCACCGGCGGGTCGACTGGCTCACCTACGCGGATGTAGCCGTATCCCGTCTCCGGGTAGTCGGGGACGATGCCGAAGGTGACGAGCCTGTCGCCGCGCGCCTGGACGGCTCCAATGGTCACCGCGTCACGGAACGCGCCCTCGTCGCGGATGATGTGGTCAGCCGGGAGCACGAGGAGGATGGCGTCCTCAGCCGCCTCGAGGAGGAACGTCGCCGCAGCGGCGACCGCCGGCGCCGTGTTCCTGCCCTCGGGCTCCAGGATGACCCGGTCGGTGGCGAAGCCGGCGGCATCGAGTTCGGAGGCGACGAGGTGACCGTGGCCGGCGTTGCACACCACGACGGGATCCGCGACCTCCGGAATGCCGGCGAGCCTGTCGATCGTGGCGCGCAGCATCGTCCGCTCGTCGATCATCGCGAGGAGCTGCTTGGGTTGTTCGGGACGCGACAACGGCCAGAGGCGGGTGCCGCTCCCACCTGAGAGCACGACCGGAACGATCATCCGCCTCGATTATCGGCGGCCCGGCGCTGGAGGCGAAACCTTTCGTGATCCGTTCGTGAGCTACGCTCCGCGCTTTCTCGGAGAGGCGGACTCGTGAGCATCGACGTCGTCGCAGCGCGCAGCCGGTTTCCGGCGCTCTCGAGGCTGGTCGCCGGCAACCGGGCGATCTATGCGGACGGCCCCGGCGGGACCCAGGTGCCGGAGAGCGTCATCGACGCCGTCTCCGGGTATCTGGAGCGGGGCGGGAGCAACCTCGGTGGCCCCTTCGTCACGAGTGAGGAGACGGCCAGGGTCGTCGCCGGCGCCCGCGGCGCCGTCGCCGACCTCTTCGGCGCAACATCCGGCGACGAGATCGCGTTCGGCCAGAACATGACGAGCCTGACGCTGGCGCTGGGAAGAGCACTGGCGAGGACATGGTCCGAAGGCGACGAGGTCGTCGTCACACGGCTCGACCACGACGCCAACGTGTCCTCGTGGATGCAGGCGGCGAGCGAATCCGGAGCCGTGGTGCGCCATGTCGATTTCGATCGCGAGACCGGCACTCTCGATCCGGCGGCGTTCGACGCCGTGCTGTCGCCGCGCACCCGGCTCGTCGCCGTCACCCATGCCTCCAACGCCATCGGGACGGTCGTCGATGTCGCCGAGGTCGCCGCCAGGGCACACGACGTCGGTGCCCTCGTCTTCGTCGACGCCGTGCATTACGCACCGCACGGTCCCCTCGACGTCGATGCCGCCGGGAGCGACTTTCTCGCCGCTTCCGCGTACAAGTTCTTCGGGCCCCATGTCGGTGCGCTCTACGGGCGGTCGGAGCTGCTCGCCGGGCTCGATGCGGTCCGTATCCGGCCGGCGCCCAGCGATCCGCCGGGGAAGTGGGAGACGGGGACTCAGAGCTTCGAGAGCCTCGCCGGGGTCACGGCGGCGGTGGAGTACCTCGAGGGCCTGGGGGAGGGAGCAACGCGCCGGGAGCGCCTCGTTTCGGCGCTCGAAGCGACGCGGGCTTACGAGGCGGAGTTGAGCCGGCGGTTTCTCGACGGCATCGCCGCGATGGGCCACGTCCGGTGCTATGGGATTCCGAAGCCCGCCGGTCGGACGCCGACGTTCGCCGTCGCCGTCGAGAGCATGAGCCCGGCGGCTGTTGCCGCCCGGCTCGGCTCGCAGGGGATCTTCGTGTGGCACGGCCACTACTACGCCCTCGAGGTGATGGCGTATCTCGGCGTCCTCGACTCCGGAGGGCTCGTCCGCATCGGGTTCGTCCACTACAACACGCCGGACGAGGTCGACCGGGTCCTCGAGGCGCTCGACGATCTCGGGTGACTGCCCAAGGGCCGTTCCACTGCATCATCGCGGTTGCCGTCGGCCGGTCACCGTCCTCAGGTCTCGCCGTGCCCGGGCAGCGCCTCGGCCAGGTAGAAGACCCGCCCCACCTCGTCGATACCGACGTCGGCCGCGTCGAAGACTTCGAGGTTGCCGAATCCCGAGGCCACCAGCCCGGCGCGAACCTCAGCGTCGCTGTGACACCGCTCGGTGAGGGTGACGTCGGCTCGGTGCCACGCTGTGCCGGCGCGGGTCATCACGGTGAGGTGGCTGCGGGCCACTCCGGTCTCGGGGGCCCACGATGAGGACCCGGCCACGACGTGGTCCTCATCGACCCTCCCGAACGAGCCACGCCAGCGCGCCGCGAAGCCCCCGGCGGTGTTGAGGTCGAAGAGGAACAGGGCTCCGTCGACCAGGCACGCCCGCACTCGTGTGAAGACGGCCGCCAGATCCTCCGCCGTGATGAAATGGTTGAGGCTGTCGAAGGTGGAGACGGCGGCATCGCACGGTGTCGCGACCGTGAAGTCGCGTGCGTCGGCGAGGACGAGGTCCGCATCCGGCGCATTGGTGCGGGCGCAGGCGAGCATGTGCTCCGAGCCGTCGACGCCGGTGACCCGGTAACCGGCAGCGCAGAGGAGCCCGGCGAGGCGTCCCGTCCCGCAGCAGACGTCGAGGATGCGGCCACCCTGCCCGATGCCGGTGAGTGTGAGCCGCTCGACCACCGGGAACACGAGGTCGGCGAAATACCCCCAGAACCGGTCGTAAGCGGAGGCGAAATCGTCGTAGTGGTCATGGCGGGCCATCGCGCGCCCTTTCGGGATCCGCCGGGGATCTTGGCAGCCCCGTCCTGGGAAGGCTCAGTCGATGTCCATCGCCACGTCGAGGCGGGGCGCCGAATGCGTGATCCAGCCCATGGAGACGATGTCGACGCCCGTCTCGGCGACGGCGCGCAGCCGCGCGGGTGTCACGCTCCCGGAGGCTTCGGTCGTGACCCGACCATTCGCCATCGCCACTGCGGCGCGCATGTCGTCGAGCGTCATGTTGTCGAGAAGCACCGCGTCCGCGCCGGCGTCGAGCGCCTCGGCCAGCTCGTCGAGGTTTTCGACCTCCACCTCGATCGTGACGGTGTGTCCGACTGCGGCCTGCGCTGCCGTCACTGCGCCGCTGATGGAGCCCACGACGGCGATGTGGTTGTCCTTGATGAGGACGGCGTCGTGGAGGCCGAACCGGTGGTTGGAGCCGCCACCGACCCGTACGGCGTACTTCTCGAGGGCGCGCAGGCCGGGTGTCGTCTTCCGGGTGTCGGCGACGACGGCACCGGTGCCGGCCACGCCGGCGACCGCCGCCGCGGTCCCCGTCGCGATGCCGCTGAGGTGCCCCAGCAGGTTGAGGCAGGTCCGCTCCGCGGTGAGAAGGGCACGAAGCGGTCCGGCGACGATCGCCAGCGTTGCGCCGGCGGGCACGTCGGATCCGTCCTCGACCTCGGGCTCCGTCGTGACCCGGGCGTCGAGCATCGTGAAGGCCTGAAGGGATGCGGCAAGACCGGCGATGCGCCCAGGCTCCCTGGCGACGATGCGGGCGGCCCCGGAGGCGTCCACCGTGACGAGCGCGTCGGTCGTGACGTCGCCGGCGGTGGCGACGTCCTCCTCGAGCGCCGCCTCGAGCACCCGTCGCACCGCCGCTGCGGGTGCGGTGTGCATCACGCGGCCCCTCGTGCGATCCAGCCGAGCAGCGGAGTCGTCGCGACGGGTGGATGCTCGATCTGGGTGCGACGGGCCCACGCCTCGTCGGGGTCGGGATGATCGGTGCGGAAGTGGCTGCCTCTGCTCTCCGGGCGTGCGAGCGCCGCAGACGCGATCGCGGCCGCCACCGTCGTTGCGGTTCGCGCTTCGACCGTCCCGGCCGTCTTGCCGAGGGCGGCGAGCTGCTCCACCGCCTCCCCGAGACCCTTGCCCGAGCGTTCCACGCCAACCCGGTCCCACATGATCCCGCGGACAGCAGAGACGATGCCGTCGTCACCCGGTCCGGCATCCAACCCGTCGATCGGGACGGTGACCCGGCGGGGATCGGGGGCCGGCATGGCGGTCCCGGCAATGTCGGTGGCGATCCGGGCGCCGAAGGCGAGCCCCTCGAGCAACGAGTTGCTGGCGAGGCGGTTGGCGCCGTGGAGCCCGGTCGAGGCCGCCTCACCGCACACCCACAGCCCCGGCGCGGAGGAACGCCCCCGAGCGTCTGTGGTGATGCCGCCCATGTGGAAGTGGGCCGCAGGGGTCACCGGCATGGGGGCTCCTTCCGGGTCGAAGCCTGCACCGGTGGCGAGCCGGTGGACGGAGGGGAAGCGGGACGAGAAGTCCGGGATGCCGGTTGCGTCGAGGAAGACGTCATCGCCGGCCGCGAGCCGCTGCCACGTCGCTCTGGCAACGATGTCGCGCGGTGCCAGCTCGGCGTCGGCATGAACGCTCTTGAGGTAACGGAGCCCGCGGCCGGTGACGAGCTTCGCTCCCTCGCCGCGGAGCGCCTCGGTCAGCAACGGCAGCGGGTCGAGCATCGCGGCCAGCGCGGTCGGATGGAACTGGACGAACTCGAGGTCGCCGACCCGAACCCCTGCCCGGATCGCCATCGCCAGCCCATCGCCGGTGACCTCGGGCGGGTTCGTCGTACGGGCGTAGAGCCGTCCGATGCCGCCGGTGGACAGGACGAGCGATCCGGTCATCCACGCGGTGCGGCCCCCGTCGGCGTCGATGGTCACGACACCCGCGATGCGGGCGCCGGCGCGGAGCAGGTCGACGGCGAGGGCGTGCTCGATGACCTCGATGTCCGGCCGGGATCGCACGGCATCGCGCAGGACCCGGATGAGCTCGGCACCGGTGGCGTCTCCGTCGGCGTGGACGATCCGCCTCCGGGAGTGGCCGGCCTCCCGGCCGAGGCTCAGCGATCCGTCTCTTGTGCGGTCGAACCGCGCCCCCAACTCGACGAGCCACCGGATCCGGTCGGGTGCGGCAGCGGTCACCAGCTCGGCGACGTCTCCAACCGCGAGGCCTCCCGCCACCCGGACCGTGTCGGCGGCGTGAGCCGCCGGCCGATCGCCCGCGCTGACGGCCGCGGCGATCCCGCCCTGGGCCCACCCGGTGGATCCTGCGCCGAGGGCGCTCTTGGTGAGAACGACGGCGTCGCCGAGCCCGAGGGCGGCGGTGAGACCGGCGACGCCGCTGCCGACGACGACGTGGGAACGGCTTCGGACCCGATCGACGGTGATCATCGGGAGGCCCCGACCGCGAGCATCCGGTCGACGGCGGCGCGGGCGCGAGCCGCGATGGTCGGCTCGACGATGACCTCGTGGTGCATGTTGACGAGCGAGTCGCGGATCTTCTCCAGCGTGATCCGCTTCATGTGCGGGCAGAGGTTGCACGGCCGGACGAACCGGGTGGCGGGCGCCTCGGCGGCGACATTGGAGGCCATTGAGCACTCGGTGACCATCACGACCTGGCGGGGCGCCTCGGCGTGCACCCAGTCGATCATCCCGGAGGTCGAGCCGACGAAGTCGGCTTCGTCGAGAACGTCCGGCGGGCACTCGGGATGGGCGATGATGCGAATGTCGGGGTACGAGGCCCGGTAGCCGCGAAGCTCTTCGCCGGTGAAACGCTCGTGGACTTCGCACGCTCCGTGCCAGAGGATCACCCCGACGTCGGTTTGCGACGCGACCCATCTCCCGAGGTAGCGGTCGGGAAGGAAGATGACTCGTTCGGTCCCCAGTGATTCCACCACCGCAACGGCGTTCGAGGACGTGCAGCAGATGTCGGACTCGGCCTTGACGGCGGCCGACGTGTTGACGTACGTGACCACGGGGACCCCCGGGTACCGCTCCCTCAGCAGCCTGACGTCGGCCGCGGTGATCGACTCCGCGAGCGAGCAACCCGCAGCCGGATCGGGGATGAGCACCGTCTTGTCGGGATTCGCGATCTTCGCCGTCTCCGCCATGAAGTGGACGCCGGCGAGGACGATGACGTCCGCGTCGGTCTCGGCGGCCATTCGCGCCAGCTGGAGCGAATCGCCCCGCAGGTCGGCGGCCCCGTAGAAGATGTCGGGGGTCATGTAGTTGTGGGCGAGGACGACGGCGTTTCGCTCGCGCTTGAGCCCCTCGATGTCCTCGATGATGGGCTCGATGATCACCCGCTCGACGTCGGGGATGACATCGTCGAGGCGCACGGACCGCACCCGGATGTCGGTGGCCGTCATGTCGTCTCTCTTTTACTCATACTGAGCATTATACACCGACGACGACACAACGGCTCGTATTCCCCGACGAGACGGGAGCCTCGCTCAGCGGTACGGGATGCCGAGGCCGGGTCGGGGGCGTTCGAGTTGAACGTCCTCGCGGAAGCGGAACAGCTCCGCAGGGCGGCCACCCGTCGACGTCTGCGTCCCGGTGCCCTCGACGAGGCCGGCGCGCTCGACGAGCCTGCGGAAGTTCTGCGTGTGCAGGGGGACCCCGGCGAGCGCCTCGACCGTCCGTTGCAGCCTGGAGAGAGTGAAGGTCCCGGGCAGGAGCTCGAAGACGACCGGCCGGTACGTCAGCTTGCCGCGGAGCCGCCCCAGCGCCGTTGCCACGATGCGCCGGTGATCCGCCGCCATCGTCGTCCCCGGGACGGGCGCCGGGTCCGGACCGCCGCCGTCGATGTGGGCCTCGGCGACGATGCCCGCCTCATAGAGGAGCTCATACCGTTCGAGGACCCTGATCCCGTCCCAGGGAGTCTTCTCCAGGCCGAAGTTGAGCCCGACCCGGGCGGTGCGCTCCCCGCTGAGGTGGTCATCCGCCTCGCACCACTGTCGGAGTCGGGGGACGAGCGCGTCTTCGATGACGGAGGGACGGCCGCTGCGGTGGTCCTCCCAGGGGAGGATGTCGTACCAGTTCGCCCATGCAGCTCCGGGTGCGGGTTGGGCCTGCTCGACGAGGGCGAGGTAGGCAACGGAGATGGCCCGGGCCGCCGGTGCCACGGCCGAGCCGCGCCTGAGGTCGCCGAAGGTGTAGAGCTGCTCGACATAGCCGACCTCGAGTCCCGCTTGCTCGCGCACATACCGCCGCAAGGCGAGCTCGAGGGTGGCGTCGCCGGCCGGATCGAGCGGGCCCGACGGGATCGCGGGCGGATCGCCGTCGATCACGGTGAGGACCCGGGGGGTGCGGTCGGACACGGCAACGATCACCGCGTCGAGCGCGACGGTGATGCGCGGTGCGCTCATCGCGCCGATCCTATTCGGACGGCGATTCGTCGGGCGGTGCGCTCGGTCCCGTCACCGGTTCGTGGGTGTCGGAAACGGGAGGAGAGGGCTCGACGAGGTACGCCGCGTCCACCCTGGACTCGCTGGTTCCGAACGCGGTGATCGTGTCGCCGGCGCGGATGACCGTCGACCCGTGGGGGATGAGCACCGAACCACCCCGCCGGACCGACACGAGGATTGCCTCTTCGGGCCAGTCGAGGTCGCGCACCAGCTTCCCCGCCGCGGTCGATCCGGCCGGCACCGGGATCTCGAAGAACGTGGCGCCGGGGTGCACCCTCGCCCTGAGGCGCTCGCGGTACAGCGACCTGTCCTTGGTCCCGCCGAGCGCATGGTGGTATGCCCGCACGACGCTCTCCCTTCGGAACATCCCGACACAACGCGTCGGTTCCTCATCGGCGACGACGGGTAGTCGGCCCACGCCGAGCGCCGCCATCCTTGCCAGCGCCGCCGATACCGGCATCGACGGAACCACGGTGATCGGCTTCGCGGTCATCGCCTCCGCCACGGTGACGTCCTCGCGCGACCCTCCCGCCGTCGAGACATCGGTGACGGTGAAGATGCCGACGATTCGGTCGCCGTCGACGACCGGCAGGCCGTGGTGGCGTTCTTCGGCGAGGACTCCGGCGGCCTCGGCAACCGTCATCGCAGGTCGCAACGGCGTCATCGCAGGCGTCATGACGTCGCCGACCGTCACGGTGTCGAGGAGGTCGATGTCCTCGGTTCGGGTGAGATGGATGCCCTCCCGCATGAGGGGGATCGTGTAGGCCGTTGCCGGGTGGTACCGGTCGGCGAGGACGGTGGCGAGGGACGACGCCAGCATGAGGGGGAGGACGAGGCCGTAATCCCCCGTGATCTCGAAGACGATGATGATCGAGGTCAGCGGCGCCCTCGCCACGGCGGCGAACGTCGCGGCCATCCCGACGACGGCGAAGGCCCCGGGGTCGATCTCCGAGAACCCCCAAGCCGGCTCGACGAGTGCCGCCATCCCGGCTCCCAGGGCTGCACCGATGAAGAGGCTCGGCATGAACGAACCGCCGGAGCCTCCGCTGGAGCGAGTCAGCGTCGCCGCGATGGGCTTCGCCAGCGCGACGAGGCCGAGGAACATCCACAGCGGCAGGCTCTCGAGGACCGGGACGGTGCTGCCGATGTCGGCTTCGCTCACGCCCGAGCCCAACCGGAGGAGGCTCGCCACGAAGTCCTGGCCGGTGGCGAGGAGCCGGGGCTCGGCGACGCCGAGCGCGGCGATCGTGACCCCGGCCACGAGTGGGCGGACCCAGCGGGGGACCCGCCGCGGCTCCCGGTAGCCCTCCACGTTCCGGATGAGCCTGAGGAACCACAGTGCGAACGCGACGGCGAGGAGTCCGAGAAGGGCGTAGAGCAGGAGTTCGCGAGGGTCTTCGAGGCGGTGCGGCGGCGCCGAGAGGATCCGCTCCTCGCCGACGAGGCTGCGGGTCGTGACCGCGGCCGCGACCGATGACACGACGACGGCATTGAGGTGGCGGATGGAGAAGTTGCCGAGGAGCACTTCCATCCCGAAGAGCATCCCGGCGATGGGAGCGTTGAAGGACGCCCCGATCCCGGCGGCGCCACCGGCAGCGACGAGGCTGCGGATCTGATCCTCGCCGAAGCGGGTGTAGCGGGCGAGCGACGAGCCGATCGTCCCCCCGATCTGGACTGCCGGGCCCTCCCGTCCGGCCGAGCCGCCAGCGCGTCCGTGTCGGGAGGTACCCGCCCTTGAGGGAGAGACCGACCATCGTCTCGGTGACCCCTCCGCCGTCGACGCCGGGCCCGAACCGCCTGGCGATGAGCCAGGAGGTCATCAGACCGGCGGGCACGACGAGGAGGGGCAGGTACCGTGCTGCGCCGTCGGGTTCGACGGTCAAGAGGTCGGAGACGAGCTGGATGAGCGCGACGAGCAGCGCGGCCGCGAACCCGACGAGCACGCCGACGACGAGTGACGCGGCGAGGAACGCGGCCGCACCCCGGGCCAACAACGCCTTGCGCACCCTCACCCTCATCGTTGCGACCATTGCGTGGACGATACCCCCGCAGCTGACGGGGCCGGCCACGTGGTGGCCCTCGATTCGCGCTGCGTGCTGGAGTAGCGTCGCTGCCGATGGAGCAGCCGACCTTCACCGTCTCCGAGCTCAACGCTGCGATCGCCGGCGCACTCGGCCGAGCCTTCCCCGACGAGATCTGGATCCGGGGCGAGATCCGAGACCTGGTGAGAGCACGATCGGGGCACGTGTACTTCACGCTCACCGAGCCGACCGGCGAGCCGGGGGCCCCCGCCGACGTGGTTCCGGTGACGCTCTTCGCCGCCGACCGGCGTGCGGTGAATCGGGTGCTCTCGAGGTCGCGGGCGCTGCGGATGACCGACGGCGTCGAGGTGCGGATTCGCGGGAAGCTCGGCCACTACCCGGCGCGCGGCACGGTGCAGCTCCGCATGACGTGGATCGACGCCGACTACACCGTGGGCCGGCTCGCCGCCGACCGGGAGCTGTTGTTGCGCCGCCTCGGAGCCGCCGGCCTCTTCGAGGCGAACGCGTCGAGGCCTGTTCCTGCGGTCCCGCTGCGGGTGGGCCTCGTCACGAGCGCCGGATCGGCGGCGCACGCCGACTTCCTCGACGAACTGCGCGCCTCGGGGTACGCGTGGCGGGTGACCGAGGCCGACGTCAGGGTCCAGGGTCCCGAATCGGCGCCCTCGATCGTTGCAGCCCTCACCGCGCTCGGTACCACCGTTGATGTCATCGCGCTCGTCCGCGGTGGCGGGGCGGCAACGGATCTCGCCTCGTTCGACGACGAGCGCGTCGCCCGGGCCATCGCCGCCGCCCCCGTCGTGGTGTTCACCGGCATCGGTCACGAGGTGGACGCCACCGTGGCCGATGCCGTCGCCGCCCGCTCGTACAAGACACCGACGGCATGCGCCGCCGGCATCGTCGCCCTCGTGCGGGCGTTCCTCGGCGACCTCGGAGAGCTCGGCCGGCGGGTCGGCAGGGCCGGTCACGGCGGCGCGGCGAGGAGCGAGGCCGCCCTCCGCGGTCTCGCCCTCCAGCTCGGCGCCGTCGCCGGCGGTGGGATCAGGGCCGGGCGCAGCGCCGTCGACAGGAGCGCGGACCTCGTTGCCGGCACGGCGCGGCGCGCCGTGTCGACCGGCCGCCACGATGTCGCCTCGGCGGGTCAGGGCGTGGCCGCGGCCGCCGCTCCGAGGCTCGGCGTCGCCGCAGCCGATGTTGCCCGCTCCCTGCGGACCCTTCGCGCCCGTGCCCCCGTGACACTCCAGCGCGCCCTGGCGCGACTCGGTGCAACCGAGCACCGCGTCGTCGACAACGACCCCGGTCGGCTGCTTGCCCGGGGCTGGTCGATCACTCGCGACGACACCGGCCGGGCCCTCACCTCCGTCCGCGATGTCGCGGTCGGGAGCGCGCTTTCGACTCGGCTGGCCGACGGTGAGCTCGGCAGCGTCGTCGAGCGCGCGGTTCCCCACGACGCCGAGGCGCGAAGGCGATGACCACGCCGCCCGCCGACGAGCTCGGGTATGCCGCAGCCATCGCCGAGCTCCAGGCGATCATCGAGGACCTCGAGTCGGACGACGTCGACGTCGACGTCATCGCCGCCAAGGTGCAGCGCGCCGCCGAGCTCATCCGAACGTGCCGGAGCCGGATCGAGACTGCCGAGATCGAGGTGGGCCGGATCATCGCCGAGCTCGATGACGCCGGGCCGCCGGACCGGGCGTAGCCTGCGCCCCAGCCGATGGAGGTGTGATGTGACCCGGTCGACAGAGACGGTGACCGCACGGCGCGGGTTCTTTCCCGTCGTCGCCGCGGACGAGGTTCATGTGCGACAGGCGGGGGCCAACGGAATGTTCGCCGCCGGCAACCTGACCGTGAACCAGGGCGGCGCGTCGGTGATGCTCGCCGGTGGCGACGCGGCGATCGAGCAGGGCGGGGCCAGCATCATCGCCGCAGCCGGCGACATCGACGTCCGCACCGGTGGTGCCGCGGTGGCGGCGGCCCGGGCGGTGAGAGTCGAGAGGGGCACAGTCGGGCTCGTCGTCGCAAAGACCGTGACGGTCCACGACTCGCGGGTGCTGCTCACACCCGCGGAGGCGGCTGCACTCGGTGCCGCGCTGGCAATCACCGGGTTCGTTCTCGGCAAGGTCTTCTCCCGATGAGCGAGGACGCCGCCGTCGTCGATCTCGAGGCGCTCGAGGACGCGGCGCGGGCGAAGCTCGACACGATGTCGTACGACTACTTCGCCGGTGGGGCCGATCGGGAGGAGACGCTCGCCGACAACGTCGCGGCGTGGAGCAGGTACGCGATCCTGCCCCACATCCTGCGTGGCGTGTCGTCGGTCTCGACGACCGTCGAGCTGTTCGGCCGCACCCTCACGGGTCCCCACCTCGTCGCACCGCTCGGCTACCTGCGTCTCGCCCACGAGGACGGCGAGCGGGAGATGGCGAGGGGCGCCGCAGCCGCCGGCACGGTGCTGTGCGTGTCGACGATGGCGACGACGCCCCTCGAGGAGGTGGCGGCTGCGATTCCGGATGCGCCGAAGTGGTTCCAGCTCTACGTCCATCGCGATCGCGACCTCACAGCCGATCTGGTGCATCGCGCCGAGGCGGCGGGGTACGAGGCGCTCGTCTTCACGGTCGACCTCCCGGTGGTGGGCAGGAGGCTTCGGGACGTGCGCAACCGGTTCCGTCTCCCCGACGGCCTGGAGATGGCGAACATGAAGGCGCCGGTGCCCGAGCTCGACGGGTCGGGGCTCGACGCCTACGCCGACGACGCCCTCGACGCCGGGATCACGTTCTCCGACATCGGGTGGCTTCGCGACCTGACGCCGCTGCCGGTCATCGTCAAGGGTGTGCTCCGCCCCGACGACGCAGATGCCGCGGTGCGGGCGGGAGCGGCGGGGATCATCGTCTCCAACCACGGCGGCCGCCAGCTCGACACGTCGATCGCGACCGCCGACGCGCTCGGCCCCGTCGTCGCGGCCGTCGACCGGAGGGTCCCGGTCCTCGTCGACGGAGGCATCCGCTCCGGCACCGACACCGTCAAGGCCCTCGCCATGGGCGCTGCGGCGGTGATGCTCGGCCGGCCGGTGCTCTGGGGTCTGGTCACCGGTGGGTCTGGCGGCGTGGGGGAGGTGCTCGACGGGTTCCGGGCGGACCTGGAGCGAGCCATGGCGCTGAGCGGCGCCGCGTCCATAGACGAGCTCACCGACGACCTCGTTCGGTGACGATGGCTCGAGGGCCGTGGACGGACCGACCGCCGGTTGGCACCGGCAGCGCACGACCTCTCGTAGGCTTCCGGCGATGACGACGCCCCGCACACTCGAACGCGCCAACCTCGATCCCGGCACCGCGCCCGGTGACGACTTCTACCGGCATGCCAACGGCGGGTGGCTCGACGCCAACCCGGTGCCCCCGGAGTACGGCTCGTGGGGTGCGTTCCGCGAAGTCCAGGTTCGCAACGAGACGCTGCTCCACGATCTGTTGATCGAAGCCGCAGACGGCGACGAAGCGCCGGGGACGCCCGCCCGGATGGTCGGGGACTACTACCTCTCGGGCATGGACGTCGACGAGATCGAGCGCGCCAGCATCGATCCCATTGCCCCGTGGCTCGAGCAGGCCGCCGCGATCGACTCACGAGACGACCTCCTCTCCCTCGTCACCGAGCTTCGTCCCTATGGCGTCGGGGCCCTCTTCGCCGCATCGGTGGGTGCCGACTTCGAGGACTCGACCCGCTATCTCGTCTACCTCGGTCAGAGCGGACTCGGTCTTCCCGAGCGCGACTACTACTTCCGCGACGACGAGCGGTCCGTCGAGCTCAGGACGGCGTACGAAGCCCATGTGGCGGCGATGCTGGAGTTGGCCGGCGACGGTGACCGGGCACCCGCCCTCGCCACCGCGGTCGTCGCCGCCGAGACAGCGATCGCGGCGGCGTCGCTGTCGGCAACGGAGCTGCGCGACGTCGAGCGGACGACGAACAAGACCGCAGTGGAGCGCTGTGCCCGCATCGCTCCCGGACTGGGCCTCAGCTCCTACCTCGACGGCATCGGCGCCGGTGACGAGGCCGCTGTGAACCTCCACGAGCCCGACTACTTCGCCGCGGTGGACCGCATCATCGAGGAGCACCCGATCGAGACGTGGCGCGCCTACGTGCGCTGGCACGTCCTGCGGGCAGCCGCGCCGGCGTTGCCGTCGCGGTTCGAGGACGAGGCCTTCCGCTTCTACGGGCAGAGACTCGGCGGCTTGAGAGAGCAGAAGCCACGCTGGAAGAGAGTGCTCGCTGCGGCCACCGCGGACATCGGCCAGCAGGTGTCGCGGCTCTACGTCGACGCCGCGTTCGGGCCGGAGGCGAAGGAGCGGTGCGAGACGATGGTGAGCCATCTCCTCGAGGCGATGGAGCAGTCGATCCGCACTCTCGAGTGGATGGGAGCCGAGACGAAGGCGGAGGCACTCGCCAAGCTCGAGGGCTTCCGCACCAAGATCGGCTACCCCGACGAATGGCGCGACTACACCGGGCTCGAGATCGATCGGGGGCCGTTCGTCGGAAACCGGCTCCGGGCGGCCCGGTTCGACTTCCGCCGCCGGATTGCCAAGCTCGGCGAGACCGTCGTGTCGGAGTGGGAGCTTCCGCCGCACGTCGTCAACGCGTACTACCACCCGCTGCACAACGAGATCGTGTTCCCGGCGGGGATTCTCCAGCCGCCGTTCTTCGATGCCGAAGCGGACGATTCCGTCAACTACGGGGCCATCGGATCCGTCATCGGTCACGAGATCACCCACGGCTTCGACGACCAGGGCTCCAAGTTCGACGCCGCCGGGAACCTCCGCAATTGGTGGACGGAGGAGGACCGCGCCGAGTTCGAGCGGCGAGCTGCGGGCCTCGTCGACCAGTACAACGGGTTCGTCGTCGCAGACGACCTCCAGGTCAACGGGGAGCTGACGCTGGGGGAGAACATCGCGGACCTCGGGGGACTCGCCATCGCGTTCGATGCCCTCCGTCGCGCCGGTGATGGCTCCGACACCGTCGATGGGTGGACGAGGGATGAGCGCTTCTTCCTGAGCTACGCGACGATCTGGCGAACGAACTACACCGACGAGTACCTCCGCCTGCTCGTCACCACCGATCCGCATTCCCCGGGCCGATTCCGCTGCAACGGCCCGCTCGCCAACTTCCCTCCCTTCGCCGAGGCCTTCGCTATCGATGGGGAGGCGCTGATGACGGTCCCGCCCGAGGAGATCGTCGACATCTGGTGACCGGCGCTCAGCCCCGCCCATCCGGTCTTGCCGGCTCGGCCGGGAGGCGCAGCTCGAAGACGCTGTTCCCGTTCTCCGAGCGGTAGGAGAGCTCTCCGGCCATCATCCGGGCCAGCCGCCGGCTCACGGCGAGCCCGAGACCCACCGCGACGCCGTCCCCGGTGCCGTGGGCCCTGCGGTACGGCTCGAAGATCGCCTCCCACTCGTCGGGGGGGAGAGCCGGCCCCCCATCAGTGACCTCGATCGCGGCTCCCGATCTGTCGGCGTCGACGCGGAGCTCGACGGGGGGAGAGCCGTACCGGGCCGCGTTGGTGAGAAGGTTGCGCATGATCTGTCTCACCCGGATGGGGTCGGCCCACGCCCCGACGCGGTCGGCGCCTGCGACGAAGCGCACCGTCTGGTCCCGCCACGTGGACAGGATGTCCCGGCACGCCTCGACGAGGTCCATTGGCTCGGGGGTCACATTCACCGGCCCCACGCCGGCACGGGCCGCGGCGAGGAGGTCTTCGACGAGCTCGGCCATCTCCCGGCTCTGCTCGGCGATGTACCCGATGAGCTCGCCGCGCTCTGACTCGGTGAGATCGCCGCGCTCTTCGAGCTCGGAGGCGAACCCGACGACGGAGGTGAGCGGGGTGCGCAGCTCGTGGCTGACCGAACGAACGAGCTCGTCCTTGGAGCGGACGAGCTGTTCGAGCTTCTCCTGCATGCGTCTCCGGTCGGTGATGTCGACGAACTGGCCGAGCAGGCCGTGCTCGCCGTGCGCGGGGCGGAAGGCGGTGAGGTGGGTCAGCACGGTCTTGACGTCGCCACCGGCGGTCACGAGCCGGTGCTCGCCCTCGTGATGGTCGCGATCGCCGGCCAGCATCGACGCCACCGCCGCTGCCCGGGGGCCGGTGTCGTCGACGAAGAGGTCGCTGATCGGCGCATCGATCAGTTCCTCCTCGGTCAACTCGAGGAGGGAGCAGATCGCCGGGTTGGCGGCTCGCACTCTCAGGTCCGGTCCGCCGATCAGCATGCCGACGGGGGACGCGAGGAACACGGTGCGAAACCTGTCTTCGGACGCCCGCAACCGAACCTCGGCCTGTTTCTGCTCGGAGATCTCGATGAGAACGCCCTCGAAGTATCGGGGCCCCTTCCCGTCGTCGATGGCATGGGCCCGGGCTCGGGTCCACACGACGGTGCCGTCCTTGCGACGGAGGAGGATCTCGTTGGACGCGGGCATCGTTCCGTCGAGAAGCCGTCGTGCCACCTCGTCGCGATCGGCGGGGTCGGCGTAGAGGTCGGAGGCGTGGAGCCGTTGCAGCTCGGCGACGCTCTCATAGCCGAGGAGATCGGCGAGGGCCTGGTTGGCCATGAGGATCCTGCCGTCTGGTGCAGTGCGGAAGATCGCGACGGGAAGCCGCGCTACGAGCGTGGAGAATTCGCGTCGATCTTCCGACGGCATCGGTAGAGCCCCTCCGTCTACGGAGCCTCGCGCCTGGTCCTATACCTGGCTATATCGGCAACGCGACCCCGAAACTTGGGGATGGTTCCGGGCGGCAGCGGGGCGACCGGTAGGGGGGTCGACCGGTCGCCCCGCTGTCGCGGCCGGTGTCGCACCGCGAGACGCCACGACACCCGGCGAGATGAGGGGATCGATCCGGACGCCGCAGCGTCACGACCGTGCCCCTTCGGGCGACTGTAGCGATCGACGAAGGCGGCGGCCGCGTCCGAACGGTGGCTGGGGGGCGTTGGATCCGGGGGACCGTCCCGGCTACTCGTCCTCGACCTTCGCGCCGTAGAACATGCGCCGGATCCGAGCCTCGACCTCGGCCGCCTCGTCCTCGCTGTACTCGTAGCTGTAGGCCTCGAGGCTTCGCATCCGCTCTTCCATCGTGCGCGAGTAGCCCGTCCGGTCCCGGTCGTCCTCGACGTCACCGTCCTCCGGTCCGTCCGACCAGTCGGGCTCGTCGCCGCGAGGCGGCTTCCTCCGACGGAGCAGTCCCATGTCGGTCCTATCGGCAGGCACCGCCGCCGAGTAGAGACGGAAATCCAGAATGAGGCGAGCGACCCACATCGGACGCGAGGCGACCGGGGCCAAGAGGCTCCGGTCGCTGCCGTTGACCTTCAGGCCGTGAGGTTCGGCGCGTCGTGCTGGCGACGCAGCACGGTGATCGTCGAGAGGTAGATCGTCGCGAAGATGGCCTGAACTGCGAAGACGTTCACCCAACTCGTGAACAGCGGCGTCGCCGCGATGTAGGCGAAGACGCCGATGAGGCCGAGGACCACGCCGATTCCGGCGATCGTGAGGCGGTCGGACATCGTCATGAGCTCGTCCCCTGGTCGGCGTTGCTGACGGAGTCATGATCGGCCTGATCGTCCCGCTGCACCAGAATGGTTTGGCCCGGTTCCACGATGACTAGTCCCGGAGTGCGCCCGTGAGCAGGGTCGAGGAGGCCTACGACCGGTCTGTCGCTCTCCTTCGCCGCGCCGTGCATCCCGCCGGGTTCCTCGCGGCTGCAGGCGACGCCCACTACGGAGCGGTGTGGTTCCGGGACGCGGCCGTCGCCTGTCTCGGCGCCTCGATGAGCGGCGAGGCTGACCTCGTTGCGGCCGCCGAGGCGACGCTCGAGACGATGGCGCGCCTCGCCATGCCCTCGGGCCGGGTTCCCGACGCGTACTGGCCCGAGGCGGGCTACTGGGATTGGGGGGAGGCGGGCACCGTCGACGCCACGGCGTGGTTCGTCGTCGCGCTCGCCCATCACGTCGAGCACACCGGCCGGCTCGAGGAGGCCCGGTCGCTGTGGCCGGCGATCGTTGCCGCCGCATCGTGGTTGCGAGCACTCGATGTGACCGGCACCCGGCTCGTCGACTCGCCGGCGGGCGGCGATTGGATGGACTCGACGTTGAACCGTTCGGGTCGGGTCTTCCACGTGAACGTCCTCGCCGACTGGGCGACGCGCCGCGCTGCCGCCCTCGCCGCAGCCCTCGACACCGATGCGCCGGAGCCCATCGTCGCCCCCGAGTCGATCGAGGGGTTGTTCTGGCCTGAGCCGGGTTTCGACCTGGCGTCGCTCCACCTCGATGCCGGATACCCGCCGGGCGCGGCGGTACGGTTCCCCCACCCGCTTGCCGCCGCCGAGCATGCCCGGCTCGCCATCGCGGACAGGCGCCACTACCTGGCGTCGGTCTCGTACGGGCGCTTCGTCGACCGATGCGACGTGCTCGCCCACTGCCTCGGGATCATCTCCGGGCTCATCGGGCGGGAGCGCTCGGCGACGGTGCTCGGTCACCTCGACGACGCCGGGTGCGACGTGCCGTACCCGACCCGGGTGTGGCCGGCGCCGTTCCAGGCCGACGACCAGCTCGGTCTCTGGGACGCCGCCGCCGACCGCCACCAGGACCCGCGCTGGAGGAACCCGCCGGGGTCGTACCACAACGGCGCGGTGTGGCCGTACGTCGGTGCGGTGCACGCGGCGGCCGCCTCCGTCGCCGGGCTTGCCGACCGTGCCTTCGGCCTGCTCGAGGGTGTCGCCGCAGCGAACCGGCTCGGCGATCCGCCGTGGGGCTTCCACGAGTGGATCCACGTACCGACCGGGCGCGCCGAAGGCGCCAGGGACCAGACGTGGAATGCGGGCGCCTTCGTGTGGGCCTACCGGTCGGTCACCGGCTGAGCGGGCTCGACGACGGCTGCGAGCGCTGCCCAGGTCTGAGGTGTGGCCCCGCGCGCCTCACCGGTGTCCGGATCCCACAGCTCGGAGAACTCAGAAGCCATTGCGCCTCGCCGTGACATCGCGGCGATGTCCTCGGCGAGTCGGGGCCGGTCCCAGCGCCGGGCGGCGAGTCGAGCGAGGTGGTTGAGCTGGGGCCAGGAGGCCCCCCGCCAGTACAGGTCCCCGCGGTAGGCCGGGTGCTCCCGGGCGACGTAGGCGAGACCGTACGGCGCGCCGAACCGGTCCGGATCGGCGAGCTGGTCGAGCGCGGCGGCCGCCTTGGCGGGGTCGCGGGTCGACAGTGCCGGCAGCACCCCGTCGAGAGTGGGGATCGCAATTGTCGTGTCGGGGCCGGCGAGGGCGAGGTCGGACCACAGTGCCTCGGCGGGATCCCAGAGGACGTCGTCGATGGCGTCGGAGAGCCGCCGCGCCCGATCGAGCCAGCGGTGGTGGCCGGAGAGCTCATGGACGATGGCCATGCCGTGGGCGGCGATGGCGTTGAACGCGGCGGGGGCGGCTTCGAAGGCGGGGTTGGCGGTGGCGTCGCCCTCCGGGCCGAAAGAGGTCGTCTGGACGAGCTGGAGGTCGATGCCGGTCCACTCCGGCCGGTTCCAGTCGGAATGACCGATCCACCCGTCCCAACGCGGCGAGTCGTCTGCGCCCGCTTCCCACGGGTGAACGATCTTGATGAGCCCGTGGTCGGTCATCCTCGACGTCCACAGGTACTCGAAGGCCTGTTCGATGTGGGCGAGAAGCGGCGGCGGCAGGGCCATCCCGGCTGAGGCGAGAGCCTGCGCCGCGACGGCGTAGACGGGGGGCTGGGTGTAGGAGGAGGCGAACCCGAGCGGACCACGGTACTGGCTCGGTCCGGCGTATCGCATGTGAGGGACGAAACCGTTGGGGAGTTGGACGAAGAACACCGAAGCGAGCTCCCGCTCCGCCCTCCGGTCACCGAGCGCCGCCCACGCGATCGCGTGGAAGCACGAGTCCCACAGCCACTGGTGGCCGTAGACCCCTCGATTCGGGTAGCTGTGCCCGCGGAACTCGTCCCAGGCTGCGTCGAGGATCTCCCCGGCCCTGGTCCGCACCGCGTCGATCTGCGGTTCGGGTTCCATCGCTCGATCCGAGTCGGCGTCGTGCCGTCCCCCCGAGACTGTAGAGCCGCCACGCGACGGCGCGACCTCTCGTGCCCGAGCGCACAGTGACCCGGCCGGTCGGCCATCGAGCACTCGAAACTTCGTTAGTGCGCGCGAGACGCCGGGCCCGGCCGCCCATACACTCGCCGGAGACGGAAAGTAGGGGCTTCCGTCCGGACGCAATTCGGCGGCGGCCAGTCGCCGGGGGGGCAGACGGACCGGAGGTGCACGTGGACGAGGGCCTGATGCTCGGCGCCTCGACCAGGTCGTTCTCGACGCGGAGGCGCGGATACGACCGCTCGGAGGTGGACGCCTACCTGCGGGAGGTGGCACGGATGCGACAGCACGACCGCGAGGAGCTGAGACACGCGATGCGACGAGTTCACGAGCTCGAAGAGCAACTCGAGGAGGCTCGCCGCGAGATCGACAAGAGCTCGGGGGTGGTGCTGGCGGCTGCCCGTGTCAAGCAGAAGCTCCTCGAGGAGGCGCGGGAGCGGGCGACGTCGATTCTGCGCTCGTCATACGAGGCGGCCGGTCTCAGCCCGGAGGCCTTCGAGGGCCTCGCCGACCTCGACCAGGTCGAGCTGCTCGCGGCATGGACGGAGGACGACGAGTCGCCGCTCGTCGACCTGCCGTCGCACGAGACGAGGTATCAGCACCGGTCGGCGCACCTGCCCAGCATCGGCGCCCAGACCGAGAAGGTCCTCAGCGACCTCGCCAAGCTCCGCTCGCGGGGTCTGCGCAACAGCTGACGGGTATCGGCCGACCTGCGCCGGGCCGTCAGGGTCGCGGCCCCGCGACGTAGAGCACCCGCCGCCAGCCACGCCAGTACCCCTCGATGCGGCGCACGAACGCCGCTGAGGACTCGAGGTAGACGTTGTGGCCGACCTCGAAGGCCCGGCGCCTGAGGTGGAACCGTCTCCGCTCGAGCTCGAGGATGAGGGCATGGCGCGACGCATCGTGGGTTACGAGGGTGGGGTCGGTCGACACGTACCAAGCGAGATCTCCGAGGTCGCGGTCGTCCCCGAGCAGGGCGGCGAGGCCGGTGAGGGAGTCGACGATCCCTCCGATCATCTCGGGCCATGCGAGGTGCACCACCTCCATCTGGTGACGGAGATACCGGACGTGGCGCCGCCACGCCTGCATCGCCTCGGGGACCGGGTCGCCGGTCGCCGCCCGCAGTGCCTGTCGCCCGCCCCGGTAGCAGGCGCGCAGCCCGTCACCGATCGAGGCGAAGCGGTCGGGTATCGGCCTGCGGTGCGCAGCCTCCGGCCGGACCCCCGGGTGCGTCGGCCACGACGCGAACCGGGCCCGGGCCCACGCCGTCGTCGTCGTGAGGTCCGTGATGAACTGACCCCCGGATCCGATTCCCGCCCAGAGCGCAGCGTGGTCCCCGCGCAGGGCTGCGACGAGCTCACCCGCCATGGACTCGTCGATCGCCCGGTGCGCCACCGCCTCGGCAGTCTCGACGAGCGCCGCCGACACTCGCACGTCACGGAGCGCCCGAGCCGTGTCCCGGAGCACCGCGTTCTCGCCCCGGTACGCCTCCTCGCCGATGGAACTGCGAACCAGCCGGAGGACGGCCCGGATCCGGCGGAGGGCGGCACGGGTCCGATGCACACCGTCGTCGGGGGTCGACCGGTCGCGTAGCCCAGCCAGCGCCTCGTCGAACTGGCGGAGGCAGACCCGCTGCAGGGCCAGGGGCAGCGGCTCGTCCGCGCCGATCTCGAGTGGGCGGGCCGACTCCGGCTCCGGTCGTGGCGCAACCGGTCGCGGCATCGCTTCCACGGCCGGGTTCGACGGATCGGCGAGATCGACCCGGATCCAGAGGTCGCCGTGGCCGCCTCCGTGGGCCCGCACGAACGAGGCCGGCGGCGGGGGAGCGTCGCGACGTAGGTCGATGATCACCGCATCGCGGCTCATCGGTGGATGGGGCGGCATGGTCATCGCGTCACCGCGGTCGAGGATACCGGGACGCGCCACTCTGGGTGGCTGCAGCGGTGGCGGAGGGCGCCCCGCTCACCGTATCCTGACGCCAGTGAAAGGGGGACATGGCCGCCCTCGACATCCTCTTCAACGGGTACGTCGGCGAGCGGGTTGCAGGCACGGTGAGCCTGATCCGGAGCGGGAGTGTCGCCGCCGTCGTCGATCCCGGCATGGTGCCGCACCCGAGCTCCATCCTCGACCCCCTCGCGTCCCTGGGTCTCGCCCCGGAGGACGTGACCGACGTCGTCCTCTCCCATCACCACCCCGACCACACGATGAACGTGGCGCTCTTTCCCGCCGTTCGGGTCCACGACCACTGGGCGATCTACGAGGCCGACCGCTGGAACCCCAGACCGGCGGAGGGATTCGAGCTCGGGCCCGGGATCGAGCTCATCGAAACTCCCGGGCACACGCCCCAGGACATCACGACGCTCGTCTCGACCGATGCCGGTGTCGTAGCCCTCACCCACCTCTGGTGGCACGAGCGCGCCGAAACCGATCCCCTCGCCGTCGATCTCGACGCACTCCACACCAATCGGGCTCGTGTCCTCGAGCTGGCGTCGTCGATCGTGCCGGGCCACGGCGCACCCTTCGTCGTCGGTCCGGGCACCCCTCCCTGACGCCCCGTGCCCCCGGCCGGGCCGGCCTTGCGCGACTGTGGGTGCCGTACCCGGCTTGACCGTCGCTTCATCTCAGAGTACGTTAGAATGCGTTCTATTCAGTGAGGATATGATCCATCATGTCCGAGGTGGTGAAGGGGATCGGGGTCATCGCGGTGCTCGGTCTCGGACTGGTCGCAGCGACCCTCACGGTGGCGCCCCATCGACCGTCTGCCGGCACGATCCCCTCGACGACGGCACCCGTTGGTGCAGCCACACTCGCAGCCGTGTCCCCCGGCGCTGAACGGCGCGGATCGGGCTCCCTGTCACACCCGGCCGACGTCGCCGCCGGGACCGATGAGGAAACGCGACGGCTCGAGGTCGAGAAGGCGGCCCGCGCCGCCTACGTTGCATGGTTCGACGCCATCTTCCGTGACGATCCGGCCGCCGTCGAGGCCGCGGTGGCCACTGCAGAGATGCACGCGGCCGCCTTGACGGCGATGGCCGAAGACCGTATCGAGTTCACCGCCGCCCCGTCGGCGGACAACGTCTCGCTCGTCGTCGACGAGGTGCTCCTCGATCGCCCCGACTGCGTCGTGGCCGTCATCACCGACGACCTCTCCGGTTTCGTCGCCGCCGCCAGGGCTTCGCGCACCGTCATCACCGTGTACTGGCCACGCACCGAGCCGGGGCGTCTTGCCATCGCCACCCAGTGGGAACCGGGTACCCCCGAGTCGGTGTGGCGCACCGACTGCGATGAGCGGGTCAGGGGGTCGGCCCGATGACGCGACGGGTCGGCGTCATCTGCTGCCTCGTTCTCGTGCTCGCCGCCGCCGGCGCCACGGCGGTGGCGCAGGTCGAGGACTACGTGTGCTGGACCGAGCAGGTCGAAGACGACGATCCCCAGCTTCCCCGTCGTGCGGTCGTGTGCCGCGTCGGCGGGGCGCTGCTCATCGGCTTCGATCATCCCGTCGACGCCCCGGTCGTGCTGAGCCCCTTGGTGGCCAGCGACGCCACGGGGCGGTGCTGGTTCTGGACCAACCGGTCGACGAGCTGGACGCTCATTCGCATCGACGGCGATCGGGCGCTGCTCGAGCTGGATCCGGACGGCAGGGGCTCGGGACCCGCGGTGGCCGATGCGTGGGTGAGGACGTGTGAGGGAGAGCCCGACACCGGCCCGACACCCATCGAGCTGGTCTGGGAGGTGGTGCGCAGCCACGAATTCGCGCGACCGGAGCCGGCGATGGATCCGGCGCGGGGGCTCGCCGGGCTCGACACCTTCGTCTCCCTCGACCCGCCGGAGCCGGTGACGGTGACGGTCGTCTCACCGGTGACCGGCGCCGTCGTCGAGGCGAAGCTGGCGGTGATGCTGCTGCGAGTCTCGTGGGGCGACGGCGACGCTTCGAGCCTCGTGCCTTCGGTGTTCGCGGCGGCGACGGGATCACCCGACGGTGCGCTGCGCCACCGATACGAGCGGTCCGGGATCCACGCCATCGCAGCGGCATACGACTGGAGCGTGCGCTGGCGGGTCGATCGCGGCCCGTGGCGGCTGCTGCCGCTCGAGGCGACGTCGACCGCCGTTGCGTACCCCGTCGATGAGCTGGTCGGCCGACGGACGTCGTGAGCTTCAGCCGCCCGCGACGAGCGCCACGGCCACGAGGGCGAGGCCGAGTCCTGCCCGCCGCGTCGCCCCGAGCCGCTCGCGGAGGAAGACCCGGGCGAGGAGCACCGTCGCCGCCGGGAACATGGCAGTGAGGACGGAGACGACGGCGAGCGATCCGCGGTTGGCGGCGAGGATGAACAGCCCATTGCCGACGACGGTGAGCGCACCCGCCGCCGCGACGGCGCGCAGGGACCCGACGAGGGGGACGAGCGTGCGGGCGGCGGCGACCCCGACCGCAGCGACGACGAAACCACCGGCGACCCGCGCCGGCAGGATCGGCCAGATCCCGGCGTCATCGCCGACGAAGCTGAGGAACACCAACAGCCCGCCGAAGCCGACGCCGCTGAGCACGCCGTAGCCGACGCCGGCGGCGACCGTCCCCGTCGGCCCGGGCGACGACGGGGAGCGGCTGATCGTCCAAATGGCGGCGAACCCGGCGACGAGCCCGGCAGCCTGCACCCCGGTGGGGACCTCGCCGGTGGCGAGGCTGAACAGCACCGGCCATCCCGCCGCCCCGACGGCGGCGATCGGCGAAACGACGGCGAGGGCACTCGCCGTGAATCCCCGGTACAGCGCGAGGATCCCGAGCCCACCCATGACCCCCGCTGCGGCTCCCCACCACATGTCGACGGCTTCCGGTCTGCCCGGGAGCAGCGGAGCGAGGACGAGCGCGGTCACGAGCCCGGCGGCGTGGGCGCCGGTGCTCACCGCGAAGACTCGGCCGCGGCGGCTGGCGATGCCCCCGAAGAAGTCCCCGGCGCCGGAGAAGGCGCCGGCGAGCACGCCGAGGAGTACGGCCACCGGCTCTCAGTCGCCGATCGAGCCCTGGAGCCTCGTCACCGCGTCGACGAAGAACTGGGGGACCGGAATCGGTCGGAGCGTCTTCGTGTCGACCATGACGTGGATCTCCTTCCCCTCGACGACGAGCTCGCCGGTGTCCCTGTTGCGGGCCTCGAGGGTGAACGTCACCGACGACGTCCCGATCCGCGCGACGCGCGCCGTCACGGCGATCGTCTCACCGAGCCGTGCCGACGACCGGAAGTCCAACTCGGCGTGGGCGAGCACGACGTCGTAGCCGCGCTCGGTGAGCGCGGTGCCGGCGAAGCCCGCCGCCTCCAGGTAGTCCGTGAGGGCGTCGTCGAAGTACGTGAAGTAGTTCCCGTTGAAGGCGATGCCCTGGGCGTCGGTGTCCGAATAGCGGACTTTGCGCAGGTAGGTGACGGGCCACTCCATGGCGGGAGCGTACCCGGTGAGGACGCCCGGGCTCAGCCGCGGAACCGCTCTCCCGTCTCGGCGTGGGCCCGGAGGATTCCCGCCGGCTCGTAGCGGGAGCCGTAGGCGGCCGCGAGGCGTTCGAGGCGTTCGACGACCGTCGCCGCCCCGACCCGGTCCACCCAGGCGAACGGACCGCCGCGGAACGGGGGAAAGCCGAGCCCGTACACGGCTCCGATGTCGCCGTCCCTCGCCGCCCGCAGGATCCCCTCTTCGAGGCATCTCGCCGCCTCGTTGACGAGGTGCAACGCGAGCCGGTCCTGGATGCGGTCGTGAGGGAAGCCAGCTCGGGGCGTGACGCCGAGCACGTCGTAGACGGAGTCGTCGACGCCCTGCTTCTCCCCGTCCACGTAGCGGTAGAAGCCCCGGTTGTTCTTGCGCCCCTTGCGGTCGTCCTCGGTGAGCCTGACGAACAGCGGGGGCGCCTCGAGCCGGTCGCCGAAGGCGTCGTGCATGATGGCGCCGATCTTCGCCCCGGTGTCGATGCCCACCTCGTCGCTGAGGACGACGGGCCCGACGGGGAAGCCCCACTCGACCATGGCGTCGTCGATGTCCTCGATGCGCGCCCCCTCGGTGAGAAGGTACGCGACCTCGTTGGCGTAGGGGGCGAGGATTCGCGTCGTGTAGAAGCCGGTGCCGTCGTTCACGACGATGACCGTCTTCCCCTGGCGTTTGCCGAGCTCGACGCACGTCGCGGTGACCCAATCGGCCGTCTCCGGTGCGGCGACGACCTCGAGGAGCGGCATCTTCTCGACGGGTGAGAAGTAATGCATGCCGACGACCTGCGAACGCCGCGTCGCTGCCTGTGCGATGCGGGCGATGGGGATCGACGACGTGTTGGAGGCGAAGATCGTCTCGGGGCCGGTGACGTCTTCGACGTCGCGCAGCATCGCCTGTTTGAGGCCGAGATCCTCGAAGACGGCCTCGATGACGATGTCGACGGTGCCGAACCCCGACCAGTCGGTGGTGGCGGTGACGAGGTGCATCGCCCTCTCCGCCTCCCTGAGGCTCATGCGCCTGCGCTTCGATCGCTCCGAGACGACACGGGACACATAGGAAAGCCCGCGGCGCCCCCCGGCCTCGTCGATCTCCTTGATCCGGGTGCGGACACCGGCGGTCACGGCGTTGACGGCGGCGATGCCCCCTCCCATGAGGCCTCCACCGAGGATCCCGACGCGGCCCACCGGCCGCGGCGCAGCATCCGTTGCGATGCCGGGGTCGCGCTTGAGCTCCTGGGTCGCGAAGAAGATGGAGATGAGCGCCTGCGCCTCTGCCGTGGCCGGGAGCTCGACGAACTCGTCGATCTCGGCGGCGTAGCCGGCTTCGATTCCCTCCTCGATCCCGACGCGCACGGCGCGCAACGCCGCCGCCGGCGCGGGGTAGTTGCCCTTCGTCTCGGCGAGCATCCGCTCCTCCGCTTTGGCGAAGAGCACCTTGCGGCCCACGGGGTTCTCCTCGAGGGCGAGCTGCTGGAGGTGTCGCGGCGACAGCCAGCTCTTCAGCTTGTCGACGCCGCCGGGGGCGCGGCGGGTCGACGCCTCGGGTGTCCCGATCGCGTCGACGGCGCGGCGTCTTGCCACGTCGAGGAGCACCTCTTTGGGGCACACCTCGTCGACGAGGCCGATCTTGCGCGCCCGATGAGGCCGGATCGATCGGCCCGTGAGAATGAGGTCGAGACCCTCGGCGATGCCGATGAGGCGGGGGAGCCGCTGGGTGCCTCCTCCTCCGGGGATGAGGCCGAGCTTCACCTCGGGCTGGCCGAACTGGGTCTTCGCGTCGTCGGTGCAGATTCGCATCGACGCGGTGAGGGCGAACTCGAGGCCGCCGCCGAGGCAGGGCCCGTGGATGGCCGCGACGACCGGTTTCGCTCGCACGGCCCACAGGTCCTCGAGTCGCTGCAGGACGGCATGAGCCTCCTCGAAGGACGACGCGGCGGACGGTGCGCCTTCGAAGGTCTGCAGCCACCGGATGTCGGCGCCGGCGAGGAAGTTGTCCGCCTTGGCGGACCCGAGGACGACAGCGCGCACGTCGTCGTCGCGCTCGAGGCGGTCGACAATCAGGGCGAGGTCGGCGAACAGCTCCGGCGACAGCGTGTTCATCGCCTCCCCGGCGCGGTCGATGAGGACCGTCGCGACGCCGACGCGGTCGACCGAATAGCGGAAGTGGGTGAGTTCGAGGTCTCCGGTGGTGCTGGTCACGGAGTGTCCTTTCAGCGTTCGAGGACGAGGGCGGCGCCGAGGCCGCCGGCGGCGCACTGGGTGACGAGGGCGGTGCCCTTGCCGCGCCGCTGCAGTTCGTTGGCCATCGTGAGCGCCTGGCGGGCACCGGTTGCAGCAAACGGGTGCCCCAGGGAGATGGAGCCGCCGTAGAGGTTGAGCTTCTCTTCGGGAATCGGCCCCATCGGCTCGTCGCGGCCCAGGTGGCGCCGGGCCCACTGGGGGCTGGCGAACGCCTGCAGGTTGGAGAGGACCTGGGCGGCGAACGCCTCGTGCATGTCGACGATGTCGATGTCGTCGATGCTCAGTCCCGCCCGGTCGAGGGCGATCGGAGACGCAAACGCCGGGCCCATGAGCATCTGCCACGACGGGTCGAGCCCGGCGAAGCCCCACGACCGCACGAACGCCTTGACCTCGAGGCCGAACCGTTCTGCCGTCGCCGCCTCCATGAGCACGACGGCGGAGGCGCCGTCGGTGAGCGGCGAGGAGTTCCCTGCGGTCACCGTTCCGTACCTTCTGTCGAACGCCGGTTTCAGCCCCGCCAACTTCTCCGTCGACGTGTCGGCGCGGGGGATGCCGTCGCGAGCCACCGTCTCCTCGTAGTCGGGAGGGATCGGGAACGCCATCACCTCGTCGTCGAAGACGCCTTTCTCCCACGCCTCGACGGCCTTCTGGTGTGATGTCAGGGCGTAGGCGTCCTGGGCATCACGGTCGATGCCGTTCTCCCGGGCCATCTTCTCGGCGGCCTGGCCCATCGTGAGCCCGCTCGCCAGGTCGGCGAGAGCCGGCGGGCGGGGGGCGAGGTCTCCCGGCCTGAGGTGGGCGAAGGCCCTGATCTTCGCAGGGAGGTCCGACGCCGCGCTCGCCCGCATGAGCGCGTCGACGACGGCCTCGTCGTAGAGGATGGGCGGCTTGGAGAGCGAATCGGCGCCGCCGGCGATGACGACGTCCGCCTCACCGGTGAGGATCGCCTGGGCGCCGCCGACGATCGCCTGCGTCGACGTGGCACACGCCCGGCTCACCGAGTACGCATCTACGGATGCGGGGAAGCTGCACCGCATCGCGACCTCCCGGGCGATGTTCGGTGCGGCGACGTCAGCGACGACGGCGCCGTAGACGATGAGGTCGACGTCCTCCTCGTCGAGGCCGGAACGCTGCGTCAGTTCGGTGACGCAGGCGGCGGCGAGGTCGAGCGTGCTCAGGCTGCGCAGCGCCGTGCCCGACTTGCAGAACGGCGTGCGGAGACCGGCGACGATGGCGGCGCGCCGGGTCCCGGCGGCGCCTGATGGTTGCGTGGCCATTGATCCTCACAGACGTGGAGCGGTCCATCCAAGTCTGCCACGCCCCCACGGGCGCGGCGCCGGGGGCCGCCGCCCGGGCCCTCCAGATCGTCCCTACACTCGACGCTTCTCGCGGAGGTGACGGGGCATGCGCATCGGCATACTCACCGGCGGCGGAGACGTTCCCGGGCTCAACCCGTGTATCAAGTCCGTCGTCACCAGGATCGTCGAGAACGGCCACGAGATCGTCGGGATCCGGCGCGGGTGGGGCGGGTTGCTCGACATCGCCCCGGACGACGTCGACACGATCGCCGAGAACACCATCGAGCTGGACGAGGCGGTGGTTCGCACCGTCGACCGCTCGGGGGGGACGTTCCTCCACACCTCGCGCACGAACCCGTCGAACGTCCGCACCCGGGAGGTTCCCGAGTTCCTTCGCGGTACCGTGAGCGGTGAGGGCCCGCACGACCTCACCTCGCACATCCTCGACGTCGTCGAGGCGCTCCAGATCGACGTGCTGATTCCCATCGGCGGTGACGACACGCTCTCCTACGGGCTGCGCATGCACGAAGAGGGCGTCCCAGTCGTCGCCATCCCGAAGACGATGGACAACGACGTGATGGGCACCGACTATTGCATCGGGTTCTCCACCGCGGTGACGCGCGGTGTCGAGTTCATCCACAACCTCAGGACGAGCGCGGGGTCCCACGAGCGGATCGCCGTCGTCGAGTTGTTCGGTCGCTACAGCGGCGAGACCTCGCTCATCACCGCCTACCTCGCCGGGGTCGATCGGGCGATCATCTCGGAGGTCCCGTTTCGGATCGACAGGCTCGCCGCACTGTTGATGGAGGATCGGCGACGGAATCCATCGAGGTACGCGATGGTCACGATCTCGGAGGGGGCGGTGATCGAGGGCGGCGAACTCCACCTCTCCGGCGAGGAGGACGCATACGGGCATCGCAAACTCGGCGGCATCGGCGTGAGGACGGGAGCGCTGCTGACGGAGGCGACCGGGGTCGATGTCATCAACCAGCAGGTCGCCTACCTCATGCGGTCCGGCCGGCCCGATTCCCTCGACCTCATGGTCGCCGCCAACTTCGCCGTCATGGCCGCCAACCTCGCCCTCGAGGGCGCGTCCGGGCGGATGGTGGCGCTGCAGGGGGGCACGTACACGACCGTGCCGATCTCGGTGATCGGTGAGGGGGTGAAGCGGGTCGATGTCGGGGAGCTCTACGACGTCGATGCGTATCTCCCCAAAGTGCGCCACGTCAGCGGGAAGCCGATGTTCCTCTACTGACCCGGGGCGCGACGGAGGCCGCAGCGGGATGCGCCGCGGCCTCCGGACGGTTGTCGCGGGTCAACCCGAGCCGCGCCCCTTGCCGGGCTTGTGCGGGGAGAAGACGAACTCGGTGATGCGCTCCTCGGCGCGGGCGAGGTAGTCGGCCATCTCCTCCGGGGTGATCTTGCCGCTGTCGACGGCCGCCTGGAGGTGCTCCTCGACGACGGCGACGAGGGCGTCGACGAGCGCTTCTCCGCTGGAGCCCTGCTCGACGGCGAGGTCGGCGAGGGTGCCGCCCTTCTCCGCTGGAGCCCTGCTCGACGGCGAGGTCGGCGAGGGTGCCGCCCTTGGCGAGCGTCGAGATGATCTGGCCCCGGTTCACGTCGAGGAACTCCATCGTCTGGTTCAGCATGAAGGCGCCGAACCTCGTCTTCGCCGGTCCGTCCCCGCGCCGGTCGGTTGCCGCTGCCTCGGTGCGGTCCGCGCCGGCATCCTGGGCCACCGCCACGGCCGATCCGGCGACGAGCGCTGCGGCGACGATGCCGGCGACGATCGCCATGCGGGTCTTGGTTCGTCTCATGTCGCGCCTCCTGACGTGTTGACTCTCTTCCACGATCGGCTTCACGTGTTCGAGAGATGTGAGGCAGGGGTTCGGCTTCTGCGCTGGGCCACTAGCGACCGGAGGATGGGTACGCTCGCCCCATGTCCGACTGGCCGTTTCCGCCTCCCATCAAGCCGATGAAGGCGAAGGTGCGAGAGACCCCACCCGAGCCGCCGGGCTGGTGGTACGAGCCGAAATGGGACGGCTTCCGGGCCGTAGCGTGGGGCAGCGCCACGCCACGGCTCGACAGCAGGAACGGCCGTCCCCTCGGCCGGTACTTCCCCGAGCTCGTCCCCGCCCTCGAACGGTTGCCCACCGGCACCGTCGTCGACTCCGAGGTCGTCGTCGTCGTGGACGACGTGACCCAGTTCGACGTCCTCCAGATGCGGATCCACCCTGCGAAGTCGCGGGTCGAGATGCTCGCCGAGCAGACCCCCGCCGAGCTCGTTGCGTTCGATCTGCTCGCCGACGCCGGTGAAGACCTCCGCGACCGGCCGTACCTCGAGCGCCGGGAGCGCCTCGAGGCGTTGTTCGCGGACATCGGTCACCCGTGGCACCTCACCCCCGTCACCGGCGACTTCGAAGAGGCGGGTCGGTGGTTCGTCGAGTACGAGCACGCAGGTTGTGACGGGATCATCTGCAAACGTGAGGACGAGCCGTACCGCGAGGACAAGCGCACCTGGATCAAGTGGAAGCACCGGCGCGACTGCGACTGCGTGGTCGGCGGATACCGGGTGCACAAGGACGGCGACAAGATCGGGTCGATCCTCCTCGGGCTCTACAACGACGCCGGCGAGCTCCACTTCATCGGGCACTGCTCCGGGTTCTCCGACCACGACCGGGTCGAGCTGCTCGCCCGGTTCAGCGAGCTGCGGTCCGACGAGAGCTTCGGCGGCGGGGAATGGACGAGGACGCCAGGCGCAGAGTCGAGGTGGTCCGCCGGCAAGAGCCTCGACTGGATCCCGGTCACACCGGGCGTCGTCGTCGAGGTGAGCTACGACCAGCTCGAGGGCGGCCGGTTCCGCCATGCCACCCGCTTCGAACGGTGGCGCCCCGACAAGGCCCCTGAGGAGTGCACGATGGACCAGTTGCAGCGTCCCGAAGGCGTCGGTTTCAGCGACGTGGTGCTGTAACGGAGTCGACGACGGGCTCGCGACGACTGCTCTGCTCCAGCAACGGCCTCATCCCGCTGTTCACCGGTAGGGCAACGTGAAAGGGCGGTAGGCCTTTCGGCCCGCCGCCCTTCACACCTAGACGTGGATGTCTTCACACCGGAGGCGTCGCTGAGCCTTTCCCGAGCAGCGGACAGGAGAAGAAGTGATCGTATTCGTCCATTTCCCCCACCACCCCCATTGTGGGGTTGTCGACCCACCAGCGGCCGCCGACGTAGCCCGGGTCGCCGGGACCGAAGTCGGTGGCCAGTGTTCCCCCTGGGCCGTCGCCGGGCCGCAGCTGCTGGAACGGGCCCTTCATCGGGAGGTCGGGACCGACGATCGAGTCGTAGAACAGTCCCTGGCTTTCGACGTACACCGTCACCCTGACCCGGTTGCCGTCCTCGTCACGTGGTGGAGGGCCGCCGGCCAAAGCCGGGGCGGCGCTCCCCACGAGCATCGCCACCACCGCGGCGAGCAATGCAATCCTGCGCATGGCGCTTCCTCTCTCTCGAGTAGCTGCCAAACATGGTGAGGGGCGCGGGTTACACGCCGCTGAACGGACGCTTAACACCCGAGGAACGCCGGAGCTGGTCGGCCGCCGATCGTCGCGGCGGGACCGGCGTGACCGCTAGGCGTGGAGCTCGAGGACGTCGCCGTCGCGCACGACGTAGTCGCGTCCGACCTGGCGTCCGGCGCCGTCCTCGCCCGGTCTCCACAACCTGGCGAACTTGAGCCTCTCGACGAAGTCCTTGTGGACGAGGACGGCGACCCGCTCGACCGTGTCACCGAGCCGGACCGTGTACGGCCGGCCGAGGTCGGGCGGCTTGCCGGGGATCTTCGTGTAGACGCGGACGACCCCGAGCGCCTCGAAGAGCCACGGCCCGAGCCCTTCGATGCCCTCCCCGTCCTCGGCGGAGACGGCGTGCACCGGGACGTCGAGCTCGGCGAGGTCGCACAGCGCCTCCAGCTCGGCGTCGATCTCGTCGACGAGGTCTGCCTTGGCGGCGACGACGAGCGTCGGAAGGAGGATCACGAACGGGTCCTCGGGGTCGGTCGAGCGCTCGTTGCCCTCGGGCCAGGAGCCGATGAGACGGATCTTGCGCGCGGCGAGCACGTCGATGAGGTCCACGACCTCCGCGACGCAGCCCGGGTGGCTGACGTCGACGACGAGCAACGCCCCGTCGGCCTGCTGGACGGCGTTGGCGATCCAGGGGACGGGGTGCTGGGAGGAGATGGCGGGGAGGTCGACGAGCTGGATGCCGACGTCGTCGACGCGGATCATCCCCGGCTGGGGGAACTGTGTCGTGAACGGGTACGCCCCCGCCGCGGAGTGGGAGCCGGTGAGGACGTCGTGAAGCGTCGACTTGCCCGAGTTCGGGGGCCCGAGCAGTACGACCTGACCCGCACCGTCCGGTTTGATGACGGTCGGTGGACCGCTGCGGGCACCCGTCTTGCGGGGCCCGGCGAGCTCTTCGGTGAGCTCCTTGATCCTCGTCTTGATGTCCGCCTGGAGGTGCTCCGTCCCTTTGTGCTTGGGGACGGTGCGGAGCATCTCGCGCAACAGGTCGAGGCGCTCCCTCGGCTCGCGGGCCCGCTTGTAGGCGGCCTCCGCCTTCTTGTACTCAGGGGTGACGTTGGTCGGCATCGCTTCTCACCGGGGAGGTCCGCCCCGCCGTCTCGTCATTCTCCCAATTCTCCGCCACCATCTTCGAGGGCTGGACCCGCGGCGGCTCCCCGGGCATCTTGGGGTAGTGGGGCGGCCAGGGTGCCTCGCCGAGTCCCCGCTCCTCGTCGGCGGCGACCATCTCGAGAAGACCATCGAGTCGGCCCGGAGCCTCGTCGATCCCGTCGGTGAGATCGCCGACCTCGGCCCATCGCTCCTTGAAGGTCATGAGGTCGAGGGCGGTGTGATCGATCGTTGCCAGCTCGTCCCACCGAAACGGCGCCGACACCCACCCGGTCTGCCGGACGCTGTAGGCCGATGCGATGGTCTTGTCCCAGGCGTTCTGGTTGTAGTCGATGAAGACACCGCTGCGGTCCTCCTTCCACCACGCCGTCGTCGCCAGCTCGTGGCGGCGTTCGACCTCGCGAGCCAGCGCCAGCCCCGCCCGACGCACCTCGAAGAAGTCCCACTCGCGGTCGAGACGCACGTAGATGTGGATCCCCCGATTACCGGACGTCTTCGGCCAGCCGTCGAGTCCCAGCTCGGCGAGCAGCGACTCGACGGCGAACGCCACATCGCGGGCCGCCTCGAAGTCGAAGCCGTCCGTCGGATCGAGGTCGATGCGAAGCTCGTCGGGATGTTCGAGGTCGTCGGCGCGGGCGTTCCAGGGGTTGAGATCGATGCAGTTCTGCTGAGCCATCCAGATGACGTCGCCCTCGTCGAGGGGGGCGAACATCCGCCCGGGCCGGGCTGAGGGGAAGCGAACGTCGACCAGGTTGCGGGCGCTCTTCGGCCGTTTCACGAAGAGCGGGTCCTTGCTGACACCCGAGTTCCACCGCTTCAGCAGCACCGGCCTGTTGTAGACGCCGCGCAACGCTGCCGGCGCGCACATGAGGTAGTGCTCGACGACGTCGAGCTTGGTCCAGCCCCGGTCGGGGAACATGACCTTCTCCGGGCTCGTGATCCGGACCCTGCGTCCTGCCGCCTCGACGAACGTCTCTGTGGCCGCCACGTCAGTTGCCGTACTGGAGGGTCTCTGGTCGCTCGAGGAGGATGGCGTGCGCCGTCTCGTCGGCCACCGGGCGGTGCTCCACGCCGGCGGGGACGACGAAGAGGTCCCCGCGACGGAGATGGACCGACGTCCGGTCTCGCAACTCGACGCGGAACTCGCCGTCCCAGCACAGGAACAGTTCGTCCTCGTCGTGATGGTGCCACTCGAAGATGCCCTCGAGCCGGGCGATCCTGACGACGGCGCCGTTCGCCGTCGCGAGGTCACGCGGCGACCACGGCCCGGGGAGTGCTGCAATGGCGTCCGTGATCGACGTCGGCGTCTCCATTCGCCCGAGGGTAGCGAGCTAGGGTCGAGCGCCATGGGTGAGCGCGCGGACGGCGTCGACCGGTTCGCCGGATCGATCTTCGAACGCCAGGGCTTCATGCGGACCATCGGCGCCGAACTCGACGAGGTCGAGCCGGGCCGGGTGGTTGCCTCGATGGCTCCGAGCGATGCCGTCACCCAGCAGGACGGCTTCGTCCACGCCGCTGCGGTCGCCGGTCTTCTCGACACGGTGTGCGGCGGAGCCGCCTACACGCTCATGCCGCCGGGCTTCGGAGTGCTCACGGTCGAGTACAAGATCAACCTGCTCGCCCCGGCCCAGGGGGACCGGATCGTGGGGACGGGGCTCGTGATCCGCGCGGGCCGCACGATCAGCGTGTGCCGGGGCGAGGCGATCGCCTACCGGGGAGCCGAGTCGAGGACGGTCGCGGTGATGCAGGCGACGATGATGGCGATGCCGGCGGGCGCTGCCGGCTGAATCGGTTGCGCCGTCAGTCCTCGGTCGGCCGGAGCCGGGTGACGATGTCGCGGTGTGTCCCCTCGGCGGAGGTGAAGCGCACCCGATCTCCGGGGACGGGGGTGTGCCTTCGAGGCCTGACGGCCTCCCTGTGAACGAAGACGTCCTC
>CAMYMC010000041.1:0-1069 GCA_947259365.1 uncultured Acidimicrobiaceae bacterium | reverse complement strand
CACGAGCGAGCGGCGGATCGAGCGGGGCTCCGCGGGCTCCGGCACGGCCGCAGGCGCGGTGTCGGCGATCACGTCCGCGACGATGCTCGTTCGCACCGGAGACGACGTCGGCGGAGGGGCGGCGACCTCGACGCGGACCGTTGCGGTCGTTGCGTCGCCGGACGTGTCGGTGGCGGTGTACGTGAACTCGTCGAGTCCCGAGAAGCCGTCGTCGGGGACGTAGACGAAGGAGCCGTCGGGACTCACCGTCACCGTGCCGTGGAGCGGGGCCGATACGACGGCGGCCGCGAGGACGTCGCCGTCGCCGTCTTCGTCGTTTCGGAGAATCCCCGGCGCGAGGACCTCGAGCGTGCCTCCGGCATCGAGGTCGTAGGCGTCGTCGTGCGGCTCGGGGGCTTCGTTGACGGCGATCACCGTGATGGTGGCCGTGTACGGCCCGGACTCGGCGGTTCCGTCCGACACCATGAAGGTGAACGCGTCCGTCCCGCTCCATCCGGCGCGGGGGGTGTAGGTCACGACCGCGCCGGCCAGTCTCGGTGATCCGGCACCGGGGCCGGTGAGGATGCGGTAGGTGAGTCGGTCGCCATCGGCGTCCGCTCCGTCGAGGGTGAACGTGACGGATCGGTCCTCGAGCGTCATGACGGCGGCGTCTGCGCTCTCGGGGGCGCGGTTGACGTCGACGATCGACCATCGGAAGCTGCGCGATGCGGTGGCGGGTGACGTGGGGTGGCCGTCGGTGACGGTGACGGTGACGACGTAACCGGATCCGCGCCATGCCGTGAACGGCACGGTCCCCGAGATGCGGCCGGTGGCGGCGTCGATACGAAGGCCGGGCGGGAGTCCGGTCGCCGTGAAGGTGACCGGGGCTCCCTCGGGGTCGGTGGCGCTGACGTCGAGCGAGACGGTGGTGCCTTCGGTTGTCGTCTGGTTCGCGATGGGTTCGAGGGTGGGGGGGAGGTTGGTTTCCCCAACGGTGATGGTGATGGTTTCGGCATCCGAGAGCACAGGGGTGCCGTTGTCGGTGACGGTGACGGTGACTGGGAATGATCCGGGGCCTTGGGTTTCTGTT
>CAMYMC010000040.1 GCA_947259365.1 uncultured Acidimicrobiaceae bacterium | reverse complement strand
GAACTTGTCGACGACGGCGGCGGCGTCGATGAAGACGCGCTTTCGCCGGTCGTAGCCGACGACATCGGGGCGGTCGTACAGCTGAAACATGTCCTTGTCCGGGCTGTGGACCACCACCCGCTCGACCTCGCCCGCCCATCGGTGCACCGCCGTGGCGAGGGCGTCGTCGGTCTCGTGCTCGTACATCGACCACACCGTCACCCCGATCGCCCGCATCGCCTCCTCGGCGAGGGGGAACTGCTCCCACAGTGCCGGCTCGATGCCGGCTCCCGTCTTGTACCCCGGATACAGCTCGTTGCGAAACGACTCGATGACGGTGTCGAAGGCGGCGGCGGCGTGGGTCACCGCGGGCTCGGCGAGCAGCGCCAGCGTGCTCGCGGTCACCGCGTAGGTGCCTCCCACTTCGAGGCCGTCGGGAGCTCGTCGCGAGGGAGCCCCGTAGTAGCCGCGGAACAGCTCGTACGTGCCGTCGATGAGGTGCAGCTGCATCCGGGTGAGTCTCCAGGGCGAGCGGCCGCGACGCAACCCACGGCTCGCAGCCGCCGCCCAGGCGGTACTGTCACGTCGTGCGAGCCCAACCGGAGCAGGCGATGGCACGCAGCTACATCGACCACCTCATCACCGGCTCGGTCGAGCTGATGAGCCCCTGGTTCTCCAACACGTGGGAGCTCACCGCGGCCGGGGAAACCCTGGCGAGGATGCAGCGTCTCGGTCGAATCCACGTCTCGACCGTCCACCTGCCCGATGGGAGCCGCTGGCTCATCGAACCCGCCGGCACCTCGACCGTGCGGATGCTCGACGGGCCCGACCACGAGATCGCCCGCATCGTGCGGCGCTCCTGGTTCGGACGGAGGTGGGAGGTGTCCGGGGGCCGGTTCGGCTACGACCTCGTCAGCCACCCCGTGCCCCGCCGGTGGCGCTTCGAGGTCGGAGGCTCGACGATCGCCGAGCTTGCCGGCTCGCCGTTGTCCTACAACCGGGTCAGAGTCGAGTCGATGCTCGCCCTACCCCTGCCGGCGTTGCTGTTGGGGTGGCACGTCATCGCCCGGCCCTGGGAGGCGGCGGCGGCGCCCCGCGGCCTCGTCCCGGCCCCGCGCCCGAAGCCAGACGACCCGGAGGTTCTTCGATGACCGTCGAGCCGATCGGTCCCGACAGCACGACGCTCACGATCCGCAGCCCCCTGACGGGTGAACTCGTGGGCACCGTCCCGATCGCCACCCCGGCCGACGTCGCGGCTGCGGTGACGGCGAGCCGTGAGGCTTTCGGCCACTGGGGCCGGCTCACCCATCACGAGCGCCGTCACGCCCTGCGGGCCTACACCCGTCACGTGCTCGCGAACATGGACCGGATCGCCGACACCATCCGCGCCGAGACCGGCAAGGACCGCGGGGAGGCGATGGCCGAGGTGACGGCCGCACTGACGGCGATGGACTACTTCGCCAGACACGCGGGCAGGATCCTCCGCCCGAAGCGGGGACGCTCCTGGCCGTTCCCGACGACGAAGGGCTGGACCGAGTACCACCCCCGCGGCGTGGCGGCCGTCATCACTCCCTGGAACTTCCCGTTCTATCTCATGATGCTCTCGACGATCCAGGCGCTGGCGGCGGGGTGCACGGTGGTCGCCAAGCCGTCGGAGGTGACGCCCCATTCGGGAGCGCTCGTCGCCGTCCTCGCCGCCGAAACCGGGCTCGGTGACGGCGTCGTGCGCGTCGTCCACGGCGGCGCTGAGACCGGCGACGCCCTCGTTCGCTCGGACGCCGACATGGTCGCGTTCACCGGCTCGTCGGCCGTCGGCAAGCGGATCGCCGCCGTCGCCGCCGAGACGCTGAAGCCGGTCATCTTGGAGCTGGGCGGCAAGGACGCGCTGATCGTCCTCGAGGACGCCAACGTGAAGCGGGCGGCGCAGGCCGCGGTCTCGTGGGGGATGTTCAACGCCGGTCAGACCTGTGTTGGAGTCGAGCGCGTGTACGTCGTCGATGACGTCTATGACGAGTTCGTCGAAGAGGCCGCCAAGGTGATCTCGGCGCTCAACGCCGGCGAAGGCGGCAAAGGCGACATCGGACCCTTCATTTCCCCCGATCAGGTGGACGTCGTCGAGCGCCACGTCACCGACGCCCTCGAGCGCGGCGCATCGGTCGTCAGTGGCGGGTCCCGGCGCACCATCGGCCACGGGGTCTACTTCGAGCCCACCCTCGTGGTCGGCGTCGACCACGACATGGAGCTGATGCGCGAGGAGACGTTCGGGCCCGTCGTCCCGGTGATGCGGGTCGAGGACGAGGATGAGGCCGTCCGTGTGGCCAACGACTCGCCGTACGGGTTGCACGGCTCCGTGTGGACGAGGAACCGGAGGCGGGGCGCCCGGGTGGCGGCGCGGCTGACGACGGGGACGGTGGCGGTCAACGACCATCTCATCAACTTCTTCGTGCCCTCGATCACCCTCGCCGGTACCGGCGAGTCCGGCCTCGGCGGCCACCTCGGCGAGGAGGGACTCAAGAGCTTCTGCGTCCCGAAGGGCATCACGTCGGCACGGACGCTGCCGACGACGATGCTCATGGGGGGATGGCTTCCCCGCCGGGTCGGACCGAGGTATTGGAAGCTGCTCGCTCGGTCGCTCTTCGGTTGGCGGCGGTGACCTTCGGGCCGCTCGTCACCACCGACCGGCTCGCCGCCCGGTTGGGCGATCCCGATCTGCGCGTCGCCGACTGCCGCTGGTCCCTCGACGATCCCCACGCCGGTGCCGCCGCGTACGCCCTCGGCCACATCCCCGGGGCGAGCCATGTCTCGCTCGACGACGACCTCTCCGCGACGTCGGGGCCGGGCCGCCATCCCCTTCCCGACCGGGCCCGCTTTGCCGGGACCCTCGGCGCCCTCGGCATCGGACCCGACTCGCCGGTCGTCTGCTACGACGACCGCGGCGGAGCCATCGCATCCCGGATGTGGTGGATGCTGCGCTGGGTGGGACACAGTTCGGTCGCCGTGCTCGACGGCGGCTTCGCCGCATGGGAGGCCGAGGGCCGTCCCGTGTCGACGGTCGTTCCGGCTCACCCGCAGGTGGAGTACGAGCCGGCCGACGCGCTCATGCCCACGATCGCCCGGGAGGAGCTGGCCCGCAGCCTCGGGGACGTGACCCTCCTCGACGCCCGCGATGGCGTCCGCTATCGGGGCGAATCGGAGCCGATCGATCCCGTCGCCGGCCACATCCCGACGGCGCGCAGCGCACCGTACGACGGCAACCTCGACACCGGGCACCGTTTCCTCAGACCCGACGTGCTACGGCGCCGGTACCTCGGGCTCGGTGTCGGAATCGATGGCGACACCGTCGTCTATTGCGGCAGCGGGGTCACGGCATGTCACGACGTCCTCGCCATCGAGATCGCCGGATTGGGTACGGCCAGCCTCTACCCGGGATCATGGAGTGACTGGTGTCGTGCTGGGGATCCGGTCGCAAGCGGACCGGATCCCGGCACGGCACCGGGGACCGACCCCCCATAGGAGGTGCTCAGCGGCGGTGCTGGGCTCCTCACCCGGCGTCGCCCTCGCCCGGGCCGCCGTCCAGCTCGCTCGGGTGCACCCGGCCCCCGAAGGTGTTTATCCGACAGTGTGTCGGACCGGACCATGGTAGGACAGACCCCGGTCGGGCCACAACCGGCTCACGGCTCGAGGCCGAGCGCTGCGTCCGCGGCGTCGAGGCGCTGACCACCATCGAGAACGGGGGCGAAGAGATCGCCAAACTGGCGAAGCCGACCCCAGATGGTCGCGATCGTGAACGCATCGGGGGTCACCTCGTCGAGCTCCGACCACAAGATGGGCGTCGACACCGGCGCACCGGCGGCCGGGCGCACCGAATACACCGATGCGATCGTCTTGCCTGCCACGTTCTGGTTGTGGTCGATGAACACCCGGTCCCCCCGCCGGGGGATGTCCCACTCCATCGTGGCGTTGTCCGGGTCGGCCGAGGCGATCATCCGGCCCAGCGCCTCGACGAAGGCGCGGACCCTGGCGTAGGAGTGGACGGGTTCGAGGGGCACGTAGATGTGGATGCCGCTGGCGCCGGAGGTCTTCGGGTAGCCGGCGAGGCCGAGCCGCTCGAGCAGGACGTTGACGAGCCCGGCGACGTAGGTGACCTGATCCCAGGTGCAGCCGTGCTGGGGATCGAGGTCGAAGACGGCGAAGTCGGGAGTATCAGCCCGCTCGACTCGGCTCAGCCAAGGGTGCATCTCGATGCAACCGAGGTTGGCGACCCACATGAGCGATTCGCGGTCGGGGGCGGTGCAGAACTCGATCGTGCGCTCCGCAGACCGAATTGGAGCCCTCACGATCCACTGCGGCGCATGGGAAGGGCACTGCTTCTCGTAGAAGTACTCCCCGTCGGCCCCGTCCGGGTACCTGGCCATCGACAGCGCCCTCCCGGCGAGGTGGGGAAGGAGGACCGGAGCGATCGATGCGTAGTACTGGACGAGGTCCCCCTTCGTGTGCCCGTCGTTTGGGAAGAACACCTTGTCGGGGTTCGACAGCCTCACCCGCCGCTCCAGACCGACGGTGGCGTAGGCGTCGGCATCGGGCTCCACCTCGACCGGGTCGGGAAACCGGACCGACCCCGAAGCCAGCGCTCTGGCGGACCCGGACCCCGCCGGCTGCGCCAGGGCCTCCGCGCCGCGGAGGTCCGTGAGGATGAGGTCGTGGCTCTCCTCCTCCCGAGCCTCGGAGATCACGATCATCCTCATGCCCGTCTCGGCCGCGGCCTCGGCGAGTGGACCCGAGCGGAGGCTCCCCCGTCCGTACGGGACGTGCCGGATCTCACCCGTCGGGCCGAACTCGTTGTCGGTGAACTGGGTGTGGAGGGGATCGATCGCCCAACCGGGGAACTCGGAGCGCAGGAACCGGATGACGGAACCGAACGCCTCCTTCGTCGTGAGCGCACCGCCGGACGTGGCGTGGACGTGTGCCCAGTCGATGACCGGCCGCACGAAGGCGAATTCGCGGGCAATGAGCGCGATGTCGCCGAGGGACCCGAACGCCCGCTCCGATCCGGTGGTCTCGAGGCCGAGGGCGACGCCGAGGTGGCGAACCTTGGGTTCGATGCGGCGAAGCCCTTCGGCGACGAGCTCGTGGAGCTCCTCGGGCGTGCGCTCGCCGACGAACCCGGTGTGCGCCACGATCGTGTGGGCTCTCAGCGCCTTCCCGAGCTTCATCGTGTGCTCGAGGGCCGCCAGGGTCGTCGTCCTCCGCTCCTCGTCGTCGACGGTGAGCACGGCGAAGTAGGGGGCGTGGACCGATACCGCGAAGCCGCGAGCCTCAGCAGCCTCACCGAACTCGCCGCATCTGCGCTCCTTCCACGGAAAGCCCTGGACGAACGGCAGCTCGACGGCCTCGTGGCCGCGTGCGGCGAGTGAGTCGAGCCACACGCCGTCGTCGACGTCTTCGGGCGGCATCCGGGAGATCCCGAACCGGATCATGCCCGCATTCCAGCATGCCCCCACTGCGGTGTATTTGACATATATATGTTACTGACATATGTTGTCGACATGCATTCGAACCACCGCCACCGCCGCGCCCGGGGGAGACGCAGGCGCGCCGACGGCTGGGAAGTGAGGGCACCCGTTGCCCGCTTCGTCGAGCCGGCCGCCCTCGTCGGCCTCTGCGAGGGTCCCGGCCACGGGTACGAGCTCGCCGACTCCATCGCCGAGCTGCTCGGAGTGGCCAAGGTCGACTACGGGAACCTCTACCGGATGCTTCGCCGGCTGGAGGAAGAGGGCCTCGTCGCGTCGACCTGGGATGCCGAGCGGGAGGGCAGATCCAAGCGCACGTACGAGCTCACCGGTGAGGGCCGTGACCTGCTGCGAGCTTGGGTGGCGGCGCTCGACGACACGAAGGACCGCATCGGCGCGGTTCTCGACCGCTATCACGAAAGGAACCCGACATGAAGATGCATCACGGGGTGTACGCGTGCTTCGGGCCGGGATCGCGCCGCCGCTCCCGGGGCTGGCGGGCACGCGCCTGGCTCTGGGAGAACCCGTCGCCGGAGGAGTTGGTGGAGCTCCTCGAGGAGTACCAGCGCGACCTCGAAGAGGAGGCGGCTCACGTCGCCGACCGCATCCGCGACCTCAAGGAGTCGCAGGGCGGCTGA
>CAMYMC010000039.1 GCA_947259365.1 uncultured Acidimicrobiaceae bacterium | reverse complement strand
TTTGTGGGCCCACCTGGATTTGAACCAGGGACCTCATCCTTATCAGGGATGCGCTCTAACCAGGCTGAGCTATGGGCCCTCGAATCCGCGAAGTGTACAAGGGCTCCCGAGGTTTGGGCAGTCGAGGCTGCGGTGTAGAGCATCAGCGTCGGAGAGGACAGGGGCCGTGGGAGTCGTCGATCCTTGCTCACGTCGTAGGGCATCCTGCATGTTCACCGGGGTCAATCGGCAAGTGCTCCGGCTTGTCGGCGGGTGATGTGGCCGGCGCGGTAGAGCCACCTCACGGTGTCGGCCAACGTCGTGTCGAGCGCGGTGAAGCGAATACCGAGGTCGCGGATCGTTTCCGTGGAATCGGCTTCGGCCCCGTTGGCAAGCAGCCATGGACTCTCGTGGTTGAGGCTCAGCTCGACGCCGAATCTTGCGCCGGCCCGGTCTGCGGCACGACCCGTGGCCATGGCGAGCTGCGCGGGTGTGCGAATCGACCACAGGTTCCGTCCCGACACCTCACCGAGTCTTGCGATCAAGGCTCGAACGCTCGGGCTGTGACCGACCACGACATACCGCCGCGGGCCGCGGCCCGCTTCCATCACGGCAGCGTGCGCCGCGGCGACATCACGAACGTCCGTGACGGGCAGCGGGCCGGCGTTGAGCAGCCGGAATCTACCTCGCAGCGCCCTTTGAGCCAGTCGGTTGCTCTCGCCGAAGTGTGGGTCGTCGGGTCCCCAGACCGATCCGGGGTAGGTGATGACGACCGGGGATCCGTCCTCCTGGAAGCTGCGGGCGATGCGCTCCGCCGCGGCCTTCGACCGGCTGTACGCCGGTGCCGGCGAGCCGACGTCGGACTCGGGGGTCAACCGACCTTTCGCGGGTAGCAGCGCGACGAAACTGGAGACGTGGATGATCGGATCGAGCCCCGCCCTCGTCGAGGCATCCAGAATGAGCTCGGTCGACCGGGCGTTCGTGGTCCCCATCTCGTCGGCCCGACGCGGGTCGAAGCTGAAGACGTTGGCTGCGTGAAGCAGCGCGTCGCTGCCGTCGATCGTCTCCTCGACGGCACGCCGGTCGGTGACATCCCCGACGACCACGGCCGGCGTCTCCAGCCCGTGTGGCCTGAGCGCCGGCTCGAGTCTCGACCGAGACCTGACGAGGAGCTTGACGTCGTGTCCCGCCTCTACGAGGGCCCGAACGGTGTGAGATCCGACGAAGCCGGTGCCGCCCGTGATCGCGACCCGCATGCCGTTTCCCTTCAGGCGCGCTCCTTCGGAGCATATCGAAGTCCGACCCGCCGATTCCCGGCAACGGCGCGCCGGAGCTGCCGCTCAGAGCACTGCTAATGCGGCATTCCGGCTTTGACGAGGCCTTCGAGGTAGTGATCGATGTCCCGTTGCTGCTTCCACATGATGTTGCGACCGAACTCGCGGGCGTCGAGTCCGGGCCGCTCGATCATGGTGTGGGCGAGTTGCCGCCGGGCTTCGTCGACCCGTCCGAGCTGACCGAGCGCCGCCGCGGCGACACCGCGCAGCTGCAGGTAGTCGCTCACCGCCAGCCCGCGCTCCGCCCAGGCAAGCGCCGCCTCGTAGCGGCCGGCGAGGTAGTGGGAGAACGCCAGGTTGGTCGCGATGTGATAGCGCCACGGCTCGTGGCGGGCGTCCCGCCATGACTCGCTGAAGCGCGACACCGCGGAGTCGAACTCGCCCGAGAACAGATCCACGATCCCGGCGACCAGGGCAACGACCGGGCCGTGCCGGTTGCGCTCGTAGGCCCGGTTCGACAGGTCGGTGGCACGTTCCAGGTTGCCGCGCCACACCTCCGCCGCCGCCATCGCCGTGAGGCTGTAGGGATGGGCCGGATCGAGCTGGATCGCAGCCGCTGCATGACGGGCGTTCTCCTCGAACGCGTTCCGCCCATGCATCGGCCAGCGATTGAAGGCCACCGTGATCCACCAGTTGGCGAGGTCGTGGTGGGCGCCGGTGAACTCGGGGTCGCGCTCGAGCGCCATCTCGGCGAGCCTGATCCCCTCCTCGAGGCCGTCGCGGGTGTTCGTGTTGGCATGCCAGCGAGCCCGCAGCAGGAGGTCCCAGGCGTCGAGCTCGGCCGGGCTCCGTTTCGCCCGCTTCTCCGTCTCGACCCGCTCGATGGCGGGGTGGATGTGGGCGGCGATCTCGTGGACGATCTCGTCCTGGAGCTCGAAGACGTCGGAGAGGTCCCTGTCGAACCGCTCCGCCCAGATGTGGTGCCCCGTCTCCGCCTCGATGAGCTGGGCGGTGATCCTCACCCGGTCCCCGGCGCGGCGCACGCTGCCCTCGACGATGTGGGTGGCGTCGAGCTCCCGGGCGATCCGGCGGACGTCGACGGCCTGGCCCCGGTAGGCGAACGTCGAGTTCCGCGCCACCAATCGAAGCTCGGCATGATGCGAGAGGGAGGTGATGAGGTCCTCGGTGATGCCATCGACGAGGTACTGCTGTTCGGCGTCGTGGCTCATGTTGTCGAACGGGAGCACGGCGACGGTCGCGACGTACCGATCGGTGCGGGGGGGCGGAGCCCCTGCCGGAGGCTGCTGAACACGGACCTTCCACGCCTCGACCGGCTCGCCGAGGCCCTTGACGTCCACCTGACCCATGTCTTCGAATTCGACGTCGAGCCGGCCCTGGACGTGGTTACGAACCGATTCGGAGACGCAGATGCCACCCGGCTCGGCGAGCGCCTCGAGCCGGGCCGCGACGTTGACACCGTCACCGAAGACGTCTCCGTCGTCCTCGACGAGGATGTCGCCGAGGTTGATGCCGATCCGCAGCTCCATCCTGCGTGCCTCGGGGAGCGCGGCGTTGCGCTCGGCCATGAGCTCCTGGACCTCGACGGCGGCCGCCACCGCCTCCACCACCGACGGCACCTCGACGAGCAGCCCGTCACCCGTGGCCTTGACGATGCGGCAGCCGCGATTGAGGAGGACCGGATCCACCTCGTTGCGATGGGCCTTGAGGGACGCCAGCGTCCCCTCCTCGTCGGCGGCCATCATGGACGAGTAGCCGACGACGTCGAGAACGGCGATCGCGGCGAGACGTCTGGTGGTCATGCGGTGCTCCGTCGGGAGAGTGCCATTGTCGCCGCGCTCGGAGCCCGCGTCGACTGCGGACGAGGGCGGCTCAGACCGGCGACGACTCGTTCTCGGCAAGCCTGGCGGCGACTGTCTTGAGCACCTTCACGGCCACCGACGGGTTCGCCTCGACGACCGAAGAGAACTCGCGTGCATCCATGAGCAGGACGGTCACCGGCGATGTCGCGGTCACCGTCGCGTTGCGAGGCGCCTGGTTGATGAGGCTCATCTCACCGACGACGTCGCCGCTGCCGAGCTCGGCGATCTTGCGGTTGTTGCGCCGGACGACGGCGGTGCCGGAGACGATGACCATCGCCTCCCGGCCCCGTTCGCCCTGGGTGACGAGCACCGTGCCCTCCGGGAATGCCAGCTCCGTGACCTGGGACGCGAGAAACCCGAGCTCCCGCTGGCTGAGGTCCGCGAACAGCCCTATCTGCTTGAGGGCGTTCGTCTTGTCCGTCTTCCTCAGACGTGCCACGCCTGCTCCCTCCGGCTGGGCGGCGATCATACCGAAACGAGCGCCGGTCTACCCGGGCGTCGCGGCCGACCGCCCAAGCTCAGAGCGTCACGATGGGCCGGATCGCGGCTCGTGACCGGAGGGCTTCGAGGGCATCGGTGACGTGGTCGAGGTCGTACACGTGGGTGAGGAGCGGCTCGACGTCGACGGCTCCGGTTTCGAGCAGCGCGATCATCGCCGGGTACGCGTTCGGGCTCGAGCGGATGCCGAGCACGTCGATCTCGTCGAGTGTCACCCGCTCGATGTCGAGGACGGCAGGCTTGCCTCCTGTCAGCCCGAGCAACGCGATCGCGCCACCGCGCCGCACCGCGCCGAGGGCCTGGGCCGGCACATCCGGGTTCCCGGTGCAGTCGAGCACGACGTCGACCCCCCGCCCACCGGTCAGCTCCTTGATGCCGGCCGCCGGCTCCGTGCGCTCGTAGTCGACGGTCGCGTCGGCGCCCATGGCCGCGGCGAGCTCGAGACGTGGCCCCCGGCCGATGACGATCACCCGAGAGGCACCGGCCGCCCTGGCAACGGCGGTGGAGAGGAGGCCGAGCAGCCCGGGCCCGAACACCGCCACCGTCGAGCCGGGCTCGAGCGCTACCCGGCGAACGGCATGGACGGTGAGGGCTCCCTGGTTGACGAGCGCCCCGGCGAGGGGGCTGATCGTGTCGGGGATGGGGTGGAGCATGACCGCCGGGCGCACCGCGTACTCGGCGAGCGCGCCGGGAGCCGTGTGCCCGTAGAGCCGGTACCCCGGAGATCCCGCCCGCTCGCAGAGGTTGTAGCGGCCACGCCGGCACATCGGGCACGCGCTGCACCCGACGTGGTTCTCCGCCACGATTCGGACGCCGGGCCTCAACGGCGAGGCTTCGAGGTCGGGACCGAGCTCGGCGACCTCACCCGACCACTCGTGACCCATCACGAAGGGGAGCGACGGCGGCCACCCCCGGGCCTCGAATGCGCCCTCGACCATCTTGACGTCGGTGCCGCACAGCCCGCAGGCCAGCACCCGGACCATGACCTCCCCGGGGCCGGGGCGGGGGATCTCGACCTCCTCGACGCGGAGGTCGTTCCATCCCCGCAGCACGGCCGCCCGCATCGTGTCGGTCACTCGCTGCTCTCCTCGGGCAGCCGACCGGATCTCTCGTCGAGTTGGGACCTCACGTCCTCGAAGGCGGCGACGACGTGGTCGGCGACCGCCTCCATGATCTCCTCCGCCCGCTCCGGGGTCGCATTCGCCGGAGAGCCGTACCACCCGCTCACGGCTACCTCGCGGAAGTCGCTCATGACGGGGAAGACGTCGCGGCGCCGGAACAGGGCGTGACCGTCGCCGGCTGCGGAGACGGGATCACCGCCGGCGACACGGTCGAGATGGACGAGGCCTGGGTCGTGGGCGAGGGCTGCGGCGGTCTCCATCGAGCCGGCGTGGGTGAACTCCATCTCGTCGGGGAACAGCGAGTTGGTGATGATGTGGGTCTCGGCGACGACGACTCGGACCCGGTGCGCCTGTTGAGCCTCATCCGCGGCGAGGCGGATCGTCGCCGTGTTGCCCTCGTGCCAGTTGACGACGAGCACGTTGCAGACCCCGGCGGCGGCGAGACCGCCGCACACGTCGACGAGGAGGTCGATGAGGGTGCGGGGCCGCAGGGTGAGCGAGCCCGGCCACGGCATGTGGTAGGGAGCGACGCCGACCGGAGAAACCGGCACCACCGGGGCTCCGAGGCGGGAGCCGACACGGACTGCGATCGTGAGCGCGGCGAAGTAGTCGGTGCCCAGCGGGAGATGGCTCCCGTGCTGCTCGACGCTTCCGGTGACGACGACGGCGGTGCCGCGTGCCAGCGCCTCTGCCGCCTCGGGCTGGGTCATCTCGTGGAGCAGCATCGCGCCTCTGCCTTCCTCGCTCGCATCGGGTGTGCGTGACGTTAACGGCTGAGGAGTCGGGTCGAGCGGGAGGGCTCAGTCCGTGGGGGGAAGGGTGTGAACGGTGGCGGGGGACTCGTTCGGGACGGGTGACTCGGTCTCCGAGTCCACGACCGGCGCTTCGGCCGTCCCGGCCATGGCTTCCCCGTGTTCGGCCCAGCCGTCGCCACCCGGGGCGTCCATGAGAAGCTCGTCGAGCGGCGCTCGGGAGCGGCTGAGCTCGTCGATGGCTGCCTTCGCCACCATCTGAAGCGTCTCTGCGAGCTCGTCGTACACGGTCCGCATGTACTGGAGGCCCTCGACCTCGGCCGCCTGGGCCTCGCGAACGGCCTCGGCCTTGTCCCTGGCGTCGTCGACGATGGCGCGGGCTCGGGTGAACGCCTGCTCGACCACATGCGACGCTTCGATCTCCGCCTCGTGCTTCGAGTCCTGGATCTGGTTCTCGGCCTCGGTGAGCATGGCCTGGCGGGTCTTCGACGCCTCGGTGAGCATGAGCCGCACCGCCTCTTCGTTCTCCCGTGCCGCCGCCAGCTGCTCCTCGGCCGCCGTGGCCCTCTCCAGAGCTGCATGCAGCTCGGTGGTGACGTCGGTGGCTCGCGTCGAGATCGACTCGAGCCGCTCGTTGTCCGCGGCGAGCTCCCGCACCTCGGCCTCGAGCTTCTCGATCCTGCGCCGCGCCGCCGCGAGCTCGCGACCGTTCGACTCGACGAACGCGTCGACCTCCTCGCGGTCATACCCCTTCCGCGAGATCGTGAATTCGGGTCTAGCTGGATCCATTGCCGCGCGTCTCGAGTGCCTGGCCTTCCAAGTTCTGATCGGAAGGACGCGACCGATCCTGGCCTTCCAAGTTCTGATCGGAAGGACGCGACCGATTCTTGAGACGTGGGCCGCCGCCCCTACTCGAGCGCCCGTCGCAAGAATGCGGCCATCTGGCCTCTGGTGACGGGGTCGGCGGGGCAGAACCGGTCGTTGGTCGGCGGGTTGCAGCCCCGGGTGATCCCGGCCGTCGCCAGCTTGTCGATGTCGGCCTCGAAGATCGAGGTGTCGTCGTCGACGAAGAGGTCGCCTCCGCCGTCGTCGCTGAGGCTGAGGGCTCTGACGAGGAAGGCGGCCATCTGGCCTCTGGTGACGGGGTCGTCGGGGCAGAACCGGTCGTTGGTGGGCGGGTTGCAGCCCCGGGTGATGCCTTCTTCTGCGAGCCATTCGATGTCCAACTCGAAGACGCTGGAGTCGTCATCGGTGAACCGGTCGATGTGGAGCCGGCCGATGATCCCGGTCGCCGTCTCGGCGAACCAGATGTCACTGCCGTGGGCGATCCCGAACGGTGCGCTGTTGGCCGTCGGGATGGCGAACTCGGTGATCGCCCCCGTGGACGGGTCGAGCCGGCCGATGTTGTTGCCGAAGTTCTCCGTGAACCATACGAACCGCTCGCCGACGACGATCTCGAGGGGGTTGCTGGCAGCGGTGGGGATCGGGTACGTGGTCACGACCCCCGTGTTCGGGTCGAGCCTGCCGATCAGATTCGCGGTGTGCACGGTGAACCACACTGCGTCAAAACCGGTGGCGACGCCGCAGCACATTTGGCCTTGGCCGACGGTGAACTCGGTGATCGTTCCCGTGGCCGGGTCGAGCCTGCCGATCTTCTCTCCGGAGACCTCTGCGAACCACACCCACTGGTCATCCGTTGTGATGCCGACGGGCGTAGCTCCCACGGTGGGGATCGGGTACTCGACGACAGCTCCGGTGTCGGGATCGACTCTGCCGATGACGCTGGTCGGGACGGTCGTGTACCAGACGGCCCCGAAACCTGTGGTCAGCCGTGATGGTCCGGCGTCGGTCGGGAGGGGGAACGTTGCGATCGATCCGTCGACGGGATCGAGGCGGTGCAAGGTCTCTCCAGCGCCGCCCATGCCGTCGCCCTCGGGGGCAAACCACACGCTACCCAGACCGGTGGTGATGTTGCTGCCGACGCCGGGGGCCGGGCTGGCGAACTGGGCGACGAGCGCCCCCGTCTCGATGTCAATCTTCCCGATCTTGTTGTTCGGATCAGCGTCGATGTACCAGACGTGGCCGAAGCCCGTTGCGACCTGGGACGGCGTTGCTCCAGGGGGAAGCGAGAACTCGCTGAACTGGGTCGTATCCGCGAGGGTCGGCGTAGCGACGATCACGAGCGCCAGGGCCGTCATCGCTGCG
>CAMYMC010000038.1 GCA_947259365.1 uncultured Acidimicrobiaceae bacterium | reverse complement strand
AAGGGCCAGGGCACTGTGGTGGCACAGCAGGTCTTCGCGTTCGCCCGCGACCGATACCGACCGGCCCGACTGAGAGTGACGGTGGCGTCGTTCAACGCCCGGGCGCGCAGCCTCGTGGAGAAGCTGGGTTTCGTCGACGTCGGCGGATTCGTTCGTGACGAGGACGGGACGGAGTTCGTCGTGTATCTGCGCGAAGCCACCACCGAGGCCTGAGCCGCCGGCCGGGGAACACATGACGTCGGGCGGTGGTTCCACGTGACGCTGACGACGGAAGGGTCTCCTCGATGTGGCGCAAGATCGCATGGATCTCGGTGGTGCTCGCCCTCGTGGCGACGGCGTGTGGGGACAGTGACGAGGGCTCCGAACCGGGCCCCATCACCACGTCCTCTGCGCCGACGACGTCGACAGCCCCGCTATCGACCGCACCGCCCGATGCCACCACGACGACGACGATCGCGCCGCCGCCGACCGAGGCGCCGCCCCCGCCCGTCGCGATCGCGGCGACACCGGCCGACGGCTGGCTCCTCACCCCGATCGCCCCCGGCGTCAAGCCGGCACTCGCGCTCGACGCCACGGGTGCGCCGGCCATGACGTTCCTCTTCGAACGGGTAGGGGAGGGCTTCATCGCCTTTGCCGCAGCCGCCGACGGCTGGGCCGTGGACACGGTCAAGGAGGGCTACTTCTACGGCCCGATCGATCTCGCCTTTGGCGGTGACGGTACGCCGTACATCGCCTACCACGATCACCAGGCCGACGACTTCGACCCGGCGCTCGGCGATCTCGCCATCGCCACCAACGACGGGGAGCGCTGGTCGACGAGCGCGGCCCGCAACGACGGCCACGACGGGTGGGACAGCACGATCCTCGTCGACGCAACCGGCACGCTGCACGCTGCCGGCGTCGATCCCTCGCAGTTCGGCCGCGAGGAGGGCGTCGAGTACTACGTGAACCGCGGCGATGGTTGGCAGGTCACCGAGATCGGCAGTGGCCCGATCGCGTACCAATACAACGTGAGCCTGGCCCTCGATCCGGGTGGCATGCCGGTGATCAGCTACTACAACGACCGGGACGGGGACCTCATGTTCGCCAGCTTCGACGGCGCCTCGTGGACGATCGAGCCGGTGGAGACCGGGGGTGACGTCGGCAAGTATGCCTCGCTCGTCGTCGATGCCACCGGAACGCCCCACATCAGCTACTTCGCCGACGGCGGGGACGGCACCGGGACGATTCGCTACGCCGTCCGCGAAGGCGGGAGTTGGACGATCGAGGACGTCGCCGACCTCGCTGCGTTCGAGCCCCGCAACGCCCGCCGGAACTCGGATCTCGCCATCGACTCCGGTGGCGGTATCCGCATCGCGTTCTCCGACACGAGCGGGGTGTGGTACGGCATGCGAGGCGCCGACGGCTGGGAGATCAGGGACGTGGCGTCCGCCGCTGAACTGCCGCTCGGTCAGCTCGTGTCGCTCGTCCTCGACGCCGGTGACGTGCCCCACATCGCCTTCTACGAGGTGACGAACCCGAACCCCCTCGACGGCGTCGTCGCCTACGTCACACCGAGGTGACCGCGCGGTCCCGAGGTGCGGCTCGGCAGCCGGACGCCTTACCGGTCAAAGCCACCCGGTCCTATACTCCCGCCGCTACGTCGGAGTGGCGGAATTGGTAGACGCGCTAGGTTGAGGGCCTAGTGAGCTTTTAGCTCGTGGAGGTTCGAGTCCTCTCTCCGACACCGACACAACGCTGACGACACGCGTCCGAACGTGATGCCTCCTGCAGGCAGGTCGATGGCCAGAGGCCTGTAGACGACAGTGTCTACGATCTAGTAGACTGCTGGCCATGAGCACGACGATACGGGTGAGTGAGGAGACTCGGGACCGGCTTGCATCGCTGGCGACCACCACTGGGCGGCCGATGACGAGAGTCCTCGATGACGCGGTCGAAGCCTTGGAGCGGAAGGTGTTCTTCGACCGGTTCAACCGCCGCTACCAAGAACTGCGCGACGACTCCGCTGCTTGGTCTGAGATCGAACAGGAGCGCGGAGTTGAAGAACGTGCGCTGGGAGATCTCTCCGAGTGACACCTCGCCGGGGCGAGGTCTGGCTGGTCGACTTCGGTGAGCCGGTAGGTCGGGAGCAAGCCGGAATTCGTCCCGCCGTGGTCGTATCGGCCGATGCTCTCAACGAGGGGCCGGCCGGAGTCATCCTCGTTGTTCCGGTCACCTCGGCCCGACGTGACCTGCCGTCGCACATCGAGATCGAGCCTGGAGAGTCGGGCCTCGATCATCCGAGCTACGCCAAGTGTGAGGATGTGAAGTCTGTCTCGGAACGGAGGCTCATCGATCGGCTCGGAGTCATCGGACCCGAGCCGCTCTTCGACATCGGTCGGGTGCTGCGGTACTTGCTCGAGTTGTGATCGCTCGGAAGTCACCTCACCGAGAACGCTGTCACCTGGGCTGACGTCCGTGTAGTCCGTAGGCGGAGATGCATCTCCGACACCAAGAGCCCCAGGTGAGAGGGAGGGGTTCTCGTGTTGCGGATGTTCCTCTCTTGGTCAGGCGTCCCGGGTGCCCGTCTAGTTGTGTCGTCTCGTGAGGTTGGTCGCGTTGTTTTGGAAGCCGCGTAGAACCTGGGGGGATAGGGCATTCCCAGAGAGCCTGCGGCCCCTACTGGCCTTCCCCCGTGATCCTCGGGCAGGGTGATCACGGCGGGATCTCAACGGGCCCGGTTCAGGTCGTTAGCTGCGACGCTGAGCACCTTGCCGAGGTGTATCACACGACATCGACGCCGACAGCCATGGGCAGTACCAGAACGCCGCCGCCGAAGCCTGCGCCGCGGCGGTTGAGCCGTCCGTCGGTGTTCCCCGTCTTCTCTCCCAATTCACCGCGGAACCGTTCACGGTCACCGACACCCGTTGGCAGGCCGGCAAGCGGCAGTTCAGTTGCGTGTTGTTCCTGGGTAACGAGGATTATCCGCTGATCGGGTCGGCCCGAGATGGCTGGCACTGACGAGATGTGACCTGCGGACGAGGCGGTTGATCGGATCCGAGCCATGACCAGGCAGCCGTTCGACCCGTAGCTGGTCCAGCCATCGAGCGACTCCCATGCACCGATGAATCGCATCCGGATCTCCGCTTGGGAGTCGAGTGGTTGTTTGCCGCGGGTTCCAGCTCGAGGCGCAACGCCGTGAAGTCCCGCGCTGAGCCTCACCTGCCAACGCCTCGAGTATCCGAAGGCTTCCCAGGCCGAATTGTCCATGTGGACGACCGCCCGCCGATCTCGTTCGAGGATGAGCTTGTCGCGGTGCGCGGAGACTGGCGCGACCGCGCGACGATGCTCCTGGTTGCAGCCGGGGTCCATCAGCTCTGCGCATCGTCCACTGGATGTCGAAAACCCGGGAACCGTTGGGGTCGCGGCGGAGTCAAATAGGTGAGCTGAGGACGTTGCGTCTGAAGCGCCAGCGGTCCCGACTGTCGTGCTCCATGAGCTCGGGATGGTGTGCGGGTGACCAGCTCGGACGTCGTCCGATCGGGGATGGCTCGCCGGGAATCTCGAAAGGGCGGAACCTCGTCACATGACCACAAGCTCCGAGAAGCAACGTCGAACCCTCTCCACGTTCGACCGGTCCATCCTCGCGCTCCATGGACTCGTTGCGGGCGTCGTCGGCACCGTTGGGATCCTGGGCGCCAACGATCCCGGCTGGGGCGACCTCCAGCGTCTCGTGGTGGTGATGCTCATCGGTCTGTGGGTGGCCGGCATCGTGGTCGTGGGCCTGATTGCCCGGTTGTTCACCAACAAGTGGGCACGAGCCGTGATCCTGCTTGCGGGCCCCTTCACCGGTATCGCGCTTGTCTTCGGAAGGTCGATGCTCGGCTGGAGTTGAGCGCTGTCCGAGGGGCGGATCGCGCTGCAGCGCAGGGGAAGTTACCGGCCTTGATCGCGTCGAGATTCTGGGAACTCTTCGGGCGCCTGCGGAGTCAAATGAGTGAGCTGAGGACGTTGCGTCTGAAGCGCCGGCGGTCCCGACTGTCGTGCTCGATGAACTCGGGATGGTGTGCGGGTGACCGCGTCGGACGTCGTCCGATCGGCAGAATCCCGCGTGGACCTCGAAAGGTGCCTGTGGTTCTTATGCGACGGTCGGTTGTACTGGCCGCCCTCTTCTCCATCACCGTGACTGGTGGCGCGTGCGGCCTCCTTCCCCCTTCCTCGAGCGATTGCCCGGAGACCGTCGAGGAGGGGGGCGTGGCCGATGGCATGGATTTGGCCGCCCCTGATTGGCTTCCGGTGGGATTACCCCTCCCCGACGGCCTGAGTCTTCGCCACCTCAACCACCGCTACCTCGGGGAACAGGACATCCTGACGGGGTTCATCTCGGGGGGCGACCCCGAGATTGTTCTGGACGCCCTGAGACGCGACTTCGCCGACGTCGACTACGAGGAGCTCTTGGCTGCGGGGGGTTTCGTACCAGTTGCCAATGAGGCCGTCGTCGCGTTGAACGAGGGTCTCGGAATCCTCGTCACGATCGGTGTCGCCGACCAGACGGCGCCGGTGCGGGCCAGCGACGACGAGTGCCCCTTGGAAGACGGGGCTCTCGTCTCCATGAGGATCGAACAGGCGAACGCTCAAGAGGCGCGGGCGCTGTACGCTCGCTCTTCGCTCACCCAGGGTGTCGGCCGGGCCACGATCGGAAGCCGCAACTTCTCGAGCCGGGGAGAGTGCCTCGTCCACGACGGCACATACACGTTCAGCTCGACCTCGGGCGATCTGATCGCGCTCGGCTTCGATCTATCTGACGCAGGCGCCATCGGCGCTGCAGGCGTGACCGTCGAGGGTGAAGCGGTCTTCAACCTCGACGCTGCCGAGCTCTCGGATACCCAACCGACATTCCTAGCGTCGGAGTCCGGGTTCACGGTGGAAGGCGCATTCATCGACGGCCTCGGCAATGCGGGCCTCATCGACGGCACCGTGGTCGTCGACTGCGACTGACGAGAAGCGGGCCGATCGGTCCATAGTCGAGCCGCGTACCTCGCCCCCTCGCGGCGGCCTCGCGCCGCATGTCGACTACGCGGCCGTGAACGTTGTCACGAGCGCTGCACGTCGTGTAGTCCGCGACGAGAACCCCTCTCCGACACTGGGGACCCGCCTGCAGCGACGGCGACCCGACCATTGCGAGATCGCGAGGTCCAGCTCGAGGTCCGTGAGTGCCGAATCGAAGCCGCAACCACGATGGCGGCATCGAAACGGGAGACCATGGCGAAGACCAGTCGCTACGAATTCTGCCCGCCCGGATCGCCACGGCCTACCCGGATGAGCGTGAAGCACGCTCCCAGTTGATGACTTGCTAGCGCCGAGGGGGCAGTGGGCCCGTTGAAACGGCTCTCGCTGAGGCGGCCGCCGCGGAATGCCTCCGCCGCGGGCGTCAGCGCTGCGCCTCGACATCGACACGCGGTGGGGCCGCCCAGGGCAGCCCCGGGAGACCACCATTGTCATGGCTCGGTTGCCATATCCACGTCGATCGGTATGGTCATGGTCAGCGCGCCAGAGAGCCTTGGTGCGGGCAGTGGAAGCGCGCGCTCGCCGCTCCCGGCGAGTGGGCACGTCGGGTTCTCGACGATCGCCCGATCCTTCACCGCAGGCACCGCTCGATCGATCAAGGATGTGACCAGTGACGACGCTGTCCAAGCTGCCACGGATACTCATGCTCTCGCTTCACGGCTACGTCGCCGCGGAGCCCGAGTTGGGGCTCCCCGACACGGGAGGGCAAGTGGTGTTCGTGCTGGAGCTCGCCAAGCAGTTTCGCGACCTGGGCTACTCGGTCGACATCGTCACGCGTCGCTTCGAGGGTCAACCCGAGGTCGATGACATGGGCCACAACCTGAGGGTGTGGCGCGTGCCGTTCGGCGGATCGGAGTTCCTTCGCAAGGAGGACATGCACGACCACCTCGGAGAGTTCGTCGCCCGATTCACCGGAGCCATTCGGGACAGCTCACTCACATACGATCTGATCAGCTCGCACTACTGGGACGCCGGCTACGCCGGGCAGCAGATCGCCGAAGAAGCCGGGATCGCTCACGTTCACACGCCGCATTCGTTGGGGTCGTGGAAGCGGAACGGCATGGCCGGCGACCCGCAGAAGATCGAGTCCGACTACCGGTTCGAGGAGCGGATCCGAAAGGAGTTCCTGACGTTCCGTCGATGCGATCTCGTGATCGCCACGACGAACCAGCAACTCGAGGTTCTCGGCGCGGACTACGACGTCCCCGACTCGCACATCGCGATGATCCCGCCGGGGATCGATGAGGGGCGGTACACACCGATCATGGGAGCGGAGAGCAACTCGCTTCGACGCCGGTTGGGGTTTCGCAGGCACGATGTGTACACCGTCGGTCGCGCCGCGGCGAACAAGGGGTACGACCTGCTGATCCGAGCTCTGCCCGAGCTGCGGGAGCTGGTGCCCGACGCCCGGCTCCAGCTGGCCGTGGGAGCCAACTCGAGGGCCGACGAGCGGAGGATCGCGAAGTGGCAGGGACTCGCGACCGAGCTCGGTGTCGAAGAGCACATCCGGTGGCTCGGCTACGTAGAGGACGGCGACATGGCCGCCTACTACCGGGCCGCGCCGGTCTTCGCGCTCCCATCTCGATACGAGCCCTTCGGCATGACCGCCGCCGAAGCGATGGCCTGTGGGACGCCATGCGTCGTCACGGTCCACGGCGGGCTCGAGGAGATGTTCGACTTCGGATCGCACGCGCTCTTCGCCGACCCGAAGCGTCCCCGCGAGTATGCCGTCATGCTGTCGATGCCGCTGCGCTACCCGCAGCTCCGTGAGCGACTCTCGATTGTCGGCGCCAGGTTCGCGCGTATCAATTTCGGGTGGCGTGGCATTGCGCGTCGAACGCTTCAGGCCTTCGAGAAGGCCCGCAGCCAGCACGACCGCATGCTCATCGAAGTCGTCGGCTGAGGAGTCGCTCAGTCTCGCAGCACGCTCGGGTCGAGCGCAGGGAACACGCTCGGGTTCGCTTCACGATGCAGGGTCGAGTACGCGTGGACGTACGACGCCGCGCTCCAGGCCTGGTGCGCCTTTCCCATCGGTCTCCCCGTCCTCCCGTGAAGCCACTCGTTGAACTCCCACTCCCCGTAGAGCCCCAGCCGACACGCTTCGGCGAGGCTCGCGAGCTCGCGGTGAGCGAGTTCGACCCTTCCGATGGCGGCGAGGAATCGTATCCAGAGTCCGCCGATGAACGGCCAGAGGCCTCCGTTGTGGTAGTGGTCGGGGATATTGAGGAAGTTCACGAGGAAGTAGTCCTTCCAATCGTCCGCCCCCGACGTGATGGGTGGGTAGAGACAGGTCACCGGAAACGGGCTGTTGACCCCGACGCCCCACAGGAACGTGAAGAGCCTGTCGAGCTTTCGATCGTCCAGGAGTCCTCCGAGGGCGGCGAGCAGGTTCGCATAGACGTCGCAGCGCCAGCCATAGTCGAAGGGTGTGATCTGGCTCAGCAGGTAGTACGCCTCGCCGGGAGAGAACCTGCCTGTCTGCGAACCGGCGATCTCCATCAGCTGTTCACCGCTCGGCCAGAACTGGCCGAGGATGACCCGGCGGACACGTTCCCCATGCTCGCGCCATGGAGTGCCGTCTCGTTCGAGACCGTCGAGGAGCGCCGCCGTGTCCAGGCACGCTTGCCACCAGAGGACCTCGTCGTACAGGACGTTGTACGAGCGGGGGAAGATGTCCATCCAGTCGGATGACTCGGGGATCTCGATCAGGGCATCGTTGTTGGCGTCGTGCGCCGAGAGCCATGCCATGGCGCGTTCCACGGGTTCGGTGATCTCCAACGCGAATTCGCGGTCGCCGGTGTGGAATACGAGTCGTATCGCGCCTATCACGAACCACAGGACGGAGTCGACGCTGCCGATGCCCCCGATACCCGAGTAGTCGGGTCGCTCGCCGTCGAGCCGCACGTTCGACGGTATCTGGCCCGAAGGTGCTTGATGCCGGGCGAGGACCTGGACGGTACGGCGAAACGCATCGATCAGTTCCGGGTCGTCGAGGCACAGCGTCCAGAGCCCGGTGATCACGCCGTCGCGGGCCCACACCGCCGCGTAATTCGCGTCGTGCGTGTTGAGTGGGTTGTCTGCGGCCGAGGCGGCGCTGAACCCGAGCTCGGTGATGTTGCGCCGGAGGGTACTCAAGGCCGCTTCGAACGCTGTCTCGGAGATGTCCGGAGCTGTCGTAGCTGTACCCCCGAAGAGCTGGAGCTCCTCGAGCGCCTCGATCAGGTCGTCCTCATCCAACGCCGGCACCCAGATGGCGGTGTCGGGCGCGTCATCGCCGCCGACTACGACGAGTCGATCAGAGGCTTCGAACCCCGAGCGTTCTGCGCCCAAGACGCAATAGACCCGCGACCAGGGGATCAGCAGACCCGCGGCGATGTGGTCGAGAGCTCGCTCGATGTCCGCCTCCTCCGGTCGGGGAGGCCACTCTTCGACGAGCACGCCGCCGGGGTGGCGGACGATCGACGGGACGAGCGGGTCGAGGACGTAGTCGGGTTCTGGCAGCCCGGACGCGGCGGCTTCGCCGATGTACACGAGGATGATCTCCGGCCGAATCGCGGCGATCCGGTCGCCGAGCCTCGTCCAGCCCGCATCGTCGCTCGCCCCGAGCGCGGCCAGATCAAGCGCCAGGAGCCGATGTGGTGAGCGCCGCTCGGTTGCCGCTGAGGTCACAATCGGCCTCGCATGTGAAGCCAGGATGCCGCTCGAGCGCCCCAAAGCCAAGGACTCGAGGGTCAACCGAGTTTGGCGCACGCATCGGTCGGTCGCTTCGGTAGCGTTTCCCGAGACGCTGGGATACCAAATGAGAACGCCACGATTGCTCGCGACCGATCTCGATGGCACCTTCATCGGGGACGATCGGGCGATGATCGCCTTGTGGGAGGAACTCGAGCGCGAGGGGATTCTCGTGGCGTTCTCGACGGGACGGCACCTGCGCTCGATCGAGGCCTTCTATGCCGGTGTCGGTACGACGAAGCGGGCGTGCGCCTGCATCTGCATGGTCGGAACCGAGATCTGGCACCTTGCTGCCGACGGGTATCGCTTGGATGACGCATGGACCGAGATGATCTCGGAGGACTGGGACAAGGCACGCGTCGAGGAGGTCCTGCGTGCCGTCCCGGAGGCGGCGCTGCAGCCTGCCGAATGGCAGTCGGCGCTGAAGAGCAGCTATTTCCTCGAGCGAAGCGCCGATGAGGGCGTGCAGGAGATTCGGGCCCGCCTGGCGGCCGACGGACTAGGTGCCAAGGTGGTGTACTCGAACGGGCGCTTTCTCGACCTCGTGCCATCGCGATCCGGAAAGGGCGAGGCGGTCAAGTTCCTTGCACACGAGCTCGACGTGGCAGCAGAGGCCGTGGTGACCGCCGGCGACACGGGTAACGACCTCGACATGATGCGTCCAGAGCTCGGGTTCCGGTCCATTGCCGTCGGCAACGCATCACAGGAGCTGCGGGCTCATCAGGGTGCGTCCGTGTACCACGCAGAAGCGTCCTTTGCCGCGGGGATTCGAGAAGGCCTGGTCCACTACGGATGGCTGAACGACGTTGGGCGCTCCAGTCCGACCGACGGCGGATGAGCTCGAAGCCACCCCCTGAGCCCCGGGCGGGCTGCACCCGGCCCCCTCGGACACGTGCAGGCAGGTCCGTCCGCATCCTGGATTGGCGAGTAGGTTTCGAGGGAGACCGTTGTCGACTCCGGGAGGCAAGATGGACGACCAGTCGTTCACGATCACGATCCGTAAGCGTTGGGTACGCCTCGCCTTGATTGTCCTTGTCGTGGCGGTCGTGTCTGTCCCCGTGGGTGTCCTTGCGGGTCATCGGTTCACCGACGTTCCTGACACGAACATCTTCCACGGCGACATCGGCTGGTTGGCGGACGCGGGAGTGACGCTGGGCTGTAACCCGCCCACCAACGACCTCTTTTGCCCCCAGGACACCGTGACCCGGGAGCAGATGGCGGCGTTCTTGCGCCGCTTGGCCGAGAACCAGGTGGTGGATGCAGCGACGGCCGTCACCGCGGGCGACGCCGATACGCTCGACGGAAAGGATTCCACCGGTTTCGTGGAAGTTGGTGACACGGCCGGTGGAGATCTCAGCGGCACGTATCCCAACCCGGGCCTCGCGTCTGGAGCAGTCGACTCAGCAGCGGTGGCAGATGGGTCGCTCAGATTGGACGACATCGCCGTCTTCAACGAGAAGCTCAGCTTCAACCCGCCATCCATTGCCGCCAACTCCTGCGTCTTGCGGACGATCAGTGCCACAGGCGTCCAGTTCGAGGATGTTGCCTATGTGCGGCCGAGCGCGAACGTGGATCCCGTGATCGTCACGGCGGTTTCGCCGGCGACGGACGGGGAGATCCGGTTCCAGCTCTGCAATCCGACGAACTCGTCAGTGAACCCGGCGTCTGGGGCGTGGAAGTTCGTCGTCTTCCGGCCGTAGCTTCGTCGCTGATCCGACCTCGCACGGAAGGAGGTGTCGCGGCTTCCCACAGCGCCGTCCATCGTGGCGCGATGCGGGAGCGGTGACCGACCCGGGGAGCATGCGTCGTGCTTCTCGAGGGTGTCGTCGCGCTCGCGCCCACACCTCGGCGGTGGTTCCGGGGTGGCTGTCGTGCCGAGCCGGGCTTCGAGCCGACGGCCCGCTCGAGGTGTGACCGACAGAACGCGCCAGGCGGAGACCGACGTCGGATCAGCCTAACGGTGGCCGACATCCGGAATGCCGCCTGGGCTCGGCCGCCCGCGTCACCCGGAGGGCCCTCTCGTTCGTCTGTCGAGTGAACGAGAGGGGAGCAACCATGTCGCAAACCCGTATCAGCCCACTCGGAATGGTCACCGCGATCGGATGGCTCGCGGTTCCCGTCCTGTGGGGCGCTGCAACGGTCATCGACCGAAGCCGCCGATGGGAAGATGGCCCTCTGGCGTTGTGGCTCATCGGCTCGTTGGCCCTGGTGGGCGCAGCCGTCGTCACACTGCTGATGCTCATCAGAGCCATGTCGGGAGTCCAACGGCGAGGTCTGGTCCGGGCGGGGCACGTGTTCTACGCCCTCGGCCTCGTCGCCACCGTGGTCGCCGCCTGGGCCGTTCAACTGTGGATGGCGTTCTTCGGCGTCGGTCTCTTGCTGTTCGGGATGGCCAGCCGCCGGGTCCGTTGGCCGGCGATGGCGATCGGAGCCGGGATGCTGGCCGGGCTGGCCACACAGATCGTTCTGACTCTCGCTCAGGTGGGAACACCCGACAGGTACGGCGACTATCCGGTCGCCTGGACGACGGCCACCATCATCGCCACCGGGGCGGCGGCCACCGGGTCGCTCTTCCTGCGAGGCGGACGCGAGGCGATCGAGACCGCCCCCGCCGGCGCGGTCGCCTGATCGCACTCCTGGTGTCGGCTGGCAAGCCTCCGGCCGACACCGGTGGGCGGTCGAGTGCTCGGGACGCAGCCGGAGCTCACAGGTGTCGGTCCCATGGACACGGGTGCATCACCGGCGCGGCATGTGCCAGCATGCGCCGCATCGGTCGCGAGCTCGTAGCAAAGGAGCCCATATGGCTGCCGTTCTCGGTCTCGGTCTCTCCCACTACCCGCCGCTGTGTCTACCCGACGAGGAGATGTCCGGCATCTTGCGCTGGACCCTGGAGGACACGTCGATCCCCGCTGAGGAGAAGGACGTCGCCAATTGGCCCGAGCCGATGCAAGCCGAGTGGTCCGACGACTTCGGCGCCCGCGCCGCGACTGGCCATCGCGCGTCGCTCGTCGCCGGATTCGACCGGGTGCGGGCGGCACTCGACGCGTTCGCGCCCGATGTCGTGCTCGTCTGGGGCGACGACCAGTACGAGAACTTCAAGGAGGACCTCATCCCGCCGTTCGCGGTTCTCGCCTACGACGATCTCGACCTGCGCCCCTGGAGCCATGCCCAGGCCTCGTCGATGATGAAGGGACAACAGAACGTCTGGGGTGAGGACGAGTCCAAGCACTACCGCCTACGCGGCCGCTCCGACATCGCCAGGCATCTCGTGGGCGAGCTCATCGCCCGCGACGTCGATGTCGCGTACGCCTACAAGCCGCTCCACCACGCCAGCGTGGCGCACGCGTTCACCAACACGGTGCTGTATCTCGACTACCACCGCACCGGCTACGACTACCCGACGATCTGCTTCCCGATCAACTGCTACGGGCGGCGGGTGGTGTCCTGCGAGGGATTCGTCACGCGCATGGACGACCCGCTCGAGTTCGATCCACCGTCGCCGTCGCCGAAGCGGGTCATGGAAGTGGGGGCGGCAACGGCGCGCGTGCTGAAGGAGAGCCCATGGCGGGTCGCCCTCGTCGCCTCGTCGAGCTGGTCGCATGCGTTCCTGTGCGATGCGACGTGGCGGCTCCGTCCCCACACCGAGGCCGACCGGCGGCTGTACGCGGCGTTTCGCGATGGCGACTACGACGCTTGGCGGGATACGTCGCTCGCCGCGGTCGAGGACGCCGGTCAGCAGGAGATGCTCAACTGGTTCGCCCTCACCGGTGCAATGGAGGAGCTCGGGGCAGCGCTCGATTGGAGCAACTTCGTCGAGACGCACATCTTCAACTCGAACAAGGTCTTCGCCGTCTACGCGCCGGGTTGACGCTTTGGCGGACCCGCCTGGTCGGCGGCCTCAGCCGGAGCTGACCGACAGCGTGTTCACCAGCCCGATGAGCAACATGAGCACACCGGCGGTCAGCGCGGATGCGGACACGGCACGGACTCCGAGGCTCGAGCTGCCCCGCAGGGTGACCGAGCCGCCGGCGATGATGGCCGCGCCCGCGATCAGAAAGATGAGGGTGAGGGTCATGATGAAGTCTCCTGGTCGTTACCCGCGGCAGGGCCCGGAGAACTGGGCCGAAGCGCAGATCCCCGGGTTGCCGTGCGGTGACGGGTGTTGCTCACTGGGATCGGAGCTCGTCCCACTCGGCGAGCTGCTGCTCCCAGTCGGCTCGAGTGATGATCCAGCATCCGTCCGACTGGAAGAACGCGGACCAGGCCTCGCAGTCACCGTTGACCCGGAACTCGACGCTGTCGACCTCCGGGTGCTGGAACAGGTTGGCCCGCAGCTCTGCGTTGAAGAAGAGCCCGCCCGTCGAGGTGCTGGCGTTGTTCACGTAGATGGTCTCGTCGAAGTCGGCCACCACGTGCCCGTCGGTGAGGGTCACGCTGTTCAGCGTGTCTCCGGTGGTCGTGAAGCCGAAGAAGGACGTGAAGCCGGCCGCCTTCTCCTCGGGGCTCAGCCCGGAGAGCAAGGACCGCAACGTCCACTCGACCCGGTCGATGGCCTCACCGCCGCCTTTCGGCACGAGCCGATGCAGCGGGATCCCCGTTGCGGGGTACAGGCCGTCGCCGTCACACTCGAAGAGCAGGAAGATCTCGGCCTGGTTTGGTCCGGGCGCGGCCGGGACGGTCGGTGTGCACGTCGGAGCCACCCTCGCGTCAACCGCCAGCATCGTTCCTTCGTCGACCCGGGCTCCGGGTGCGGGATCCTGAGCCACGACGACGGCCTCGCCGACGGCGGGCGGGAGTGCCTCCAACTCGAGGCCGAGCGTCGCGGCGAGGGCGCGGGCCTCGGCCAGCGTCATGCCGGCGAAGTCGGGGACGGTGACGAGCGCGGGCACCGGTGTCGGAGCCACGGTGGTCGTGGTCGCCTGGGTCGTGACCGGAGGCAGGGTGGGTTGGGTCGCCGCCGTCTCGCCGTCACCGGACGAGAGCCAGGCGGCGATGCCGACGACGGCCGCACCGACGATGGCGGCAGCGGCGAAAGAGGCCACGGCCACCGCCGGGCCCCGCAGGCGGCTAGTTCGCGAAGCAAACGGCTCCGCGGGTTGGATCTTGGGTTCGCGGGTGAGCATTGGTGTCCTCTCGAGGTCGAGGAGGAAGACGTCGGCTGCGGGTCGCTCGATCGTCGAGACGACAGACTCGGGAGCCGGGTCGGCCTCCGCGAAGAGCCGGAAGATGCGATCGGTGTCGTTCATCGCCTGTCGCCTTCCTCGGTCCGTGGGAGCCTGGCGTGCTCGTGCCGGCGGTATTCCCTGGCAAGTCGTTTCTTGGCTCGGTGTAGTCGCTGGTCGACGGCGGCCACCGAGACTCCCAACAGACGGGCTATCTGGTCGTGAGGGAGCTCTTCCCAGGCAGCGAGGCGGAGGATCTCCCGATCGCGCGCCCGGAGTCGGGCCGCCGCCGCCAGCACCTCCTCGTACTCGGAACGGCGTACGACCTGGGGCTCCGGCTCGTCGGGATCGTTGGAGCCTCCCAGCGACCGAAGCCGGGTTTCGAGCCGGGCGGCGCGGGCTGCGCTCCGACGATGATGCGCCACCACGTTGGCGGCGACACCGTAGAGCCAGAGGAGGGTTTCGTCGCCCCGCGGAACCTCGTCGATACGACGCCAGGCGACGAGGAACACCTCGGCCGTGAGGTCCTGAGCACTCGCTCTGTCGCTGCGCCGGAGGAAGTACCCGAGAAGGGCGTCGTAATGCCGGTCGTAGAGGCGGTGGAAATCCTCCCGGCCACTCGCCACCAGGGTCATTCCTCTCGGTGAGCGGACTGCCGTTGCTCCCTTCATACCCCACCATTCCCGGCTCCGTCCATTCCTGACAGGGGATCGCGGGGGAGGATGGAGGCACCGGTGCCGGCACGGTACCGAAGGGCTACGGATTTGAGCCGATCCTGCCGATAGAAGGTTGTTGGATCACCTCGCCACAGGATGTGGGACATGGTTCGCATGTGGGCGGCCTACCAGAGCCGAATCGCAGGTGACGAAGGCGCCAGCCTCGTCGAGTACTCGCTGCTGGTGGCGTTGATCGCCGTCGTCGCGCTGCTCGCCGTCACCTCGTTCGGTGGAAACTTGTCGGAGAAGTACTCGGAGATCGCGGCGACCATCCCGTAGTCGCGGCTCTCTTGCCGTCGTGGCACCGCGCGACGTGACTAGCCACATCGCGCGCAGGCAAAACCCCTCGGCTGGGCCAGCCCAAGACGGCTCATAATGCGCAGAGTAGTTGCCTGCGCGTTAGGAGTGGTTGAGTCATGGTGCCGGGTGCTCGAGGAAGAATCCGATTCTCAACGACGCCCGGGGGGCGCTACGCGGGACTCGCCGCGGCGATGGCTCTTCTCGTCGGTCTGGCGACACCAGCGTCGGCCGATGGCGTCGCCGCACCGTTGGGTGGCGCTCCGCCGGCCGCAGGCGATCGGAGCATGACCCTGCTGTCCAGCGGCTGGGACTCCGCGACGACGCTCGCATCGAGCGAAGCCACGTCGAACCCCGGATCACTCATGACGGTGACGGACCAGACCGGGGCACGGGCGATGTGGAAGGACGGCTTCACCGGAGAGGGCATCGACATCGCGATGATCGACACCGGCGTGGTCCCCGTCGAGGGACTCACCCGGGACGACAAGATCATCAACGGACCCGACCTCTCGTTCGAATCCCAAGCGGAGAACCTCAGGTACCTCGACACGTACGGGCACGGGACCCATCTCGCCGGCATCGCAGCAGGTGTCGACGACGCGGCACCCGACGATTACTGGGACGCACCGGACGAGGTGTTCGTCGGCATGGCGCCGGACGCGCGCATCCTCAACGTCAAGGTGGCGTCGAGTGACGGCAGCGTCGACGTGTCACAGGTCATCGCCGCCATCGACTGGGTGGTCCAGCACCGCAACGACGACGGGATGAACATCCGGGTGCTCAACCTCGCGTTCGGCACCGACGGCCTCCAGGACTACACGATCGACCCGTTGGCCTTCGCCGTCGAACAGGCCTGGAAGAAGGGAATCGTCGTCGTCGTCGCCGCGGGCAACGATGGCAACACGGCTCCTCTCCGCAACCCGGCTTACGACCCGTTCGTCATCGCAGTGGGGGCCGTCGACGGCAACGGAACCGTGCCACAGGACGACGACTTCGTGGCCGACTTCTCCAACTGCGGAACACCGCTGCGCTATGTCGACGTCGTCGCTCCCGGCCGGTCGATCATCGGCCTTCGCGCCCCGGGCTCGTATATCGATGCGAGCCACCCCGAAGCCGTGGTCGAGGAGCGGTTCTTCCTCGGAAGCGGAACCTCCCAGGCGGCGGCAGTCGTGTCCGGTGCTGCAGCCCTCCTGCTCGAGCAGCGCCCAAAGATGACTCCCAACCAAGTGAAGGCACTCCTCCTGTCCTCGGCCCGGCCTTACTCGAGCGAGTCGCCGCTCTGCCAGGGCGCCGGAATCATCGATCTCGAGGCCGCGATGAATGCGAAGACGCCGCACGGAAAGCCCAACTTGCAGCAGTGGACATGGTCGACCGGGCTCGGCTCCCTCGACGCGGCGCGGGGATCTTCCGAGTTGTACGACGAAGGGGTGTTGCTCGACGGGGAGCAGGACATCTTCGGCAACGCCTGGGACGGGGCGAGTTGGTCGGCTGCCAGCGCGTCCGGCTCGAGCTGGTCCGGCGGGGATTGGAACGGCGCCACGTGGTCGGGAGCGTCGTGGTCGGGGGCGTCATGGTCGGGGGCGTCGTGGTCGGGGGCGTCGTGGTCGGGTGTCTCCTGGTCGGGGGCGTCGTGGTCCTCGAAGACGTGGTCGGGGGCGTCGTGGTCGGGGGCGTCGTGGTCGGGGGCGTCGTGGTCGGGGGCGTCTGAGCTGGAACTAGCACGATGCAGATCCCGTTCGACGACATGACGCTCCAAACCGGCCCGGAGAAGGCAACCAAGCCCGACATCCGCCGCGAACACGACGCGGCGGCCGTTCGTCAGCCCCGACTCTGGCGTGTGTGGTTGTTGAGCGCCGCTATTGCCGTTGTCGCGGGCGCGATCGTCTGGGGTTTGCGCGACACCGCCGTGCTCGGCGCACCCAGGACCGTTCCCTGGTGGGCGCTGGCTGCCGGGTTCTTCGCTGCAGAAGTCGCCGTCGTCCACGTGCGGTTCCGCGCCGACGCCCACTCCTTCTCGATGAGCGAGGTTGCGTTCGTCGTGGGTCTGTTCTTCGTGAGCCCCCTGAGCCTGATCACCGCCCAGATCGTCGGTGTCGGGGCGGCGCTCCTCGCTCACCGCCGTCAGCCCGCCATGAAGCTGATGTTCAACGTCGCCCAGTTCACCCTCCAGGCAGGAGTCGGACTGCTCGTCTTCCGCGAACTCGTCGGGGCCGATCCCATCGGCGTCCAGGGCCTCGTGGCGGCGCTTGTCGCCACTCTCGCCGCCCTCGTCGTCGGCGATGTCCTCATCAACGTCGCGATCCGTCTGAGCGGGGGGGAGATCGATGGGCGGTCGATGCTCGGCGTGTTCGGCGTGAGTGGTGTCGCCGTTGCGCTCAATTCCGTCGCAGGGCTCGGCGTCGTCGTTCTCCTCTGGGTTCGACCGGGGGTGGCGTGGCTCGCCTTCGCTCCCGCGATCGCCCTGTACCTCGGCTATCGAGGGTACGCGTCGAACCGGGTATCGGCTGCCCGGTTGACGGCGCTGTCGGAGACCACTCGAGCGCTGCGGGTGGCGCCCGACCTGACGAGCGCAATCAGGGACGTCGCGTCCCGCACGTGTGCGCTCTTCGATGCGGAATTCACCGAGGTTCACGTGTTCTCGAGCGGCAGCGACGGCATCGCCTTCCGCACGGCGTTCGGGCCCGAGGGGCGGAGAGAGACGATGCGTCCGGTCCATCGGGACACGGCTCGGAGGGTGAGGCCGTCGTCGGTCCGACACCGGGACCCATCGGGATCGGGCAACGGATCCGAGTTTGTCGTTGCCGGCGGCACGCAGGAGCCGGTGCGCGACGCGATGACGGCGGCTCTGCCCGGGTCGGAGCGCGCTGTCGGGTCCATCACGGTCGGCAACCATCTCGGTGATCTCGGCTCCTTCAACAGCAAGGACCTGGCGGCACTCGAACTGGTCGCCGGCCATCTCGGTCTGCTGGTCTGCGGGTGGTCGGCGACGGCCGCCACGCCGGGGAGCCTCGGGTGACCAGCCAGCGTCGTGGTCGACCGGCCGGAAGCATCCGGAGTCAGCTCAGCCCGGGAATGCGCGTTTGGCTGCTGACCGCCGTGGTCGCCATCGGTGCCGCTGTGATGGTGACCTCGATTGCCGGAATGACGGCTCTCCCGGCCAAGATCCAGATCCCGTGGTGGTTGCTGGCGGCAGGCTTCTATCTTGCCGAACTCGCCGTCGTCCACACCGAGTTCAATCGCGATGCCCATTCGTTCTCGATGAGCGAGGTGCCGCTCGTGATCGCGCTGTTCTGGGCGGCGCCGTTGGACCTCGTCGTCGGTCAGTTCCTCGGCAGTCTCGTCGTGCTCACGATTCACCGCCGCCAGCCACCCGTGAAACTGGTCTTCAACCTCAGCCAGTTCGCACTCGTCACGGCGGTCGCCGTCGTCGTCTTCCGCGCGGTGGTCGTTGTCGCCGATCCGCTCGGCCCCACGGGCTGGATCGCGGCTGCGCTCGCCGCGCTCACCGCGCTCGTGCTCGGAGACTCGCTCATCAACCTCGCCATCCGGACGACGGGCGGCTTTCTCACGACTGCGGAGATGCTGCGCGTGCTCGCGCTCAGCTCATTCGGCACCGTGATGAACACGAGCCTTGCCCTCGTCGGCATCACGCTCGTTGCGGCAACGCCGGCGGCTCTGCCCCTCGCCGTTGTCCCTCCCGTCGTGCTGTTCACTGCCTACCGCGCCTACGTCGCCCAGCGGCACGAGCGTCGCCGACTGACCTCGCTGTACAGAGCGAGTCGCGATCTCCACCGGTCTCCCCAGATCGAAACAGCTCTGCTCACCGCCGCCTCCCACGCTCGCAGGCTCCTCGCCGCCGAGTTCGCCGAGATCGCACTCTTCCCGGACGGTCCCGACGGCGGCGGGTATCAGACGACGGTCGGTCCCGGTAGCCGGGCGGACATCATGGTTCCGGTCGGGTCTGGCGATGCCCGGGTCTTCTGGAGCCGCGCCATCGCCGACGGCGGCCGGCTGATCGATGATCCGACGGTGCTCGGACCGCGACCCGACGACCGGGTGGTCACTGAGGTCGTGGCCGTGCCCATCAGCGGCGACGAGGACACCGTCGGGGTGCTCCTGGTCGGCAACCGGCTCGGCAACGTGAGCCGCTTCGCATCCGATGATGCCGATCTCCTCGAGACTCTGGCGAGTCAGCTCGGCGTCTCCCTGGAGAACGGCCGCCTCGAGGACTCTCTCCGGCAGCTGACCGAGCTCAAGGAGGAGCTGAGGAACCAAGCCCTCTACGACCCGCTCACCGGGCTGGCGAACCGGACCATGTTTCTCGACTGCGTCCAGGGGGCATTGATCCGGACGGAGGACACTGTCGCGAAGATCGCCATCCTCTTTCTCGATCTCGACGATTTCAAGACCGTCAACGACGGTCTCGGCCATGCAGCCGGCGACCGTCTCCTCGTCGCGGTGGCGGATCGTCTTCGGCGGGCGTGCCGGCCCGGCGACACAGTGGCGAGGTTCGGCGGTGATGAGTTCGCGATCCTCCTCGACGACGTCGAGTCGGAAGGACACGCGACCCGCGTGGCGGATCGCGTCCTCGAGGCGCTCGCGTCGCCCATCGACATCGAGGGCGCCCACATCGTGACCCAGGCGAGCATCGGGCTGGCGCTCGGCTCTCAAGGTGACGGCCCCGATCACCTGCTCCGCAACGCAGACGCCGCCATGTACGCGGCAAAACGTGAAGGCAAAGGTCGGCACCGGATGTTCGAGAAGATGATGCATGTCGAGACGATGCAGAGGCTGCAACTCCGTGCCGATCTCCGCACCGCGGTCGACCGCTCGGAGTTCTACCTCGACTTCCAACCGATCATTGCCCTGAGGGGTGGAGACGTTCGTGGTGTCGAGGCGCTGGTGCGCTGGCGACACCCGGATCGCGGTGCGGTGGATCCCTCCGAGTTCATACCGTTCGCCGAGGAATCGGGTCTCATCGTTCCTCTGGGTCGGTGGGTCCTGACTGACGCATGCCGGCAGGTGCAGGGCTGGGTCACCCGGCACCCCGAGGTCGCAGGACGTCTCACGCTGAGTGTGAACCTCTCCCCCCATCAGCTCCGCGACTCCGACATCGTCGATGATGTCGCCTCAGCGCTCTCCAGCTCCGGACTCGATCCGGCAGCACTCCTGCTCGAGATCACCGAGAACGTGCTGATGCACACCTCCGTCCACACGCTCGACCGGCTCAAGGCACTCGGCGTCCGGCTCGCCATCGACGACTTCGGAACCGGCTATTCGTCCCTGAGCTACCTCGACACACTCCCGATCGACTGCGTCAAGATCGACAGGGCGTTCGTGAGCCGGCTCGGAAGCAAGGCAGGGGAGTCGCCCCTGGTGCGTGCGGTCATCCAACTCGGCCACTCACTCGGGCTCGACACCATCGTGGAAGGCGTCGAGTCGCTGAGTCAACTCAACCGGCTCAGGGAGCTGGGTTGCACACTCGGACAGGGCTACTTCCTCGGAGGACCCCTACCGCCGAACGAGTTCGAGGAGCTCCTGCGTGGCCCGGTCCCCGGCGACCGACCCGCTCAGCCGATCTCCCGGGACGAGCCGGCTGCGTTGCGCGTTGCCGGCTGAGGATCGGGTCCCCCTGCCACGAGCGCGAGACTGTCAGAGCCGGTCGACGATGCCCCGGACGTACCTGGCTTGGCCGGCGTGCTGGAGGTTGTCGCTGATGACGCTCACGAGCCGGACGCCGACCGACACCGGAGGGTCATACGACGTGTCGATGATGCGGTCCAGCTCGATCGCGTCGATCGTGCCTAGGTACTCCATCGTCCGGTCGGCGACGGCGTCGTGGTAGGCGACGACCTCGTCGGGCGCGTCCCAGCGGACGGCGGCGACCTCCTCGGAGGAATGGCCGTATCCCGTGTTCCAGGGGTCGGGCTCCATCCCGAGGCGGGCCGCCCACCCGTCCGCCATCCACGCCTGGCTGCGGCCGGCGAGGTCGGAGATGTGGTCGTCCTGGATCCGGGTGAGATGCCACACGAGCCATGCGATCGAGTTGGCATCTGCGTCGGGGCGGAAGGCGAGCCCGGCAGCATCGAGGCCGTCGGTGGCCTGGTGGACGAGCTGACGGATCCTCCCGCACGCGTCTGTGAGGACCTCGCGGGTCTCCATGATCCTCTCCCCTCAGTGGTCCCACACGGTGCCGGTCAGGCTATGCGCGTGACGGCAGCCGAGCCAAGTCGACCGGGTGTGGCACCCGATCGTGACCGGTGCGAGCATCGCGGGATGCCATCACCTCAGGAGGAGCCGATGAGCGCCGAAGCCAGGGTCCGTGAGCTCGGCTTGGAGATCACCGAGCCGATGTCGCCCGCCGGGAGCTACGTTCCCGCTGTGATCACCGGCGATCTGGTGTTCCTGTCGGGACACGGGCCCCTTCGCGCCGACGGGTCGCTCGTGACAGGAAAGGTCGGCGCCGACCTCACCGTCGCCGAGGGCCGGGACGCTGCTCGCCTCGTCGCCCTCCAGCTCCTCGGGGCGCTCCGGCACGAGTTGGGAAGCCTCGACCAGGTGGCGCGCATCGTAAAGGTGTTGTGCATGGTCAACGCGACACCGGCGTTCTCCCAGCATCCCCGGGTAGCCGATGGAGCCAGCGAGCTGTTCGTCGAGGTGTTCGGTGAGGGCGGCAGGCACGCCAGGTCGGCGGTCGGCATGGGATCGCTCCCCATGAACATCCCCGTCGAGATGGAGCTCGTCGCCCAGATCGCATCCTGAGCAGACGGTTCAGGGGATGTGTCCGCCACCGCCGCCTCCGCCTCCGCCACCGCCCTCACCACCGCCGTCGCCGCCACCGCCGCCGTCGTCTTGAGGAGGCGGGTTCCATGCGTTGTACGTGTGGGTCCACGTTCGCGTCGCCACCGACCCGTCCTCGTAGGTCACGGTCCTCGTGACGGTCACCGCACCGCCCCCGCTCGTCGTCGCACTGCCGGAGACGTCGACGTCGACGCTGCGGGTGCCGATGTAGCCGACGAGCGCCACCGTGACCCGAGTGCTCGTGTACGAGGTGTGGATCGTGATCGGATACGGCGTGTCGTTGCGGAACTTCACGTCCGGCCACGTCCAGCCCAGCGTCGCCTCGTGGCCGAGCGGGTAGCGGGAGAAGTAGATCGAGTGCGGCTTGTGGGCGACGTCCTCGAGACCGGCGAAGAAGACCGCGTTGTAGAGCGTCGTGGCGAACTGGCTCGTACCCCCTCCGATGTTGTCCGGATGGTCGCAACAGACGAGTTCGCCCCCGACGATGGCGCCCGCCGCCACGTAGCCCTTCTCGATGGTGCGTTTCCCGACGTATCCGTTCAGCGACCATGTCGCGCCCGGTTCGACGACGGCCCCGTCGACGGTATCGGCGATGAGATGGATGTTCGTGACCCGTGACTGGCAGCACTGGTGGCGGGTGGTGAAGGTGCTGATCACCCGGGGACGAGGTGGGGGGACGATCGGGTCGAGAGCGAGGGCGCGGGCGAGGAACACCGCCATGTGCCTTCGCAGCAGCGGGTCGTCGGGGCAGAAGCTCGCCGGGGCACAGCCGCTCGTGATCCCCGCCGCGGCGATCGCCTCGATCTCCGTCTCGAACGGCGAGCCGTCGTCGTCGTCAAACGTGTCCGCCCCCTCGGCGGGGAAGTAGCCGAGCGCCCTGGTGAGGAACGCCGCCACCTCGCCCCGCGTGACGATCCGGTCGGGGCAGAACCAATCGTTGTCGGGGGGATTACAGCCGCGCGTGATCCCGGCGGCGGCCAACCGGTCGATGTCGGACTCGTGCACCGACTCGTCGTCGTCGCCGAATCGATCGACGCCCTCGTCGCCGACCGGCGGTATGCGGAGCGCTCGCACGAAGAAGGACGCCATCTGGGCTCGCGTCACCGGCTCTTTGGGGCAGAACCGCTCGTTCGTCGGAGGATTGCAGCCCCGGGTGATCCCGGCGGCGGCGATCGCCTCGATGAAACCCTCCTCCGGCATCTCGTCGTCGTCGCTGAACGTGCCCCCACCCGGCAACTCGGTTTCGGCCGCCGCCGCCGGGGCGCCAACCGCGACGAGGATCGACGCGATCAACGCGACGAGCACCGAGAGCCGCACCACTGCCATGCTCTCGGCCGCCGGCCGCCTCGCCGCGAAGGAGTGTGCTCGCTGAGACATGGCGGCGATTATGCCAGTTGGCGTCCGTGGTGCGGCGCCACGGCACGGACGAGGGCGCCCGGCTATCTTGCGGGCCGCAGGAGGCGGGACGCCGTCGGGGTTCCGGCTTCCCGGTCGACGCGGCTGGGGTTCTTGCCTGCCGCTGCCGGGGCGTGAGACGGCGGACGCGGATCCCGGGCCGAAAGGCCCTGGCCGGGGGCCGCCCGCTCGATGACAATCGAGCGGAGGGCGTAGACGCGGGCCACGGGCCCGAGAAGCGAGGTATGCCTTGGCCGGCCACGGGAAGCTCCGACGGAGACTTGCGACCCGGCGCATCGTGCGCCGCTACATCGACGACGACCCGTCGCGATACATCCACCGCTCTGCCCGCTTGCCCCACATGGGCGACGACGCAGGCCGGAAGGTCGTTGAGCAGATGGAGGCGCTGCGCAAGGTCAAGCCGGCCAAGCGCTGAGCGTCCTCGACTTCGCCAAGGGCGCTCCGCCCCCGTGTGTCGAGCATGCCCGGACGGCGTGACCGGCTCGGCTCACCACCCGTCGGCCGACCACCCGGAGGCGAGGGCCGCGTTGCAGGTGGCCGGGGCAGACTGGCCGTAGCGGGTTCCACCCGAGGTGGCGTGGTACACCGCCCACCACAGTCCCGAGCGGCTGAGGGAGAAGGCGCACACTTCGACGTCGGCGGCCCCGGTCCGAACCCGCACCGTGCCCTCGGGGTCGCCGGCGACGTTGAACGAGATCAGCGGCTCGAGCTCGGCGAGCAGGCTCGTCGTCTCGGTGAACATCGCGTTGTCGAGGTGATAGAGGTTCTCGACGAGGACGGCTCCGCGCAGGTCGGCCTGCGTGTCGCGATCGAGGGCGCGGTTGCGGAACCCCTGATACGTGGGGAGCCCGATGATGATGAGGACGGCGACGATGAGGAGCACGACGACGAGCTCGACCATCGTGAACCCGGCCTGACGTTCTCTGCAGCGCACTGAGGAGTCCCCTCCGTCGGCGACCCCCGCCCTTGGCTCTCGGCCGTGGCCCCGCGATAGGAACGGCTGCCGCGGGACGCGCCTTGAGGAGTACGTCGAACGTCAGCGGGGAAGCCAGCGCAGGTCGGTGTTGCCCCCGGAGAGGATGACACCGACTCGCTGTCCGGCAACCGTCGGGGCCGTGGCACGGAGGGCGGCGAGCGCGACGGCTCCCGATGGTTCGACGAGGAGCTTCATGCGATGCAGGTGGAAGAGGGCGGCGTCGACGATGGCGGCCTCCGATACCGTCACGATCTCGACACCGGCCGCCCTGAGGATGTCGAAGGTGAGATCTCCGAGCCCGGTGAGCAGACCGTCGGCGATCGTGTCGGGATCGTCGACCGCAGGCTGGAGCTCGCCGCTGGCGACCGAGCGCGCTGCATCGTCGACCGCTGCCGGCTCCGCTCCGATGATGCGGGCACGGTCGAGGAGGGCCCGGACCACGACGCTCGTGCCGGAGGCGAGCCCACCACCGCCCACCGGGGCGACGACGACGTCGAGGTCGGCGACGGCGGCGATCAACTCCAGCGCCGCCGTCCCCTGACCGGCGATCACCGCGGGGTCGTTGTAGGGATGGACGAGCACGGCGCCGCGCTCCTCACGGACCGACGCCGCGGTCTGCTCGCGCTCGTCGTGCGCGCAGAAGACGATCTCGGCGCCGTAGCCCCGCACTGCATCGGCCTTGATCGGGCTGACGGTCTCCGGCATGACGACGACGCACGAAAGGCCGACGCGGCCGGCGGCGTAGGCGAGCGCCGCGCCGTGGTTGCCGGACGAGTGGGTGACGACACCGGTCGTTTCGCCTCGCTCGACGAGGCGCAGAACCGCATTGAGCGCTCCGCGCGCCTTGAACGCGCCGACCTTCTGGAGGTTCTCGCACTTGAAGAAGACCGTGGCCTCGAGCTCCGCGTCCAGGCTCGCCGATGTCGCGATCGGGGTGCGGTGGATGTGCGGGGCGATGCGCGCCGCGGCTTCCTCGACGTCGAGGATCTTGACGTGGGGGAGCGTCGTCACGGCCCTCCCCCCTCGAGAACCTCGCGCACGTCGACGTCCTCGATGAACGCGGCGCCACGCCTCCGGCGCAGCTGCTGCGCCGCCGCGATGAGATCGCCCTCGTCGACGCCGTCGGGCACCGGCGTGATCCAGGTGAGGAGCTCGATGACGACGCCGTTGGGGTCGCGGAAGTACAAGGATCGCTCGTAGCCGCGATCGATCGGACCCCGATAGCGGATTCCCTCGGCGTCGAGCACCGCCATCGCCTCTTCGATCGGAGCGTCGAGGTTGAGGGCGAGATGGAGCAGCCTCCCCAGGCCCCTCGTTTGCGGCGTCTCGGGGAGCGACCCGCTCCCGGGCACGAAGAACGCGATGAACTGGCCGGGGCCCGCCTCGAAGAAGAGGTGGGTCGAGGACTCGTCGTCGAGGTTCGGCTGCTCTAGGACGAGTCGCATGCCGAGGACCTCGGTGTAGAACCGGACGGTCTCGTCGTATGTGCGGCCGACGAACGCCGGGTGGTTGATGCCGCGTGTCGAGATCATCCCGCCACCCTATCCCGGCCACCGGCCAGCCAGCCTCGGGACAGTGCGTACGCAGCGAGGGCGAGGGCGCCGAGCAGGTGCCAGACCGCGTGCGGCTGGAGCACGCTCGACGGTGCGCAGAGCGCCCCACCCGTGCGACCGAGGAACGATGCGGCCGCGCCTGTCGATGCGAGCAGACCGGCGACGAAGAGCGGGCCCCGGTGCCGGGTCGCCAGGACCGGGAGCTCGCGCACGACGGCCGTGAGAGCGAGGATCAGGGTCAGGATCTCCGCGCTGTCGGGAGCGACGCCGAGCGCGACACCAAGTGCACCACCGAGAGCGACGAGGTGCGAGGTGGCCGCTCGCGCCGTCGACCCGGTCGCCAGGGCGAACGCGCCGGCGAGGAGCGCGAGCGACCAGTCGTGGAGACCCTCGGTGAGCGGGCTGAGGTCTCCATGGAACGCGATGCTGCCCGCGCCGGTGAGCATCACGATGATCCCGTACCAGCGATGGGGTGGAGTCGCGAGAGCGACGAGCAGGATGCCGACGGCGACGATCCCGGCAGCCGATGCGGTGTTCACGGGCTGTGCCGGCCAGGCGGCGGAGAGGCGCTCGCAGTCGACGACGGCGCTGATGGGCATGAGGCGAGAGTAGGTGGCGAAGCCGGGACGGTCGCTAACGTCATCGACATGACGACGGTCGAGGTCACCCCTGTTGGTGAGGACGCGTATTCCGTGACGGTGCGCGAGGGCGCATCGGCGACGGTCCACGAGGTGACCGGCGCGCTCGAGCGTGCTGCGGCACTCGGCATCGCACCGGACAGGCTCGTCGAGGCCTCGTTCCGGTTCCTCCTCGATCGCGAGCCCAAAGAGGCGATCCTCGCCAGGTTCGGGCTCGACGTCATCTCCCGCTACTTCCCCGAGTACCCCGCCCGGCTCGACGAGTATCTCGTGACGTGACCGATCCGGTCGAGGCCGCTCGCGCCCAGCTCTCCGCCCTCGGGCTCGAGGCCACGGCGTGGTCGAACGGCCCGGGTGCCGTCTACGGAGCCCACGATCATCCCCGCGACAAGATCCTCTTCTGCCTCGCCGGATCCATCACGTTCCACACCGCGGCGGGCGACCATGCGTTACGACCCGGCGATCGTCTCGACTTGCCGGCCGGCACCGTGCACACAGCCGAGGTCGGTCCGGAGGGCGTGACCTGCTGGGAGGCGTATCTCGGGTGACGGAGGGGAGGGAGTCGGCCGGCATCCTGCTCTTCCGGCACACCGACGAGGGCATCGAGGTGCTCATCGCGCATCCCGGGGGCCCCTTCTGGCAATCGCGAGAAACCGGCGCATGGACGCTGCCCAAGGGCGAGGTCGAACCGGGGGAGGACCTCCTCACGACGGCCCTACGCGAGTTCGCCGAGGAGACGGGCTATACGCCCCCGTCGGCGTCCCCGCCGACCCCACTCGGCTCGGTGCGCCTCAAGTCCGGAAAGACCGTCCACGCCTGGGCGGTCGAGGGCGACCTCGATCCCGACCGGTTCACTTCGAACACCTTCACGATGGAGTGGCCGCCCCGTAGCGGGAAGGCTGCCGAGTTTCCCGAGATCGACAGGGTGTCCTGGGCAGAGCCGGAACGAGCTCGTCAGCTCCTCAATCCGGCACTCGGCGCCCTCGTCGACCGCCTCGTCGCCACGCTTTCTCCTTGACCACAGAGGGTGGTAGGAATTACACTCTCTGTAAGCTCAGATGGGGATGTCGGAAGGCCGCCAGCCCGACGAGGAGGCGGCGATGCAGCCAATCTCGAGTGCTGTCGAGGCACGCGAGTTCGAGATGGTCCGGAAAGGCGGTTACGACCCGCACGAGGTCGACGCCTTCATGGAACGGGTGGTCGAGGCCGCGCTCGAGTTCGAGGAGCAGCTCACCGCCGCCCATTCGAAGATCCACGCACTCGAACGTCAGATCGAGGGCACGAAGGATGCCGAACAGGCAGTCGGCATCGCGTTCCTCGCGGCCGCCGACGCCAAGCACAATCTCATCGAAGATGCCGAGAAGAAGGCGGCCGAGATCATCGAGCGAGCACGTGCCCGCGCCGGCCATCTGGAGGGGCCGAGGCGGGAACTCGAGGAGCAACGCGCCCGCCTCGAATCGCTTCGCGCCGACCTGGTCGAGTCCCGCGCCACCGCGGAAGCCGAGGCCGACGAAGTCCGCAGCGCAGCGCGTCTCGAGGCCGATCGCATCCGTGAGGAGGCCGAGGCGTCGCGAACGGCGACCGACGACGAAGCGGACCGGCTGCTTGCCGCGGCCCGGAGACAAGCCGAGCGGATCGTGACCGAGGCGAGACACGATGCGCTCGCTGCGATCGACGAGAGCAAGCGCGAAGCCGAGGAGTGGGTGCAGCAAGCGCGCGCCGAGCAGCAACGTGTCGAGCTCATGCTCAGGGGGCTCAAGGCCGCAGTACGGGACATGCTCGCGGACGCAACCCAGCGTCACGAGGCGATACGCGTCGTGCTCGCCGAAGAAGACGAAGAGACCGCCGAGCGCGTGAGGCTGCCCGCCGGATGATCCCCTGACCAGCGCCGACGCTCCGTTACCATCCGCGCCACCACCCCCGGAAACCACCACGAGATGGCCAAGAGATCCTCAACCCGACTGCGTGAGATCGGCGCTCCGCCGAGGAGCAGCCGCCCGCCGACCGGAGACTCGATTGATGAGGACGGCCCGGTTGCCCTGCCCGTCTTCATCATGACGGCGCTCCTGGGATTCCTCGTTGTCGTCATCCTCGGCGTGGTCTTTGGGGTCCGCACCGTGCAGGACAACCTCGAGTCCGATGCGCTCGCCCTGCTCGCCGTCAACGGCCAAGATGCTCTCGAGGTGGAGGCGTCGGGGACCGACCTCCACGTCAGCGGCGCCGTCGACGACGAGACGCTCGTGGCCCGGATCCCCGAGTTCCTCGCCGCCAACCTCGAAGGCGTTGGGGACGTCACCGCAGACCTGAGGGTCGTCGTCACCAACGAGGCGAGAGACATCGTCGTGCCGGCTGAGCCCCTCGTCGTGAGATGGACCTCGACGGCGGCGTCCGTCGCCGGGACCGTGTCCGACGATCTCACCCTCGCGTCGATCACGGACGCGCTCGAGAACGTCTTCCCCCGGGTCGACGCGGCCGGCCTCGCCGTCGACGAGGGCGTCGCCCCCGAGCGGGACTGGCTGCCCACCGTGCTCACGCTCGTGCGCGTGGTCCACGAGCTGACGCCGTCGGGCGAGGTGCTCGCCAACCCGAACGCGGCCCTCGTCTCCGTCGCCGCCGAGTTCGATTCCCGTCAAGCTCGGACCGACGCGCGGACCGCCATCGAAGACGTCCTCTCTGCGATCACCTTCGATTTCGTCAGCGCCCTCACTGTCAAGGACGCAGAGCCGCCGCCGCCCGAGCAGCAGGTCATCGAGCTCCAGGAGAGCCTCGACGATCTCATCGAGGGCAAGGTCATCGAGTTCGAGCTCGACTCGGACGTCATCACCCCCGCAGGGCGCGAGTTCCTCGATGAGATCCTCCTCGCCCTGGGCCGGTTCCCGGCGGTGCCGGTGGAGATCAGCGGGCACACCGACGATCGGGGCAGCGATGCCTACAACCTCGATCTGTCTCGGCGGAGGGCCGAGGCGGTGCTCGCCTACCTGGTCGCTCAGGGCGAGGACGCGTCGCGGTTCGCCGTCGTCGGGTACGGCGAGACGAGGCCGATCGCCGACAACGAGACCGCGGAAGGCCGGGCCCGCAACAGGCGGATCGAGTTCACCGCAGTCAAGGAGTGAGAGCCCCATGATGTTCGTCGCCTCCCAGATCACCATCTGGCTCGTTGCCTCCGCGCTCTTCGGCTTCGCCGTGGGGTGGCTGGCGAGGGGGAGGGGTCGCGGCAAAGCCGTCAAGCGCCGGCGACGCAAGTTTCCCCGCTGACGGCGCGCCTCGGCCGGGTACGCTGCCCCCTCCACCACGACGAGGAGGCAGATGTGGAGCATCGCGCCGCAGGCGGCATCGAGTGGGTTCCGGCAGGCGAGGAGCATTTCACCGGGCGCGTGTGGTTCGGGCCTCTCGCCCCCCAGCCTCGACCAGATTCACTCAACGCTCTCGGCGTGCTCTTCGAGCCCGGCGCCCGGACGGACTGGCACGAGCATCCAGACGGCCAGGTCCTCTACGTCGTCTCGGGGGCCGGCAAGGTCCAGACCGAGGATGGGGAGACGGTCGAGCTGAGCGCCGGCGACGTCGTCCACACACCGGCCGGTGAAGTGCACTGGCACGGCTCGACCCTCGGGTCCTACATGATGCACCTGTCGCTGACGACCGGCGGCCCGACACAATGGCGCGCCGAGAAGGTGTCAGACGCGGACTACGAGGCGTGAGCATGCGCCCCGGGGAAGAGGGTCCGGTGGAGGAAGCACCGCTCGCAACGCCGGTGGCGGGTGAGTGGCATCGCATCGACCCGGGGGGCCTGGCCAGCGGCGAGGTGACGACCGTCATCGTCGGAGACCGGGCGTTGTGCCTCACCCGCACCGAGCACGGCTACGGCGCCCTCGACAACCGGTGTCCCCACCAGGGTGGCCCGCTCGGCGAGGGCCAGATCGAGCACGGGTATGTCATCTGTCCCTGGCACGGCTACGAATACGATCCGCTCACCGGCCAACCGCCGGAGGGGTATGGAGATCGGGCGACGGTCTATCCCCTCGACGAGCGCCCCGATGGCCTGTTCGTGAAGCTGCCTGTGCCGCATACCGCACCGACGCTCATGGATCAGATGGTCGATGTCATGACCGAGTGGGGGATCGACACGGTCTTCGGCATGGTGGGGCACTCCAACCTCGGGCTGGCGGACGCTTTGCGGCGCGCCGAAGAGGACGGCAGGCTCCGCTACTTCGGCATTCGGCACGAGGGTGCCGGGGCGTTCGCCGCTTCGGCGTACGCCAAGCTCACCGGACGCCCCGCCGCGTGCTTCTCGATCGCCGGCCCCGGGGCGACGAACCTCCTCACCGGGCTTTGGGACGCCAAGGTGGACAGGGTCCCCATCCTCGCCCTCACCGGTCAGGTCGACACCCAAGTGCTCGGGCCGGGCGCCTTCCAGGAGATACCGACGGCGGCGGCGTTCGAAGCCGTCGCCGAGTGGAGCCAGACCGTGCTCGTCCCGGAGAACGCCACCGAGCTCATGGCGCTGGGGATCAAGCACGCGGTCGTGACCCGCGACGTCGCCCATCTCGTGTTCCCCGACGACACCCAGGAGCTGCCGGGACTCACCGAACCCCCGGCCCGCCCCCGTGCCGGAAGGGTGGCGACGACCGAAATCGCACCGCCGGCGGCAGAGTTGGGGCGAGCTGCGGAGATGGTCGGCGCCGCCGAGCGACCGGTCATCATCGTCGGCAACGGCGCCCGGCCCCACCGCGAGGAGGTGCTGCGTCTCGCCGAGAAGATCGACGCTCCCGTCATCACCACGTTCAAGGCGAAGGGCTCGATCGGTGACGACCATCCTCTCGCCTGCGGGGTGCTGGGGCGCTCCGGGACGCCGGTGGGCTCAGCGGTGATGGGTCGCTCCGATCTGCTGCTCGTCTTCGGCGCGTCGTTCTCCAACCACACCGGCATCTCCCAGAAGAAGCCGACGATCCAGGTGGATTTCGACCGGATGATGCTCGGGAAGTTCCATCCGGTCGACGTCCCTCTCTGGGGCGAGATCGGCCGCACCCTCGCTGCGCTGTGTGAGCTCCTCCCCGAGGTGGAGCGGCCCGAACAGCGGGCCGACGTGGCGGATCGGTGGACGAGATGGCGCGCCGAGAAGGAGCGGCGCGCCCGGATGGCGGACGATCGAGGACGCATGCACCCGGCGCGGCTGTTCGCGGCGCTCTCCGCGCTCGCTCCGCGTGACGCCGTGATCCCAGTCGACGTCGGCAACAACACGTATGCGTTCGGCCACTATTTCGAGTGCCGGGGGAACCAGGACGTGCTGATGTCCGGCTACCTCGGGTCGATCGGGTTCGCCCTGCCGGCGGCCCTCGGGGCGTGGGCGGCGACGAGGGGGGAGCGCCCGGTCGTCTCGATCTCCGGGGACGGAGGCCTCGGCCAGTACCTCGCCGAGTTCACGACTGCGGTCAAGTACGGCATGGACATCACCCACGTCGTTCTCAACAACGACGAGCTCGCCAAGATCAGTCGGGAGCAGGTCGGTGCGCTCCGCCCGGTGTGGCAGACATCGCTCGTGAACCCGGATTTCGCCGCGTTCGCCCGCAACTGCGGCGGCGCCGGCTTCCGGGTGGAGACACCCGACGAGCTCGAGGACGCACTGGCGGCGGCGCTGGCGGTGACCGAAGGGCCGAGCCTCGTCGAGGTGGTGACCGCCGGTCGGTGGGTGTGAGCCGCCGCCCCGGCGAAGGCTCAACGGGTCTCGGCCCGGCTCGTCACCCAGGCGCCGACGAGCGCCAGCCCAATCCCGACGAGGCCGAGGGCCGCCACCTCTTCGTCTCGTAGCCATACCCCGAGTCCGATGGCGACGAGCGGAATGAGGTAGATGGCGACGGCACCGCGGGTGGCTCCGGCGCGCCCCGCCAGCGTCGCCATGGCGACGTAGGCGAGGGCTGTGCCCCCGACGCCGAGGGCGGCGACGGCAGCCAGGCTCGTCCAGCTCCACGTCGCGGACGCGAGCGAGGCAATACCGAGCGGTGTGGTCACGATGAGGGCGATTCCGAGCGCCCGCAGCAGCACGGGGAGCGCCCCGTATGTCTGTTGGAGCGGCACGGCGAGGTTGACGGCGAGTCCATAGCACGCGGTGGCGACAAGGGTCAGCACGACGCCGGTGAGGGTGGCCGAGGCGTCCCCCGACGGCAGGGAAACGAGCACGATGCCGGCAAAGCCGACAACGAGGCCCGTGCTCTGCGCCTTGCCGGGGAGCCGGCGGAGCATGATGGCGGAGATCGCCGCGGCGAAGAGCGGCATGCCGCCGTTGATCATGCCCGCCAGCGAGGAATCGATCGACTGCTGCGCCATCGGGATGAGGATGAAGGGGATCGCCATCCACAGCACGGCGAGCGCGGCGATGCGCCGGTGGTCGGCGCGGGCAATGGGGGCGCGCGCCGTACGGAACAGCGACAGTGTGGCGAAGCCGAGGGCGAGACGGAGCCACGAGATGAGGCCGGGCCCGAACGCCTCGAGCCCTTCGGCGATGAAGAGGAACGAGGAGCCCCACACAAAGCCCACGACCGCGAGCAGAGCCCATTCCGCGACCCCGAACGCGGCCGCAGTGGAGCCCTCGGATGTCTGAAGGAGCCGCTCCCGGCCCGTCATTCTCCGCCTCTCCTCGTGGCGTGCGCGACGGCCCGGTGGAAGGGCGAGCGGGGGGTACCGTCCGCCGGGTAGAGCGGTGTCGCGATGAGGATGGTCGCGACGGCGATGACCCCGAGCGAACCGAACAGGTACACCGGGACGAGTCCCAGCTCGTCTGCAAGAACGCCGCCGAGAACGGCACCAACCGGGATGAGAAACCACGACAGCGTGCGCGACGCGGCGATGACCCTCCCGAGCAGGTCTTCCGGCGTCAGTTGCTGTCGCAGCGTGAAGAATGCGACATTCACCCACCCCACTCCGGCGAGCGCGAACCCGGCCGGGATCACGGCCCAGAAGCTCTCCATCGTCGAGACGATCCCGAACCCGGCGCCGAGGGCGAGCATTCCTATCACATACATGCGGCCCAGACGGAGCTTCCCGGCGAGCCGTGGTGCGAACGCGATCCCGATCGAGCCGAGCGCGGCTTGCACGGCCACGAAGAACGCGACGCGGGCCGGGCCTTCGAACAGCGTCCCCAAGATCCCCGGCAGCTCCTCTCCCGTGACGAGCTGATCGTCGACGAACTTGAGCAACAGCGCCTCGAGCGGGGCGAAGACGAAGTTCGTGACCGCCCCCCCGATCGTCGCCCACTTCAGCGCGAGATCGCGACGGAGATACCGCACGCCGGCCAGCAGCCCCGAGCGACCCCCGAAGCCTGGTTGTTTCGGCTGCCGCCGGAGGACGCGCACTCGCCACAGCAACAGCGCCGAGATCACGAACGTGTAGCTGTTGGCGGCGAAGACGATGCTGAACCCGCCCGGTTGAGTGACGAGGATGCCGGCGAGGGCAACTCCGACCGGCCAGGCGAGGGTGCGCGCCATCGACAGCCGGGCGTTCACCGGAACGAGCATGTCGCCTGCCACCACCGCCGGCAGGAGCGACTGGAGCCCGGAGTCGAACAGCGTCCCCATCGTGCCGACGACGAAGGCGGTGAGAAAGACCATCCACGCCGATGCGTCGCCCTCGGCCGCCAGGGCGAGGAGGAGGAACGCGGCGGCCCTCACCAGGTCGGCGATGATGAGCACCGCCTTCGTGCGGTACCGATCGAGGACGACGCCGGCCGAGAGACCGAAGATGGCGAGGGGCAGCGTCTCGGCTGCGGCGGTGAGCCCGAGATCGGTGGCCCTGCCGGTGAGCTCGAGGATGAACCAGGGCAGGGAGAAGTAGGCCATGTAGTCGCCGAAGAGCGACACCGCCTGACCCATGACGAGGGGACCGACGTTGCGGCGAGCCAGTCGCCGCATCCGCAACTCCTCGATGAACGGATCGACGGATTGCACGAGAAGGCATCGTAGTGACGGGCCTGCTCGGGACCCGGACCCTTCTCGAGATGCTCCCGCGCCGCGCAGGCGAACCGGGGCCGGCCATGGGGTAGCCTGCGGTGGCAAGACGCGGACGCAGACCTGAGGGGCGGCGATGGCGAACCCATCCGAGCTTCCCGAGCTCATCAGAGAGTTCACCGACATGTCGAAGGAGTACCTGCTCCAGGAGACGGTGGAGCCCGCGAAACAGCTCGGCCGGTTTGCCGGTTTTTCGGTCGGCGCCGCGTTTGCCTTCGCGATCGGGATGTTGCTGCTCGGGATCGCGGGGACGCGCTGGATCGTGCGGGCGATGCCCGACGGGCCCAATTGGACGGCGCTGGGCTATGTCGTGAGCGCGACCGCCCTCGTCGTCATCGCGTCCATCATCGTCTGGCTGACCGCACGCGACACCGGGAGCTGACAGTGGCCGTACAGCGCGAGGATCTCGAGGCGAAACTCCGCGAGATCGAATCGATCGTCGAGGAGACGAAGACCCAGGCGCGGGCGACCGGGACCCTCATCGTGGTGGTCGTGGTGGTCGTCGTCGCCGTGGCGTTCCTCATGGGCCGGCGCAAGGGCAAGAAGGCGGGCGGCGCCCGGGTCGAGGTCTACAGGTTGAAGTGATGCTCGCCGGCGGTACCGACCGATGAACCGGACGCTCTCGTTCGGGCTGCGCCAGCTCTTCGGAGGGGCGCGGCGGGGGCAACCGGGCCTCGCCGGGTTGGGCGCGGCGCTGTCGATCGTGGGGTGGCTCCGCAGCCGGAAGAAAGCGGACAAGCTCATCTACTCGCGGAAGCTCAAGGACGGCGAGTCCCTCACCATCCGTCTGCTTCGAGGCGAGACGGTGGTCGACGAGACCGCGGTGGAGGGGTGAGATGTTCCGCAATCGCGAGCGATTCATCCGCATCGTGGCGCTCGTGCTCGTCGTGGCGCTCGTGCTCAGCGTGCTGATCGCCATCGCCGGGAGTCTGACCTGAGGGGAGGCCGCATGGCGTTCGCCGCGGGTGAACCGTGCCTTCTCATGGACGGGAAGGGCAGGAAGTACCTGCTCGCCTTGGAGGCGGGGCAGGAGTTCCAATACCACCGTGGTGTCCTCCCTCACGACCGCATCATCGGCGCGAACCCCGGAACGGTGTTCGACTCCTCCCTCGGGTCGAAGCTCGTCGCGTTGCGTCCCCGCCTCGCCGACTACATCGTGAAGATGGGGAGAGGGGCCACCGTCATGTACCCCAAAGACGCCGCCGCCATCGTCTCCAGAGCCGACATCGCCCCCGCAGCGACCGTCCTCGAAGCGGGCACCGGCTCCGGGGGCCTCACCATGGTGCTGGCGAGGGCGGTAGGGCCCCAGGGGAGGGTCGTGAGCTGTGAGCGCCGCGACGACCACGCGGCCCGTGCCCGCGAGCTCATCACCGGGTTCTTCGGCTCCGTCCCCGACCATGTGGAGCTGCGAGCCGGCGACGTCGAGGACGAGATCGCCGCGGTCGCGCCGGATCGGGTGGTCCTCGACGTCCCGGAGCCGTGGCATTCGGTCGAGCCGGCGGCGGCGCACATGCAGCCCGACGGGATCTTCGCCTGCTATCTGCCGACGGTGCCCCAGGTCGAAGAGGTCGCGCGCGCCTTGCGGGCGTCGAAGCGCTACGTCGACATCGAGACCGTCGAGATCATCGTCCGGCCCTGGGTGGTGGAGGGCCGTTCCGTGCGTCCGGCCCACCGTATGCAGGGCCACACGGGATTCATCACAGTCGGGCGCCTGGTTGCGAGGTGACCGGCCTCAGCGCCACGGCCACCGCCGGGTCACGGCTCGATGAAGATGCACTCCCCCGGGCATTCCTCAGCGGATTCGACCACGAGGTCGAGCTGACCGTCGGGGATATCGGCGAGACCCTCGGCCCCCTCCGGGTTGCCTTCGGACTGCGCGTAGATCCTGTCCCCCTCGCGCACATAGGCGAGCCCGTCGTCGAGGAGCACGAACACGTCGGGTGCGATCTCCTCGCAGAGGCCGTCGCCCGTACACAGGTCCTGGTCGATCCAAACCTTCATCTCAGTCCTTTCGGGTGCCCGCCGTGTCCGGGCCCCGGCGAGTGTACCCCTCCCTCGAGCCGACGATCGTCGCGGCTGGTGGTGGTGGCCTGCGTCCCGTTTGCCCGCAGGAAGGACGACAATGGGGTTGTACGGTCTGAACGGAGCGCGGCCTACACTTGGCGGCCGCGTCTGGGGCTCAGGCAGACGGGCTCCGGGCCGATACATGGGGTAGAGGAGGCTCTATGGACCAGGGCGACGTCCACGAGCTCCGGGCCACGATCCGGATGCTGGAGGAAGAGGTGGCGGTGCTTCGCCGCCGGCTCCAGGACGCGCCCCGGCGGGTGAGAGTGCTCGAAGAGCGACTCCTCGAGACGAAGAACAAGCTCTCTCAGGCCGCCTCCCAGAATCAGAAGCTCTCCACCGCGCTCGAGGAGACCCGCGAGCAGCTCGCGCTCCTCCGCGAAGAGGTCGAGAAGCTGACGTCGCCTCCGAACCCGTTCGGCGTCGTGCTCGGCATCAACGCCGACGGGACGGCCGACGTCTTCACCTCCGGGCGCAAGCTCCGGGTCAACGTCGAGCCCAGCATCGAGATCAAGGCGCTCGAGGTCGGCCAGGAGGTCCTCCTCAACGAGTCGTACAACGTTGTCGACATTCGCCACTTCGATCCGTCGGGTGAGGTCGTCTCCGTCAAAGAGATCCTCGGCGACCACCGGCTCATCATCCTGGGCAGGGCCGACGAGGAGCGGGTCGTCGAGCTGGCTGCGCCGCTGCGGGGTGAGCACCTCAGGATCGGCGACCACGTCCGGATGGACACCCGCACCGGGCTCGTGTTCGAACGTCTCGTCCGTCCCGAGGTCGAAGAACTCGTCCTCGAGGAGGTGCCCGACGTCACCTACGAGGACATCGGGGGTCTCAGCGAGCAGATCATCGCCATCCAGGATGCGATCGAGCTCCCGTACGTGCACCGGGAGCGGTTCCAGGACTACCAGCTCGCCGCCCCGAAGGGCGTGCTGTTGTACGGGCCGCCCGGCTGCGGCAAGACGCTCATCGCCAAGGCGGTGGCGAACAGCCTCGCCAAGGCGGTCTCCGAGAAGGAGGGGAACGAGGACACCCGCTCGTACTTCCTCAACATCAAGGGCCCCGAGCTGCTCAACAAGTACGTGGGTGAGACCGAGCGCCAGATCCGGCTCATCTTCCACAGGGCCAAGGAGAAGTCGGACGAAGGTGTCCCAGTCATCGTCTTCTTCGACGAGATGGACTCGCTGTTCCGCACGAGGGGGACCGGCGTCTCCTCCGACGTCGAGTCAACGATCGTCCCCCAGCTCCTCTCCGAGCTCGACGGCGTCGAGACCCTGCGCAACGTCATCGTCATCGGAGCGTCGAACCGAGAAGACCTGATCGATCCCGCGATCCTGCGTCCGGGCCGCCTCGACGTGAAGGTCAAGATCGAGCGGCCGAACGAGGCGGCGGCGCGCCAGATCTTCCGGATCTACCTGAGGGACGACCTGCCGTACGCAGCCGACGAGTTGGCCAAGTTCGGCGGGGATCCCGGGGACTTCATCGCGTCGGTCATCGACGACACCGTGGCGACGATGTACGACACCTCGGAGGCCAACCGCTTCCTCGAGGTGACGTACGCGAACGGAGACCGCGAGGTCCTCTACTTCAAAGACTTCTCCTCCGGCGCGATGATCGAGAACATCGTGCGGAGAGCGAAGAAGGACGCGATCAAGCGGGAGATCGCCGGGGACCCGCCCGGGATGCGACGCTCCGACATGCTCCACGCCATCACCCAGGAGTTCCGGGAGCACGAGGACCTTCCCAACACGACGAATCCCGACGACTGGGCCCGGATCTCGGGCAAGAAGGGCGAGCGCATCGTGTACGTGCGGACGCTCATCGACGGAGAGGGCGACCAGAGGACGATCGAGGCGGTCAGCCCCGGGCAATACTTGTGACGGGCTGGCTCCTGTTCACGTGGGAGGCGCCGGATGGCGCTGCATAAGGTCCTCGGCACCGAGACCGAGTACGGGATCACCGTCAGGCACCAGCCCGACTTCAACCCTGTGCTCGCGTCGAGCACGGTGATCAACTCCTACGCCGGCGACCAGGCCCGGATCCAGTGGTCGTTCGACGAGGAGTCCCCCGGCCGGGACGCCAGGGGCTTCGGCTTCGAGGAGACGATGCCCTCGGAGATGGAGACAGGCCTCGTCAACGTCGTGCTCACGAACGGGGCCCGACTCTACGTCGACCACGCCCACCCGGAGTACTCCACCCCTGAGTGTTTCGATCCCCTCGAGGCGGCGAGGTACGACAAGGCGGGCGAGGTCGTCATGGCCCGCGCCGTCGCCACCGCCCGGGCGGCGATGCCGGCCGACGAGCGCATGTTCATCCACAAGAACAACTCGGACGGCAAGGGCAACTCCTACGGCGCTCATGAGAACTACCTCATCGCGAGGGACCTGCCGTTCGGCGACATCGTCCGCCACCTCACGGGCTTCTTCGTCACTCGCCAGATCTTCACCGGTTCGGGAAAGCTCGGGTCCGAGAACGGCCGACCCGACGTCGACTTCCAGATCACCCAGCGAGCCGACTTCTTCGAGGAGGAGGTGGGGCTCGAGACGACGCTCAAGCGCCCGATCATCAACACCCGTGACGAGCCCCACGCCGACTCGACGAAGTACCGCAGGCTCCACGTGATCATCGGGGACGCGACGCTCTCGGAGTGGCAGACGTTCCTCAAGCTGGGGACGACCGCGTTGTTCCTCAGCGCCCTCGAGGAAGGGGCCCTTCCCGACCCGCTCGTGCTCTCGGATCCCGTTGCCTCCGTCTGGCAGGTCAGCCACGACACCGGGCTGATTCGGCCGATCACGCTCGACGACGGGCGCACGCTCACCGCGCTCGAAGCCCAGTGGCAATACCTGGAATGGGCGGCGAAGTACCTCCACGGCAGCGATCTCGGTGCCGTCTACGGGGACGTCGTCGCGTTCTGGGAGGACGTGCTCGCCGATCTCGAGCAGGACACGATGCTGACGGCGGACCGGCTCGACTGGGCTGCGAAGCTGCGGCTCCTCGAGGGCTACCGCAACCGCGACGGGCTGGAGTGGGACGATCCCAAGCTCCGTCTCCTCGACCTGCAATACCACGACGTCGATCCCGAGCGCGGCCTCTACCACCGGCTCGTCCGCAACGGGAAGATGCGCCGCCTGTTCACCGACACTGAGATCGGTATCGCCGTCACGGACCCACCGGAGCGGACGAGGGCGTACTTCCGCGGCCGCTGTGTTGCCCGGTTCGGAGCCGCTCTCGTCGCCGCCAACTGGGACTCACTCGTCTTCGACACTGGGGAGGAGTCGTTGAAGCGGGTGCCTATGATGGAGCCGCTGCGGGGCACGAGGGACCTGGTGGGCGATCTCCTCGAACGGTCCGATACCCCCGCCGCGTTGCTACGGGCATTCGGAGGCGACGATGGCTGACCAAGAGCGCAAACAGAGCCGGTCGAGCGAGACCGATGCCGAGGCGGTCGAGGCCGAGGCCGAGGCCGCCGTCGAGAGCGAGGAGCTGACCGAGAAGATCGACGACCTTAGAAGGGCGGCGAGTGACCCGCCGTCTCGAGGTGCCGGGTGGTGGCGGCCCCCTCCCACTCGACCCTGTCGTCCCCGACGCGAGCTTCCTCTCGCTCCTCGAAACTCGCGGACTCCGCCCCGACTGGGGCTTCGAGGAGGTGCCGCCGGGCCTCGAGGTCCCCGAGGCGACGACGGTGCTCGCCCTCCGCTTCGCCGACGGCGTCGTCATGGCCGGTGACCGCAGAGCCACCGCCGGCAACGTCATCGCCCACACGAGGGTCAAGAAGGTGTACGCGGCCGACGACTTCTCGGCGGTCGCGATCTCCGGTTCGGCCGGGATGGCCATCGAGCTCATCAAGCTCTTCCAGACCGAGCTCGAGCACTACGAGAAGATCGAGGGGACCAGGTTGAGTCTGGAGGGGAAATCGAACTTCCTCGCCCGCATCGTCCGGGGCAACCTGGCGATGGCATTCCAGGGTCTCGTCGTGGTGCCGCTCTTCTGCGGCTACGACGAGGCCGAGGGCGCCGGCAAGCTCTTCACGTTCGACGTGGTCGGCGGGCGCTACGAGGAGCAGGACTACGCGACGACCGGCTCGGGGGGTGCCGAGGCGAAGTCGTTCATCAAGAACACGTACCGAGAAGACATGTCGGAGGACGAGGCGCTGCGTGTCGGGGTCGAGGCGCTCGTCGCCGCCGCCGAGGAGGACTCGGCGACCGGCGGGCCCGACCTGCGCCGGGGGATCTTCCCGAACGTCGTCACGGTCACGGCGGTAGGGCTGACCGAGATCGAGGACGACAGGCTGGCCGCCGTCTCGTCGGAAGTCATGGAGGCGCGCCCATGACGATGCCGATGTACGTCCCGCCGGAACAGCTCATCAAGGACCGGGCCGACTTTGCCCGCAAGGGCATCGCCAGGGGAAGGCCGATCGTCCTCCTCGAGTACGCCGACGGTGTCCTGCTCATCGGCGAGAACCCCAGCGGCTCGCTGCACAAGGTCTCCGAGATCTACGACCGGATCGCCTTCGCCGGTGTTGGGCGCTTCAACGAGTTCGAGACGCTGCGCGTCGCCGGGATCCGCTACGCCGATCTCAAGGGGTACTCGTACGGCCGCGCTGACGTCACCGCGAAGGGGCTGGCGAACGCCTATGCGCAAACGCTCGGTCAGATCTTCACCCATGAACTGAAGCCGTACGAGATCGACGTCATGGTCGCCGAGGTCGGAGACGACGCGAAGTCGACGCGCATGTACCGGATCCAGTTCGACGGCACACTCGCCGACGTCGAAGGGCTCGGCGCCATGGGTGGCGAGGAGGAGCAGCTCACCGTGGCACTGCGGGAACGGTACACCCCCGGGGTATCGCTGACGGAGGCGATCGCGCTTGCCATCTCATCCATCGAGGCCACCGAGGACCGGCCCGTCGACCCCACCCACTGGGAGGCGGCGGTGCTCGACCGGACATTGGGCAGGCGGACGTTCCGGCGCCTCGAGCAGGCCGAGATCGCAGCCGCCCGCGCCTGACCGGCCCGTCAGTAGACCCTGGCGAAACGGAGCACGACGAGGACCACGAGCACGACGCCGAGGGCGAGCGCGATGAGCCGGAACTCGAGGGGCATCCCGATGCGTTCGATCCGGCGGTCGGGATCCGCCGTCGCCATCACGTCGTTGATCTCGGCGTCGAGCAGGATCCGGCTGGCCTCCTCCACGCGGTCGCTCATCACCCACAATTCGGTCTCGGCCATCTCGCCCACCGTGACCGGATAAGGACCGAACGCCTCGCTGTGCAGCCTGACCTCGATGCCTTCCGAGCGGAGACGGGCGGCGAGGATCCCGGCGGCGGTGATGTCGCCGACCGTCGTCAGCGGAACGAAGCGGGCGGGGGTCGCCGGCTCAGGCGGGTCTTCGAGCATGTGGCTCCGTCGCGAATGAGTCCATTCTGGTACGACGGACCGCACTAGGGGACGCCCGCCGTCGCGGAACAGGAACCGCCCGGATTCGGCGGTCCTGCGGTTACCCTGGCCGTGTGAAGCGCCGCATCTTCGGGATCGAGAACGAGTACGGGGTCACGTGCACGCTGCGAGGCCAGCGCCGCCTCTCGCCCGACGAGGTCGCCCGCTACCTCTTCCGCAGGGTCGTGTCCTGGGGCCGGTCGTCGAACGTGTTCCTCGAGAACGGGGCCCGGCTCTACCTCGACGTCGGGAGCCATCCGGAGTACGCCACCCCGGAGTGCGACAGCCTGTACGACGTCGTCAAACACGACAAGGCCGGCGAGCGGATCCTCGAGGGTCTCCTCCGCTCCGCCGAGGCGCGACTCGAAGAAGAGGGTATCCGGGGCCAGATCTTCCTCTTCAAGAACAACACCGACTCCGCGGGCAACTCCTACGGCTGCCACGAGAACTACCTCGTCGGCCGCCAAGGCGACTTCCAGCGCATCATCGACACGCTCATCCCGTTCTTCGTCACCCGTCAGGTCTATGCCGGTGCCGGCAAGCTCCTGCAAACGGCGCGGGGCACGGTGTTCTGCCTCGCCCAGCGCGCCGAGCACATCTGGGAGGGGATCTCGTCGGCCACGACCCGCAGCCGGCCGATCATCAACACGCGAGACGAGCCCCACGCCGACGCCGAGCGGTACCGGAGGCTTCACGTCATCGCCGGCGATTCGAACATGTCGGAGTACATGACGTACGTGAAGGTGGGCACGACGGCGGCGCTGCTCCAGATGCTCGAGGACGACGTCGTCTTTCGCGACCTCAGCCTGGAAAACCCGATCCGGGCGATTCGCGAGATCTCCCACGACATCACGTGCACACGCCGGGTCCGTCTCGCCAACGGCCGGGAGCTGTCGGCGCTCGACATCCAGTGGGAGTACTTCGAGCGAGCGATGCGGTACGCCCGCACCTCCGGTTTCCCACCCGAGGTCGAGCGCGCCGTCGGGATGTGGGAGCACTTGCTCACCGGACTCGAGAAGGACCCGTTGTCGCTTCACCGCGAGTGCGACTGGGTTGCGAAGTACCGGCTCATCGAAGAGTACCGGGCCCGTCACGACCTCTCCCTCTCCGCGCCCCGTCTCGCGCTCTTGGACCTCACGTACCACGATGTCAGCCGGGAACGGGGGTTGTACTACATCCTCACCGCCAGGGGCATGATGGAGCGGGTCGTCACCGACGATGCCGTCGAGGCAGCGATGACCGAGCCGCCGGCGACAACACGCGCCCGTCTCAGGGGCGCGTTCATCAAGGCCGCCAAAGCGCGCAAACGTGACTTCACCGTCGACTGGGTGCACCTCAAGCTCAACGATCAGGCACAGCGCACGGTGTTGTGCAAGGACCCGTTCAAGGCGAGCGACGAGCGGGTCGAGAAGCTCATCGCCGGTCTCTAGGCGCCCGGCATCGACGCCCCGCCGCCGGGGTCCTTCACTTCGGAAGTTCGGCCGCATACCCTGCGCGCCGCATGCAGAACGTCGTCGAACGCATCCTCAACCTCCTCGCGTTCCTGCTCACGGCGGAGCGCCCGGTCACCGCGCACGAGATCAGGACGACGGTTGCCGGGTACGACCAGAGCAGCGACGACGCCTGGCGGAGGATGTTCGAACGCGACAAGGAGCTCCTGCGCAATCTCGGTATCCCGCTCGAGCTGCGCGCCACCGACGCCTGGGAAGTCGAGCACGGCTACGTCGTCCCCGCCGCGGAGTACACCTTGCCGGACCCCGGTCTCACCGACGAGGAGAGAGCCGCGCTCTGGCTGGCCGCCCACGCGGTTCGCCTCGGCGGCCAGGCATCGGGCCCGGAGGCGCTGTTCAAGCTCGGGGGTGCGCCGATGGCCGCCGGCGGCGAGCCCCTCGCCGCCGATCTCGGCGCCGAGGCCGGTGTACTCGCCGAGGCGTTCAGCGCAGTGGCCGAGCACCGGCTGATCCGCTTCGACTACGCCGAACGATCCCGCGAGGTCGCCCCCTACGGGCTCGTCCACCGCCGCGGTCATTGGTACGTCGTCGGGCCCGAGCTGTCGTCATCGACCGTCAAGGCGTTTCGCGTCGATCGGGCGGCCGGCATGAAGGCGGTAGGAGCGCCGGGTGCGTTCGAGAGGCCCAGTGGGTTCCGCGCCGGTGATGCGATCCCTGAAGCCGCGTGGGAAGCCGGTCCCGAGGACCTCGAGGCCACCGTCGCGTTCGACGCCGACATCGCATGGTGGGCGCGACGGCAACTGACGGGAAGGGCGGTCGTGGCCGAGGATGACGACGGCGCCATCGTGGCCACCATCCCCGTCGCCAACGCGGACGCCTTCATCGGTTGGGTGCTCTCCTTCGACGCGTCCGCCGAGATCATCGCCCCCGCCGAGCTGCGCGACGGGCTCCTGACCCGCGTCCGGGCAGCCGGATGAGCAGCCCCCGCACCGCCCGTCGCCTCAACCGGATCCTCGGGATGCTGCCCTGGGTCATCGCCAACCCGGGGGCGAAGGTGGAGGAGGTCTGCGACCGCTTCGGCTACACGAAGCGCGAGCTCGCCGCCGACCTCGACCTCGTCTTCGTCTGCGGCCTCCCCGGCTATGGCCCCGGCGACCTCATGGTCGCCTACATCGACGACGACGAAGTCGTCGTCGAACTGGCCGACTACTTCGCCGCCCCCGTCCGCCTCACCGCACCGGAGGCGCTCGGGCTCCTCGCCGCGGGCATGGCCCTCGTGTCGACCGGGCAGGCGCCGGGCGCGCTGGAGCGGGCCGTCGAGAAGCTGCAGAGCGTCGTGCTCCCCGAGGGCGAGGATGCGTTCGTCGTCGACCTCAGCGAGCCCGAGCTCGTCGGCAGGCTGCGGACGGCGGCCGGGGACGGATCGGTCGTCCGGATCACCCACACTCGGCTCGCCGGCGGTGAGACGACGGTGCGCGATATCGAGCCGTGGTCGGTCTTCACCACGATGGGCAACTGGTACGTGGCGGCGTGGTGCCGCCTCGCCGGAGCCGAGCGGGTGTTCCGCATCGACAGGATCAGGGCAGCGGAGAGGACGGAGGAGGTCTTCACACCGAAGACGGATCCTCCGCCGCCCGTCGTCCGGTACACGCCGTCGGAGGAGGACGCGCGGGCGGTGATCCGGCTGGGTTCCCGGGCGCGCTGGGTCGTCGATTACTACCCGCTCGAGGTGCTCGAAGAGGACGCCTCGAGCACCACGGTGCGCTTCTCGGCATCGGACCCGAGGGTCGCGGCGAGGCTGCTTCTCCGCCTCGGGGACGAGGCCGACCTCGTCGACGGCAAGGACGTCGCGACCGCACTCGATGCCCTTCGCGAGGAGATCTTGATCAGGTATGACCACGAGGAGTAGTCCACGATGACTATCGGTCAAATAGTCATTCAGGGGTCATGGGAGGTGCCGATGTGAATGATGAACATCGGGCCAAGCGGAGTAGCGAGAAGATGACGACCATACGGACCACATGCACCCGTTGCGGTGACGTCGAGCTCACGACAGCCGACATCGGTCTCGAACTCGTCGCCCACGGTGCTACCGGCAGCTACCGATTCGAATGCCCCTTCTGCGGCGTCGTGCAGCGCCGGCCCGCCAACGAGCGGGTTGTGAGCATCCTCCTCGCGACCGGTGTGACGTACGAAGTCGTCTCGACCGCCGGGCCGATCACCGAGGACGAGATCTCGGTGTTCGCCAAGGCGCTCGATCAGGATGGATGGTTCTCGGAGCTGGTCTCACAAGGGTAGGGACGAGACCGACGACAACTCCGATGGAGGGGCCTGCGGGCCCCTCCATCGCGTCCGGCTCCTGCGGTTCCCCCTGCTCGCTCTACCATCACGGGAGTCATGGCGAACTTCACCTTTGGTGAGATCCTCACCATCGTCATCGTGATCCTCATCGTCTTCGGTCCCAACCGGCTTCCGGAGCTCGCCCGCAAGGCGGGAGCGCTCCTCGCCAAGGCCCGGGTCGCAGTGACGGCGATGAGGGACGAGGTCACCGCCGAGTACCGCGATGTCGTCGAGCCGATGCAAGAGGTCCGCGACGAGCTCAAAGCCGCCGGCCGTGATCTGCGCCAGGACGTCACGAAGATCCGCGACGACGTGAAGGCGGCGGGCGACGAGGCGGTGACGGCTGCGAAGAGCCTCGAGGACGACACCGAGGCCCACGACACCGCGACGGCAACGGACGCGGGGGAGGGGGAACCGGTCGCCGCCACGGCCAACGCCGAGGCCGGCGGCGACACCGGTCACGACGAGACATCCGGAGTGGCGACGCTGCCCGGGGGTGATCGACCCGGGATCGAAGGGGACGAGGGGATCGACGGGAACGAGCCGGGCACCGAGGCTGCCGCCGACCCGGCTGCGGAGGAGAGTGCGTGACCGGCACCACGATGACGTTCTGGGATCACATCTCCGAGCTGCGGTCCCGGCTCATCAAGGCCGCGGTCGCCGTGATACTCGGGGCCATCGTCGGGTTCATCTTCCACCGTCAGCTCCTCGACGTGCTCATCGTGCCGTACAAGGAAGCGGTCGGGCCCGACGCCGGGCTCGCCACCTTCCGACCAACCGAGGCGTTCAGCGTGGTCATGCGCATCTCGCTCTTCGGCGGTCTCTTCCTTGCCAGCCCGGTGCTCATCTATCAGCTGTGGCGGTTCATCAGCCCGGCGCTCACCAACCGGGAGCGCCGCTATGTCATTCCCGCGTCGCTGATCCTCGCCGTTCTGTTCACAGCCGGAGTACTGCTCGGCTACTGGTCATTGGAGCGGGGCCTCGGGTTCCTTCTCGGGTTCGGCGGCGAGGACCTCGAACCCGTGATCCAAGCCGATGCGTACATCAACTTCGCCCTTCGCTTCGTCCTCGCGTTCGGCATCGCCTTCGAGTTTCCTGTGTTCATGTTCGCCGCGGCGGCCACGGGCGCGGTCTCCTCGCAGAGGCTCAAACAGGGAAGACGCTGGGCCGTCGTCATCATCCTCGTGGGCGCCGCCTTTCTCACACCGAGCGGTGACCCGCTCACGCTGCTGCTCCTCTCCGGACCCCTCTACCTCATGTACGAGGCGACGATCCTGGCGATCCGTTGGCTCCTGAAGAAGTGAGTCCGGGTGACTCGCCGCTCTGACCCGGCCAGCGTTGCCCAGGGGTTCCTCGACTCGAGACCCTTTGCCCCGGACCCATTCCAGCGGAAGGCCGTCGCCGCGTGTGCCGCCGGCGCCTCCGTGGTCGTGACCGCACCGACCGGCTCCGGGAAGACCCTCGTCGCCGAGGCCGGTGTCGAGATGACACTCGCCGCCGGGAGAAGGGCCTTCTACACGACGCCGATCAAGGCTCTCTCCAACCAGAAGTTCGGCGACTTCCGCGCGATGTACGGAGCGAGGCGCGTCGGCCTGTTGACCGGCGACAACGTCGTCAACGGGAACGCCCCCATCGTTGTCATGACGACCGAGGTGCTCCGCAACATGATCTATGCCGAGTCGGACGCACTCGAGGGCCTCGGTCTCGTCGTGCTCGACGAGGTGCACTACCTCCAGGATCGGGCGCGGGGCCAGGTGTGGGAGGAGGTCATCATCCACCTGCCGCGCGAGGTCCCCCTCATGTGCCTGTCGGCGACGATCGCCAACCCGGAGGAGTTCACCGGCTGGGTTCGGGCCCGGCGAGGGCCCACCGAGCTCGTCGTGGAGACCGATCGTCCCGTGCCCCTCGAGAGCCTCTTTCTCGTCAAGGACAGGAATCGGGAGAGCGCGCTCGAGCTGTTCTCCGTCTTCGACCGCAGAGGCGACCGGCCCAACCCAGACGTCGTGCGGCTGCTGAAGCGGGGCCGGGGGCGGCGCCGCCGATTCGTCGCACCGCGACGACTCGAGACGGTCGAGCTCCTCCATCGCGAGCTGCTGCTCCCTGCGATCTACTTCATCTTCTCCCGGACCGGGTGCAACCAGGCGGCTCAACTCGTGGCGAACGCGAGCCCGGGTCTCGTCACGGCCACAGAGCGAGCCGAGATCCGCCGCGTCGTCACCGAGCGAACCCGTCACCTTCCCGAAGGCGACCTCGCCGTGCTCGGGTACCCGTCATTCGCGGCCAACCTCGAAGCCGGCGTGTCGGCTCACCATGCCGGCATGGTGCCGGCGTTCAAGGAGACGGTGGAGGAGCTCTTCTCCGCCGGGCTCGTCAAGGTGGTCTTCGCGACCGAGACCCTCGCACTCGGCATCAACATGCCGGCGCGCACCGTGGTCCTCGAGCGCCTGTCGAAGTTCACCGGTGAGACCCACGAGATCCTCCAGCCGGGCGACTACACCCAGCTCACCGGGAGAGCGGGGCGACGGGGCATCGACAGGAAGGGGACCGCCGTCGTCCTCCACGACAGGGATGTGCCCTTCGAACGCCTCGCCGCCATCGCCGCCGCCGGCAGCCATCCGCTCCGGTCCAGCTTCGAGCCCACCTACAACATGGCGGTCAACCTCGTTGCCAACTACCCCCAGGCGAGGGCCGAGGAACTGCTCCATGCCTCGTTCGCCCAGTACCGGACGCAGGAGCACCGGGCCCAGCTCACCGCCCGGATCGGGGAGGAGGTGGCACGGCGCGACGAAGCGCGCGCCGCCGCGGAGTGCGATCGGGGCGACATCTGGGATTACGCGGCGACTTCGGGTTCCTCGAACGCGACGGCCGATGCCTTGCGTGATTTCGCCATGCGGACGGCGGAGGGAGACGTCGTGTCGCTCACGGGGGCGCCGCGAGATCGCTGGGTCGTCCTCGCCAGAGGATGGGGCTCGAACCCCCGTCTCCTCGTCCTGTCCGCCGCCGGGGAGGTGCGCCGGCTCCGACCCGACCAGCTCACCCCGTCCGTCCTGGGGCTCGGCACCATGACGCTTCCCGAGCCGGTGCAGACCCGGGACACGGCCTACCGCCGCACCGTCGCTCGTACCCTGGCCGGCTGGGAGCCCGGCGACGACGCCGTAACGAAGCCCGAGATCCCCGACGGGGGGCACCCGGTGGCGTCGTGCCCCTCGCTGAGCGAGCACCTCGAGTGGGTACGGCGGGCCAGGAGCGCGGACCGGGAGATCCGCCGCCTCCGCCGCCGCCAGGAGCGAGGAGGTACGGACGTCGTCGCCCGGTTCCGCAGCCTGCTCGGCTTGCTCGAGGACTGGGGCTACACCGAGGGGTGGCACCTGACACGACGGGGCGAGCGGCTGCGGTTCGTCTACAACGAGCTCGACGTCCTCCTCGCCGAGTCGGTCGAACGAGGCCTCTTCGCCGAGCTGACCGCCGCCGAACTCGCTGCGCTCGCCTCCCTCTTCACCTACGAGGCCAGACTCTCCGACGTCGAGGGCGGCTGGCCGTCGACCCGGGCCATGGAGCGGGGCGGCGTCGTCCTCGAACTCGCCGCAGAGCTCAACACCGCCGAGCACGCCCGACGCATCCCGGAGACGCGGTACCCCGATTCCGGGTTCGCCGACCGGATCCACTCCTGGTGCAGCGGGGCTGCCCTCGACGACCTGTTCGACGACGACGGCTCCGCCGGCGATTTCGTCCGGAACTGTCGACAGCTCCTCGACCTGCTCCGTCAGGTCCGGGACGCGTACCCCGATCACGCCGAGCAGGCACGCGAGGCGATCGCAGCGATCGACCGTGGCGTCGTCGCCGTCGGAGGCATGCTGTGAGCTGGTGGGTCGTCGTCAACCCTTGGTCGGGCCGTCGCGGCGAGGTCGCGCGCCGAGCGAGCGACGCCCTCGCCGCCCACGGCGTGGACCACACGACGCGGGTCTCGGAGTCCCCGCAACACATCCGGGCCCTCGTCGCCGAAGGACGGACCGTCGGAGCGACCGACTTCGCCTCCGTGGGTGGCGACGGTACCGCGCACCTCGTCCTCAATGCCTTGATGGCGCACGGCTGGGAGGAGCCGCCGACCCTGGCGATCCTCCCTGCCGGGTCCGGCTCCGACTTCATCCGCACCTTCGGGCTGCCGCGACGGCTCGAGGACATGGCCGCGCACCTGACGACGGACGATCGCTACCGGTGCGACGTCGGGGTCATCGCCGGCTCCTTCGGGGAGCGCTACGTGCTGAACGTGGCCGATGCGGGCGTTGCCGCGGCATCGGTGACGGCCGCCGATCGCCTGCCCCGTTTCATCGGGGCTCTCCGCTACCCGGCGGGGTTCTGGCTCTCGCTGGCGAGGTTTCCCAGCGCCGGGATCGAACTCGAGGCCGACGGCCGGCATTACAGCGGTCCCGCCATCAACGTCGTCTTCGCCAACGGGCAGTTCTTCGGCGGCGGCATGAACGTCGCGCCGCGGGCGATGCTCGTCGACGGTGAGTTCGACATCCAAGTCTTCATCGGTCCCCGGAGACGGGCCTTCTCCGTCATGCCGCGCGTGATCCGCGGTCTCCACCTGAACCACCCAGCGGTCCGCCGGTTCAGCGCGACGAGCTTCACGCTTCGCTGTCCCGACGGTTGGCCGATCGAGGCCGACGGTGAGCTGGTCGGCACAGGCTCCATAGAAGGCCGTGTCCTTCGAGGCGCCATCGACTTCAAGATCTGACCCGCGACCCCGTGGGAATACGTTCGCCTGCCAAGTCGTTTGCCAGCCATCGCGGCCGGATATACTCCGCGCCGCCGGACCAGGGGTAGCACCGCGATGTCAGCGAAGAAGCCATCTTCAGACGTTCTCCAGCCGGAGGACGACTTCGAGGGCGCCGGCAACGATTTCGAGCAGCCGAGCGACGAGATCGAAGAGCCGGAGGTCCCATCCGACGACAACAACCCCGACGACTGGGACGAGACGTACGACGGCGATGACGACGCCTCGGAGGACGTCGACGACGAAGAGGCTGAGGGCGACGAGGAGGGGGCCGACGAGGCTCTCGACGAGCTCGAGTCGGAGGAACTCGAGATGCTCACCGAAGACGAGGCATCCGAGACACTCGTCGTCGACGAGGCTGAGGAGCTTCGCGCCATCCGCAGGGCGGAGCTCGCGCTCGAGGACGATGCCGGGTCGGGGCGGGCCGACGACGAGTTCCAGTGCCAGAGCTGCTTCCTCGTCCTGAACATCAGCCAGCTCGCCGACAAGCGCAAGAAGTACTGCGTCGACTGTGCCGACTGACGTCCTCGTCATCGTTCCCACGTACAACGAAGCGGAGAACATCGCCGAACTCTCCGCCGCAGTGCGCGGCCACGGAGTCGCCCTCCTCGTCGTCGACGACGGCTCGCCCGACGGCACCGGCCGCATCGCCGACGAGTTGGCCTCCGGAGACGACCTGTTCCACGTGCTCCACAGGTCCGAGAAGGCCGGTCTGGGGCCCGCCTATGCGGCAGGGTTCGCCTGGGGCCTCGACCACGGTGCCGGCGTCATGTGCGAGATGGACGCGGACTTCTCCCACGACCCGGCCGACATTCCCCGGCTGCTGGCGGCCATCGACGAGGGTGCCGACGTCGTCATCGGATCGCGGTACGTCTCGGGCGGTGGTGTGGAGAACTGGCCGCTGAGCCGGCGGATGCTCTCGCGCGGGGGGAACATCTACGCCGCCGTCATGCTTGGGACCCGGATCCGCGACATGACCGGCGGGTACCGGGCGTTCCGCGCCGAGGCGGTGCGACGGCTCGATCCGGCCTCGTGCAAGGCGTCCGGCTACGCGTTCCAGATCGAGATGGCCTGGAAGGCGGCGGCGCTCGGTATGCGCGTCGCCGAGGTGCCGATCACGTTCCGCGATCGCACCCGGGGTTCATCGAAGATGACGCCGGGGATCGCTACCGAGGCGATCGGCCTCGTTGCCAAGTGGGGGCTGAGCCGGGTGCGGGGACGGCTACCCTGGCCGGCCGATCCCCGATGAACGTGACGAGCCGTCCCGCGACCGCAGACGACGTCGACACGCTCGTCGCTCTGTACCGGGCCCTCGAAGAGGAACAGACAGCGCTGCGCCCGATGTGGCGGATCGCAGACGGCCTGCCGGAGCCGGCGGATACCGCCTTCAAGGCGATCCTCGACGACGAGGCGTCGCAGCTCGTTCTCGGAACACTCGACGAGGTCCCGCTCGGGTTCGTCTGGGCGCGGCTCGAGGAGCTCCTGCCCCAAGCGGAGGGAGAGCTCGTCGCCGTCGTCCGGCTCATCCACACCGACGTCGAGGCGCGCGGCGTCGGCATCGGGGAGGCGATGATCCAAGCGATCCTCGAGCACCACCGCCGCGCCGGGATCACGAAGTTCGACGCCCGCGTCAGCCCCGGCCATCGCGAGGCGAAGAACTTCTTCGAGGCGAACGGCTTCAAGGCCCGGCTCATCGTCATGCACCACGACGACAGCTCGTGACCAGCAGACGCCGCCTCGTTCGACCCAGCGACCGGCCCTTCACCGACCGGCGCTACCACACCGACGAGCTGCCGGCCACACCCCAGCGTGACCACCGGATCCCGGCGTCGAGCTGGATCGAGGCGCCCTCGGAGGTGCTCTCGCTGGGTGACGGGCTCGGCGAGCCCGTCGAGTACAAGCGCCGCATCCACGGCTGGCTCCTCTGGCGGGCGGGGCCCCCGGTCGGCGAGGCGCGCTATCTGGCGGTGAGCCCGGACGGCACCCGCCACCACCGCTTCGACCTCCACGGCAAGCGTGGATCAGGCCTCGGACCCGATGGTCGCGAGCACACGCGGTTCCGCACGTGGAAGGAATCGCTCCGAGACAACCCGTGCGAGACGCCGTGACCACCGAGGCCATCCTCGAGACGCTCGTCGGCTTCGACACGACGAGCCGGGCATCGAACATGCCCCTCGTCGAGTTCGCCGTCGACTACCTCGCCGCCCACGATGTGCCGGCCGCGGTCGTGGCGGACGTCGACGGCGCCAAGGCGAACGTCTGGGCGACGATCGGGCCCGCCGTCGCCGGCGGCGTCGTTCTCTCCGGTCACACCGACTGCGTCCCGGTCGACGGGCAGCCCTGGTCGAGCGATCCCTTCTCGCTCACCCTGGAGGGAAGTAGGTGGTACGGGAGAGGGACCGCCGACATGAAGGGTTTCGTCGCATCCGCACTTGCCGCCGTGCCGATGTTCGTCGAGGCCCCTCTCACCCGGCCGGTGCACCTCGCTTTGAGCTACGACGAGGAGCTCGGAGGCGCCGGGGCGAGGCTCCTCGTCGAGTCGATGGCCGCGGGCGGTGTCGACGCTGGGTGGTGTGTCGTCGGCGAGCCCACTTCGATGCGCGTCGTGACCGCGCACAAGGGCATCTTCGTCTTCGCCGCGCAGGTCACCGGCACTGAGGCGCACTCGTCGCTCGCACCGCGGGCGGTCAACGCCGCCGAGTATGCCGCACGGCTCGTCGTCGCTCTCCAGGACATGGCGCGCGAGAAAGCCGCGACGGGGCCCTTCGACGATGTGTTCGACATTCCCCACACGACCGTTCACGCCGGCGTCGTCCGCAGCGGCACGGCTCTCAACATCGTGCCGGGGCTCGCCCATGTCGAGTTCGAGTTCCGTCATCTTCCCGGCGACGAACCGGGGGTGATCCGCGACCGCATCGACAGCATCGTCTCCGGACTCTCCGCGGAGATGCAAGACACCGCCGCGGCGTGTGGGATCGAGCTCACCGTCCGGGCGCATCTTCCTGCGCTCGACACGGACCCGGCATCGGAGGTCGTGGCCCGAGTCGGTGAGCTGACCGAGGAGCGTGAGCTGGCCAAGGTGGCATACGGCACCGAGGCCGGCCTCTTCGAGAGCACGCTCGGTGTCCCCACGGTCGTGTGCGGCCCCGGCTCGATCGACCAAGCGCATCGCCCCGACGAGTACGTCGAGGTCGCCCAGCTCGATGCGTGTGACCGGTTCATGACTCGCCTCGGGGCAGCTCTCTCCGCCGACTGAAGACCCCTCAGCGGGGGTCGAGCCGGTCGGCGTCCTCGATCTCCTCCCGCCGGATGCCGAGCACGAACAAGATGGCGTCGAGGTACGGGACGTTGACGGAGGTGTCCGCGGCGGCGCCGACGACCGGCTTCGGGTTGAAAGCGATCCCGAGCCCTGCCAGCGACAGCATCTCCAGATCGTTGGCCCCGTCTCCGACGGCGACCGTCTGATCGAGCGGCACGCCCTCCGAAGCGGCGAGGTCGGTCAGGATCGTGGCCTTGCCGGGCCCGTCGATGATCCGGCCCACGAGAGCTCCGGTGAGGACGCCATCGACGACCTCGAGCTCGTTGGCGAAGGCATGATCGATGCCGAGCTCGGCGCCGATCCGGTCGACGATCCCGGTGAATCCGCCGCTGACGATCGCCACCGAGAACCCGAGGCGGTGCAAGGTGCGAACGAACGTCCGGGCCCCCGGCGTCAGCGTGACCGCAGACGCCACCCGATCGAAGGTGGAGGCGTCGAGTCCGGCGAGGAGGGCGACCCGCTTGCGAAGCGCCTCCTCGAAGTCCAGCTCGCCGGCCATCGCCCGTGCGGTGAGGGCCTCGACCTCGTCGCTGGTCCCCGCCTCGGCGGCGAGGAGGTCGATGACCTCGTCCGTGATGAGGGTCGAGTCGACATCGACGAGGACGAGCCGCTTCGCACGCCGCCGCAAGCCCTCCCTCTGGATGGCGATGTCGACGGTGTGGGCGGAGGAGGCCCTGATGAGCTCGGTACGCAGCCTGGGCAGATCGCCGCCGACGATGAGGAGCTCGTAGGAGATGACCGGGTACTTGGAGAGGCGGGCGATTCGCTCGATGTTGCCGCCCCCGGCGACGATGGCGTCGGCGACACCACCGAGGGAACCCGGATGGAGCGTCTCGCCGATGACCGTCACCGCGAACCTCGGCGGCATCGGTGCATCGTCGGGAGGATCGACGACCTCGAAGTCGATGTCGATGCCTCGCTTCCACGCGAAATACAGCAGGTCCTTCAGCGGTGACATCCCGCCGTCGAGCGAGATGAGGATGCCGAGGTTGAGGCGGTCGCGGATGACGACCTGCTCCATGTCGAGCACACCCGCTTCCGCGTCCTCGAGGATGTGGAGCAGCCCGGCGGTGATGCCCGGCCCGTCGAGGCCGGTCACGCTGACGAGGATCGTCTCAGTCATGGCCCGACCACGACCCGCTGGTACCGTCCCGCCTCGTTGGAGCGGTTGATGAGAGGTTCATGCCGGGAGTTGTAGCTCGGGAAGGGTCGTTGAGCAACGTCGAGGTCGTCGTGTGCGACCTCGACGGCGTCGTGTATCGCGGCGCCGAGCCGGTCACCGGAGCGGGCGGCGCCTTGCGCGCCGTCGCCGCATCCGGGCGGAGGATCATCTTCGCGACGAACAACTCGACGAGGACGGGTGCGGACGTGGCGCGTGCGATCGTCCAGCGCGTCGGGTTCGATGCCGACGCCGATCAGGTCGTGACATCGGCCCTGGCGACCGCGGCATGGATCGCACGCTCTTCCCCGACGGTGTTCGTCGTCGGCGAGGCGGGGCTGGCGGCGACCCTGTCGGCGAGCGGATGCCGGGTCGTGGCCGGGTCCGACAACGCGGACGCCGTCGTCGTCGGTCTCGACCGCTCCTTCGACTATGCGACGCTGGACGCGGCGAGCCGGGCGGTGCGGCGCGGGGCGGCGCTGTACGCGACGAACACCGACGCGACGTTCCCGGCGAAGGGCGGGCTGCAGCCGGGCGGCGGATCGATGGTGGCCGCCATCGAGACGGCTTCGGGCCGCAAGGCGGTCGTGTGTGGCAAGCCGCACGAGCCGATGCGGCGCATCATTCGCGAGCTGGCCGGGGAAGCGACCGTGGCGGTCGTCGGCGACAGGGCGGAAACGGACGTCGCCATGGGCACGGCGGAAGGGTGGGCGACGGTGCTCGTGCTCAGCGGCGTGACCGCCGATCCTGCAGACGTCCCCGTTGAGCTCACACCGACGGCGGTGGTCGAGTCGGTTCGAGACGTGCCGCGCCTGCTCGGCATCGGCGACCCTCGAGGCGACGGTCAGAACCGGTAGCGAACGGTTGCGTGGAGCTGTTCGACGCGGCGCAGCAGCATGCCCCGCAGCGGCAGCGTCAGCGCGATGCCGAAGACGAAGCCCCCGACGTGAGCCTCCCAGGCGACACCCGGATCCGCGATGCCGAACTGACTGAGGAACCAGAAGCCGAGGAAGACGATGGCCGGCACCGGGACGAAGAAGAAGAGAAACCAGGTCAGGACCCGATGCGCGGGGAACAGCACGAGGTAGGCCCCCAACACCCCGGCGATGGCCCCGGAGGCGCCCACGAGAGGCTCGGTGGTCTCGGGGTTGAACACGACGAAGGCGGCCGTCGCCGCGATTCCTGCGGCCAGGTACATGGCGAGGTAGCCGGCGTTCCCAAACGCCTCCTCGACGTTGTTGCCGAAGATCCACAGGAACCACATGTTGCCGAGGATGTGGAACAGGCCGCCGTGGAGGAACATCGAGACGGCACCCGCCACCCAGACGTTCTTGCCGTCGAAGACCGGGACGTCGGCGGCGTTGTCGACGCACACACCGAGTTCGATCTCACGCTCGCTGAGGGCTTCGCCGGTTGTGAGCTCGCACGCGACGGCAGCGCGCTCGTACAAGAACGCCGTGACCGCCTCCTCGTCGGTCTGCGGCTCCCAGAAGAAGAAGGCCACGAGGTTGACTCCGATGATGAGAAGCGTCACCACCGGCAGAATCCGGGTGGGGTTCAGATCTCGGATCGGGAACAAGGCGCGGTCCTGTCTCGCCTCCGCGGGATAATGGCCTCCATGGATACTACGTCGCCGGACCGACCAACCCCCCGGGCGGACGAGCGCGCCGCCCACGTCGCAGATCTCGCCGGGCTCGATCCGGCGGACGCGCCGGGTCCCGCCGCCGAGCTCGCCCGCGAGCTTGCTCGCGAGCTGGAGACGCTCGAGGGAGCAGGTGACCCCGAACAGCTGCGGGCGGCGTTCGATGACGACACAGGGAGCGACTGAGCTGGCACGACGGCGTCTCGACCTCGAGCTCGTGAAGCGGGGCCTCGCCGAGAGCCGCGCTGCCGCGCAACGCGCCATCGACGAAGGCATCGTCGAGGTGGCCGGGGTTCCCGCCCCGAAGCCGGCAACGCTCGTCACACCGGACGCCACCGTCCGGATCGCTCGCCCCGGCCCCGCGTTCGTGAGCAGGGGAGGGCACAAGCTCGACGGTGCCGTCGAGCGCATGGGCATCCGCGTCGATGGCCGGCGCGCCGTCGACGTCGGAGCGTCGACGGGTGGGTTCACCGATTGCCTCCTGCAGCGCAGCGCGGCGTCGGTCGTCGCCATCGACGTCGGCTACGGGCAGTTCGACTGGTCCCTGCGCAGCGATCCCCGGGTCACCGTCTTCGAGCGGACGAACATCCGCCACGCCGATCCGGGTGAGTTGGGCGCCCCATTCGACATCGTCGTCGCCGACCTCTCGTTCATCGGCCTTCGGCTCGTCGCGCCTCAGATCGCCGCGCTCGGCTCGCCGGACGCCGACTGGATGCTCCTCGTCAAGCCCCAATTCGAGGCCGGTAGGGACGCGGTGGGAGCCGGCGGAGTGGTGCGGGACCCGAAGGCCAGGGCGGACGCCGTTTCAGGCGTGGCCAAGGCCTTCTGGGAGTGCGGCATCGGCACGGCCGGCGTCATCGCGTCTGCGCTCGAGGGAGCCAAGTCCGGCAACCGAGAGTTCTTCGTCTGGCTGCGACGGGACGCGCCGCAGCCCCGACCCGAGGAGATCGCTTTGATCGTGAGCGCCGATGGGTGAGTTCACGAAGCTGGCCGTGGTCGCCCACGATGAGAAGCCCGACGCTCAGGAAGTCGCCGCCCGCATCGCCGAGCTCGCCGTCGACCGCGGACTCGAGGCCGCTGTCCTCGCCGAAGGCGAGCCGCTCGAGAACTCGGCGGACGTCGTCGTCGGCGTCGGCGGCGACGGCACGCTGCTCAAGGCGGTCTCGATCGCCCACCCCCTCGACATCCCGGTCATCGGCGTCAATCTCGGCACCGTCGGGTATCTCACCGACGTCGACCCGGGGCGACTCGATGACATGCTCGACGCGCTCAGCGCCGGCGACGTCCGGGAGCTGAACCGGATGACGATCACGGCCACGCTGCCGGACGGGAGCGAGCACCACGCCATCAACGACGCCGTGCTGGAGAAGGTGATGTCGCAGCGGGTCGTTCACATCACCGTCGAGATCAACGGCCGGCATTTCACGACCTACCGCGCCGATGGCCTCATCGTCGCCACGCCCCTCGGTTCCACGGCCTATTCGCTCTCCGCCGGCGGGCCGGTGCTCGATCCCGAGCTCGAGGCGATCATCATGACCCCGGTCGCTCCTCACAGCCTCCTCTCTCGCTCCATCGTGCTCGCCCCCGACGCGGAGCTGACGTTCACCGTCTCCATCGACAGAGAGGTTCGCCTCAACGTCGACGGACGCGACGCCGGCATCGTCGGCGCCGGGGACACGGTCACCGTCGGGCGCGGGGCGCGGCCGGTTCGGTTCCTCGCCCCGTTCGGGAGCCTCCCGTTTCCCCAGGGGGTGCGACGCCAGTTCGGCCTCGACCATGCTTGACGAGCTGCGCGTCTCCAACAGCGGACTCCTCTCCTCAGCGGCGATCGAGCCGGGCCCCGGTCTCGTCGTCGTCACCGGAGAGACGGGGGCGGGCAAGACCCTCCTCCTCGGTGCGCTCGGTCTCCTCGCCGGCGAGCCGGCGCGCCGATCCCAGATCGGGCCTGCGGGAGACGAGCTCGAAGTGCAGGGAAGGCTGCTCATCGACGACGGCGAACTCGTCGCTCGCCGCCGCGTGTCCAGACAGGGAAGGAGCCGGGCTTACCTCGATGGCGTCATGGTGCCGGCCAAGACCCTCGCAGAGCGGGTCGGCCCCCTCATCGAGCTCGTCGCCCAGAGCGACGCGCTGCGCCTCGCCGCCCCCGACGGGATCCGGGCGGTGGTCGACGGGGCGCTCGACGAGATCGGGACCGGCGCCCTCGCGGACTACCGCTCCGCCCACGAGGAGCTCGCCCGGCTCTCGGAACAGCGCCGCATCCTCGGAGGAGACCTGCGAGCGCTCCAGCGAGAGCTCGACGTCGTCAGGTTCCAGGCCGACGAGATCGCGGCAGCCGGCTTCTCCGCCGGCGACGACCTGGATCTGACCGAACGGGCCCATCGGCTCCGCAATGCAACGACGATCGCCGAGGCGCTCACCATCGCGATCCGGGCCGTCGACGGGGAACGTGGAGCGCTCGAGGCATTCGACGCGGCACGGACCGAAGTCGGCCGCATCGTCTCGATCGATCCGTCGTTGCGGTCCCTCGATGCCCAACTCGGCGAGACGGCGTCGCTGCTCGACGACGCGCTGCGGGCCTTGCACACGGCGGCGGAGGACAGCGAGGGTGACCCCGTCGAGCTGGAGGCGGTCGAGCGGCGGATCGCGACGCTGGCGGCGCTGCAACGCAAGTACGGCGACACCCTCGAAGAGGTCCTGGCCTTCGGCAGCGCCGCGGTGCAGCGAGCCGGCGAGCTGACCGCGATGCTCGCTGCCGCAGAGAGCATCGGCGACGAGCACGAGAAAGCGACCGTCCGACTGACCGAGGCGGGGGCACGTCTGCGGGCGGCGCGGGCCGAGGCGGGCGGCCGACTCGCCACGGCAGCGACGGCCGAATTGCGAGACCTCGGGTTCACGGAGCCGGTGGTGCGGATCGTCGTCGAGGAAGCACCGCCGACGGCGGGCGGCGCCGACCGACTCGGCGTGCTGTTCGCCTCCGACGCCGCCGTCGAGCCGGCACCGGTGTCGGCCGTCGCCTCCGGCGGGGAGCTGAGCAGGCTCGTCCTCGCCCTCCGGCTCGCCTCAGGTGTGGCCGAGGCGCCGATCGTTGCCTTCGACGAGGTCGATGCCGGCATCGGGGGCGCCACTGCGCTCGCCATGGGCCACAAGCTGCACACCCTCGCCGCCGGGCGCCAAGTCCTGTGCGTCACCCACCTGCCTCAGGTGGCTGCGTTCGCCGACACCCACCTCGCCGTGCGCCGCACCGACACCGTTGCGTCGGTGGAGCGGGTCGAGGGAGCCGCGCGGATCGAAGAGCTCACCCGGATGCTCTCCGGGCTCCCCGACAGTGAGAAGGGGAGGCACCACGCAGCTGAGCTCCTCGCTCTCGCCACCTCCGCGCCCGACCTGGAGAAACCTGGAAGGGCAGGGGTCGGCGAAGCCGGTGGTACCATCCCCACTTCCTAGGTGGAGAAGCCCTACTTGACGAAGTACGTGTTCGTCACCGGAGGCGTGACGTCGAGCCTCGGCAAGGGCATCACCTCAGCATCGTTAGGGCGGCTGCTGAAAGCGCGCGGGCTGCGGGTCGTCATCCAGAAGCTCGACCCCTACATCAACGTCGACCCGGGGACGATGAACCCGTTCGAGCACGGTGAGGTGTTCGTCACCGACGACGGTGGTGAGACCGACCTCGACCTCGGCCACTACGAGCGGTTCATGGGCACGAGCTTGCGGCGCGACTCCAACGTGACGACCGGGGCCATCTACCAGTCGGTGATCCGCAAGGAGCGCCGCGGCGACTATCTCGGAGCGACGGTCCAGGTCATTCCGCACATCACCAACGAGATCAAGTCCCGGATCCGCAAACTCGGGGACCCCGACGCCGTCGACGTCGTCATCTCCGAGATCGGCGGCACCGTCGGCGACATCGAGAGCCTGCCCTTCCTCGAGGCGATCCGGCAGATCCGCAAGGACGTCGGCCGGTCGAACACGTGTTACGTCCACGTGACGCTCGTCCCGTATCTGTCGACATCCGAAGAGCTCAAGACGAAGCCCACCCAGCACTCGGTTGCCCAGCTCCGCGGCCTCGGGATTCATCCAGACGCAATCGTTGCCAGGTCCAATCTGCCGATCGACGACGGGGTCCGGCGCAAGATCAGCCTCTTCTGCGACGTCGAAGGCGACGCGGTGATCAACGCCACCGACGTGTCGAACATCTACAGCGTCCCGCTCGCCCTCCACGAAGGTGGGCTCGACGACGTCGTTTGCCGCGTCCTCGACATCGAAGCCCCCGAGCCGGACCTCGCCTCGTGGAGGGCGATGGTCGAGCGGATGGATGCCGCCACCGAAGAGGTGACGGTTGGCATCGTCGGCAAGTACGTCGGTCTCAAGGACGCCTACCTGTCCGTCGTCGAGGCCCTCAGCCACGGCGCCTTGGCCAACGACGTCAAGCTCGACCTGCGCTGGATCCCCTCCGACGACGTCGATGGGCTCCTCGCCGAGTCCTACCTCGAGGGACTCGACGGCATCCTCGTCCCGGGTGGGTTTGGCATTCGCGGCGTCGAGGGGAAGGTGCAGGCGATCCGCCACGCCCGCGAGCGCCGCATCCCGTTCCTCGGTCTCTGCCTCGGCCTCCAATGCGCGGTCATCGAGTTCGCCCGCACGGAGCTCGGTCGATCGGACGCCCACAGCTCCGAGTTCGACCCCACGTCGCCGCATCCCGTCATCGACCTCATGCCCGACCAGCAAGACGTCGAGGACAAGGGCGGCACGATGCGACTCGGCGTCTACCCGGCAAAGCTCGAAGAAGGCTCCCTCGCCCGGTCCCTCTACGGCGAGGCGCTGATCTACGAGCGACACCGCCACCGGTGGGAGGTCAACAACAAGTACCGCAAGGAGCTCACGGCGGCCGGGCTGCGAGCGAGCGGAGTCTCTCCGGACGACAGGCTCATCGAGATCGTCGAGTTGGGTGGCCACCCGTTCTTCATCGCTTCGCAGTTCCACCCCGAACTGAAGTCGCGCCCGGACGACCCCCACCCGCTCTTCGTCGGGTTCGTCGCCGCGGCGGTCCGAACACGGCGGCTGAGCTCAGCCTCCGATGTTGGCCAGGAGGCGCCGGACCCTGCCCTGGAGCGGCAGGACTGACGTGGCCTCCGACGGGTTCGCGGCGGTGGGGCGTCGTCGCGTCGGCGCCGCAGCGTTTCTCACGCTCGACCGTCTCCATCTGCGTGGGCCCGACGGCAGGGGAGTGACCCGGGTCGTCGTCCGGCATCCCGGCGCCGTCGCCCTGGTGCCGCTTCTCGACGACGATGTGCTCCTCATCAGCCAGTACCGCTCTGCGCTCGGCAGGACACTGCTCGAACTCCCCGCCGGCAAGCTCGACGTCGCCGGAGAGCCCCCCGAGGAGACGGCGCGCCGGGAGCTGCAAGAGGAGATGGGCTACGACCCCCGGGACCTGGAGCTGCTCGCCTCCATCTACACGACACCCGGGTTCAGCGACGAGCACATGCTCATCTACCTCGCGACCGGGCTCACCGAGGTCCCCGCGTCGCCCCACGGCGCCGAAGAGGAGGTAGCGAAGAGGGTGCGACTGCCCGTCTCCCAGATCCGCCCGATGCTGGACTCGGGCGGTATCGAGGACGCCAAGACGCTCATCGGGCTCTCGTTGTTCCTCGCCCGATCCTGATGCAGCTCGAGGACGCCGTCGCCGACTTCGTCACGTCGCTCGACGCCGAGCGGGGGCTCTCCGCGAACACCACCGCCGCCTACCGGCGCGACCTCGATCAATATCGGGCGCTGCTGCGCCAACACGGTAAAGAGACCCTCGAGTCGGTGACGGCGGAGGATGTGTCCCGTTTCGTGTCGTGGCTGCGCGAGCGGGGCCTGGCGCCGGCAACGGTGTCTCGTAAACTCGCCGCCGTGCGGGGACTCCACCGCTTCCTCGTCGCTGAGGAGATCGCGGGGCGGGATCCATCGGCGCTCGTCGATTCCCCGACGCGGGCGAGGCCCTTGCCGAAAGCGCTCACGGTCGAGGAGGTCTTCGCTCTCCTCGACGCACCGAACCGATCCACCCCGCTCGGCTTGCGTGATGCGGCGCTCTTCGAGTTCCTCTACGCCACCGGCGCCCGGGTGTCGGAGACCGTGCTTCTCGACGTCCTCGACCTCGATCTCGAGGAGGCGACGGCCCTCGTCACCGGCAAGGGCGCGAGACAGCGGCTCGTCCCGCTGGGAGGGGCCGCGGTCGCCACGCTCGCGGAGTACCTCGAGATCCGGCTGGAGTTGAAGGGGGACAGACCGGACCCCGGCCGGGTCTTTCTCAGCGGACGCGGCACCGCCCTGACCCGCCAGGCTGTCTGGCAACGACTGAAGCACCACGCCCCGGCTGCCGGCCTCGCCATGGCACAGGTATCGCCGCACGTGCTCCGCCATTCCGCGGCAACCCACATGGTGGAAGGCGGAGCCGACCTCAGAACAGTCCAGGAGATGCTGGGTCACGCTAACATCACAACTACCCAGATCTACACGCGGGTCTCACCGCAGCACCTGCACGAGGTCTATCTCACGACCCACCCGCGCAGTGGATGACCGCGAGTGCGGTCAGACGAAGGAGCCAGCGAGTGGACATCGAGACGGCAGTAGAGGAGCTACGCGACGAGCGGGTACGGCTCGTGCGCCAGCTCGCCGAGCTCGGAGCCAACGAGCGGGGAGAGCTCAACGGCACGATGGACTTCAGCGATGGCTTTGCCGACGCCGCCGCCGCCACCGCCGAGCGCACGGAGATCCTCGGCATCATCGACAACACCCGGGCGATGCTCGAGGACGTCGACGCTGCCCTCGCCAAGGTCCGGAAGGGAACGTACGGCAAGTGTGAATCGTGTGGAGGCGACATCAGCGCCGCTCGCATGGAGTTCCGGCCGACCTCCCGCTACTGCGTGGACTGCAAGAACAAGCGCTGACCGGGTGACCGTCCGCCGTCTGGCCCGGGATATTCCCCACCTCGCCGCCAGATTCGTCGGCCACCTCCGGGCGCGACCACTCACCCCCGCCGAACAGGAATGGGTCGCCGGCCTCCTCCGGGATCCGGAACAGCCGCTCTTCTGGGGTCAGGCGGTGCCGGACCAGCGTCACGCCGTCGACACGGCTCGCGCCGTCGCCCGGCGCTTCGACGACAACGACGACGCGATCCGGGCCGGGCTCCTTCACGACGTCGGGAAGCGCCACAGCCGGACCGGTCCGCTCGCCCGCAGCGCGGCCACCGTGCTCGACGCGCTGGGCCTTCCCATGCCCACAGCGTGGAGGGCGTACCGCGACCACGGGCCGCGCGGAGCCGCCGAACTCGAGGCTGCCGGCTCCGGGGACCTCGCCGTCGCCTTCGCCCGCCACCACCACGGGAAACCACCACCCGGCATCGACCGGGGGATCTGGCAAGCGCTCATCGACGCCGACGGCGGCTGAGCCCCTGCTCGAGGAGCCCTTTCCGCCGCCGGCGCAATCCCCGGGATTCGGTTCGCCGCCCGATACCATTCCCGGACCGATGGCGTATCAGGTCACGACCAGAGTCTTCGAGGGGCCGCTCGAGCTCCTCCTCCAGCTCATCACGTCGCATCAGCTCGAAATCACCGAGCTGAGCCTCACCGAGCTCGTCACCGAGTACCTCGAGCATCTGGCGATGATGAGCGACCTGGACCTCGACGTGACGAGCGAGTTTCTCCTCATCGCCGCCACCCTCGTGCAGTTGAAGGCACGACACCTGCTGCCCGACGGGCGTGAGGTCGATCTCGACGAGGAGCTCGCCCTCGCCGAGGAGCGGGACCGGCTCCTCGCCCGGCTGCTCGCGTGTCTCACGTTCAAGGACGTTGCCGCCGTGATGAGCCACCGATTCGAGGCGAACACGAGATTCGTAGCCCGCACCGCCGGGCTCGACCCCGGGATCGTCCCACCCCCTCCGGACATTCCCCTCGATGTGACCCTGGAGGAGTTCGGACGGCTCGCCGTGCGCGTCTTCAACGCCCCCGAGCCCGAGCCCGATCTCGATCACCTCGACTTCGACCTGCCTTCGGTCGACGACGCCATCGTCGACATCGCCCGGCGCGTCGAGGCGGACGCACACACCCACTTCGATGCGCTCGTCGAGCATTGCGGCCGGCCGATCGAAGTCGTCGCGTACTTCCTCGCCATGCTGGAACTGGCGCGGTGGGGGGTGATCCGGGTCGGACAGGACGATCCGGCGGCGCGCATCACCGTCGATCACGCCCCGGGAGACGGCAACGAGATCGCCATCAGCGAATGGAGCACGTGATGGATCTGCGCGGTGTGATCGAAGCCATCCTCTTCGCCGCCGAGGACCCGCTGCGCGCCTCGGAGATCGCGGAGGTGACGGAGCGGCCGACGAAGGATGTCGAGATCGAGCTCGCCGCACTCCGCGACGACCTCGCCGCCAACGGCAGCGGCATCGTGCTCCGCGAGGTCGCCGGCGGATGGCGCGCCTACACCCACCCCGACGCACGGCCGTACCTCGAGCGATTCGCCCAAACCGAGCGGGTGACCCGGCTCTCCAAGGCGGCCGTCGAGACGCTCGCCGTCGTCGCCTACAAGCAGCCGGTGTCGCGGGGCCAGGTCGCGGAGGTGCGCGGCGTCGACTCGGAGCAGGCCCTCCGCACGCTCGAGCGGCGCGGGCTCATCGAGGAGGTCGGCAGAGCTCCCGGACCGGGCCAGGCGCTGCTCTACGGCACGACGCACCTGTTCATGGAGAAGCTCGGTATCAGGTCCCTCGCCGACCTGCCGCCCCTCGCCGACCACGTGCCTCCGGCCGACGTCGTCGAGACTCTCGAGGAGCCGTTCCGATCGGAGCCGCTGTCATCGAACGGCTCCACAAGCTGATCGCCCGCTCCGGGTATGCCTCGCGGCGGCGCGCCGAGGATCTCATCCGCGCCGGACGGGTGACGGTGGACGGGACGCCGGCGCAGATCGGCCAGCGGGTCGATCCCGACAGCGCCCGCATCGAGGTCGACGGGGTCCCGCTCCCGGTCCGACCCGGCCTCGGCTACTTCCTCCTCTACAAACCTCCGGGCGTGATCAGCTCGGTATCCGATCCTCACGGCCGGACCACGGTCGTCGATCTCGTCTCCACCGAGCTGCGGGTGTACCCGGTCGGACGCCTCGACGTCGACTCGGAGGGCCTCGTGCTCCTCACCAACGACGGAGAGCTGACGAATCTCGTGACCCATCCCCGCTACGGCATCGAAAAGACGTACCTCGCCCTCGTCGACGGGTCGCCGGGACGCTCGCTCCGCCGCCTCGTCGCCGGAGTCGAGCTCGACGACGGCCCGGCGTCGGCGGTTCGCGCACGCGTCGTGGAGCGATCGGGAGAGCGGACAATGGTCGAGATCGTCATGCGCGAGGGCCGCAAGCGGGAGGTGCGCCGGATGCTCGACGCGATCGGGTTCTCCGCCATCCGTCTCGTCAGAACCGCGATCGGCCCCATCCGTGACCGATCCCTCGGGCCGGGGGAGTGGCGGCCGCTGCGGACCGGCGAGGTGCGTGCGCTGTACTCGGCCGGGTCGGGCGCGTGGGATGATGAAGCCGGCCCCTCCAGAGGAACGAGTTGAGCCCAGCGCGAGTCGTCGAGCCGCAGCCCGGCGCCTTCACGACCGAGGTCGAGCTTCCGGGCGACAAGTCACTGTCGCACCGGGCCCTCATCTTCGCCGCGCTCGCGGCGGGCACCTCCGACGTCGCAGGCCTCGGACCGGGCGCCGACGTCGCTGCGACGGCGGCCGCGATCGAGCGGCTCGGTGTGACGATCGACGGCAGCCGGGTCGTCTCGCCGGGCAGCTCGGATTGGGATGAGCCCGCATCGGCGATCGATTGCGGCAACTCTGGGACAACGATGCGTCTCCTCGCCGGCGCCCTCGCCGCTCGCCCGCACGTCACGACGCTCGTCGGCGACACGTCCTTGACGTCGAGGCCGATGAGGCGGCTGGTGGGACCGATCGAAGCGCTCGGCGGCCGCATCGGAGTGTCGGAGCGAGGGACGGCACCGCTGACCGTCGGTCCCGCCGCCGGACTCACCGGAGCCCGAGTCGAGATCCCGATCGCCTCCGCCCAGGTCCGCACCGCCTTCGAGCTGGCCGCGATCCAGAGCTCGGGCGACTCGCGGCTCACGAGTCCTCCCGGTTACCGGGACCACACGGAACGCTGGCTGGCGACGCTCGGCCTCGGCGACCGCGTCTCACCGACCGAGTTCGTCGTCCACCCCGGCCGGGTGCCCCCGTTTCAGTATCGCGTCCCGGGTGATGCCTCCTCGGCTGCCTACCTGTGGGCCGCGGCGGCGATCCACCCCGGCGCCTCGGTCACGACACCCGGCGTCACCCTCAACCCGGGGCGGATCGGCTTCCTTCAGGTGCTCGACCTCATGGGCGCCGCCATCGAGGCCGAGGTGACCGGCGCACTCCTCGGAGACCCGGTCGGCACTGTGACGGTGCGTGGGGCCGGGCTACAGGCGGCGGATGTTGCCGGCCCCCTCACCACCGCGACGCTCGACGAGCTCCCGCTCGTCGCCGTCGTCGCCTGTTTCGCCGAGGGGATCACGGCGGTGCGCGACGCCGCGGAGTTGCGCCTCAAGGAGAGCGACCGCGTCGCGACGACGTGTGCGATGGTCCGGACACTCGGCGGGGGAGCGGAGGAGGATGACGACGGGTTCCGCGTCGTCGGTCTCGGCTGGCTCGAAGGCGGCGAGGTGCATGCCCACGGAGACCACCGTCTGGCGATGGCGGCCGGCGTCGCTGCCACCGGCGCCACCGGACCCGTCGTCATCCACGATGCCGATGCAGCGGCGATCTCGTGGCCCGGCTTCTTCGACGTCCTGGAGCGGTTGTGGTCATCGCCATAGACGGGCCGGGAGGCGTCGGGAAGTCGACGGTGGCCAAGGGCGTGGCCGCGGCCCGGGGACTGGCGTACCTCGACACGGGAAGCACGTACCGTGCGGCCACTCTCGCCGTGCTGCGGTCCGGCGTCGATCCCGATGACACAGACGAGACCACAACCGTCGTCGCGAGCGCCGACATCGCGTATGTCGACGGTGTGGTGTGCCTCGACGGCGAGCGCGTCGGTGCGGAGGTGCGGCGCGCCGGTGTCACCGCTGCGGTGAGCGCGGTGTCCGCGATCCCGCAGGTCCGCCGGCACATCGTCGAGATGCAGCGCGATTGGGTCCGAGCCCACGGCGGGAACGCGGTCGTCGAGGGCCGCGACATCGGGACGGTCGTCTTTCCCGACGCCGCCGTCAAGGTCTACCTCACCGCAAGGCCGGAGGTGCGCGCCGCACGGCGCTCGGGTGACCCCGAGGTGTCCGGAAACAATCCCTGCGTCGTGGCGCGGGAGCTCGCGGAGCGAGACCGGAAGGACTCGACGCGGGCTGCGTCACCGCTCGTGCCCGCCTCCGATGCCGTCATCATCGACACGTCCGACATGACGGCCGCCGAGGTCATCGACCGGGTGCTGGCGCTCGTCGACGAGGCGGCCGGGTCCGACGAGGACGTCTGAATCGGGCGCGATGGGCGGTTGCAGCCCGCAGCCGCGATACAGCGAAGCGCCCCGGTCACACGCCGAGGAGTGCCAGGGCCTCGGTGGCGCCCCAGTCGCGATCGAGCTCCATCGGCCCCTCCCGTCCAGGGTGGCGGCATCCGTAGGCGCCCTCGACGAGAGCTTGGAGCGTACGCACGAACGTTCGCAGCGACGGGGGGAGGGGGAAGTACTCGCCCTCGTCGATGACGCGCAGCGGTTCGGGGTCTTCTACGGGACCGAGCGCATCGACGACGGCCTTGACACTCTGGTCCGGTGCTGAGGCCCCCGACGTGATGCCGACGACGTCGTGGCCTTCCAGCCAGGCGGGATCGATGTCGTCGGGACCGTCGATACGGTGTGCTTCGGCCCCTGCGTTGGCAGCGACCCGCACCAGCGCCTGGGTGTTGGAGCTGTTGCGGGAGCCGACGACGAGGATGAGGGATGCTCGGTCGGCGAGGCGTTCCACCGCGGCCTGCCGGTTCGTGGTGGCATAGCAGAGGTCGCTGCGCCTCGCCGTCCACAGCTCGGGGTAGCGGTCGCGGGCGGTCTCGAGCACTCCCTCCCACTCGTAGAGCCCGAGCGTCGTCTGGGCGAGCAAGGCCACCGGAGCATCGGCGGCGGGGGAGAAGTGGTCGAGACCCTCCTCCGGATCGACGAGGGTCACCGCGTCCGGGGCCTCCGCCACGGTGCCGACCGCCTCGTCGTGGCCGGCGTGACCCACATAGATGATCTCGTGCCCGCTCGCCGCCATACGTTTCACCTCGTGGTGGACCTTCGTCACGAGCGGGCACACCGCATCCACCATCACCGCCGCCCTTTGGGCGGCCGAAGCGACGACCTCGGGAGCTGAGCCGTGGGCGGACAGCATGATCGGACGGCCTTCTGGCACCGTCGCGATGTCGTCGACGAAGACGACCCCAGCTCGTTCGAAGGCGGAGACGACGGCGGCGTTGTGCACGATCTCGTGATAGCAGTACACCGGCGGTTCGAAGACCCGGACCATCCAGGTCAGCGCCTTGATCGCCATCTCGACCCCGGCGCAGAACCCGCGAGGCTCGGCGAGGAGGACTCGGGTCGGCATGGTCGCGATGGTAGGCCGGCCCGGCGTCGTCGCCGTCGAACCGAAGGATTGGAAAGCCGGCTCACCGCTGGCTCTCGGGGAGACCGTCGCTCTACCATTGCCATCTCTATGGGTTCGAGATCCGTAGACGTGGCGTCGTGTGATCGGCTGGGGGCCCTTGCATGTCCTGGTCTGCACGCGACTCGGGGAACTCTCGATGCGTCTCTTGGGTCATAGACGAGTCTGCACACTCTGAAGGAGGAGAGCATGTCGGATACATGGGACCGGTTTGTCGAGGGCATCAGAGATGCGTTCGAGTCGGTGGGCAGCGCGCTCGGCGAATGGCTGCCGAAGATCGTCGTGGCCCTCGTTGTGTTGATGATCGGCCGGTGGATCATCACGAAGATTCGGGTCTGGGTGGAGAAACTGCTCCAGACTCAGGGCGTGGCGTCGGTGTTCGAGCGGTCGGGTCTGACTGCGGCCCTGGCCCCATCGGGGAGAAGTGCGGCCTCGCTCGTGGCGCTCGTCGCCTACGCCTTCCTGATGCTCCTCCTCTGGCTCATCGTGTTCCGGATTCTCGAGATCGAACCGATCGTGGACCTGCTGCAGCGGCTCATCGCCGTGTTGCCGCTGATCTTCGTGGCCGTGGCCCTCGTCCTCGTGGCTGCCGCCGTCGGTAACTTCGTTGCCGATCTCGTGCGCCCGTACGCAGAGCGGCGTCAGGTGAGCTGGCTTCCAACGGTGACCCGTGTCGTGATCCTCATCTTCGGCGTGCTCGCGGCGCTGGACCTGCTGGAGATCCGCTTCGCCGAGGACATCGTGAAGATCATCACTGCCGCCGCCGGGATCGCGCTGGCGATCGCGTTCGGCGTCGGCGGCATCGACACCGCGAAGCGGTGGTGGGGACGGTACCTCGCGCCTCGCGAGTAGCGCAGCCACCACTCATTCGAGACCGGTCGGGGAGGCGTATCACGCCTCCCCGACTCGCGTCCGGGCGCGGTCGTGAGCGCGACCGGCGGCTTTACACTCGCGCCGTCCCCATGTCGTATCCGACGATTCTCGAAGTCGTGCCCGGGTCGCCCGCCGCGACCGCGGGTCTCGCCGCCGGCGATGAGCTGCTGGCGGTCAACGGCGTGCGCCCGTCCGACGTCATCGAGTACCAGCAGCTCGTCGACGAGGACGACGTCGAGGTCGTCGTGCGGCGCGCCGGGCTCGACATCGACCTGGCGATCACCAAGCGGGCCGGGGAGCCGCTCGGACTCCGGCTCAGCGAGTCGATCTTCGACCGGGTGCAGACGTGTGACAACCACTGCGAGTTCTGTTTCATCTACCAACTGCCCCCGGGGATGCGGCAGTCGCTGTACCTCAAGGACGACGACTATCGGCTCTCGTTCCTCTACGGGAACTTCACGACGCTCACCCGTTTCACCGAGCTCGACCTGGTCCGGGTCGTCGAGGAGCGGCTGGGACCCCTGTACGTCTCCGTTCACGCAACCGATCCGGAAGTGCGGGCGTCGATGCTCCGCAACCCGCGCGGGGCGACGAGCCTCCGGTGGTTGAGGGCGCTGCTCGCCCAGGGCGTCAGCGTGCACGGCCAGGTCGTGCTGTGTCCCACCATCAACGCCGGTGACGTGTTGGAACGGACCTGTGCCGAGGTCGTCGCCCGCTACCCGGCGCTGGCAAGCGTCGGGATCGTGCCGCTCGGCGTCTCCCGGTTCAGCACCGCGCAACGCCTCAGGCCGCACACGCTCGGCGAGGCGCGCCGCGACCTCGACATCGTGCATCGCTGGCAGGCGGTCGCGCGAGAAAGGCTCGGGACGCGGATGTTCTACGCCTCTGACGAGCTGTACCTCATGGCCGGGTACGACTTCCCGGCCTCGGAGGCGTACGAGGGCTTCCCCCAGCACGAGAACGGCATCGGGATGGTGCGGGCCCTCTACGACGAGCTCGACGTCCTCGAACGAGGCACCGCGCTCGAGCTTCCCACCCTCACGGGGGAATGGCGCACCATCCCGGCGGCGCCCGCCGAGGGTTACCGGGCACCTCGCAGCACCGGCCGCCGCGCCGACGCTGCCGACGGTCCGGCGGTGCTCGTCACGGGGGAATACGGGGCCCTGGCCCTCGCGCCGATCCGGGAGCGGCTCGAGGGGCTCGGAGGACGCGAGGTGCGGATCCTCCCCGTCCGCAACGAGTTCTTCGGCGGGAACGTGGCCGTCGCCGGTCTCCTCGCCGGCGAGGACCTTCAGCGGGCGCTGAGAGCCGACTCCGGCCCCGCCGGGGTCTACCTCGTGCCTGATGTGGCACTGCGGGGCGATGTGTTCCTCGACGACGTGACCCTGGAAGCGGTGGCGGCAGCGGCGAGAGCTCCGGTGCGAGCAGTGGACGCGACGTGCGCCGGGCTGCTCGGGGGGCTGGCGGCGTGAGCGGGCTGCCTATCGTCGCCATCCTCGGTCGGCCCAACGTCGGCAAGTCGACGCTCGTGAACCGCATCGTGCGTCGCAAGGCCGCGGTCGTCGACGAACAGGCCGGGGTGACGCGAGACCGACGGGAGTTCATCGCAGAGTGGGGTGGGCGACGGTTCCTCGTCGTCGACACCGGCGGATGGGAGCTCAACCCCGAAGAACACCTCACGATGGACATCAGGGGCCAGGCCGAGATCGCCGTCACCGGGGCCGACCTCGTGATCTTCGTCGCGGACGCCACGGTGGCGGTGACCGACGACGACCAGGGCGTGGCGAGGATGCTGCAGCGCTCCGGCGTGCCGTACATCTTCGCCGCGAACAAGGTGGACGGCCCGCGACACGAACAGGATCTCGATCACCTCTGGTCGCTCGGTCTCGGCGCACCGGAGCCGATCTCGGCGCTCCACGGCCGGGGCACCGGCGACCTCCTCGACCGGGTCGTTGCCTCCCTGCCCGAAGGAGGCACCGGCGAGGACCCCGATGCGATCGCCAGCCTCGCCATCATGGGCCGGCCCAACGTCGGCAAGTCGACCCTCCTCAACAAGCTCGCTGGCGAGCAGCGGGTGCTCGTCTCCGAGGTGCCGGGGACGACGCGGGACCCGATCAACCTCGTCATCGACATCGACGGAGAGCCCTTCGAAGTCGTCGACACCGCCGGGATCAAGCGCCGCCCCAAGATCAAGGACGACGTCGAGTTCTACTCGGTGCTGCGCGCCCGCGACGTGCTCCGCCAGACCGATGTCGCCCTCCTCCTCGTCGACGGACTCGAGGGCGCAACCCACCAGGAGCAGCGCCTCGCCGAAGAGATCGCCGCCGCCGGCGTCGGTCTCGTCGTCGTCCTCAACAAGTGGGACGCCGTCGACACGGATGCCCGGCTCCACACCGAGGACAGCGTCGCCGACCGTCTCGCCTTCGTCGGATGGGCCCCTGTGCTGCGAATCTCCGCTCGCACCGGCTCCCGGATGCACCGCCTCCCCGCCGCCATCCGAGCGGTGCTGGAGAACCGACGCCGCCGCATCCCCACCCCGGAGCTGAACCGGCTCGTGCGCACTTGGCACGAGGCGCACCCGCCGCCGATGCGCAAGGGCAAACGGCCCCGCATCATCTACGCGGTGCAGGCCGAGACCGACCCGCCGACCGTGGTCCTCTTCATCCGCGGCGGCGATCTGGGACCGGATTACCTACGCTTCCTGGAGAACCGGATCCGACAGGAGTACGACTTCATGGGCACGCCCATCCGGCTGCGGACGAGGAGACGGCACAGGAGCAGGGTCGATGCCTGACGGACCCATCGCAGAGCGGTTCCGCAAGGCGGCCGAGCAGGCGCTGACCGGAGGGCCGGAGCGGCACCGGGAGCGGCTCGCCGCCCAGGGCAAGGTGTTCGTGCGCGATCGCGTCGCGCGGCTCTGCGACCCGGGCACGTTCGTCGAGGACGGCCTGCTCGCCAACGCCATGGGCCACGAGCTGTCCGCGGACGGGGTCGTCACCGGCCGGGGCCTCGTCGACGCTCGGCCGGTCGTCGTCATCGCCAACGACCCGACGGTGAAAGCAGGCTCGTGGGGACGGCTCACCGTGGAAAAGATCATCCGCGCTCTCGAGGCCGCCTACGACGAGTTGCTGCCCGTCTTCTACCTCGTCGATTCCGCCGGCGCCCGCATCACCGACCAGGTGGACCTCTTTCCCGGGCGAAGAGGAGCCGGCAAGATCTTCTACAACCAGGTGCGCCTGTCCGGCAGGGTGCCCCAGATCTGCTGTCTCATGGGCCCCTCGGCGGCCGGTGGGGCGTACATCCCGTCGTTCTGCGACGTCGTCATCATGGTCGAAGGCAGGGCATCGATGTACCTCGGCTCACCGCGGATGGCCGAGATGGTCATCGGGGAGGAGACGACGCTCGAGGAGATGGGAGGCGCCCGGATGCACTGTGAAGTGTCCGGTTGCGGCGACGCCCTCGTCTCGTCGGACGAGGAGGCGATCGACTGGGCCCGGACGTACTTCTCCTACATGTCGGATCACTACCGGGTCCTGCCGCCCGCCTACGGCGGCGTCGACCCCGAGCCCGGCATCGACGCCTCGTCGGTCGTGCCGGAGGAGGCGGCTCAGGGCTACGACATGATGGAGCTCATCCGGGCCTTCGTCGACGAGGGGAGTGTGCTTCAGATCAAGGAGCTCTACGCCCGCGAGGTCATCACCGCCTTCGCCCGGCTCGACGGGAAGACGGTCGGCATCGTCGCCTCCCAGCCGAGTCACCTCGGCGGAGTGCTCTTCGTCGACTCCGCGGACAAGGCCGCCCGTTTCATCTGGCTGTGCGACGCGTTCAACATCCCGCTCGTGTTTCTCGCCGACGTGCCCGGGTTCATGATCGGGACCGAGGTGGAGCGGCAGGGCATCATCCGGGCCGGAGCGAAGATGATCACGTCGATCGCCGAGGCCACCGTGCCGAGGATCTCGGTCATCGTCCGCAAGGCGTACGGCGCCGGGCTGTATGCGTTCTCCGGGCCGGGCCTGCGCCCCGAGGCCACGCTGGCATTGCCGACCGCCGCGATCGCGGTCATGGGGCCGGAGCCGGCAGTGAACGCGGTGTACTACAACAAGATCCAGGCCCTCCCCGAGGAGGAGCGGGAGGCCTTCGTCGAGGAGAAGCGAGCCGAGTTCAACGAGGACGTCGACCTGCTGCGCCTCGCTTCGGAGCTCATCGTCGACGGCGTCGTCCAGCCGGAGGACCTGCGCCGCGAGCTCATGACCCGTTTTGCCTATGCGGAGCGGAAGCATCGCACGTTCTCCGGGCGTCATCACGGCGTGCCCCCGGTATGACGTCGGAGCCCTTCGACGAGACCGCGGCCGATCCCGTCGAGGGGGCGGAGGAGATCGAAGAGCCGGGATGGCCCGTCGGGTTCCTAGCCATGCTCGTCCTCGCCGGGCTCTACCTGCTGTGGCGTCTCATCGACCTCGGCATCAGGTTCTTCCGCTGGGTCTTCTGAGCCTGCGGCGTCTCCCGTTCGGGCGGTGACGCGGGGGTACACTCGGGGCGACATACGGGCTGTGGCGCAGCTTGGTTAGCGCGCTTGACTGGGGGTCAAGAGGTCGCCGGTTCGAATCCGGCCAGCCCGACCAGCGGAAACCCTTGCGTATGTAGGGGTTTCTGTCGTTTCCGGGTTCATTCCGATGACGGTCTGTCACCTATGTTGTCACCTATCGAGTCCGGGCAAGAGTGCGACGGCCTCTCGTTGCATTGAAGGCAATACGGCCGACTACACGTCCAAGGTGAACCCGGCCGAATGATGGCCGAGCCGCTCCTGGACGATCTTCGGGTGGACTCCGACCCCAAACAACGCTGTGGCGTGGCTACTTCTCAGCCCACCAAGCGGAATCCGGGGGAGACCCGTCCGCTCCACAAGCTGTACGAATCGTTTGGACGTCCAGTCGGGTCGCAGCGGGCGTCCGTCTTGCCAGACGAACACGGTGTCGGTGTCCTGCCATGCCGAGCCGGCTGCCAGCCGCTCTGCTACCTGAGTAGTCCGAGCTGGTCGTTGGGCTGGCGTTTCTTGGCAGCCGGATGGTGTACTTGTCATCGAAGACCTCGTCCCCGGTTTCGATTTGCGCACTCCGTCTGAGCCGTCCCCGCTTCGTGATCGTGATCTTGTGGTCGCCCCACGGCCCGGGAGGCATACCAACGACGTAGGTTGTGACGTGGCCAGCGTGCTCGTCGTACGAGTAGAAGACCAGCACTGCGTACGAGCCGATGGTGCCTTCGAGCCGGGTGGGACCCCTCCCCAACAGGGAACGCTTTGTGACACTCAAGCTGAGAGTCTCCGCTGCACGGTCCCACTCAACTCTCTTTTCCACGGGTTCTCCTCCCATATCGGAGGCTCCCTGCCGATTCACCCCAAAGGTACGCACCTATGACCCTTCGTGGCCGTCTCGACAAGATCGAGCAGAAGCTGGCCCGGGGGCCGGTGGGGAAGCAGGAGCTTTCTGCCATCTTGTTCAGTAGCCGCGGCACCGTGATCGGTGGATGCGTCACTGAGCCGCGGTGATCGCATCGAGAATCGTCTGCACCACTTCATGGCCAGTCGGGGCGTCGGGAACCGTCAGTACCTCTCCGTCGTCCAGCACGCCGTCGTCCAACGCGCCGTCGACAAGGTCGTGGAAGATCACGGACATGTGATTTGCGTCGGTCATTCTCACCAGGTCGACTTCGTAGCCGACGGATCGGAGGGCTTCCGTGGCGTCTGCGGATTGCCACGGCTCACAGATGTTGTCGTCTGCTCCGGTCACGAGAACCAGGTTGGCTTCCCGGTTGCCCAACCTGGATGCATCGAAGGGGATCTTCTGGCCCAAGAAGTCGTAGTGGCAACCCGAGATAGCAATAATCACATCAGGGCGAGCTGTTCCGGTGAAACACTCGCCGAAGGTGCCTCCGGGCCCGGCGTCGTCGCTGAGCCCGCCAAACAGAGCCATCGTGGCACCAAACGAATGACCGACGATCGTGACCGGCTGGTCGAGATCCCCACCGTACTCCTCGGCGAGGGTCATGGCGTAGCGGTAGCCGCACTCGAGGTCCTGCCCGACGTGCTGGGGTTCGGTCGGTCGGTAGTCGGTGGCAAAGACCACCACTCCTTGCCTCGCCAGCGCAAGGCCCGCGACGTCCCACCGGGTCCGGTCGCCTGACATGCCGGGGAGGGCATACACAACCGGCCATGCTCCCTCGGCCTCGGGTGCCCACACCGATATGTCTCGGGTGGTTTCGTGTGACACCACGGTCGAGACGATGCCGTCCTCGATGCTGGGCGGCAGCGAACTCGTCACTGGAGCCGACGACGTGGTCGGCGCCGGAGAGGTTGTCACCGCTGTGGTCGCCGGCGGGGTCGTAGCGGGAGCCGAAGTTGTAGCGGTCGCCGTGGTTGTCGTCGCAGCGGTTGGAGGCGGCGTCGTCGCTGCCGTCGTTGGGGGTTGGGCCCCGTCGTCACCGCTGCCACAGGCCGCCAGGAATAGAGCGGCAAGAACAAGGGACCCGACGATGAGGCGGGTCGTCACAACTCGGGCCCAGCTCCACAGGCAGCGGCCCTCATGGCGTGCCCCTCTCGAGCTGGTGGAGTTGGTCGCTGCGCACATACCAAATCGTGCCATCAGACGCGACTGTGATGTTGTCGACCGGGTCTGTGGCCGGCGTTCCCTCCAAGTAGGTGGTCCACGTCTCGCCGTCGAATCCAACGATCCCCACCATCTCGCCGGTGGCTTCCTTGCCCCCGTGTCCTTGGGCGATCCAGAGGGAATCGTCGCCGGCGGCTATCACGGCGAAGTCGAAGTCGGGCAGCCACGCGTCGTAGACGGTCCACTCGCCAGTGGTGCTCATGTAGCGGGCGAGCCGCGCCCCCGATAGGGGGTCCCCCGGCATCCAGCCCTCGGTGAGGTCGGGGAGTGCCCCCCACAGGTCCCCGTCGGCAGTAAGCACAGGCATTCCACCGAGGGGCATTCCACCGAGGGGGATCGGCGAGTCGCCGCTCGGGGGCGCGACGATCTCCCAGGTGCCTGTTTCATCGTCGTATCGGGCCAAACCCCCGCCCCCCGAAGGGTCCCCGATCCCCAAGGGGTTGTAGACGTTGAGGCCGAGTACCTCAACGGCCCCGTCTGCGGTGACGCCTATGTCCATCACCCAGATTGCGCTGCCCTCCCATTCGGGGGGAAGCCCCACGTTGGTCATCTCCGCACCGTCCCAGCGGAAGAGGTCCTTACCGCTTGAAAGCCATAGAACCCCCGTGTCGGGATCGGCGGCAACCCTCCCCAGCCCCTCGGTCGGCCGGTGCCAGTCGTTCCCCTCCAACAGGCGCCAGTCGTTCCCGTCCAAGAAGTAGACGCCGGTGTACCCATCCGGTGGGTCATCGGCCCCGGTATCGACCAAGACCCACAGCGTGTCACCGTCGTAGGCCAGATCAGAAGGCCATTGCGACGGTGGAGGTGGTGCGGCGGAATACAGCGACCAGTCGCCTTCTGAGTAGCGCCAGATCTCCTCCCCGGTCCAGGCCCATGTGGAACCACCGATCGACTCCAGACCGAAGACTCCCGAGAGGATCACCGGACCTTCCACCGCAGACGTGGAAATGGGAGGCGGCTGCTCCGCCACCGGCGAACCCGTGGTTCTGAAGATGAGCGCGACACTCCCGATGGCCACGAGAGCTACGACGGCGGCAGCCAATGCCACCAGGGGACCCGACAGCCTGTGTCCGGGCTCGTGAGCAGGCCCAGTGCTCTTTCCTGCCGCCAGCGTGAGAGCCACTCGCTGGCGGAGCTGATCGCTTCCCGTGGCGTCACCCCGACGGGCGCGCTCTTCAAGCATCTGTTTCAGATCGTTCATCGGAGACCCTCCGCTGCAAGTTCGACTCTGAGACGTTTGCGAGCCCGTGAGGCGCCCTTACGGGCCGCCGCTTCGCTGCAGTCGAGCATCCCGGCGATCTCATCGAAGCGATACCCCTCGACCTCGGCCAGGTACAACACCGCCCGCTGCCGGGGAGGCAGACGCTCCAACTCGGCCATGTCCGACGGATAGCCAGGCTCGTCGTGGTGGTCGCCGGAGGATCCCAGACGCACCACGGCTCGCTTCCAGGCCGCCCTACGCCGGCTGTGGCCGGCGGCAAGATTGACCAGCACCTTCCGTAGATAGGCGGCAGGGTGGTCGAGATCACTCAGACGGCGCTTTCTGAGAACATCGACGAGGGCGTCGTGAAGGAGATCCTCCGCCTCGACATCCCACGGAGCGACAACGGCGGCGAACCGGCAGAGCGACGGATACAACTCATCAACGATCCGCCATCCCTCAGGGTCGGTCCGCTCGACCACACCAACCATCGGCATCCTTGCGTTGCGTCACCCAACTGTCGCGTACCAGCCCCCCTTTGTGACATGGCTTCTTCGAGACCGACGACATCAACTGCTGAAAGATGTCGTCGGCATCATTCGGCCTCCCGCGATGGGAACAGCCAACCGCACAGTCAGTATGGAACGGCCGGCTCCAGTCCGCCGTGTTCGTGGGTCTTCCGTCCACGATGTGGTGGACGGAGCCACAACGACGGAAGGGAGTCGGCCGTGTCGTCCAGCTTGCCAGATCGAGGGGGTGTGGTGTTGGGGATGGATGTGCACCGGGACTCGATCTCGGTGGGGATCCTGCGTCCTGGGGAGCAGGTCCCGGATGTGGAGCGGATCTTCCATGACGAGGCGTCGGTGCGGCGCCTGATTGCACGTGTGGGTTCAGGTGAGCGGTTGCGGGTGTGTTATGAGGCTGGCCCGACTGGGTATGAGCTGCATCGCCTGTTGGCATCGCTGGGGGTGGAATGTGAGGTGATCGCCCCGGCGTTGATACCGACCCGTCCGGGGGATCGGGTGAAAACGGATCGGCGTGACTGCCGCCGGTTGGCCCGGCTGTATCGGGCTGGGGAGTTGACACCGATCCGGGTCCCGTCGACAGCCGAGGAGGGGGTACGGGATCTGTGCCGGGCCCGCCACGACGTGGTCCAGGATCAGCGTCGAGCGCGGCAGCGTCTCGGGTCGTTCCTGTTGCGCCACGGCGAAGTGTTCCGCGATGGGGTGACATGGACCGGACGGCACCGCGCCTGGCTGAACACTCGCCGTTTCTCCGATCCTACTCAGAGGTCGCGAGTATCTAGCGTTCCGATCAGGGACCCGCGCAGGCCGCGCGCGTCTAAGGCTGACCCGGGCGTCCCTGCGAGGCGCACCTCGTCACCCCGGTTCGAGGGCGCTCGTAATGACGTCGGCGAGGAGCGGCTCGACCCGTCCGGGAACCGGCAGGGCTAGTGCTTGCAGTCATGAAGAGGGGCTGTCTGGGTCGTAGCGGTTGGCGATGAGCCAGTCGAAGATCTCGTGGCGAAGGAACGTGAACTTGCGGCCACCGGGGCGGCGATGCGCCGGGATCATCCCGTCCCGTGCCCAGGCCCGTACGATCTGATCGTTGGTGTGCAACAGGTCGGCAAGCTGTTTGGTGTCCATCACTGCCGGCACCTCCGGGTACCAGCGGTCATAGTTGATCTCCCCGCCCTTCACGCCTCGTCCCCCTCAATGTTGTTCTCCGCGTTCTCCTCCTCGTCGACCTCGACTCGTGTCATTGCGGCGATGACCTCGTCGCGGAAGAACCGGAACTGTTGACCCCACCGCATCGCCTGGAGCTCCTTGCGATGCACCTTGTCGCGGACGTCTCCGACGGTGCAGTGCATCATTTCGGCCACATGGGCGGTCGTGAGAATCGGTGGGTAGAGGCGGCGTAGCTCGTCGGCGGGGTCTGGGGTACTCATCACGATCTGATAGTACTCAACGTTGTGACAGCTGGGAATGATAGACGCTGGCAGCCGGGAGTTTCGGCGCCTATCAGGCGCCTATCGAACCGAATACCTGTCAAGCCGCCGGGGGACTGGTGCGGAGCATCCGGGACGAAGTACCTGGTAGATGCCGATTTCTGGGGATCGCCGAGGACCACCGAGGAGCGGCCAAGACGGCTCTGCAAAGACTGGGGGTCAAGAGGTCGCCGGTTCAAATCCGGCCAGCCCGACCGAAAGAACCCCCTGCCAGAGGGGGCTTTCGTCTTTCCGAGATGGAAGCTCGATGACGGTCTGGTCCCGTTTGGTCCGCGCGATTCGCTCCGTCGCTCCGAACGCCGCGTCGAGGCGGGCCGCGGCGGCCTCGTGCGCTTCGAGGTGTGCCTTCCGTCACGGAGCGTGCCGATTGATGGATGTCACTCGCGGTGGCGGCCGTACTGCTCGGAAATGCCTGCGGTCTCAAGGGGTGGGTGCAACGCGTGTCGGCGAGAGTATGTGGCTCTTGTCGGGAGGTTGTTGTTGTGCGGAGGTTCACTGAGGCTGAGAGGACCGAGGTGTGGGATCGGTGGCAGCGCGGGGAGGCGATGCGGTCGATTGCTCGTCGCCTGGGGCGACAGTGGTCGTCGGTGCGGACGATGATCGAGGACACTGGTGGGGTGAGACCTATGCCACGGCGACGCTCGAGCCGGTGTTTGTCGTTGACTGAGCGTGAGGAGATCTCTCGAGGGGTGGCGGCTGGCGAGTCGCTGCGTGCAATCGCCCATCGTATGGGTCGTGCCCCTTCAACGGTGTGCCGAGAGGTGGGTCGCAATGGTGGCCGTACCGGGTATCGGGCGCTGGGAGCAGATCGAGCAGCGTGGCGTCGGGCTCGCCGCGCCAAACCAGCGAAGCTGGCGGCGAACACCGAGCTGCGGGTGGTGGTGGAGGACAAGTTGGCGCAGTGGTGGTCTCCACACATACCCTTCAGATGAGGAGATGTGGGTGTCGCACGAGACGATCTATCTGTCGCTGTTTGTCCAGGGCCGTGGTGCGTTACGCCATGAACTGGCGCAGTGTCTGCGGACTCGTCGCGCGATCCGCCGTCCCCTCACCAAACGAGCTCCGACGGGGAAGGGCCAGATCCGCGAACCAGTGATGATCTCAGAACGGCCGGCTGAGGCTGCCGATCGGGCGGTGCCCGGTCACTGGGAAGGCGACCTGCTGATGGGCAAACGGATGACCGCCATCGGGACTCTGGTCGAACGTGCCACCCGTTACGTGATGTTGTTCCCGCTCCCCGACGGCAACACCGCAGAGTCGGTGCGCACCGCACTGGTAGAGACGGTTCAACGCCTCCCCGAGCATTTGTGGCGGTCGTTGACGTGGGATCAGGGCAAAGAGATGGCAGAACACGCCCAGTTCACCGTCGATACCGGTGTCCAGATCTACTTCTGTGACCCCAAGTCACCGTGGCAACGCGGCTCGAACGAAAACACCAACGGGCTCCTCCGCCAGTACTTCCCCAAAGGCACCGACATGTCCCAACTCACCCAAGCCGACCTCGACGCCGCAGCTCACTCCCTCAACACCCGCCCTCGACAAACCCTCGGATGGATGACACCCTCACACAAACTCGCCGAAGCGTTGCGATGACCCCTTGAGACCGCACCGGATCTCGTGCGGGTACGGCGGCAAGGTTCCCGTCTGCGTGGTGTGTGATATGTGCGGGCCGCGATCCGTCCTTCATCGGGACGGCGGAGGTGACCCAACCGAGCTGCTCGATTCGGCTCAATCGGTGTCGCACCGTCTGACCGGTCCGTGACGATGAGCCAAGATCATCCCAGCTGGTTGTGGGCGGGGGTTGATCTTCCGTTGGGTAGACGTGGGTGCGGGGTTTGGTTGAGCGTTTGGTTCCTCGGTGGGCGGTTTGGTCATGGGGCAGTTCGGCGCACGTGCCAGTGTTGTCCGTCAGGTTTGTGGAATCGTGGCAGCATCGTCGTAGGCTCCAGACCGAAAGGCCAAGGAGGGGTTGGTGGCTGCATCGGAGGTCCTCGCCTGATGGCAGGCACGCCGCGCAGCAGGGTGCTTGATCGGGCTTTGCGTGATCGCCGAGACGCAAAGGAGCGTCTTGAGCGAGACACGCTGATGCGGTCGCGTGGTGGCCGCGACCGGAACAAGCTCACCGACGAGCGGGGGCGCCTGACCACCGACCTTGTGAGCCATTACCTCACGACGATCGGCGACTACGAGCTCCTCACCGCCGAGAAGGAGGTCGACTACGCCCAGAAGATCGAAGCTGGTCGGGACGCGGAAGCCCGTCTCGGGGCGGGTGACCCCTTGGGCAGGGCGGAGCGGGTCGCTCTTCGTCGCAGGGTGCGTCACGGGCGCCAGGCAAAGGATGCGTTCCTTACCGCCAACCTGAGGCTTGTCGTGGCGAACGCACGGCGCTACGCCAACACCCCGGGCATCGACTTCTTGGATCTCGTCCAGGAGGGAAACCTTGGTCTGATCCGCGCCGTCGAGAAGTTCGATTGGCGGAGGGGTTTCAAGTTCTCCACGTACGCCACGTGGTGGATCCGTCAGGCAATCACGAGAGCGATCGCAGACAAGTCGCGTACTGTGCGTCTTCCCGTTCACCTTCACGACACCCTCGGCGCAGTGCGTGCCGCCCAGGCGAGTCTCAAGTCTGGTCTGGGGCGGGAGCCGAGATCGGAGGAGATCGCCGCCGAGGCGGGTGTCAAAGTCGACAAGGTCGAGCTCGCTCTCGGGGTGGCGCACACGGTGTCGCTTGAACAGCCCGTCGGTGAGGACGGTGCACAACTCGGCGACTTCATCCACGACGAAGATGCGGTCGACCCGGTCACGGCCGCTGAGGAGCTCGACACAGCGGATAGTCTCCGCAAGTGCGTCGAGCGTCTTCCAGATAGGGAGGGACGGATCCTCGCCCTCCGGTACGGCTTCTACGACGGCGTCCCTCGCACGCTCGAGGAGATCGGCGAGGGGTACAACCTCACACGAGAGCGGATCCGTCAGCTCGAGAGACTGGCGCTGAGCAAACTCCGTCACCCGTCGTTCGGCATCCGCAACCAAGACCTGCTCTGAGCCTTCGCACTGCGGTGCAGGCGTCCCTTCCGTGTCGCCCCCCATGATCACGGCCTCGGCGAATGGTCCGGTGCTCAGCCCACCGCCGTCCCGTGCGGCCACGATGACAGAGAGGTTGGTGATGCCGCCACCCGTGATGTCGCCGCGTAGTCGGCTGGGTATCCGAGGACGCCGGGGAGCCAGCACATCGGTGGCGGGGCGAGTTTCTGACTGGCTGAGTGGTGTGAGCGGGTGAATCGACGCCGGGTGGTGACGACGGTCGCGTGGACAGTAGTTCTCGTCGTCGGAATCGGTGAGAGGACGGCATACTGGGTGGCATGGACAATGGAGATCCGGGACGGTTCGTCGAAGAGCAGATCGCCTACTACCGGGCGCGGGCCCCGGAGTATGACGCGACATCTCTGGAAGGTCAGGCGCTGGATTCTGGAGAGGATCAGGAATGGCTCGACGAACAGGATGAGGCTCTCCGAGCCTTGGCTGATTTCGCACCGACCGGGCGAGTGCTGGAGATAGCTGCGGGCACCGGCCAGTGGACGGGTCATCTCTTACGCTGGGCGGACAGTGTCACCGCCGTGGATGCGGCGCCCGAAGTGCTCGCCATCAACCGGAGACGCATCGGGGATGACAGGGTGACTCGTGTGGCGGCTGACATCTTCGCTTGGGAGTCGGACGCTGTCTACGACGCGGTGTTCTTTGCTTTCTGGCTGTCTCATGTCCCGGAGGCTCTGTTCGATCGTTTCTGGAGCCAGGTGGCGAAGCGGCTGAACCCAACAGGGCGCGTGTTCTTCATCGATGAACGCATGCCCGGTGGCTGGAGACGCGCTCTGTATCGCAATGAGGGCGACGAGTCGGGAGCAGTGGTCCGTGGGCTCCGTGACGGCCGCCGGTTTCGGATAGTCAAGGTCTTCTATGAACCCGAAGATCTGGCGCACAGGCTCAACAAGCTTGGCTGGGATATCGCAGTCGGATCTCCAGGCCGGTGGCTCTACTACGGCTCCGGTCAACTTGCGCCCACTTAACCGAAGGCTCCTCGTTGTCTCTCGCCAACAAGAGCTGCGCTCCGAGGCCCGCCTAGCTCCACCCGCGGCACTCAGGCGCATCTCGGTGCCTCTCATCAGACTCCGCGGGTCCTGCACCTCGCTGTGCGGCCGGCGGGGTGGACTCCGCTCACAACACCCGAACTGAGCCATATCGCCCCCGTCCGCTACCCGCACGAGAACGAACGGCACATCGGTGTGCGGCCCGCAGCGGGTGAGGGTCAGACCGACTCGGTGTTGTCTTTCGAGTCGTCGTCCGCTTCGGCGTCGCCGGATTCGGGCCCTTCTCCCACACCGCCACTATCGGTAGGCGCCGATGGTTCTTCTTCCTCTTCTTCGCGGAGGACACCCCGCTCCCGCATCTTGGAGACAACCTTGTCGGCGACGGCGGCACGCTTCTCGTCCGACACCCGGTCAGGCAACCGCGAGTCAAGTTTGTCGCGTACCTCGGGCTCGGTGAGGCCCCGCCACTCGGACTTCTTGGCGGCAACGAGCTTGGCCGCGAACGCTATACCGCCAACGATCAGGGCAAATCTCACAAGCTTCTTCACGACCACTCCTCTCACAGAATGCCTACACAGTGTACGGGTGCTCGACACGCTCGGGCCTCCGAAGATCACCCACAGCGAACGCCCGCCCGACATCAAACGAAGCGGACGGACCACAGCCACCAGACGCCGCCGCGATCACACCATCTGTTCGATAACGAGCGCGCTACCGGAACGAGCAGACCCCCACGTCGAGGGCGGCTCTCTGTGGCTGGCACCGGCCCCCACCACGCGGCTTGTTATGAGCGCGCCACCCAGCAGAAGGGAGAGACCGGTTCCTCGCACAACAAGCCGGATATGGGGGGCTCGCCTGTGGGCTGTTTGGCACCCAAGCCGCGTGTTACGAGCGGGTGCCCATCCCCCTGGCGCGACCCCGGCGAGCGTCCTTGCTGGGGTGCCGGCCCTAGAGGCCTACGGGTCTCATATCGCTCGACCCATCAGAAGGCGAATCCGACCCAGAGTCTTCAGTCGTTACAGAGGTTCCCGCGGGTCTCAACCCACGGTCCCCTCGACCCTCAGGACCTCTTCACTTTTGGCCACCCAGCCATCTAAAGGCCGTGTCTCACCGCACCTTGTGGGCAGGGGGACAAATCGGCTACTGAGGTCCGCCCCGAGGTTGGCGTTCACGGGCCTCGTTGACCTTCAACACACGACCCTCGACATCGGTGCCGTTCATCGCGTCGATGGCGGCCCGGGCGGCAGCATCGGATTCCATCTCCACGAACCCGAAACCACGAGACCGGTCAGAATCGCGGTCGGTGATCACGTTGGCCGACACGACCACACCGTGTTCACCAAACAGACGCTCCAGGTCTGCCGAGGTGACACTGAAGGAGAGATTCCCCACATAAATGTTGACGCCCATCGAACACGCCCTTCCCAGACGATCGAGCGCCCAGTTTGGAGACCTTGAGTGCCCCAACGCAAACCGGTCGCTGCTTCGCTCAGTTGCAGGGCCGCCACGCAGGTTTCCGATGACGGCAGTCTCAAACGATATTGCTGTTTGGCCCTCTCGGGATGGGTGCGGTGGGTGCGAGCAGCAGCCCCCGGATCGAGAACCTGTGCGGCGTGGGTGAGGGTCCGGTGAGAGCCCTCAAGATCTCGTGTCTCATGGCATGCGTAGGCGGTGTGCACTCCGGCACCAGGTTGTGCGAGTAACCGGTAGCTTGGGACCGTGATCGAACACCACGACGACAGGCACTGTGATTGAGAACAACGAAGACGAGACGCTGACGCAGACCCAGCGGTTTGCGATTGCCATGGTGACCACCTGGCACCGGATCGCCGCTGAGGATGACCCGGATTGGTCAGATTGGCGGAACCTGATCAGGTCCGTGGATCGGAGGGTCCAGGAGGGCAGACGCGTCGACATCGTCCCTGCGGAAATGTACGCAGCATTGTGCGTCCTTGCCGACTGGTGCCTCAGGGCTCTCGAATCCTCATCTTCTGACATGGACACCGAGTTGCTCCTGCATACGATCGAACGTGCCTTCGCCACCGATGTCTGATGGCATTTGACCCGCTCGATATCGCCAAGGTGGCTACTGCCACGATCTTTGACACCCCGGTGGTGCGATCCGTTCTTCGACGGCTCTCGAGTGTTCTGCTGAGGATGTTCGGTTGGAGGCTTGAGGGGAAGCCACCCACCAGCCCGAAGTACGTGTTGATCGCAGCCCCGCACACCAGCAACTGGGACCTGGTGCTGATGCTCGCCATGGCCTTCATGTACCCGCTCAAGCTTTACTGGATGGGCAAACACACCCTTTTTCGACGGCCATTCGGCCCAGTGATGAAATGGCTGGGCGGTATTCCCATCGACCGACGGAGCACCCACAACGTGGTCGAACACCTCGCGGTCCAATTCGCGGCCGCCGATGATCTGGTCCTAGCGGTGCCGCCAGAAGGAACCCGGAAGTGGACCCCATCGTGGAAGACCGGCTTCTACCACATCGCGCTCGAGGCCGGCGTGCCGATCTCACTCGGTTATATCGACTACCAGAGAAAGGTGGGCGGACTCGGGCCGGTGCTGAGACCGAGCGGGGACATACAAGCGGACATGGAGCAAATCCGCGACTTCTACATAGGCGTCACCGCCAAGCATCCGAACCGGGCCAGTCCCCCGCAAATCGACTGATGAGCAGTCCCTCCCTGGTTTCCCGGAACTTGCCCAAGGTTCACCGCGATTCAATCTTCAACCATGATTCACCCGCCCATATCGTGCGCCCATAATCCCGCCTCGACCAAGCGACGCGACCCACGCATAACGAGGCCTGTTTGGTTGTCAAGGGTGTTTTGGGCGTGTTGGTGTGACTTCGGCTGTCGCCGGGTTGGTGGGTGTTGCGTAGGCTGAGGGGTGGCCCG
>CAMYMC010000037.1 GCA_947259365.1 uncultured Acidimicrobiaceae bacterium | reverse complement strand
GTACGACCACGAGACCGACGACGCCCTCGCCACCGCGGCGCACCGCTGGGCGGACGAGGTCGACCGGGTCGTGGTCCACAGCCCCGACAAGGACATGTTCCAGCTCTACGGCCACCCCCGGGTCGTCGGCTACGACCGGCGCAAGCGGGTGTTCATCGACGCCGGCGACGTCGTCGACAAGTTCGGTGTTCCCCCCGAGTCGATCCCCGACTACCTCGCCCTCGTCGGCGACTCCGCCGACGGATATCCGGGGCTGCCGGGGTGGGGAGCGAAGTCCTCCGCCGTCCTCCTCGCCCGGTACGGCCGTATCGAGGACATCCCCGACGACGCCGCCACCTGGGATGTCGAGGTGCGGGGGGCGGCGCGGCTCGCCGAGACCCTCGTCTCCCGACGGGAAGATGCGCTGCTCTTCAAGGACCTGGCGACGCTGCGGCGCGATGTGCCCCTCCGCGACGAGCTCGATGATCTCGAGTGGCGCGGCGTGCCGCGTTCCGAATACGTCTCGTTTTGTGGACGGTACGGGTTCACCCGGCTGCGGGATCGGCCGCACCGCTGGCGGGATTGAATCCCCCCAGGCGTGAGCCCGCTCAGCGCAGCTCCAGTGCCCGGGCCGCCGCCGCGGCGGCGTGGAACCCGCACATGCCGTGAACACCGGCTCCAGGGGGCGTCGACGCCGAGCACAGGTAGACCCCGTCGCCGATCCGGTACGGGTCGGCGACGAGCCGGGGACGGGCGATCGTCTGGCGAACACCGAACCTGCCACCGGCGATGTCGCCCCCGACGAGGTTCGGGTTGTAGGCCTCGTAGTCGTCCGGCGCCATCGTGTGGTGCCCGACGATGCGGGAGCGGAATCCGGGGGCGAAGCGCTCGATCTGGCGCACGATCGGCTCGGTCATGTCGCGACCGGAGCCGCTCGGGACGTGGCAGTAGGCCCACAGCACATGGGCGCCGTCCGGTGCTCTCGTCGCGTCGACGATGGACGGCTGGGAGACGAGCACGAACGGGTTGTCGGTGTGCCTGCCCCGTGCCGCGGCCTTCTCCGCGGCCTCGACGTCGACGGCGCTCCCGCCGAGGTGGATCGTGCCGGCGGTGGCGAGCACTTCGTCCCTCCACGGGACGGGGCCGGAGAGGGCGAAGTCGACCTTGAAGCTGCCGGGCCCGTGCTTCCAGCGCCGCAGCCGTCGCCGGGAGCGTGGGGACGCTCGGTCGCCGGCGATCGACGCCGCCGCGCCCGGGGCGACATCGAGCAGGTAGACGGGTGCCCCGGGGAGCTCGTCGAGGCTCGACACCCAGGTCGAGGTCTGGATCGAGCCGCCGTTCGCCGTGATGTACCCGGCGACGGCGTCCACGATCGCCTGCGATCCGCCGCGGGCGAACGGGAAACCGAACCCGTGGCCGGTCACGGCGGTCACGGCGAGGGCGAGGCCCACGGCGGACGTGAGCCTGGCATCGAGCCGGGCGAGCGAGTGAGCGGCGAGCCCGGCCCACAAGGCCTTCGCCTCGTCGGTGGTGAACCGGCCGGAGAACGCCGTCGCCGACCTCACCCCGGCGACACCGAAGCGGGCCAGGGTGAATGGATGCCGGGGGACCCGCAGCAGCGGGCCCATGATCCCGTCGACGAGATCGTCGACGCGCGACGTGAGCGGCACCGCGACGCTGCGGTACGCCTCCCCGTCGGCACCGAGCCCGACCGCGGTCGCGTCGATCGAGCGGTGGAGCGCCACCGTCGTGTGGTCGAGGGGGTGGGCGAGTGGAACCGGCGGGTGGACCCATTCGAGGCCGTGGTCGGCGAGGGGGAGCTGCCTGAAGAGCGGGGATGCCGCCCCCAGCGGGTGCACCGAGGCGCAGACGTCATGCCGGTAGCCATCGACGGTGAGCGCCGCCGTCCGCGACCCACCGCCGATCTCGTCGCGCCCCTCGACGACGAGGACCCGGTGCCCGCGCCGCACCAGCTCGGCGGCGGCGCCGAGACCGTTGGGCCCCGAGCCGACGACAACGGCGTCGTAGGACTCTGTCACGGCCCCGATTGTGGCGTGCGCGGCGCCCGAGTTCAGGCCGACTCCGGGGGAGGTCCCTTCACGAGGCTCCCCCCGGCGGCGGCCGGTTGTGGAGGAGGCCTGGGTCACAGGAGATCCTCCCGTCGGGTCGCTCCACCGTGGCGTGGAACGTCGGGGGCGATCTTTGCGGAGCCGTCACCCGGGCGTTACGGGCGGGAGGACCTCCTGTCACACGTGTGGTTCCGTCACGGCCGGCCCGGCCGACGCGTTCGGGCGATTCGGGCGCTCGAACCAATGTGACAGGTGCGGGTGCAGGAATCGCAGCTGCTGGTAGGGTCGGGCGCTCGTGGGCAAAGAAAGGGGACGTCCATGCGAAGGGGAAGAACGCGTCACGTCATCGTTGCCGTGCTGGCCATGACGCTGCTGGCGCTGGCGCCGGCAGCGCCTGCGGGAGCGATACACGATGTCGATCCGCGGACGAAGAACCTCCACCCGATGGGGCACATCGAGGAACCGGCGAGCCTGCTCAACCCGGACCAGGGGTCGTGGTTGGGCTTCAACATTCGGGACATCTCGGCGCCGGGGAACCCAAAGCACGTGTCCTCGACGGTGTGCGAGGGGAACCAGGGCGACGTGATCGTGTGGGACACGATCCTCGTCCGGTCGTGGAACTCACCGGCCGCCCTGGGGGCGATGTGTGACGGTGTGGCTGTGCCGGCAGGTTTCGAGGGGCTCCACATCTTCGACATCAGCGACCTCGAGGATCCGGCCCTCGTCGGCTCGGTCGACCTCAGCACCGGTGCGATCCTGGGTCGTTGCGGATCGCACACTGCGACCGGGGTTCCGGACGCCGCCAACAACCGGCTCCTGGTCTACAACTCCGGTAGCGGGTGCGACGGCATCGACATCGTCGAGGTGCCTCTGGGGAACCCGGCTGGTGCGACGTACCTCCGTACCGAGGTGGTCGGGCGTGCGTGCCACGACACCGCGGTGATCCTCGGCGACGCGATGCTGGCGGCATGCGCCGGTGGCGACGGCTATGCGATGTGGACGTTGACCGGCAGCGGAACGCTGGAGAATCCCGACCTGCTGTATGAGCGCGCGATCGACGGCGTCGGCATCGGCCACGCCGCGTCCTTCACCTGGGACGGCGAAGTCTTCGCTTTCGGTCATGAGCCCGGTGGTGGCGTGCAGGCGAACTGTCAGGCGTCGAACCTCGACTCGGACAAGTCGGCGTTCTTCTTCGACGCGCTGACCGGTGAGCAGCTGGGGACCTGGGTGCTTCCCCGGGATCAGTCCGCCACCGAGAACTGCACGATCCACAACTTCAACGTCGTTCCCCTGCGCAGCGGCCGGGACGTCATGGTGGTCGGCAACTACCAGGCGGGGACATGGGTCGTGGACTTCACCGACCCCGAGAATCCGCAGACGCTGGCGTGGAGCGATCCGCCGCCTGCGCCCGTGCCGCCACCGCCCTTCGACTTCCTGGGGCTGGACATCGTGGGGGCATGGAGTTCGTACTGGTACAACAACTTCATCTACGAGACGAACATCGGCGAAGGCCTCAACGTGTTCCGGTTCAGTGGGAAGGAGACGGCCGGAGCGCTTCAGCTCGACCATCTCAACCCGCAGACCCAGGAGTTCACCCTCTAGGACGCCGCACCGTCAACGAAGGCCCGGGTGGTGATCCCGCCCGGGCCTTCACGCGTCCCGCCTCACCCGTGTCCCGGCGGCTCAGCGGGTCTCGATCCCGACCCCGAGCAGCGTGTCGCGTCGCAGCACCCGCGACCCGCGGGCGAGCCCGAAGCCGGCGAGGAGCCAGGCGACGACCCCGAAGACGAGGGCGCCCATCGTCGGGTCGACGACGACGCCGCTGGAGACGGCGTACGACCCGAGGATGATCGGCCACCACCCCGTCGTCGGGAAGAACCACCCCCCGAAGAGCGGCCCGACCCGAAGATTCACGATGAGGGCGTACACCCCGAACCCGCCGAGGGCGGCCACGTAGCCGGGGATGAGCGAGGCGATGATCTTGCCGACGTAGATCTCACGCTCGGTGAGCGGCGAGTGGGCGAGGAACTCCCCGGTGCCCCGCTCCCGCTCGCCGACGATCGACGAGGCCGCCACCGCCGAGGAGATCGTCAGCGGGACGACGATGGCGATCGGGGCGATGAGGTACACGGCGAGGGCGTAGGCGCCACGGGCCCGAGGGGAGTCGCCGACGAGGTTGTCCTGTATAGCCCCGGGGAGCGACTCCAGCACGTCCGAGATCTGGTTCACGATGTCGAGATCACGATCGACGGTCACCACGCTGAGCAGCACGGCAGGCATGAAGACGAAGAAGATCCCGGAAAGGACCAGCAGCGGCACCCAGTAGTCACGGCTCAGCACGAGCCGGCGCAGGTCGATGCGGGCGACGATCCAGGCTTTCGACCACCTCACCGGGAATCCCTCTCTGCGGGCCTGGACTCCTCGCGCCTGCGGGTCTCATCCCGCAACCGGCGCTGCATCTCGAAGTACAGCGTCTCGAGCGTCGCCGCCTGAGGCTCGACCCGGGTGAGGCGTGCCCCGCCGGCGACGGCGTGGGCGACGAGGTCGGGGAGCACGGCGAGGCTCTCGACGCGGAGGTGGAGGGCGCCGTTCCACGTCGCGGAGACGACCCCGGGCCGGGTCGTGAGGGGTTCGAGGAGCGACCGGTCCTCGGCGTCGATGACGACGATCGGCTCGGTGAGGTATTTGCCGGCGAGCGCGTCGGGGCGGCCCGCCGCCCTGGCCCGGCCCGCGCCCATGAGGACGACCTGGTCGGCGATCCCCTCGGCCTCGTGGAGGAGGTGGGTGCACATGACGATCGTGCGGCCCCGTCCTGCCAGCTCGCGGATCAGGTCGAGCACCGCCCGGGACGACTCCGGGTCGAGGCCGGCGGTCGGCTCGTCGAGGAGCAGCACGTCCGGCTCGTGGAGCACCGCCCGCGCCAGCGCCAGCCGGGTCCGCATCCCCGTGGAGTAGCCGCCGACCTTGAGGTGGAGGGCGTGGTCGATGCCGAACCTGGCCGCGGCGTCGTGGATCGCCTCCCGCGGCCTCCCGTAGATCTCGGCGGCGAACCGCAGGTTCTCCTCGCCGCTGAGCTGGTCGTACAGCGCCGGCTTGGGAGGCACGACGCCGCACCGGGAGCGGAGCTCCTCACCGTCCACCGCCGGGTTCAGGCCGAGGACGCCGATGCGCCCGGCGTCGGCGCTGAGCGCACCGGTGAGCAGCCGCACCGTCGTCGTCTTTCCGGCACCGTTGGGCCCGAGGAGCACGGCGACCGAGCCCGCCGGGATGGCGAGGTCGAGGCGATCGACGGCGCGCACCTCACCGAAGGATCGGGTGACCTGCTCGAGCTCGATCGCGACGGGAGCCATGGCATTGGTCATCGTCGGCACGGTACACACGCTGAAGGCATACGCCCGGGGGCGGACGCTGCGGCCTCAGCCGAGCAGATCGAGGGCGAGGCGGTAGTGGGCGAGCCCCTCCACGCGCCGGATGTGGCCGGCGCTGCGGCGGAACCGGCTCCCGATCTGTTCGTGGGTCTCACCGCGGGCGCGCAGCGCGAGGACGCGACGCTCCAGCGCTCGGGCGGAGCGTCGCCGGTGCCGCCCGGTACGGGGAATCTCCGTCCAGGCGATGATGCGTTCGACCTGGCGTCCGCTACGCCTGATGCGGCGCCCGATCTCGTCGGGACCCAGCCCCGCCTCGACCATCGCCAGCACTCTGCGCTCCAACGGCCTGAGATGCTGTCTCACGGTGTTCTCCCCGGTCTGGACCTGGAACGGTAGCGACCTCGCGGCGGGCCCGAGACGGTCGGCAGCTTGGCGGAACGCCGGAGGCCGGAGCCGTCGGGCGTGGGACAATGCCGGCATGTGCGGCCGATTCGTCCAGGCCCAATCCGCCGGCGCCTACGCCGAGTACTTCGGCGTCGACGAGACCAAGACCGAGTCGCTCGCTCCCTCCTACAACGTCGCCCCCACCGACTCCGTCTACGCGATCGCCGAGCACGAGGGAGTTCGCCAGCTCGGCACCTTCAACTGGGGCCTGCTCCCGTTCTGGGCGAAGGACCGGAAGATGGCAGCTCGCAACATCAACGCCCGCGCCGAGACCGCGGCCACCAAACCGGCGTTCCGGGACTCGTTCGTCTCGAAGCGGTGCCTCATCCCCGCCGACGGCTTCTACGAGTGGCAGCCGAGGGAGAAGGGGAAACTACCGCACTACATCTTCTCCTCCGGTCGGGAGCCGCTTGCCCTCGCCGGGCTCTGGGCGAGCTGGAAGGACCCCGAGAGCGGGGAACGGCTCCGCACGTGCACGATCATCACCGGGGAACCGAACGACCTCGTCCGCACCGTCCACGACCGCATGCCAGTCATCGTCGCTGCGGACCACTGGCCGGGCTGGCTCGACCCGGCGAGCACCGATCCGGCGGTGCTCGAGGCCATGCTGGGGGTCTACCCGTCGAGCGGGCTGGCGATGCACGCGGTGTCCACGCTCGTCAACAAGGTGCAGAACAACGTCCCCGAGCTGATCGCACCGCTGGAGACGCCGGCCGTCGACGCGCCCTGAGTGGGCCCCGGGCGGTACGTCGCTAGCGTGCGAGCGGCAGTGCGTGCCCGCACGGAGGAGGAATCGCCGAGATGGACGACACCAACACCGCCACCCGGATGCTCCGCGACGAGCATGTGCTCATCCTCCAGGTCGCCGGTGTGCTCGACGACATCATGTCCTCTGCGCCCGACCCGGCCCACCTCGACTTCGATGCCATCGAGGAGTGCATCGCGTTCTTCCGGCTCTTTGCCGACGCCTGTCACCACGGCAAGGAGGAGGACCTGCTCTTTCCGGAGCTCGAGGCGCAGGGGCTTCCCCGTGACGGTGGTCCGATCGCGGTCATGCTCTACGAGCACCAGGTGGGGAGAGCGTTCGTGCGCGCCATGGCCGAGGCCGTTTCCGGGGCACGCGCTGGAGACGAAGCGGCCGTCGACGCTCTTCTCGAGAACGGCCGAGGCTACGTGGACCTCATCCGGGGCCACATCGACAAAGAGGACAACGTCCTCTTCAACATGGCCGACAACCTCGTGGTCGGCTCCCCGTGCGAACGACTGTGCGCCGAGTACGACGTCGTGTGCGCACGACGCTTCGAGGGACAGACGGTGGAGGAGCTGGAGGGCATCGCCTCCGGCCTCGCCGCGCGGTACCCCGCCGCGGGCTGACCTCCCGGCGAGACGAGTTTCGGACCCCGGCTCTAGGGACGTGGCCGCCCCGGTCCACCCCGGGCGTCCGGCGCCCCGGGGTCCGGCCCGGCGTACCGTTCGCCGGCGCGGATCTCGTCTCGAAGCCGGCGACGAGGCGGTACAGTCCTCGCCGTGCTGAGGGACCTCTTCGCATTGCGGTACGCAGACCTCGTTCACGCGTGGCTGTCCCACCAGGAGCTCCGGGGACGTCGCGTTCCCGTGGCCGAACTCGCCGAGTCCCGGTTGCGGCTCGACCGGCTCCGCGACGAGACGAACGCCCTCCGCAGGGCCCACGCCCCGGAAGCCACGGAAGCCGAGGACGCTCTCCTCACCACCTACTGCGACCGGTTCGGCGAGACCGTCTACCTCTTCACGGCCGACGCCGACTGGTCCTCGGGCGTGGCGCGGTTCCGTTGCGTGTGTGGCGATCCCGTGGGCGGCGACGGCGTTCGCGTCAGGGTCTGACCGACGGGCCGCCGCCATGCCGGGCACACGGCTCCGGGTTCCGACACCGTGTCGGGGTGGTCGGCCGGCGACGCCGGTATCGTCCCGACCATGACGGAGGGCACCGGCCACGACGACCTGAAGTTGACGACGAGCCGCCCGCTTCGGGCCCTCTACGCCGCGCTCGGCTTCGTCTTCCTCGGGCTCGGGATCGCCGGCACGGTCACGCCGGTGCTGCCGGGGACCGTGAACCTGCTCGTTGCCCTGTTCTTCTTCTCCCGCTCGAGTGAGCGCATGCACCGCTGGATGCTGACGAACCGCTGGTTCGGCCATACGCTGCGCGACTACCGGGCCGGACTGGGGATGCCCCGGAGGATCAAGGTGATCGCCGTCGTTTCGATCGTCGCCGCCGTCGGCGTCTCCGCGGGGTTCTTCATCGATCCGGTCTGGTTGCGGGTCGTCTTGGTTGCCGTCGGCGCCTATGGGGTCTGGTTCGTGCTCACCCGCCCCACCCGGGAGCTCGAGCTGGCCAGGCGGACGGCCTCGGTCGCTCCCTGACCGGTGTGTCTCAGACGGCCTCGGTCGCTCCCTGACCGGTGTGTCTCAACCCGGGGTTCCGGGTGATCGTTGAGGTGTCGGTGCCCCGCCGCGCCCGATCAAACCGGTGAGCTCGTGCTGGCGGGGCGGACGGCCTCGGTCGCTCCCTGACCGGTGTGTCTCAGACCGGGGGCTCCGGGTCGTACTGGATGTAGCGACGCACCTCCCGGGCCCGGTCCGGGCTGGAGAGCCGGGCGACCAGATGCAGCGCCATGTCGATCCCCGCCGAAACCCCGGCGGCGGTGACGATGGCGCCGCGGTCGACGAACCGGTCGTCCGGTCGGAGGTCGATGTTCGAGCCGAGGCGCGAGAGCTTGTCGAGTGCGCTCCAGTGCGTGGTCGCCGGGCCATCGTCGAGGAGCCCGGCGTCGGCGAGGACCAGCGAGCCGGTGCACACAGACGCGAGCAGGGTGCCGTCACCCGAGAGCCGCTCGAGCCAGGCACCGATGCCGGGATCGCCGAGCTGGTCGCGCGTGCCGCGACCACCTGGATACACGAGGACGTCCATCAGCGGTGCGGTATCCCAGGAATGGTCCGGGACCACCCTCAAGCCCTTCGCCGATGTCACGACGCCGTCGCTCCGGGCCAGCGTGAAGATCTCCACCGAGTCCTCCGGCCACCCGTGCGCCCAGGCCGACAGAACCTCCCACGGGCCCGCCCAGTCGAGCTCCTCGGCCCCGTCGAAGACGAAGACGCCGATCGTCGTAGCGGCGCTGCTCAACGGTGATCCTCCATCGCCGGGTCCGGGCCGGGTCGAGGGTACCGGGTCGCGGCGGGGCCGGGGCGACGACGTCGCCCCGGCCCAAACCCGTGCCCCACCCGCTTCCGACGTTCCGGCTAGCGCTCCGGGTGTCGGGGACGCGCTTGTTCGATCCTCCGCCGGATCCCACCCGCCCGTCTCTGGTAGATCGTCGGGGCGTCGGCACCGTCTTCGGTGTCGGCCCTCTCCGGCTCGCCCTGCTGTTCGAGGGTCTTGGGCCGGGACCCACCGGCCTCCTCGTCCGTCTCGTCCGCCGGGGTCTCCGGCTCGACGAGGGGTCTCGCCGCAGGGGGGAGACCCGAACCGTCCGGATCGGCATACGCTTCGGTGCGCGTCGCCCGAAGCTCGGCGAGGAGCGCGTCGACCTCGGGCACCTCGTGTCGCGGCTTGACCGCCGGTGCCCGCACCTCCGCCGGCGCGCTCGCCGTCGGCGCGGGGACGCGGCCGCCTCCACCGGCGCCCGGCTCGGCCGTCTCGTCGTCGATGGTCTCCTCGACGTCCGTGTCGGGGCTGTCCGGTGTGATGACCGCCCCGGTCGTGAGGTCGATCGTCACCGCGGCACTACTGCCGGCGGTCCCGACGGCGACGTGCTCCCTGGCGCGGGCGGCGACCGCAGCCGGTCCCGGAGCCACGTCCGGGTCTGTCGGCTCCTCGATGGCGCGATGCTCCAGGTCGATCATCCCGCCGATGAGCCCAACACGCTCGAGCGCCGTCGCCGAGAGCTTCTGCAGCTCTCGCTCGACGTCGGACACGGCGGTGCGCAGCTGTGCCACGCGCCGCTCGAGGCCGATCTTCTCCTCCCTCGCATCGCGGGTCACCTCGTCGGCCCGTCGCTGGGCGGCGTCGAGGATCTCGTCGGACCGCGCCTGGGCGGCGGATACCCGGTCGGCGGCGTCCGCCTTGGCCCGCTTCACGACCGCCTCGGCCTCGGCCCGCGCCCGCGCCGTGGCCGTTGCCGCCTCCGCCGTGGCCTTCGTGCGGAGCTCGTTGGCCTCGTTCTCGGCGACGGTCACGAGCTCGTCGGCCTCGGCTTGCTTGTTGGCCCGGTACTCGTCCGTCTCCGCCTTGACGCGGCTGCGAAGCCCTTTCGCCTCGTTGATCGCGGACGCGACGAGCGTCTCGGCCTCCCGCCTGCTCGTCGCCGACTTCTCAGCCGCCTCCGATGACGCCTCGGAGACCGCCCGCTCCGCCTGGCTGCGCGCCTCGGCGGTGAGCCGTTCCGCCTCGTCCTTGGCCCGCTGCAGCGTGTCACGGGCCTCGGCCTGGTGGCGTCTCAGCTCCTTGGCCGCCTCCTCGCGCGTCGCCTCGGCTTCGGCCATCGACGAGGTGATGACCTCGTCGGCCTGGGCGCGGATCGACTCGGCCTTGGCCTTGGCGACGTCGATGATCTCGTTCGCCTCGGTCCGTGTCGCCTCGGCGTCCTCGGCCGCCTCCTCCCTCTCGCGGCGGGCCTCGTCGAGCATCTCCTCGACCTGGCGCCGGGCCTGGTCGAGCATGGCGGCAACCTGCGTCTCCGCCTCTGTGATGACCTTTGCAGCGTCGGCCGTTGCCGACTCGAGCGTCGCCTCCGCCTTGAGGGCGGCCTCGGCGATCATCTCGTCCCGTGTTCGCTGCGCGGCAACGAACGTCCTCTTGATTGCTTCGCTGGATTCCTCCGCAGCACCGAGCTCCTGTTGGAGCCGCGCAGTGAGCTCTTCGTACTCGCGGAGAGATTCGGCGAGGCGCTGCATGACCAAGTCGACTTCGTCCGGGTCGTAGCCCCGGCGACGCACCAATGGGAACTGGTGCGCCTCGACGGTCGATGACCGTATGCGCATTCCTCACAACCTCCCGGACCGCTCCGCCCGATGAAGCCCCTTCGACCTCTGCAGAGCGACCGAGGTGGTCGCGAACCACGTGTGCAGCCTCACGATAGGAAGATCGCGAAAAGCAACGCAAACGGAACCGGCTCGATCGCCCTTGCCCTCGTCACGCCCGGCCCATAGCCTGAGCCCATGGAGCGGATCACCGTCGAGATCGCCAAGGACTGGCTGACCGTCGCCGACATCTGCGAGTACATGGACGTCTCAACGTTCGTCGTCACCAGCCAGCTTCGCGCCGGGGTGTTGCCCGCGGTCAAGTTCGGTCGCGAGTGGCGTGTGGCGCGTCAGGACTTCGAGGACTGGATCAACCGGCAGCGCCGCGCCGCCGCCGACAGGGCCGGGCTCGGCGGTGGGTCTTGACCGAGCCAGACGGCCGCCTTCCGTTGCGGGGAAGGTACGCTTCCGGCGCGATGACGACGGCGCCCCAACGAACCCATGAGGTCGGCGAGGACACTCTCGGCGAAGCGGGTCGCGAGGACCTCCCGCTGTGGAACGTCGTCGTGTGGAACGACCCGGTGAATCTCATGAGCTACGTCGTGTGGGTGTTTCGCAAGCTGTTCGGCCATCCGGTCGAAGAGGCGACGAAGCTCATGCTCGATGTCCACAACGCGGGTAGGGCAGTCGTCGCCAGCGAGCCGAGGGAACAGGCAGAGCTCAATGCCTACAGGCTCCACCATCACGGTCTGTGGGCCACCCTGGAGCGCTCCTGATGGCAACGGTGTCCCGTGCCGGCGGGCGGATCTTCGTGCGGCTGCCAGGAGAGGAGCGAGCCGTGCTCGGACAGCTGCCGGCCCTCGTCGCCTCGGTCGGCTCCGACCCCGAGGACGCGGCCGCGGATCGGATGGCACCCGACCCCTATCCGGGTGACGAGTCCGCTTCGTGGGAGTTCAGCCGCATGACCCGCAGCGATCTCGACGGCGCCAGACACCAGGATGCCGAGGCGTTCGCGGGATCGCTCGACGCGGCGGGCTCCGGGGGGATCGCGACCGGAGTCGCCGAGGCCTGGGTGCGGGTGCTCGGAGACGCGAGGCTCGTCCTGGCGGCCCGCGAGGGCATCGCACTGGACGGGGAGCTTCCCGAGCCCTCCGCGTCCAACCCGCGGATCGCCCTCGTCCACTACCTCGGCGTCCTCCAGCACGAGATCGTCGAAACGCTCCTCGGCTCGATGGCGGACACATGACCGGTCGCGACGAGCCACGTGCTGATCTGCCCGACCCCGGCGCCCCCGAGGGCCCGATCACCGAGCCGAAGAGGGTCAAGCGCCCGCGCGACCCCGCGATGACCCTGACGACGGCGATGGTCGTCTACATCTTCGTCAACATGATCTTCGCCCTGCCCCTCGTCATCTTCCCGGCGACGTTCTTCGATGCGATCGGGCTCTCGGACAGGGTCGCCGACGAGTTGGGCGGTCTGCGCTGGGTCGGTGCGGTGCTCCTGGCGTGGGCGGTCGCCGGCATCCTCGTCCTCGCCAAACCCGAGGGTCGCGCCATCTTCGTCACGACGGGGGCGCTGCAGCTCACCCTTGGTGCGCTGGCGTTTCTCTACAGCTGGTCGATCGGGGAGTACGGATGGTCGACGTGGTATCAGGCCCTGGCGTCGGCGGTGCTGTCGGGAGGGGCCATATACCTGTGGTGGGCCCGGCTCCGGGGCCGGGCGATCTTCAAAGGCTCGCCGCCGCCGCAGTGACGCTCAGGCGATTCCCAGGGTCTCGAGCGGTGGGGCGTGCGCGAGCTCGAGCGAGTCGGCAACGGCCCGGTTCGTCACCGTGCCGCTGGCCACGTTGATGCCGGGCACGAGCTCCGGGTATCGCTCGATTGCCCCCTCGAGCCCGTCGGCCAGCGCCACGACGTAGGGCAACGTCGAGTTCGTCAACGCGTACGTCGCCGTGTTCGGCACGGCCCCCGGGATGTTGCCGACGGCGTAGTGGATGATGCCTTCGGCCACGTACGTGGGGTCGTCGTGGGTCGTCTCCCGGGCGGTCTCGATGCACCCACCCTGGTCGATGGAGATGTCGACGACCACAGAGCCGTCGCGCATCGCCGCCACGTGCTCCTTCGAGACGACGATGGGCGCCCGGGCGCCGGCGACGAGGACCGCGCCGATGACGAGGTCAGACGTGGGGACGAACTCGTCGACCGAGTACACGGAGGAGCGGACGGTGACGATCCGGCCCCAGTGGAGCTCATCGAGATGGCGGAGGCGGTCCACGTTGATGTCGAGGATGACGACGTCGGCCCCCATGCCCGCCGCGATCATCGCTGCGTTCGTCCCGGCGCTGCCGGCTCCGAGCACCGCGACCCGGGCCGGGGCGACGCCGGCGACACCTCCGATGAGCACCCCGCGGCCACCGTGGGGCCGTTCGAGGTGGTGGGCACCGGCCTGAGCGGCCATCCGGCCTGCGATCTCGCTCATCGGTGCCAGCAGCGGTAGCGAGCCGGAGGGGAGTTCGACGGTCTCGTACGCGATCGCCGTCGCCCCCGAAGCTACGAGGCCGGCCGCCGCCTCGGGGTAGGCGGCGAGGTGGAGGAAGGTGAAGATCGTCTGTTCCTCGGACAACCTCTCGATCTCGGCGAGCTGCGGTTCCTTGACCTTGACGATGATGTCGGCGTCCGCGAAGACGTCGCTCGAGGTGGGGACGATCTCGCCGCCGACTTCCGTGTACTCGTCGTCGGAGATGAACGAGCCCGACCCGGCCCCGGACTGGATGATGACCCGATGACCCCGGGAGACCAGCTCGCGGACACCGACGGGGGTCATCGCGACCCGGTACTCCTGCCTCTTCACCTCGGTGGGCACTCCGACGAGCACGGTTCCTCCTCTCGCTGAGGCGTCCGGCGAAGTCTTGCAGAGAGGTGAGCGACGTGGCGCGCCTTCGGGGCCCACGCGCCGGACGGCCCCGTCAGGAGCCGTCCGTGCACTTCGTCCCCTCACTCCGCCCAAGTGAAAGAGGGGGTACGCGGAGCTTACCGATGCGGCCGGGCGTCGTGCCACCGAAGTAGCGTGACGACGTGATGACCGAAGCCGACCGGGCGCCAGCCGCCGCCCTCTTGCTCGCCGCCTCACCCGGCCGGGGTTTTGCCATCTGCCGGTGGCTCGAGCCGTGGGGGTCGGAAACCCTCATCGAGCACACCGTGGCGGAGTCGGCGCGATGGCCGGTCGTGGCTCGCTATGTCGTGCTCGGCGGGTGCGCCGAAGAGGTCCTGGCCGCGTGCGATCTGGCCGAAGCGACGGCGGTCGTCGATCCCGAGTGGGAGGAGGGGCCGGCGGCGTGGCTGCGGGTCGGTCTCGACGCCCTCACCCGGGCCGGGCACCGCGGGCCGGTGGTGGTGGCCGACGCGGCGATGCCGTCGGTGCGCGCCGAGGACGTCGCCGTGCTGGTCGAGGCGCACGACCCCGATGCCGCCCTCGTCACCATCGCCCGCTATCGGTACGCCTCCGGCCCGCCATACGTCGTGGATCCCGAGATCTGGCCGCGGCTGATGGTGCGTGAGGACGACGCCGACCTCGACTTGCTGTGGCAGGCGCACCCGGGCTGGGTCACCGAGGTCCGGCTCGACCGGTTGCCCCCGCGGCGCATCGTCACTCCGATGGATCTCGACGAGCTGCGGCCCACCAGGTGATGCGCCCTGGCAGCGAGCGGTGCGCGTTCGTTATCCTCGCTGCGCCGCACGGCGTGCCCGCGGGGCGCAAAGGGACTGACACGCCAGGAAAGGACGAGCAGATGGCGTCGATCGATGCAATCGAAGGTATCGGACACAAGTACGCAACGGCGTTGCGAAAGAGCGGTGTCCGCACCACAGAGCGATTGCTGAGGGAGGGAGCGAACAAGAAGGGTCGCAAGAGCCTCGCAGAGAGAACGAGGATCTCAGAGAAGCTCATCCTCGAATGGGTGAACCGGGCCGACCTGATGAGGGTCAAGGGGGTGGGTGAGGAGTACTCCGACCTCCTCGAGTCGGCCGGAGTCGACACCGTCAAGGAGCTCCGGCGCCGGAACGCTCGAAACCTCCTGGCCACGATGGTCGAGGTCAACGCAAAGAAGAAGCTCGTCCGCCGCCTGCCGACAGAGTCGATGGTCGCCCGCTGGGTCACTCATGCGAACAAGCTCGACCCCATCGTGAAGTACTGAACATCCGCGGGTCGGGCGTACGGGCATGGTCTCCGTGCCGCGAACTCGATGTGGAACAACAGAGAGCCCCGGGATGACCCGGGGCTCTCTTTCACTGGCAGGAGCGTCGGTGGTAAGGAGGGAGTGTTGCCACCGAGCGTCGCAATGCGTTTCCTGGCCAGTCGACCGTGATCAGCGGCTCGCCGTTGCCTTCGTTGTTGGCTTGCCGGCTGCGGGCTTGGTGGCGGGCTTCTTGGCTGCGGGCTTCTTGGCTGCGGGCTTCTTGGCTGCGGGCTTGGTGGCGGGCTTCTTGGCCGCGGGCTCGGTGGGTGCGGTCTCTTTCGCGGGGGCGAAGCTCTCCCGCCAGCTGGCGAGTGCTCCTTCGAGCTGATCACGCAGCTTCTCGACCCTGTCCTGCACCTTCTCGAGGTCGACGCGGCTCTGGATCTCCTCGACCACCGTCCGGTCCCTCATCTGCTTGGCGACCTTCTCGCCCTCGACAGCAAGCTCGTCGAACTGGCCCTGCGCGCTCTCGGCGAGCTTCGAGCCGTACGACCGGACCTTGCGGGCTGCGACGACGGGTGTCGCGATCGCAGCGTAGAAGGCCTTCGAAGCGAGCTCTTTCTGCGCCTCGAACATCACGCTTCCTCCTGGTTGTCTCCGCTGACGAAGCTCTGGTAGATCTGCGTCAGCGCTTGTTTCTGTCCTCGTGTGAGCACCGTATCGCCGTCGATGGCGTCCATGACCGTGGGCCGCTCGACGCCTTCGAGCAGGCCGGCCCGCTCGTACAGTGCCTCGGCTCGGATGGAGAGCGCCCGGGCGATCGACTTGAGGATCTCCGCCGACGGCTTTCTCAATCCGCGCTCGATCTGGCTCAGGTACGGGTTTGATATCCCCGCCGCCTCGGCGAGCTTGCGCAGCGACATCGCGCTCCGCTCCCGCTGCTGGCGGATGAACGCTCCGAGGTCCGACAGCGGTTGCTTCACGGTAACAATATATCGCATTTTGCTAATTTTTGCAAGCACCTTCGGCGAGCAGTGAACGTCGGTGCACTCGAATGGGCGGCGTCGGCGGTACCGTCCCGGTCATGGAGATGATCACCGCCACTTGGCAGTCGGCGACGGGGGGCGTGCCGACGGCACTCGTCGCCCTGGTCGACGAGATGCAAGAGGACCCGCATTGCCGGGCGACACTGCTCGGCACCGACGCCGACGGTGCGGTCCTCGTGACGGCGTGGGACGGTGGCGTGGGGCTGGAGGTCGCCTCTGGGCTCGCCAACGACCATCCCGAACTCGAGATCCGGCGTCTGACCCTGGGACCCGACTCGCTCTTGCTCGGCTGAGCCGGCCGGCGCATGGGGCCCCGACCCTAAGCTCTGGCAGGGAGGTCGTTGTGCCACGCATCACCATCGGCAAGGGAGACGAGTCGCTCATCATCGTGATGAGTGCGACGGCCTCGCCCGAGAACGTGGCCCATGTCGTGCAACGCCTCGAGGACATCGGCGCCGAGGCACACGTCTCTGAGGGTCGGTCGCGCACCGTCATCGGAGCCGTCGGTGAGCGCCAAACCGTCGAGCAGATGCCCTGGGAGGCCTTCTCCGGAGTGGAGCGGGCGGTGCCGGTTCTCAAGCCCTTCAAGTTCGTCAGCCGTGACTTCCAGGCCTCTGATTCCGTCGTCGAGGTGGGCACTGCTCTCATCGGCGGGGGGCACCTCGCCCCCATCGCCGGACCGTGCGCCGTCGAGACCCGCGACCAGCTCTTCGCCTCCGCCGAGGCGGTGGCGCGTGCCGGTGCAACGATCCTGAGAGGGGACGCGTTCAAGCCGCGGACGTCGCCGTACGCGTTCCAGGGACTCGGCGAGAAGGGGTTGGAGCTGCTTGCCGAGGCCCGCGAGGAATTCGGCCTCCCGTTCGTCGCCGAGGTCCTCGACCCACGCGACGTCGAACTCGTGTCGAGCTACGCCGACCTCATCAGGGTCGGCACCCGCAACATGGCGAATTTCACCCTCCTCTCGGAGCTCGGCAAGCAGACGAAACCGGTGCTGTTGAAGCGCGGCTTCACGGCGACGATCGAGGAGTGGCTCAACGCTGCGGAGTACATCTACAAGGAGGGCAACCACGACGTCGTCCTCTGCGAGCGAGGGATTCGCACGTTCGAGACGGCGACCCGCAACACGCTCGACATCTCGGCGGTGCCGGTGCTGAAGGGTCTCTCCCATCTGCCCGTCGTCGTCGACCCGAGTCACTCCGGCGGCAGGCGGGCACTCGTGGCCCCGCTCACGAGGGCGGCGGTCGCCTGCGGGGCGGATGGGTTCATGGTCGACGTTCACCCGGAGCCGGAGAATGCGCTCGTCGACGGGGCTCAGGCGATCGTTCCCGACGAGTTCGCCGAGCTGATGGACGACGTTCGCGCGCTCGCAGCCGTTGTCGGCGTGGCCGTCTGAGCGCGTGCAGGTTCGCAACGTCGGGATTCTCGGCACCGGCCTCATCGGCGCCTCCTGCGGTCTCGCCCTACGCGAGCGCGGGGCCCGGGTTGCGGGGTGGGACCCGCAGGCGGCCCACCTCGAGACGGCGCTGCGCCGGGGAGCCCTCGATGCCGCCGGCGAGAGCGAGGACGATGTGCTCCTCGCCGCAGCCGACCTGTTGATCGTGGCAGCGCCGCCGACGGCGACGCGGGACCTCGTTGCCCGACTCGACCACAGCGGGCTGGTCATCGACGTTGCGGGTGTCAAGGCGCCCATCGTGATGGCGGCGCGGGCCGCCCGGTTTGTCGGCACGCACCCGATGGCCGGGCGGGAGGTCGCCGGGCCCGAGGCGGCCTCAGCCGCGCTGTTCCGCGGGGCGGCGTGGGTCGTCGTCACCGACGGCGCCGCGGCAGGCGACGTGGAGCTGGTGTCGGGCCTCGTCACCGAGCTGGGGGCCCGCCCGATCCTCATGGATGCGGCCCGCCACGACGCCGCTGTGGCTGCGGTGAGCCACGTGCCCCAGCTGATCGCCGCCGCGCTCGTTGCCGCCGCCGGCGGCGCCGAGGGCGGGCTCGAACTCGCCGCAGGCGGATTTCGCGACCTCACCCGGGTAGCCGCGTCCGATCCCCGGCTGTGGGTGGATCTTCTGCGGATGAACAGCGCCTCCGTCGTCGCCGCCCTCGACGGCGTGCGGACCGCCATCGACGAGCTGGCGGCGTCGGTCGAGGGAGACGGCGCCGACCTCGAGACGTTCCTCGCCGCGGCGATGGAGATGCGTCGGGCGATGACCGCGAGAGTGGCGACGGTGCGGGTGGCTCTCGCCGACGAGCCGGGGGAGCTGGCACGGGTGGGCCAGGCGCTGCAGGCCTCTGCCGTCGACGTCCGGGACATCCAGCTCCGTCATGCGCCCCATGGCGGTGGCGGAGTGCTGACGCTCTCGGTGCGACCCGGCGACGGCGAGGCGTTGCGTCACGCCGTCGAGCGTGAGGGGCTCCTGGTCGTCGATTGACCGCGGCTCAGCTGTGATGATCGGCGAGGTCGGCGAGGGCGGCGGCGCCGACCCGCATCCCGGTCTCGATGCAGCGCTCGTCGACGTCGAACGAGGCGGAGTGGAGATCGACGGGCTTGCGCTCGAGTGCACAGCCGAGGCGGAACATGGCCCCGGGGACGTCCTCGAAGAACCACGCCAGGTCCTCCGATCCGAGGCTCTGGTGCGTGTGGACGACGTTCTCGTCCCCGAGGCACGAACGGGCTGCCGCGGCGAAGACCTCCGCAACGCCCTGATCGTTGACGACCGGGGGCGAGCCCCGCACGTAGTCGAGCTCGAAGTCGGCGCCAAGTGGGCCGGCGATGGCCGCGATCGCATTGTCGACGAGTTTCGGCAGCTCCCGCCACAGGTCCGCGTCGAAGACTCGGACGGTGCCGCCCAGCTCGACCTCTGCAGGAATGACGTTCTCCACCGTGCCCCCGGCGATACGGCCGAAGACCACCGCGAGAGGCTTCCTCGGGTCCACACCCGCCCGCAGCAGCTGGGGGAGGTCGGTCAGCACCCGCCCGGCGGTGGCGAGCAGGTCGACCGTCTGGTGGGGCCGCGACGTGTGACCCCCGGGGCCCGACAGCTTGATCACCATCCGGTCCGATGCGCTCGTGATGGCGCCGACCCGGGCGCCGACCCGACCCGGCGGCAGCGCCGGGTCGACGTGGAAGGCGACGAGGGCGCTGAGCCCACGATGCACGCCCTCGTCACGGAGGGTGACGGCGCCGCCGGGGATCTGCTCCTCGGCAGGCTGGAAGATCACCCTGACCCGGCCGGAGAGGTCGTCGATGCGCCCCAGGATGCAGGCGATCCCCACGGCGACGGCGGCGTGGACGTCGTGGCCGCAGGCGTGCATGACCCCGGGGACGGTCGAGCGGTAGACCGGGCTTGCCAGCTCCTGGATCGCCAGCGCGTCGATGTCGGCACGAAAGCCGACCGCCGGCTCCCCGGTACCGACGTCGACGGTCGCCCCGATGCCGTCGGGGCGTGTCACCGCCTCCAGACCGGCAGCGGCGAGCGCAGCGGCGATCCGCTCCGTCGTGGCGCGCTCGTTCCACCCGGTTTCCGGGTGGGCGTGCAGGGCGCGGCGGAGCTCGACCATGCCTGGTGCGAACTCGCGGGCCAGATCGTCGATGCGATCGATCCGCTCGGACATCGACGGGAGTGTACCGTCGGTCGGCGGTGCCCCGTCCCGTCGCACTGTGGCCGACGGGCGCGGTATGGCGGTATGTTGGTGGTCCGACGCACGAGGAGGGCATCGTGGCGGTTCCCCGGCCGGCGTTCACGGTCGGCATCGAGGAGGAATACCTCATCGTCGACCTGGAGACTCGCGACCTCGTGGCCGATCTGCCAGCCGGCCTCTACGAGTCTTGCGACGACTTGCTCGGTCCTCAGGTCACCCATGAGTTCATGCGATCTCAGCTCGAGGTGGGGACGAAGGTGTCGAAGACCGTCCAGGAAGCCAGGCAGGATCTCGCCCTCCTCCGGAAGACGATCGCGGCCGTCGCCACCGAGTACGGGGTCGTCCCGATCTCGGCGTCGACCCACCCCTTCGCCAGCTACGGCGACCAGCTGCACACGGACAAGGAGCGCTACAACCTTCTCGCCCAGGCGATGGGCGGCGTCGTGCGGAGGCTGCTCATCTCGGGGATGCACGTCCACGTCGCCGTCGAGGACGAGGACCTGCGGATCGACCTCATGAACCAGGTTCTGTACTTCCTCCCGCACATCCTCGCTCTCTCGACGTCGTCGCCGTTCTGGCAGGGGCAGAACACCGGTCTCAAGAGCTACCGGACGTCGGTGTTCCGGGCGCTGCCCCGCACGGGGATGCCGGACGAGTTCCATTCGTGGGCGGACTACGAGCGCCACATCAGCACGCTGGTGAACGCGGGCGTCATCGAGGACGCGACCCGGCTCTGGTGGGATCTGCGACCGAGCGCTCGCTATCCGACCCTCGAGATGCGCTCGGCCGACATCTGCACCCGCCTCGACGACGGCGTCACCGTGGCGGCGATGTACCTCTCGATTCTCGCGATGCTCTATCGGCGCCGGCTCGACAACCAGCGCTGGCGGATCTACTCGCGGATGCTCATCAACGAGAACATGTGGCGTGCTCAGCGCTATGGGATGGACGAGGGTCTCATCGACTTCGGCAGGGGCGCCGTCGTGGCCTACCGCCAGCTCCTCGACGAGCTCCTCGAGCTCGTCGAGGAGGACGCCATCGAGCTGGGCTGCTGGGACGAGGTCCTCGCCGCCAACGACATCTACGAGCGGGGGACGAGCGCGGACGCCCAGGTCCGGGTGTACGAGGCGGCGAAGGCCGACGGAGCCGACGATCGCGAAGCGCTCGTCGCCATCGTCGACTTCCTCATCGAGGAGACCGTCCGGGACCTCTGAGCGAGCCGGGCACGGCATCGAGCGCCGGTAACCTGCCCAACATGGGAGCCCTCCGCGTGGCCGGCGCACAGATCAACCTCTGCGTCGGCGACATCGACGGGAACGTCGCGATGATCCTCGAGGCGATGCGGTGGGCGGGCTCCGTCGACGCCGATCTCCTCCTCCTGCCCGAGCTGGCCGTCTGTGGGTACCCGCCTGAGGACCTCCTGCTCCGCCACGGCTTTGTCGACGCCAACCTCGCCGCCGTCGACGAGCTCGCCCGCAGCGCCGACCGGGTGGCCGTCGTCGTCGGCTTCGTCGACCGGGTCGAGGGTTCTGACCGCGCCGACGATTCGACGCCGCGCACGATCGCCAACGCCGCCGCCGTCCTCGCCGGAGGCGCGGTGGCGGGCGTGTACCACAAGGTGCTCCTGCCCAACTACGGCGTGTTCGACGAAGCTCGTTACTTCGCACCCGGCACCAGCGCCGGGCACCTGTGGGAGATCGCCGGCGTGCCGGTCGGGGTGTCGATCTGCGAGGACATCTGGTCGCCGGACGGCCCCCCGGGGCGACAGGCACGTGCCGGGGCGGCGGCGCTCCTCAACATCAACGGGTCGCCCTACCACCGCGGGAAGGGGACCGAGCGAGCCGCGTTGCTCGCCGCGGAGGCGACACGCTCCGGCGTCCCGGTCGTCTACGTCAACCTCGTCGGCGGCCAGGACGAGCTCGTGTTCGATGGTGACTCGATGGTGCTCGATGCGACCGGCCGGGTCGTCTATCGCGCCGCCCAGTTCGAAGAGGAGCTCTTCGTCGTCGATGTCGACGTCGAGGACCGTCGTGCGGTGTCGGCGCCGACGGTGGAGGTCAGCGCGGCACCCGGTGCCCGCCGCGGGCCGCCGCCGTTGTCGGCGTCGAAGCGGCTCGACCCCGTCGGCGAGGTCTACACAGCGCTCGTCACCGGGCTTCGCAACTACGTTCGCAAGAACGGCTTCGAGGAGGTCGTCGTCGGGCTGTCCGGCGGCATCGACTCGGCCCTCACCTGTGCGATCGCCGTCGACGCGCTCGGTCCGGACGCCGTCCGGGGAGTGACGATGCCGGCCCGCTATTCGTCGCAAGGCTCGGTGCGTGACTCGGAAGAGCTCGCCGCCCGCCTCGGATGCCGCATCGACGTCATCGGTATCGACGACATCTTCGCCGCGTACCTCGATGCGCTCGCTCCCGCGTTCGCCGGCACCGACGACGGCGTCGCCGAGGAGAACCTCCAGGCTCGCATCCGGGGGGCCGTCCTCATGGCGCTGTCGAACAAGTTCGGCTCGATGGTCGTCGCTACCGGGAACAAGTCGGAGATGGCGGTCGGCTACGCCACGCTGTACGGCGACATGGCGGGCGGATTCGCCGTCCTCAAGGACGTGTTCAAGACGCTCGTCTACGACCTCGCCCGCTGGAGGAACGCGCAGAGCGAGGTCATCCCCGGGGCGATCATCGACAAGCCGCCATCGGCTGAGCTCCGAGACGGTCAGCTCGATGCCGACTCACTGCCCGACTACGAACTCCTCGACGCGATCCTGGAGCGCTACGTCGAGGGCGACGACTCGATTCCGTCGATCGTCGCCGCCGGCTATCCGGCGGACGTCGTCGCCGAGGTGGCGCGCATGGTCGACCGCAACGAGTACAAACGGCGGCAAGCACCGCCCGGGGTGCGGATCACCCGTAAGGGCTTCGGGAAGGACCGGAGGCTTCCCATCACGAACTGCTTTCGCGCCTGATCCCGGTGAGTGTGGCGCCGGCCGGTAGGCTCGGCCGTCATGTCATCGGTGCTCGGGGATGTGCTCGTCGATGGTGTCGCTCACGACCCGGGCGCCGCGCTGGTCTCCGTGCTCGACATCGCCGTGCAGCGTGGCTACGGCTGTTTCGAGGCACTCCGGTCCTATGGTGGCAGGCCGTTCCGGCTCGGCGGCCACCTCGATCGGCTCACCGCCGGAGCCGGCGCCCTGCGGATCCCGCTCCCACCCCGGGCCGACCTCGAGCAGTGGGTCGGCCGGGTCGCCGCCGGCGCCGGTGACGCCGTCGTTCGTCTGATCGTCACCGGCGGCATCGACCTCCATCGACCCGGAGTGGAGTCGCGGGTGGTCGTGTTCGCCGAGGATCCGGGGCCCGTCCCGGATGCATACCGCGTGCTGCCGGTTGCCGCGCCGTGGCACTCGACGCGGGAGCGGTATCGGCTCACCGGCGTCAAAGCGCTGTCGTACGCTCCCAACCTGGCTGCGACGCTCGAGGCCCGCGAGCGAGGCTACGACGACGCCCTCCTCATCGGCCGAAGCGGAGAGGTGCTCGAGGGCCCGACGTTCTCCATCGGCTGGGTCGCAGCAGGCACGATCGAGACGCCTTCGCTCGACCTGGGCATTCTCGCTTCGATCACGCGGTCCGCGGTCATCGAGGTCGCTGCGAGCCAGGGCCGCGTGGTCGCGGAGGTCGCGGCGGACCTCGACCGGGTCGCCGCAGCCGACGAGGTGTTCGTGATGTCGACGGTGCGTGAGGTCGCTCCCGTCGTCGCCGTCGGAGAGCACACCCTCGGTCCCGGTCCCGTCACCGCGGCGCTTGCGGCTGCGTTCCGCGCCCTCGTCGATGCCGAGACGGCACGATGATGGACCACCTCGCGCTCGTCCACAGCCTCGATGAGCTCTATCGGGGGGCCGTCATCTCCCCGGGGGAATGGACCGATGCCCGGCTCGCTTCGTGGGCGGATGATCTGTTCGCGGCACCGCCCGGCCGGGAAGTTGCGCGACACGTGCGCAGGGCGATGCGAGTGAGCCGCAAGCTCGCTGCGTTCTGGCACGACCCGGACGCCCGGGTTCCGTCGGACGCCGGGGATTGGAGGACGCGGGTCGACCTCGCCGTCGGTGCGTCCGGCTGGCGCCCGGTTCTCGATGTGGCCCGCCTCGGTCTCGAGGAAGCCCCGAGCCGGGAGCTCTTCGAGGAGGTGGGTCGGTTGTTCCGCGTCGTCCACCACGAGGTCTGGATGGAGGGCGTCTCCTACGAAGAGTGGCTGGCTGCCGACGATGCGTAACTGCCGTGCGCAAAACGGAACCGGGGGTAGAGTCCAGACCATGCGCAGTGTGATGCCGCGAATCATCGTGATCGCCGCTCTGGCGTCGGTCCTCGCCGCCTGCTCCGGTGACGACGACACCGCAGAGACGTCGACCACGACGACGGCCGTGCCGATCACGACCCTCGGCACGACCCAGGCGCCGCCGGTGACGACGGCTGCTCCGACCACGGCGACGACGTCGACGACGCTCGCCGCGTTGGGGCAGGTCGAGTTCCCCAGCTACACGATCGTCTCCCGCTCCGAGGGGGAGGCCGGCGACACGGTCGTCGTCCTCATCGACCCCGATTTCGAGTCGCTGTCGGACATCGATCTGCAGAACGTCCTCGCCGACGTCGTCGAGCGGTTCCCGCCCGTGTTCGAGGCATACGTCGTGTCCTCCCAGGAAGCTGCGGATCTCGTCCTTGTCGACGACGTCGACACCGCCGGCGAGGCGGTGCTCGACCAGCATTTCTGGGCGAGACTCGAGGACGGGTTCCGGATCGTCTTCGCCGGGCCGTTCGCGGAGCTCAGCCCCCTCATCCTCGGCTCGTAGCCTGCCCGCGACTACAGCAGGATCGATGCCGTGAGGAGGAAGCCTCCGAAGCCGACGATGTCGGTGATCATCGTGAGGAAGATGTTCGAGGCGAGGGCCGGGTCCTGACCGAGCCGGCGGAGTACGACTGGGATTCCCGCCCCGGCGAATCCGGCGACGAGGAAGTTGACGGCGACGGCGACGGCGATGACGACCCCGATGTGACTGCCGGCGATGAGGGCGCCGCCGAGACCCGAGAGCAGGGCGATCGCGACCCCGTTCACGAAGCCGACGGCGAACTCGCGCCGCACCGCCCTGGGGGCGCGGCCCGGCGGTAGGTCGCCGATCGCCATCGCTCTGATGATGACGGCGAGGCTCTGATTGCCGCTGTTGCCGGCGAGGAGCGCGACCATCGGCATGTAGGCGGCGAGCCTGGCGTCGGACCGGATGGTGTCCTCGAACTGGAAGATGACCGTTGCGATCGCAAAACCGATGAAGAGGTTGACGACGATCCACGGCAACCGCCGACGGGCCGAGCGCATGACCGGCGTGTAGACGGACTCTTCGGCGCCGGCACCCACCATCGCGGTGATGTCCTCGGTCGCCTCGGCCTGGACGGCCTCGAGTGCCTCGGAGACCTTGACGATGCCGACGAGGTGACCCTCGTGGTCGGTCACCGGCAGGGCAATGAGGTGATAGCGCTGGATGAGCTCCGAGGCGATCTCCCGGTCGGTGCCCACCGTCGCCGCGACCGGGTCGCGGACCATCACCTCGTCGAGGCCCTGGCCGGGCCGGGCGAAGAACAGATCCCGGAAGGAGACGACGCCGAGGAGCCTCCCGGCATCGTCGACGACGTAGACGTACGTCATGTTCGCCCCGAGCTCGTCATGGAGGACCCGCAAGCGCTCCACCGCCTCCCCGGCCGTCATGCCGACGGGCAGCGACGCGATCTCGGTCGTCATCAGCCCGCCCGCAGTGTCGGGGGCGTAGCGGAGGAGGTCGGTGAGATCGCGGGACGCCTCGGGGTCGAGCGCCTCGATGACCGCGGATCGGGCGTCGTCGTCGAGCGAGCCCACGATGTCGGCCGCCTGGTCCGTTTCCATGGCGCTGATGAGCGCGGCGGCGGCGTCCGCCGGCAGCTGCTCGATGACATCGGCTGCCGCCTCGGGGCGCATCTCGTCGAGGACGTCGGCGGCGTCTTCGACCTCGAGGTCGCCGAGGAGGTCCGCAGCCGGTGCCTCGTCGATCGCCTCGAGGATGTCCGCGGCGTTCTGCGGCGTCGCCTCCGCCAGCGTCTCCCACTCGTCCGGATGGGCCTCGAGGTACTCCTCGGCCGCGTCTGGGGTACGGCGGGCGAGATCCCTCAGATCATCGTCGCCGGAGCGGGCGCTGAAGAGGCGGAAGCGCATGGAGGGGAGAATAGGGTCGGCACTCTCGTGCTCCCCGGAACGACGACAGGCCCCCCAGGGGGGACGAGGGGGCCTGCCGCGTTCGAGCGCGCAGCTCGAATGCCTCTGATCGTACCCATCGCGCAATGGCGTCCGGTCCACGGCCGTGCGGGGTGAACCATCGCGGGCTGGGTCGATCGGGAATCGGGTGGCGCCGCGGCCGGCCCGTACACTGCCGGGCCGAGAGGAGGTGATCGTGCCGAAGCTGACTGCGTTCTCCCACGGCGCCGGCTGAGCGTGCAAGCTCGCACCTGACGAGCTGGCACAGGTCCTGCGCCGCTTGCACAACCTGGGTCCGACGCGCCACGACGACCTGCTCGTCGGCATCGAGGCGTCCGACGACGCCGGCGTCTACCGCATCTCCGCCGACGCCGCGCTCGTCCAGACCGTGGACTTCTTCACCCCCATCGTCGACGACGCCCACGATTGGGGACGCATCGCCGCGGCCAACGCCCTCTCCGACGTCTACGCCATGGGCGCCGCTCCGCTCACCGCGCTCCAGATCGTCTGCTGGCCCAGGGACGCCCTTCCCCTCGATCTCCTCGGCGACGTCCTCGAGGGCGCAGCGGAAGTGCTCGACGAGGCACGCTGCACCCTCCTCGGAGGGCACAGCATCGACGATCCGGAGCCCAAGTACGGCCTAGCTGTGACCGGCGTCGCCCACCCCGACGACATCGTCACCAACGCGGGGGCGCGTCCCGCCGATGCCCTCGTGCTCACCAAGCCCCTCGGCAGCGGGATCGCGGCGACGGCGATCAAGCAGAGTGCGGCCGGCCCCGAGCTCGTTGGCGCTGTCGTCGAGGTGATGACGCGGCTCAATGCAGGCGCAGCGGCGGCGATGCGACGGGTCGGAGTGCACGCAGCGACCGACGTCACCGGGTTCGGGCTCCTCGGCCACGTCGCTGAGATCATGCGGGCGTCGCAGGTGAGCGTCGATCTCGAGTGGGCGGCGGTGCCGTGGCTCGACGGGATCGCCGAGCTCGCCGCGGCGGGCGTGGTCCCCGGCGGGACGCGACGCAACCTCGAGGCGGCGTCGCGTTACACCGACTTTGGTGCCGTCGACGACGTGGGTCGCCTCATGCTCGCCGACGCCCAGACCTCCGGTGGGCTCCTGCTCGCCGTCGACCGGCCGCTGCTGGGGGCCCTCCTCCAAGCGCTCGAAGACGAGGGCGTCACCGCGGCCGTCATCGGCTCGGTCCGGGGACGGGCGTTCGCCGACGGCCCCGGTGGCAGGATCACCATCCACGGCAGCCGGTGAGGCCGTGTGGAGCCGGGCCGGTGGTAGCTTCGTGGCGCGGCGGCATGGCGGAGGACCGACCACGACGGCCTCGTCGATCGCGCGATGCGTGGAGGAGCGGTGAACCCGGAGGTACGTGCTCGCAGGCTGGAGACCATCGCTACGGCGCTCAACGTGGCAGGCGTGGAGCGCCACATCTTCCTGTGCGCCGAGCAGTCGACCCCCCGTTGTGCGCCCTACGAGACCACCGCCCGGGTCTGGCGCCACCTCAAACGGCGCCTCAAGGAACTCGACCTCGCCTCGCCGCCCCCGCACTGGCAAGGGGTCGACGTCGCTGAGGAGCCGCCGGCGACGACGGTCGGGGACGGGTGCGTGCTGCGAACGAAGGCCGACTGTCTCCGGATCTGCGAGTCCGGACCGATCGCCGTCGTCTACCCGGACGGCACCTGGTACCACTCCGTCGACGAAGCGGCCATCGACCGGATCATCGACGAGCACCTGGTCGCGGGCACCCCCGTCGCCGACCTCGTGTTCGCCCGCGGCGAGCTGGGCCGCTGACGCCACCGGGTCGGTCGCGTAACCTCGCGCCATGAGCTCCCCCCCTCCCTCTCGGCTGCGGAGCGCCCTTCGCCGCCTCGCCCTCGGCTGGCTTGGCTGGAGGATTCTCGGTCCCGAGGTGCAGCCCCGATACGCGCCGAACCAGGAGCGACCCCTTCGCATCGGTGGGCGGACGGTCTTCGTCGGCGAGCGGGAGCTGTTCGTGCGGGAGACGGGCCCGAGAGACGGCCCGGCACTCGTCCTCGTCCACGGGTGGAGCCTCGACGGCGAGATGACGTTCCACCGGATGATCCCGGCACTCGCCGAGCGGTTCCGCGTCATCGTGCCGGACCATCGCAACCACGGCCGATCCGACTGGGTGCGGGGCCCGTTCGAGGTCGCCGATCTCGCCGACGACCTCGCCGGAGTGCTCGACGCGCTCGACGTCCGGGCCGCCACCGTGTTCGGCTGGTCGATGGGCGGCATGGCCGTCCAGGAGCTCGCCAGGCGCCGGCCCGATCTCGTTGCCCGGGTCGTCCTCGGGGCGACCGCGGCCCGCCCGGTGGCACGCCACCGGGCGACGATGCGCGTGCTGTTCTGGCTCGGCCGGGCTCTGGCCCGGATCTCGCGCCTGGAGATGGCAGCGGTGACGAGCCGGGTGCTCATCGGCACCGGGTCGCTGGCACCGAATCACCACCGCTGGATGCGGGTCGGCCTCCTCCGCCGCGACCCGACGCTGTACTACGAAGCTGGCGCGGCGGTGTGGCGCTTCGACTCGAGACCGTGGATCGGGCGTCTCGACGTGCCGGCACTCGTCGTCATCCCAACCGACGACCAGATGGTGCCGCCCCCGACCCAGTACGACCTCGCCGCCCGGCTCAACGACGCGGAGCTGGCCGAGCTCGTCGGCGGGCGCCACGAGTCGGTGCTGAACCGGGCCGAGGAGATCGTCAAGGTCATCATCGACTTTGCCGTCTGACCTGATCCCCGATCAACTGACGAGCCGGGTCATCACCGCCCGCACGGCATCTGGGCGCTCGAGGACGAGGTTGTGCCCGGCATCGGGAACGACGACGAGCTCTCCGCCGGACCGTCTGGCGGCCTCTTCGGCGACGGAGGTGTATGCGGCGTCGGCCGCGCCGGCCATCCACGTCGTCGGCACGGCGATCTCGGTGAGCCGGTCGTGGAGCGGCTCGTGGGCTCCCGGACCGAGCCCGGCGAGCGCTGCCGCCAGCCCGGATGCCTCGTTCGTCAGCCGGATGGCCCGGTCGGCAGCGCGAATCGGCTCCGGCACTCGCGAGGTCCCGGCGACGGGGTGGTCGATCCACTCGTCGACGAACCGCTCGATCCCGAGCTCGACGGCGGTGGCGGCCAGGCCCTCGTCGGCGATGCGACGGGACCGGCGCGCCGCGGCGTGCTCGATGCCGAGACCCGTCGAGACGAGGAGCAGGCAGGAGACGAGGTCGGGGTGCTGCAGGGCGAGGTGCAGCGCCACTCGGCCGCCCATGGAATAGCCGAGGACGAGCTCGAACGGGCCCTTCTCCTCGACGACACGGGCGAGCGCAGTCACGGTCGCCGGCATCGTGAGCGGGTCGAGGCGCGAGGTGCCGTGTCCGGGGAGATCGGCGGCGAGCAGCGCCGGCACGCCCGCCAGCGCCCGGAACATGGTGCCGCGCAGGGTGAAGCCGTGGAACGCGAGAACGCCGGTACGCCGGTCCCCCCACGACGTCGTACCGATGACGCCACCGGGGACGGGGAGGACCGATGTGACCGCCCCGGTCATGCCGGTGTCAGTGGCGGTGGGGGTGGTCGTGGCGGTGCGTGCGGTAACCGGTAGGCCGCCCGGCGACGGCACAGGCAACGGCGACGCCGGCGGCGACGACGAGGACGACCACGAGCAGCTTCTTCATCTCGACTCCCGACGGATGGCCTCGTGCCAACTCTATGTCACGGGCGCAGGTTCGGCGACGACCCGGCCGGCCGGGCGGCCGCGTGCGACAATGACCGCAGCGGGCGGTGGAGGTGGCTGCCGATGACCGAGACGAGCCCAGCAGAGACGGCGCGGGACGCGCTCGACGCATGGCGTGGCGCACTTCCCGACGATCTCTACGCCGCGGATTCGCACCTCAGGGAACTCAACCGCCGATCGCTCTCCGGTACCCGCCTGGCCGATCTCGAGGTAAACGCTGCGGAATTCGGCCGGCGTGTGCCCCGGGTCGTCGCGCCGCTCGTCGCGACGTACGAGCGCCGAGACCCCGTGCTCGAGTCATGGGACGGGAGCGGCCGCAGGGTGGAGCACATCGACTTCGATGCCGCATATCACGAGGCCGGTGCCGCGCTCTGGGAAGCCGGCGTCGTCGCCAACGCCGCGGTCGCCGGCTATTCGTTCGAACAGGCCACGCTCGCCTACCTCGCCGCGTACGAGGGGGAGATGGGACATCTGTGCGCCGCGACCTGCACGACCGGGCTCATCCGGGCGTTGCGGCGATCGGATGCACCGGACCTGGCGGAGCGCTTTCTCCCCGGTCTCACGACCCGGTCGTATCCCCGGGCGCTGCGCGGCGCCCAGTTCATCACCGAGGTGCAGGGGGGCAGCGACGTCGGAGCCAACGTGGCCCGGGCGGTGGCGGCCGGGGACGGGACCTACCGGATCTCCGGTGAGAAGTGGTTCTGCTCGGTGGCCGACGCCGACGTCTTCCTGCTCCTCGCCCGCCCCGACGGTGCCGCCGCCGGCACCTCCGGGCTCGGGTGCTTCCTCGTGCCGCGCCTCGTCGACGGTGTGGTGAACGGCTTCTCGATCCGGCGGCTCAAAGACAAGCTCGGCACCCGGTCGATGGCGTCGGCCGAGATCGACTTCGACGGCGCCGTCGGCTACCCGCTCGCCCTCGAAGGAGGGTTCCGGCTCATGGTGACGGCGATGCTGAACACGAGCCGGTGGCTCAACGCGATCGGAGACGTCGGCATCATGCGGCGGGCCTACACCGAGGCGATGACCTATGCGGTTCACCGCCGGGCGTTCGGAAGGCCGATCATCGGCTTCCCGCTCGTGCAACGCTCGCTCGCCCGTATGAAGGCGGAGTGGCTCGCCGCGCTCTACAGCACGTGGCATCTCACGTCGCTCGATGAGGCCGCAGACCGGGCCGCCACCGGGCAGGAGGCCGATGCCGACGATGTCGCTTTTCACCGCTTCCTCGTCAACGCGAACAAGCTCGCAGTCTCGGAGGCGGCCACGGGCGTGGTGCGTCTCGGCATCGAAGTGCTCGGCGGCAACGGCACCATCGAATCGTTCTCGCCCTTGCCCAGGTTGCTGCGCGACAGCATCGTGTTCGAGCAATGGGAGGGCACCCACAACGTCCTCGCCGAGCAGGTTCGCCGCGATCTCGCCCGGCTCGGCCTGACCGGCCTCGTGTTCGACCGGATCAGACGGACGCTCAAGACGAACGGTCACCCCGTGACCGACCGGGCCGGCGCCGCCCTCAATGCACTGGAGGCCGGCATCGCCAGGTGCCTCGAGGACGAGGCCCACGGGGAGATGCATTTCCGCGACGAACTGACGAAGGCCGTGCGCATCCTCCAGGTGGGTCTGCTCGCCGAAGCCGCCCGCACTGCCGAGGCGGAGACCCTCGGCGGTGAGCTGCTGGCCGCAGCGGGCCTCCTCTTCGACGAGCACGTCGCCACCGATGCCCGCCCTGCGGACGACGCCGGCTTCGCCGCCCGCATCACCGCGGTGCTCGGTGAGGACACCGCGGGAATCGGAACGCCCGGCCCGGAGGCCGGCGGCTCGGGGTAGCCTGCCGCGGGTGGAGGCACCCGTACCCGATCGTCGACACGGGGCGCTCGCCTGGGCCGCGGTGTGGCTCACCGTCGCCGTGGTTCTCGGAGGATCGGTCGTGCGCGCCACGGGCTCCGGTGCCGGCTGCGGCAGCAGCTGGCCCCACTGCGAGGGCTCGATCCTTCCGCTCGGCGGCGCCTCCGAGACGGCCATCGAGTTCTCCCACCGCGCCATGACCGCAGCCCTCGCCGTCGTCCTCGTCGCCCTCGCCGTGCGGGTCCTCCGGGAGACTCGGCGCGGCGACCCCGTCCGGTCCGCGCTGGGATGGGCTGCGGCGTTCTTCGTCGGCGAGATCGTCATCGGGGCGGTGCTCGTCCTCTTTGGCTGGGTGGACGACGACGCCTCCGCCGGCCGGTTCGTCATGGTGGGAGCTCACCTCGTCAACACGTTCCTCCTCCTTGGTGCCCTGACCCTGACGGCGCACCTGGCCTCGGGTGGCGCCGTCCCCCGGTTCCGGCCTCGCCGCAGTCGCGACCGGCTCGTCGTCGCCGGGACATTCGTGCTCCTCGTCGTCGCGGTCAGTGGGGGTCTCAACGCGCTCGCCGACACGCTGTATCCGGCGGGCACGTTCCTCGACGGGCTGAGCGACGAGTTCGGGCCGGCCGCCCCCGTCCCCGTCAGGCTCCGCGTCCTCCACCCCGCCCTTGCCGTGGTCGGGGGGATCGTTGCGATCCGCGTGGTCCGCCACCCCGACTTCGATCCGGGTCGCACAGCCCGCGGCCCCGCCGCCGTCGTCGTCGGCACCGTGGTCCTCCAGTTCGGCATCGGGCTGGCCAACGTCGTCATGGCGACTCCCGTCGAGATTCAGGTCCTCCATCTCCTCGGCGCCGACGTGATCTGGATCGCGTTCGTGCTGGCATCGACCCGGGTGCTCGGGCGCACCACACCGGTCTCGTCGCCGGTTCCGGCGAGGGAGACCCTCCCGTGAGCGATCCCCCGGTCCGCATCACCGACCCTCGCGCCGCGCCGGAGAGCCTCGCCGGGATCCTTCGCGCCTATGTCGAGCTGACCAAGCCCCGCATCATCGAGCTGCTCCTCATCACGACACTTCCGGCGATGGTCGTTGCCGCGTCCGGCTGGCCGGGCACGGCGCTCGTGCTCGCCACGCTCGGAGGCGGCGCGCTGTCGGCGGGAGGCGCCAACGCGATCAACCAGGTCCTCGACCGCGACATCGACGAGAAGATGCAACGAACCCGGCGTCGGCCCTTGCCGACGGACCGTGTCGGTGTGCGCCGCGCCCTCGGGTTCGGCATTGCGCTAGGCGCGGCCGGGTTCGTGGTGCTCTGGGCAACATCGAACCTCCTGGCGGCGGCGCTGGCGACGGCGGGCCTGGTGTTCTACGTCTTCGTCTACACCATGATGCTGAAGCGCTCCACACCGCAGAACATCGTCATCGGCGGCGCGGCGGGGGCGGTGCCGGCGCTGGTGGGGTGGGCCGCGGTGACGGGGGAGCTCGCCCTGGCGCCGTGGATCATGTTCGCCATCGTGTTCTTCTGGACCCCTCCACACTTCTGGGCGCTCGCCCTGCGCTATCGCGCCGACTACGAGGCGGCCGGCGTCCCCATGCTGCCGGTGGTCGCCGGCGAGGGTGCGACGTTGCGTCGAATCGTGCAGTACACCGCCATCCTCGTCGCGGTCTCGGTGCTCCTGTTTGCCACAGGGACCTCCGGCTGGCTGTACCTCGGCGCGGCCACCGTGCTCGGTCTCGGGCTGTGGCTGGTGGCGCTTCGCCTCCGAGCGCGGCCGGAGACGGCGATGGGCTTCTTCGGAGCATCGAATCTCTACCTCGCCGCGCTCTTCGTTGCGATGGCGGCCGACGTCTACGTGCCCTGACGCCGTAGCCTGACGACGTGGACGTCGCCCGCAACGCGGTGCTCGTCGCGGCCACGGCCGTCATCGTCGCCTTCGCCGTGATGGTGGCGAGGGCCGAGTTGACGGACGCGCCGCCGCCCCGGGCTCGCCGACTCGTGGAGATCGCTCTGCCGGTCGCCGGCCTCGCCTGGCTGCTCGTCGCCGCCTGGGGCGCGGTGGGGTGACCTCGCGCAGCGGTCTCATCGGTACCATGCCCACTCCGGAGGTGAGCGTGGGCCAACTGACGACACGAGAGTTCCGCTCGATCCTGGGCAGGTTCGCCAGCGGCGTCACCGTGGTGACGACGGAGCTCGACGGCGAGATCGGCGGTATGACGGTCTCGGCGTTCAGCTCCGTCGCGCTCGAGCCGCCGCTGGTGCTCGTGTGCCTCACCATCGACAAGCCGGCGACGAAGCTCGTGTTCCGGTCCGGCCGGTTCGCCGTCAACATCCTCTCGTCGGGTCAGGAGCAGGTGTCGGAGGACTTCGCCTACCTCGATCCCGGAGAGCGCTTCGACCGGTGGGAGTGGGCCCCGGGCCCCCACGGTCTGCCGTTGCTGGCCGGCACGCTCGCCTCACTGGAGTGCCGTGTTGTCCAGCGCTACGAGGCCGGCGACCACGTCATCTTCGTCGGCGAGGCGATCGGGGGCGAGATCGGGGACGACGAGGACCCGCTCATCTACACCCAGGGTGAGTACCGCCGACTCACGCCCTGACCATCGCACGGCGTTGACGGTTCGCTTCTCGGTTGTAATCTTGTAATCGTGCAAGGACGACGGAGACCGCCCCCACTCGATGCCCACCAGGCAGAGGCCTTCTTTTCCGAGCGCATCCCCGCCGAATGGTTCGTGGAGCCGGTCGAGATCACGTTCGACGACGTCGAGATCCTCGTCGTCGGACGGCTGCCGGAGGACGGGTCACCCGAGGCGGAGCGGGACTCGATCGGCGACCACCGCGAATCGACCCGCGAGGCCCGCATGGCCATCGCAGCCGAGGCGGAGGCGACCTTCGGCCGACGCGTGGCCTGGGGCGCGCGCCGCGGCGACACGGGGTTGCTGTTCACCCACCTCACCGTCCCCGCGATGACGCGCCTCCGTCTCTCTCAGCGCCTCGTGCTCGACACGCTCGTCGACGGGGGCGTGGCGAGGAGCAGGAGCGACGCCCTGTCGTGGTGCGTCCGGATGGTCGAACGCAACCTCGACGAGTGGCTCGAGGAGCTCCGCGCCGCCCTGACCCACGTCGAGGAAGTCCGCCGCCGCGGTCCCGACGGAATGTGATCCGCTATTGCGCACGACCGCCGCCGGCGGTACATTGGCTCGATCATGAACGAGTGGCGTCGCTACGCGTATTTCCTCTTTACCGGGCCGTCGGCCCGGGTGGAGGGCGCGCGCTAGCCGTCGCTGACAGAGACCCCACCGCCCGAGGCCGGCAACGGCTTCGGGCTCTTTTTCGTCCGGGGCCGTCGTGCGGAAGGAGCAGCAGATGACCACCGGACCAGAGCCAGTACTCAAGAGCAGCCGCCGTCCCGACGTCGAAACGACCATCGTCGACGTCGTCGATGTTCGCTTCGGGGACGGCTCATACCCCGTCATCGCCGGACCGGTGGCCGTCGAGAGCGAGGAGCAGATCCTCACGGTGGGCGCGGCCGCGGCAGAGGCGGGGGCTTCGGTGCTGCGCGCCGGCACGTTCCGGGCCGAGCAATCGCCCTATGCGTTCAAGGGCCTCGGCGAAGACGGCTTGTGGATGCTGGAGAAGGCAGGGCACGAGGCCGGCCTGCCGACGATGACCGAGGTGCTCGAACCCGGCCATGTCGACGTCATTGCCGACCACATCGACGTCCTCGAGGTCGGCCCGGACAACATGCAGAACTTCGTCCTCCTCAGGGCGGCCGGTGCCAGCGGCAGGCCCGTGCTCGTCCACCGCGGCGCTTCGGCGACGATCGACGAGTGGCTCATGGCTGCCGAGTACGTCCTCAATGAGGGAAACGACCGGGTCGTGCTCTGCGAGCGGGGATCGAGGACGTTCGATCCCCGGACGTCGGACACGCTCGACATCACGGCCGTCCCCGTCGTCCAGCGTCTCTCCCACCTCCCCGTGGTCATCGACCCCGCCCCGGTCAACGGAGCACCGGACATCCTCCGGCCGCTGGCGCTCGCCGGCCGCAGCGCCGGCGCGGACGGGCTCATCGTCTCCGTGCATCCGGATCCGGGCGGCGCTCGCGCCGGCAACGGCAACCAGCTCGATCTCACCGGGTTCGCCGGTCTCATGCACGCGCTCGGCATCCCCTCGCTGCGCGACGAGATCGACCGCATCGACCGGCAGCTCGTCCGGCTCGTCGCCGAGCGACTGCGCAGCTCGATCGATATCGCCCGCATCAAGGTGGCGCGAGGCATCCCGCTGCACAGCCCTCTCCGGGAGGCCGAACTGGTGGCCGAGGCCCGAGCGGACGCCGAAGCTCACGGCGTCGATCCCGACTACGTCGAGGCCCTCATGTCGCTCGTCCTCGATAACAGCCGGGCGGCGCAGCGGGCAGCGCTCGACGGGGGCGGGGCACGGCCGGAATGATGGGGCGCCATCGTTGATCGTCGCGACCCGGGCGGGCGATGACGGGCTGGTGCGATGCGACTGGGGCTCGACACCTCCCGACTACGTCCACTATCACGACACCGAGTGGGGCTTCCCGGTCGACGATGACCACCTGCTGTTCGAGAAGCTCTGTCTCGAGGGGTTCCAGAGCGGCCTCAGCTGGCTGACGATCTTGAGGCGGCGGGACGGGTTCCGGGCCGCGTTCCACGGTTTCGATCCCGTCCGGGTCGCCGCGATGGGCGACGACGACGTCAGCCGGCTCGTCCAGGACGAGAGCATCATCCGCCATGAGGGCAAGATCCGATCGACGATCAACAACGCCCGGCGCGCCCTCGACGTCGCCGCCGAGCTCGGGTCGCTCGGAGCCTTCTTCTGGCAGTTCGAGCCGGACCCGGCGGATCGGGTCGTGGACACGACGACGCCGGAGTCGAGAGCCATGGCCGGCGAGCTCAAGCGCCGCGGCTTCACGTTCGTCGGGCCGACGACTGCGTATGCCTTCATGCAGGCGATGGGCATCGTCAACGACCACGCTCCCGGATGCTTCGCCCACCGACTCGTCGAGGAGGCGAGGCGGCGGTTCGCCCGCCCTGCAGCCCGGGACTGAACCCCAGCGAGGCGGCGTCTCAGGCGATCCCCTCGAGCTCCGACTTGGCGTCGCGGCCCATGAGGCGTGAAACGGCATCGGCGGGCGCCGCTCCTTCGTAGAGCACCCGCCCGACCTGTTCTGCGATTGGCATCTCGATGTGGTGCCGGGCGGCGAGGGCGAGGACGCCGCGCGTCGACTTGACCCCCTCGGCGACCATGTTCATCTCCGAGATGACGTCGTCGAGCGACCGCCCTTGTCCGAGCCCGAACCCGACGCGATGGTTGCGGCTCTGGGCGCTCATGCACGTCGCGATGAGGTCGCCCATTCCGGCCAGACCGGAGAACGTGAGCGGGTTCCCCCCCATCGCAACGCCGAGCCGGGTCAGCTCCGCCAGCGCCCTCGTGAGGAGCGTCGCCGTGGTGTTGTCGCCGAAGCCGAGGCCGTGGGCCATGCCGGCGGCGATCGCCATGACGTTCTTCAGCGCCCCCGCCGCCTCACAACCGATGACGTCGCGGTTCGTGTAGACACGGAAGGTCGGGCTCATGAACAGCCCCTGGAGCTGCTGCGCCGTTGCACCGTCGCGCATCGCGACGACCGAGGCCGCCGGCTGGCCGGCCATGACCTCGCGGGCGAGGTTGGGCCCGGTGAGCACTCCTACATTCTCCGGGTCGTGGCCGGACAGCACGTCCAGGGTGACCTCGGTCATCCTCATCAGCGTCGATTGCTCGATGCCCTTGGCGAGGGACACGACCGGGAGCTGCGGCTCGACGAGCGCGGCGATGTGCCCGAGGACCTCGCGATAGCCGTGGGACGGCACACCCATGACGACCACGTCGACGGCGTCGACGGCTGCCTCGAGGTTCGACGTCGCCGTGACGTTCTCCGGAAGGCGCATGCCCTCGAGGTAGTCCGGGTTCTCCCGCGTCGCGTTGATGGCGTCGGCGAGCCCGGATCTGCGAGCCCACAGCACCACTGGCTCCTTCGCTGCAATGAGGGCGGCGACGGCGGTGCCCCAGGATCCTGCTCCGACGACGACGGCTCTCACCGGGCGGCTCTCCTCGATTGCGGACGTCGCGAGATGCGGGGCCTCGCGCCACCGACAGGCTACGGCGTCGGCGCCGGCCCCGCCGGGCGCGGCGTTCCGGGTGGCCCGTCGTTTCCCGCACGCGAGTCCCCGGCGCCAACCGGCGAGCCGCTAACTTCAGCCGACGTGGACGCCACAGGAAAGGATCCGGCTCCCTCCGATCGGACGGCACGGCTCGGAGGGGTGCTCAAGACGGGTGGGCGCCGCGCCGCGGCCCGGCTCGCGCTCATGTTCGGTTCCCGCGGCGTGGGCTTCCGCCGCCTCGCCGAGACCCACGCCGGTTCTGTAGCCGGCGACACGCTCGTGGCCATCGCCCTCGCCGGGTCGCTGTTCTTCTCCGTCCCGTCGACCGAGGCGCGGGAGAACGTGGCCCTCTATCTCGTCGTGACGCTGGCCCCGTTCGCGGTCCTCGGGCCGTTCCTCGGGCGGGTCTTCGAGCGGTTCCCCGCCGCGTACCGGGGTGGGATGGTCCTCAGCGCCGCTCTCCGGACCATCGTCGCGATCGCGATGATCGTCTGGATCGACTCGCTCTTCCTCTTCCCCCTCGCGTTCGTTGCGCTGGTGCTCTCCCGGTTCCACGGGATCGCCAAGGCCAGCGTCCTCCCTGTCGTCCTCGAGGCGAGGCGCGACCTCATCTCGGCGAACGCGCAGCTCGCCCGCATCGGGGTGCTCGCCAGCGCCGTGGGCCTCCCCGTCATCGGTCTGCTCTGGTTGCTGAACACGCTGTTCGACGCCGACACGACGTGGCCGGCGCTCGCCATCGCCGCAGTGATCTTTGTGTGGTCCGCGGCCGCAGCGCGACGGTTGCCGGCGCTCCAGCCCCGCCAGCTGAGCAGGGGGGCGCCGGCGACGCGAGCCCGCCGTGGGGGCCGGTCGGTCGTGCCCCGGCCGGTGCGCCTCGCCAGGTTCGCCACCGCGTCGGTGCGATTCCTCAACGGCTTCCTGTTGTTGCTCGTCGCCTTCGCGTTCCGCGATGCCGACGCCGGCGCGCTCGACTTCGGGGCGTTGCTGGCCGCCGGCGGGTTCGGCTACTTCGTCGCGGCCTTTGTCACACCCGTACTCGAGCGCTACATCTCCGAGGAACCGATGGTCGTCGCCGGTCTCGCCGTCGAGGCTGGTGCTGCGTTCGTCGCCGGTCAGGTGTTCGGTCTCCCGGCGGCGGCCCTCCTCGCCGCCGCCGCCGGCTTCGCCTGGGGAACCGCCAAGTTCGGTTTCGACGGGTTGCTCCAGGCGACGGTGCCGATCGAGCACCGGGGGCGAGCCTTCACCAACGCGGAGACGTTCTTCCAGTTCGCCTGGGTCGTCGGCGCGATCATCCCGGTGGTACCGACCATCCCTCCCGAGTTGGGCCTGTCCCTCGCCGGCATCGCCGCCCTCGCGATCCAGGTCATCTACGTCTCGGCCGTGCTCGTCCCGGTCGTGGCGCACCGGCGGCGGGCGCTCGAAGAGGCAGATCGGGAGCCGGGTGAGCGCCGCCCGGACGTCCTCGACCTCATGTGACCCGGACGCCGGGTCAGGGGACGAGCCGCTCCACGATCGCCAGCAGCTGCTCGGGCCGATACGGCTTGGCGAGGAAGTCGTCGATCCCGACCTCCAGGCACCGATCGCGGCCGTCTTCGCTGACGCTGCCCGAAACGGCGATGATCGGGATCGTGGCCGCATCGCCGGTCATCGCGCGGATGCGGGTCGCCGTGTCGTAGCCGTCGAGCTCGGGCATGTGGAGGTCGAGGAGCACCGCGTCGACGTGCTCGCCCTCGACGATGTCGAGCACCTCGGTGCCGTCGGCGGCGGCGATGGGTCGGTGGCCGCGCTGCTCGAGCATGCGGGCCAGCAGCGTACGGTTCGTGGCGCTGTCGTCGGCGACCACGATCTGCAGGCTCCGCCTTCGCTCGTTGAGCCAGTGCCGGGTCACGAGCTCGGGCACACCGGCGATGACGGCGTCGATCGCGTCCGCGACGTCGGCGGGCGCCAGCGGCCCGGTCAGGTAGGCCGCGATCCCGATCTCGCGGCAACGCGCTCCGTCTCCGCGCTGGCCACCCGGTGTGATGACGACCACCGGGGCGCCTCGGCCTTCCCGGCCGAGCTCCCACGCCACGTCGAGGGCCCCGCTCTGGAGCGCAACGACGATGGCCGCCGGTTGCTCGGATCGCTCACGAAGCGTCGCCAAGGCGGTGTCGACCGAATCGCAGAGCCAGGCGACGATCCGGCGCTCCCGGAGCGCTTCGAGGAGCTCGTCGGAGCACGAATACCGATCCGTCACCCACACGACCATCGTGTCACCCGGCCGCCCTCCGGCGGTGATCGGCGCCGATGGCGCTGCAGCCGTGAGGGGGAGGGTGAAGTGGAACGTCGAGCCGACGCCGACCTCGGACGCGACCCCGAGCTCACCACCCATGAGCGACACCAGGCGGGCGCTGATCGACAACCCCAGCCCGGTACCGCCGAAGCGCCGGGTCGTCGATTCGTCGGCCTGGCGGAACTCCTCGAACACGGAGTCCAGCTTGTCGGCGGGGATCCCGATGCCGGTGTCGGAGACCGCGAATCGAATCCCATCCCCACCTTCGGATGGTTCCGCCGTCATGACGATGCCGCCGGTCTCGGTGAACTTCGCCGCGTTGGTCAGAAGGTTGAGGAGCACCTGGCGGAGCCGGGTCGGGTCCCCGGCGACGAGATCGGGAGCTTCGGGGTGGCGCTCGTATTCGAGCTTGAGGCCCTTGTGGTCGGCCATGATCCCAACTCCCTGCAGTGATCCCTCGACGAGGTCGTGGAGGCGGAACGGGATCTCCTCGATGACGAGCATCCCGGCGTCGATCTTCGCCTGGTCGAGGAGGTCGTTGACGAGGGTCATGAGCGAGTCTGTCGACTCCGAGATCACGGAGAGGCACTCCCGCTGCTCGGTGGTCAGCTCGGTGGCGAGGGCGAGCCGGGTCATCCCGAGGATGCTGTTCATCGGAGTGCGGAGCTCGTGGCTCACGTGGGCGAGGAACCGGCTCGTGGCGTCCGCGCTCGCGGCGGCCGCGACGTTTGCGGCGCGAAGGCGTTCGACTTCCCTACGGAGAGTCACGATCTCGTTCGCAGGGAGTTGGCCGGACTGCGGGTCCGGTCCGCTCACGGGCATCCTCCAGAGCCTCTTCGAGGTGGTATCGGCCGGTCCGCCCCCACGATTGACCTGTTCCGGTGTCGGGCTCTCAGGGGTCGAGCCTCGCGAGGTCCTCGAACCGGTATCCCTCCCCGGTGGGCACCCTGGCGACGACTCGCGTTCCCTCTTCCTCGTGGGTTTCCTTGATGACATCACCGACCCGGTGCAACTCGGCGAGACGGTCCCCGGCGTCATACGGCACGAGGAGTTCCATCTCCACCGACCCATCGGCGAGCCGCTCGAGAATGGTGTCGCTGAGCCGCTCGATGCCCTCACCGGTGAGCGCGGAGACCGCAACGGCCCCGGGGTGCACCCGCAGCAGGCGCTCGGCGGCGACCGGGTCGGCGATATCCACCTTGTTGGCAGCGAGGACCTCGGGGACGTCGTGGGCGCCGATGTCGGCGAGCACGGCACGCACCGACTCGATCTGCCGGTCGGGGTGCTCGTCGGACGCGTCGACGAGGTGGATCATGAGATCGGCGTCCTTGACCTCTTCCAGCGTCGAGCGGAAGGCCTCGATGAGCTGATGGGGGAGCCGCCGCACGAACCCGACGGTGTCCGACAAAAGGATCTCGGTCCCACCCCGCAGCTCGTGGCGGCGCACCGTCGAGTCGACCGTGGCGAAGAGCCGGTCCTCGACGAGGACGCCGGCGTCGGTGAGCCGGTTGAACAGCGTCGACTTGCCAGCGTTCGTGTACCCGACGAAGGCGACGATCGGGACGTTGGAGGTGCGGCGCGACTTGGAGCGGGTCTGTCGCGAGCGGGTGAGGTCACCGAGCTCACGTTCCAGCTTGCCGATGCGGTCGACGATGCGGCGCCGGTCCGTCTCGAGCTGGGTCTCGCCCGGACCTCTCGTCCCGATCCCGCCACCGAGCCTGCTGAGCTCGATGCCGCGCCCGCGCAGCCGGGGCAGGCGGTAGCGGAGCTGGGCGAGCTCGACCTGCAGCATGCCCTCCCGGCTGGTGGCGTGCTGGGCGAAGATGTCGAGGATCAGCGCCACGCGGTCGACGACGTCGCACTCGAAGAGCTGCTGCAGATTCCGTTGCTGGGCGGGGGAGAGCTCGTTGTCGAAGACGACGACGTCGACGTCGAGGCCGGTCGTCTCCTCCGCCAGCTCGACCGCCTTGCCCCTTCCGATGAAGAGGCCGGGATCGGGCGATCCCTTGCGCACGAGCGCCGCCCCCACCGGCTCCGACCCGGCGGTGTCGGTGAGCAGCGCGAGCTCGTCGAGGCTGATCTCGGCTTCGGCGATGTCGCCGGCCCCGCGGGCCAGCCCGACGAGAAAGGCGCGCTGGCGTCTCACCTCGAGGTCGGTGACGGTTGCGGTGAGACGGCGGCGCTGTCTGCCGCGAGGTCCGCTCGTCATGGATCCCGAGGTTAGGGCGCGTGACCCGGTGTGGATGCCGGCCGCGGCGTGGGTAGCCTCGAGTCGTCATGGCGCGACATACAGCCGACATCGTCATCATCGGCGCCGGGATCATGGGGTTGTCGATCGCCCACCAGATCACGAGGCGCTCCGACCTGCGAGTCGTCGTGCTCGAGAAGGGAGCCGGTCTCGGGGAGGGGTCGACGGGCGGATCGGCTGCAATCACCCGCCAGCGGTACAGCCGGCCGGAGAACATCCGGGTTTCCCGCGACGCCAACCGGGTCTTCGCGGCGTGGGCGGAGTTCACCGGTCTTGTCACGCCCCGCGCCGAGTACCACCGCAGCGGCGTGCTGTGGATGATGGGCCAGTCGGACGAGGAGGTTCGGGCCGACACGGCGCGGCTGCGCGCCGAGGGCGTTGATGCGGTGATGATCGACGCTGCAGAGCTCAGGGAACGGTTCCCGGCGCTGTCGCCTTGCTACGAGCCGTTCGATCTCACCGGCGAGGAGCCGCACGAGTGCCGGGACGGTGAAGCGTTCCTCCTCGAGCTCGACAGCGGCTATTTCGATGCCACCGCGGCGCTCGAAGACCTCGCCGAGGCCGTTCGCGGCGCCGGGGCCGACCTCCGCATCAGGACGGCGGTGACCGACGTCGTCACGGAGGGAGCCCGGGTGCGCGGCGTGGTGACCTCGACCGGGAGCCGCATCGACGCCGGGACCGTCATCAACGCGGCCGGGCCATGGTGCAACACGATCAACCGGATGGCGGGCCTCGAGCTGACGTGGCAGCTGGTGCCGACGAGGGTCCAGATCGTGTACCGGGATCTCCCTCCCGAGGTGCCCCGACCCATACCCGTCGTCGGGGATGCCTCCACCGGCATCTACTTCCGGCCCGAGAGCGCCGGCCAGCAGCTCATCATGGGCTCGGTCCTCGAAGAGGACGAACTCGAGGAAGCCGACCCGGACACGTACAACCGGGCGGCCGACCGGGCGTTCATCGACACCAAGATCCACGCCCTCCACCACCGTATCCCTGGCCTGCCACACCGGGGCATGCCCCGGGGGATGGCGGGGATGTACACGATCAACCGCCAGGACGTCCACCCGATCATCGGGCCCACCCCGGTCGAGGGGTTCGTCGTCGCCAACGGGTTCTCCGGCCACGGCTTCAAGGAGAGCCCGATGGTCGGGTCGATGGTGGCGCAGTGGCTGACCGGCGAGCGGGCGTCGTTCGACACCGACGTCCCGATGTCGTTCTACTCGATCGACAGGGAGCCGCTCGTCACCGCCGACAAGAACGTGCTGGCGTAGCTCCACCCGGCCACGGTCGCCGACGCTGCGCCGCCCCACAGCCGCGGGTCGAACCACCACCACCTTCGATGTCCGGTGTGCACCATTGTCGAGGAGCCGGACCGAAGCCAAGGTGAGGGCGTCGGACGAGGGGACGACTATGCACTACGAGTCATCGGTCACGTCCGTGTCTTGGATCCCATCGGAGGCCTTCTCCGGCATCATGAAGTTGCCGGTCGCCGTGGGCGTGGCCCGCTATGACGACCCGCTCCCGGACCGCATCGACGATCTCGATGCGCTTCGGAGCGCGGACCGGTTTCGATTCGCCAACGAGCTGCGAGCCTGGGTGGAGGTCGAGCACGGCACCATCACCGGCGCCGGTTACTCGGGCGGCGGCCACATCGGCTCCACCACGCTGAAGCTCGGCCCGGCCGGCGTGACGATCCCTGCCGTCGCGTTCCCCGTCCTCCAGGCCGCGCCGATCGTGACCGGCGGGGCGGCGACCTTCGTCCAGACCGCCGGCGGGCGCACGGGAGCTCCCATGCCGCGAACGGTGCGCGGCGGGTCGCTGGTCCGGATCACCGCTCCGACGGCGTGGACGACACTCCGGTTGACGATCGATGCGGGCGGATCGTCCGAGTTCGAGCTCGTCGGTGCCAGCCCCTTTCCCCGTCACTGGATCTACGACCACGGCGGGCAACTGGCCGCCAAGTCCGGTCTGATCGACTTCAAGACCTGGAGCAAGGAGCATTTCGGCGACAACACGCCGTGGGGCGACATCGAGTCGCCGGCCCTGATGGCACAGGTGGAGTCGGCGGTGGAGCGGGAGCTCTCGCTCCACATCATGCGGGGCGGCGCCAAGCCGACGATCCGCAAGCTGCAGGAGGGAGACCTGGCGATGGAGCAAGGCTCGGCGGGCACCGAGCTCATGCTCGTGCTCGACGGCGTGCTGGGGGTCGAGGTCGGGGGTGAGACGCTCGCCGAGGTCGGTCCAGGATCGATCGTGGGCGAACGGGCCATCATCGAGGCCGGGGTGCGCACCGCGACGCTCCGCGCCCTCACCCCCGTGAAGCTCGCCGTGGCTAACGTCGCCGACATCGACCCGGCGGCCCTGGCCGAGGTGGCCAAGACTCATCGGCGGGAAGACGCCTGAGCCGGCGCCGGCGGGTCGTCACACCACCAGGCCGAGGCCGAGCTCCTCGGCTCGCCGGAGGGCGGCGACGGCGGCAGCGACGTCCTGACTCGAGATCCCGACCGACTTGAAGACGGTCGTCTCCCCGGGAGCCGGCGCCAGTGACCTCCCGGCGAGGAGGTCGGCGACGGTGGCGGCCGGTGTCACGCCCGCCTGGATGAGATCGCCCGCCTCGACGACGGCGGCGTCGATGTCGTCGACGACGACGAACGCGGCCCGCACCGTCGCCGCAGGCAGCTCGCACATCTCCGGGGTGAACGCCCCGATCGCGTTGACGTGGGTCCCCCGTCCGAGCGCGTCCGGGTCGAACAGCGGGCTCGTGGCCGGTGTCGCCGTCGTCACGATGTCGGCATCGCCGACCGCGCCGTCGGCGTCCTCGACCGCGATCCCGCCCGCTGTCCTGGCGGCGAGCGCCTCTGCGTGTGACAGTGAGCGGCTCCAGATGAGAACCCGCTCGATCGGGCGGACGGCGGCGACGGCCGCGATCTGGTCCGCGGCCATCGCCCCCGACCCCAACATCGCCATCGTGTCCGCAGCCGGTGCGGCGAGCAGATCCGTGGCGAGGCCACAGCCCGCCCCGGTGCGAATCGCCGTCAGCGTCGGCCCGTCCACCGCGCCGAGGGGGCTGCCGTCGCCATCGAAGACGACGACGATCCCCGCCGGGTTCCCCGGCACCGTCGAGACGACCTTGATCCCGGAATGGGCGCCGACTCGGCCCGGCATGAACAGGGAGCTACCGAGGAGCACCCGCTGCGGGGTCTCCCGATCGTCGGAGAACGCCGTGCGCATGGCGTCGATGGCGAGATCCATCGGCAGCGCCGCCCGCACGTCACCGGCATCGAGGTACCGCATCGCGGCGCGACGTTACCGGCCGGGGACGATCGGGGGCGACCAGGAGGTCGGGCCGTCCGGGACGGGGCGGCAGGTCAGTCGATCTGGCCGAGGTAGGCGCGTTGCATCTCGGGATTGGAGAGGAGCGCGTCCGAGTGGTCGGAGAGCACGATCCGCCCGGTCTGGAGGACGTACCCACGGTCGGCGATCGACAGCGCCATGTTGGCGTTCTGCTCCACGACGAACACCGTCGTCCCGGCCTGGTTGATCTGCTGGATGATGTCGAAGTTCTGCTGGACGAGGACCGGGGCGAGGCCCATCGACGGCTCGTCCATGAGCAGCACCGACGGCCGCGCCATGAGGGCCCGTCCCACTGCGACCATCTGCTGCTCCCCGCCGGAGAGGGTGCCCGCCCGCTGATGGAGCCGCTCCTTGACTCTGGGGAACAGCTCGAAGACGCGCTCGTAGTCGTCCTCGACGGCGTCCCTGTCGCTGCGCAGGTAGGCGCCGATCTCGAGGTTCTCCCGCACCGTCATCCGCTTGAAGAGCCGCCGGTTCTCGGGGACCATCGAGATGCCTCGTTCGACGACCTCGGTTGTCGGCAGGCCGCTGATCCGCTGGCCCTCGAGGTGCACGCTGCCGCTGCTCGGCTTCACGTAGCCGAGGATGGTCTTCAGCGTCGTCGTCTTCCCGCTGGCATTGCCGCCGAGGAGGCACACGATCTCGCCCGGGTAGATCGCGACGTCGACGTCACGAAGCACCTGGATGGGGCCGTAGTGCGTGCTGACACTCCGCAGCTCGAGCACCGGTGTTGCGTCGGTCGTGCTCATGCGGTGCCCGTCGCCGGCCGGCCGAGGTACGCCTCGATGACGTCGGGGTTCTGGGCGACCTCGTCGTAGGGGCCCTCGGCGATCTTGGAGCCGTGGTCGAGGACGATGACCCGGTCCGAGACGCCCTTGACGACCCGCATGTCGTGCTCGATGAGGACGACCGTGAAGCCCTTCTCGTCGCGGAGCTTCCCGATGAGCCCGGTGATCTCGAGAGTCTCGCGCGGGTTCATGCCGGCCGTGGGCTCGTCGAGCAGGAGCAGCTGTGGATCCGAGCCCATCGCCCTCGCGATCTCCAGCCGGCGTCGATTGGCGTACGAGAGGTTGAGGGCGGGCTGGTCGAACCGGTATCCGACGAGCCGGGTTCCGAAGAACGACAACGTCTCTTCTGCTTTCCTCTTGGTCTCCTCCTCCTCGGCGCGGAACGCCGGGGTGCGGAGGATGGCGCCGAACACGCCCGCCTTCGTCCTCGTGTGCCTGCCCACCATCACGTTCTCACGGACGGTCATGTTGGGGAAGAGCCTGACGTTCTGGAACGTCCGTGCCATGCCGAGGGCCAGGATCTGGTTGGGACGGAGCCCGGCGAGGTCGGCTCCGTCGAAGATGATCTCGCCCTCGTCTGGGGTGATCATGCCCGTGATGACGTTGAAGAACGTCGTCTTGCCCGCCCCGTTGGGGCCGATGACGCTGACGATCTCGCCCCTGTCGACGTGGAGGTCGAGCTTGTCGATCGCGTGCAGCCCGCCGAAGGCTTTCGAAAGGCTGGAGATCTCGAGCAGTGCCACGTCTACCTCACTCGGCCGGAGCCGGGTCCTGCTCGGCCGCCTGGGCGAGCCACGCATCCTGTTCGACCTCGTCGAGGTGCAGCTCGCGGGCTCTCCTCCGGGACGGGATGAAGCCCTCGGGCCGGTTCAGCATCATGAAGATCAACAGCGTGCCGTAGAAGAGGAACTTGAACTCGGCGAACTCACGGAGCAGCTCGGGGAGGGCGACGAGCGCAAGCGCCCCGACGGTCACCCCCGGAACCGACCCCATGCCCCCGACGATGATGAGCACGAGCACGGTGATCGATACGAGGATGGCAAAGCTCTCAGGGAAGACCGACCCGATCTTGTGGGCGAAGAGGGCGCCTCCGATGGCGGCGAAGATCGCCCCGATGACGAACGCCCAGAGCTTGGCGGCGACGATGTTCACCCCCATCGCCTCCGCCACCGACTCGTCCTCACGCATCGCCATCCAGGCGCGACCCACGCGCGAATCCTGTAAGGCGTACGAGAGGTAGGCGAAGAGGATCACGAACGCGTAGATCGGGTAGAAGAACGATATCGAGTCGTCGATCGTGAAGGGCCCGATGTCGATGTCCGGGATGAGGAGCATGCCCTGAGCGCCTCCGAAGTACGGCTTGAGCGCGTCGGAGAGGAACAGGATTCGGGCAATCTCCCCGAACCCGAGGGTGACGATGGCGAGGTAGTCGCCACGCAGCCGGAGGACCGGCGTCCCCACCATGACGCCGGCCGCGGCGGCGGCGAGGATGATGAAGGGAATGGCCGTCCAGAAGCTCAGCTCCGGACTCCACTTGGGCGAGACCGGGGAGGTGAGGATCGCCGTGGTATACGCCCCCACAGCAAAGAAGGCGACGTAGCCCAGGTCGAGCAGCCCGGCGAAGCCGACGACGATGTTGAGCCCCAGCGCCATGAGGAGGAACACCCCGGCAAGGTCGAGCACCTCGCTGAGGAACGGCCCGAGGATCTGGGGGAGCACCGCGAGGAACACGATGGCGACCCCCAGCGAGATGAGGATGAAGCGGCGCCGCTGCTGTCCCTCGAGCGCCATCGCGCGCCGGGTGGCTGCCCGCACCCGGCCGTCCAGGTAGTAGTAGGCGGCGAAGACGAGCCCGCCGATGATCACTGCGCCGATGAGCGTGAGGCCGGCGTCTGTGCCGTAGAGCAGCTCTTTGACGGCTGAGATTCGCCTCACGAAGGCGATCTGGCTGACGAGCACCTCGAGGAGGCCGAACATGACGACCCAGAACGCCGAGTAGAGCACGGCCCGCTTCCACCTGCGCTCCAGGAGGTGGACGGCGCCTCCCACGGCTCCGGACACCGCCATGACGAGGGCGAGGATGAGGACCCCGCCCGCGCCCATGTCGAGCGTCACGATCTTCTTCGTCTGCTCCGTCAGCTTGATGAAGACGGAGGAGAAGTCGAGGACGTGGATGATGAGGGCGTAGAGCGCGTAGATCGCTCCCGTCAGCGCCCCGGCGATCGCCCCGGCTTGGACGTTGCGCGCCCCAACAGACGGCGCGGCGTAGCCCTCGAGAACCGGTGGGGCCTTGCCGGCGACGTAGCCGACGGCGAACGGGGCCGCCATCAGGGTCACGTAGCCGAGGGACAGGATGGGGTCGACGATCATGCGCAGGTCGAACGTCTCGAGCATCCCCGACGTGACGATGAACATCGCGGTGAGCCCGCCGATCAGCCCGACGCGGACCGCCCGGTCGAGCTGGACTTCCCGGGCCGGCAGCAGCTCAGTCGTCTCGGCCGCCGTCAGGCTCATGGCTCAGGCCCTTTCCTCTGAGAGCCGCTCGCCGAGGATGCCCGACGGGCGGAAGATGAGAACGAGGACGAGCGCGGTGAAGGCAACGACATCCTTGAGCTGGTTGAACCCTTCGACGCCGAGCCCGGCGAGGACCGCGCTGGGCCCGACTTGCTCGAAGATTCCCAACGAGATGCCGCCGACCATGGCGCCGGCGATGTTGCCGATGCCGCCGAGCACGGCTGCGGTGAACGCCTTGATGCCGGGGAGGAAGCCGGTGAAGAAGAACACCGTCTGGAAGGCGAGACCCCAGAGGAACCCGGCGACGCCGGCCATCGCCCCACCGACCCCGAAGACGACGACGATGGTGCGGTTCACGTCGATGCCCATGAGCGCAGCCGTCTCCTGATCCTCGGCGACGGCGCGCATCGCCCTTCCGGTGCGGGTCCTCTCCACGAAGACGTAGAGCAGGGCCATCATCGCCAGCGCGGCCAGGATGACGACCGCCTGGGTCCGCACGATGCGGAACCCGAGGAACTGCCAAGAGCCCTGGAGGATCTCGACCTGCGGCCAGGACCTCGTTCCCACTCCGAAGAGACCGGCGAACGTGTACTGGAGGAAGAACGAGGCTCCGATCGACGTGATGAGCGGGACGAGACGCGGCGACCCGCGGAGGGGCCGGTAGGCGACCCGTTCGAGGGTGATCGCCACGAGGGTCGACGTGAGCATGCAGACGATGAGGACGATGAACAGGGAGACGATGGGCTGGTCGTTCCACATCCCGGAGCGCGCGAGCGCATCCGCGGCGAAGAACCCGATCATCGTCGAGCTCATGAACACCTCGCCGTGGGCGAAGTTGATGAACTTGAGGACGCCGTAGACGAGCGTGTAGCCGAGGGCGATGAGCGCGTAGACCGAGCCCTGGGACACGCCGAACACCATGAGGTCGCGCCACTGTTGCGCCGACAGGCGCCCGCTGGTGAGCGAGTTCGTGAGGCCCACCAGGATGACCACGACCGCCACGATGCGGATCAGCCAGAGGAACGCATCGATCGGGTTCAGCCGTCTCGTTCTGCGTCGCGCGGTTGTTGTCGCCTGGGCCATCGGGTGTCAGCCCGTACGTCGTCGGATCTGTCTCATGGGCGTGTGGAACATAGCAACTTTCCCGTTCTGCTGTCCCGCAGTTGCGCCGCCTCTCGGGCCCTACGCGCCACCGGCGCCGCAGCAGCGGCGCCGGTGGCAGGGCAGTATGTCGGTCCGACCTACGGCCAGACCACGTTACCGACGGTGCCTCCGATGCCGGCGGAGGGGTCGAGGTTCTGGTACACGGAGATGCGCGGCTCGGCACAGTCTCCGAACTCGTTGCACGTGATGGTCCCGGTGAGGCCCTGGAACCCAGACGTTGCGTACAGCGCATCGCGCAGAGCTCTCAGGTCGACGTGGAGTGTCCCATCGTCCTGCGCCTCGGCAACCTCGGCGATCTTCGTCATGAGCAACGTGGCTGCGTCGTAGGCGTGGGCGTGGAACGCCTGAACGGGCGGCTCGTTGTAGAGCTCCTGGTACTTGGCGACCATGGCGTCGTACTCCGGTGACGACCGTCCGGCCGGCCCGGAGAAGTACATGCCCTCCGTCTCCGGCAGGCTGAGGAACGTCTGTGACAGGAGCCCGTCTGCGCCCATCAGCTGGATGTTCTCGAACCCTGCGATCTCCGGGGCCTGCTTGGCGATGAAGTCACCGGCAGGCTGGAAGATCGGGAAGAACAACACTTCTGGACCGGCTGCGGCGACCTCCGTCAGGATCGGCCGCATGTCTGTGTCGTCCTTGCCCACGGCACCGAAGAACGCCGTCGTACCACCTCGCGATTCGAAGGCCGTCCGCGCCTGGTTCACGAGACCCTCGGTGTACGGGTCGCCATCGTGAATGAACGCCGCAGACGCGACACCGAGGAAGTCAGCCAAGAACTGGCCGGCTCCATCGCCCTGGTACTCATCGTTGTGAGCGGTCCGGAAATACCCCTCGCTCCAGTTGTCGGCTCTCACGGGGTTTCCCTCGAGATTGCCGGTGGAGGTGAGGCTCGGCGACGTATTCGAGCCCGAGATCATCACTCGGCCCGCCTGGCTGATCAACTCTGAGGCGGGGACGCCCGCTCCGGAGCAGCTCGTGCCAACCACGCCGATGATCTGCGTGTCGGCGATGATCCGGCTTGCACCGGTGTTGCCGCCGGCGGACAGACACAGATCGTCCTCGATGGACAGGAACACCTGGTGCCCCTCGATGGGCCCGAAATCGTCGATCGCGATCTGGATCGCTCTCACCTGGTCGGCACCCAGGTTCGCCACCGCGCCGCTGATCGCCTGCAAGGCTGCGATGCGGACCGCCCCTTGAGGCGGAACCACGACGCCTCCGAGATCACCGAACTCCGGCTCGGCGGCGTCGTCTCCGCATGCGGCGGCGACGAGCATGAAGCTCAGCACCACCGCGGTCAGGGCGCCTGCTCTTCTCTTTCTCGTTCTCAAGAACGCCTCCCTTGTCGGCCTCTTCAATCGGCCTGCGGGTTGAGACCCACGGGCCACGTCGGTACACGGACGGCGTCCGCCGTCGGGCACAGGGCGGGAGTGTATCCGCCCTCGCGGGGCCATGTCGGATGAATGTGGGAAATGTGCGACGCCGGAGACCGTGGTGCTCGGCCCGGTTTCGCAGCGCACGGCCCGCCGGCCCGGGGCGGTGCCCTGCGCCGCGTCCGAAATCGTGCGCACCCGGGCGGGGTCGGCACGGCGCCCGCGCACGCGCATCCCAGCTGGGTTCGCTACGTTGGGGGCCACAGAGATGGAGGGCGGAGTGACGAGAACGGTCAAGTCGCTGCTCGACGCGAAGGGCAGGAGCATCTACGACGTCGCGCCCGACGCCACGGTGTACGACGCGTTGAGTGTGATGGCGGAGCACAACGTCGGAGCCGTCCTCGTGTGCGAGAAACAGCGTCTCGTCGGGATCATCTCGGAGCGTGATTACGCCCGCAAGATCATCCTCCTCGACCGCGCCTCCCGGGAGACGCCGGTGGCCGACATCATGACGCCGGAGGTCGAGACGGTGACCGAGGAGTCCTCCGTCGACGAGTGCATGGCGTTGATGACGGAAGGGCACTTCCGCCATCTCCCCGTGCTCGAAGGGGACAAGGTGGTCGGTGTCATCTCGATCGGGGACGTCGTCAAGACGGTCATCGAGGTCCAGAAGTCGCTCATCGGCGACCTCGAGCGATACATCACCGGGTGAGGACGCGCCCTCAGACGCCGCGCGCCGCCACGATCTCCGCGGAGTAGGGCTCGATCATGATGCACTCGCCGGGACACTCCTCGGCGGACTCCACGACGGCTTCGATCAGGCTGTCGGGAACCCGGGCAACGCCGCGGGAGCCTTCGGGACCGTGCCCGGCGCCATCGGCGCCGTCGAAGATGATCGTTTCCCCGAAGTGCGACGCCTCCTCTTTCACCACCCACAAACCGTCGTCGCGCCCCAGGAACACGTCGGGGCAGATCTCCTCGCAGATGCCGTCCCCCGTGCAGAGGTCCTGGTCGATCCACACCATGAGTTGCGTGTCAGCCATGTCGCTCCTTGACGAATGAGCATCGAGCAATGTAGTCCACGTCGCGGGACTATCGGACGCACGAGCAGCTTGGGACCGGTCGAGAGCAACCTCGACCTGCAGCAGCAGTAGCCTGCCGGTTGGAGGCGTCAGGATGCCTGGTGGGTCCCGCGGTCTTCAAAACCGTTGAGGGTGCGAAAGTGCCCTGGCGGGTTCGATTCCCGTCCGCCTCCGCGA
>CAMYMC010000036.1:13644-131677 GCA_947259365.1 uncultured Acidimicrobiaceae bacterium | reverse complement strand
TGATCGCCCCCATCGCCATGGACGAAGGCCTCCGCTTCGCCATCCGCGAAGGCGGCCGCACCGTCGGCGCCGGCCGCGTCACCACCATCCTCAACTAGCGGCGACAACGGCGGGGACCGAGGCGGGTGGGCATACGCCCGCCCGCTGCCGCGTCCGGCATCATTCCGCGGCAACCATCGGCGCGGGGCGTACGTTGTAGAGGACATCGGACCACACCGAGAGGCGGACCTCATGAGCTCTATGCGGGCCTACGCCACCGCTGTCGCCTTCGTCGTCCTCGCAACAGCATGCGGCGGCGGGACCGACGCACCGGCGACGACGGCGACGGCTCCGACGACGGCGCCTCCGACGACGGCGCCTCCGACGACGGCGCCTCCGACGACGGCGCCCCCGACGACGGCGCCCCCGACGACGGCGCCCCCGACGACGGCGCCTCCGACGACGGCGCTCGCCGGAGACCCGATCGTGCTCTTCGCCCAGGAAGGTGACGTGTTCGGCGTCGTCGGCGTCGCCCACGACGACGTCCTCAACGTGAGGGCGGGCCCGGGAACCGATCAGCCCGTTGTCGCCACCCTCGCCCCGCTCGCCGACGACGTTGTCGCGACCGGCCGGGCCAGGCAGCTGCCGAGGTCCTTCTGGTACGAGGTCACCGTCGACGGCGTCACCGGGTGGGCGAGCATCTCCTTTCTCGCCTACATCGGGGACACGTTCGACTCGACCGGCGAAACCGTCGCTACCCTCGGCACGGGCCCCATCGCGGAGACGATGGTCGACGTGGGCCGGATCGTCGCCGAGACGTTCGCCTCCACGGACCCGGCTTCGGAGATCGTCATGACGGCGGCGCCGTCCGGCGGCGACACCGGTGAGGTGATGTACGACGTGATCGGGCTCGGCGACGACTCGGTTCTCGGTTTTCGGATCCGTGTCCTCGCCGAGGTCGACGAGGGGGGCGAGGCGTTCCGGCTGACGCGGGTCGAGAGCACCCTCCTGTGCGGGCGCGGCCTCAGCGAAGGCATCTGCGTCTGAGAACGGGCATCCCGGTGGGCGTGGGTTTGCGCACCCCAGGTCCCCGACCTACCATCCCGCTCCGCGTCGGCGACCCGCCGGCGCGCCATCCCAGGGAAACCGGTGGCCGCAGACTGGGCGCGACCATCGGAGACCAAACCCGCGATGTACCGGTGGTACCACTCGCCAGGTGGTCGCTCGAAGCCCGTGACGCCACGGGCCCCGACCGCCTGCCGCGCTCCCTCCGTACCGCGGGCCGAACAGGACAGGAAGAAGGCACCGTGGCAGAGGGCCATAGGATCCGCATCCGCTTGAAGGCGTACGACCACAGCGTCGTCGACGAGTCCGCTCGCAAGATCGCGGAGACGGTGATCCGCACCCAGGCGAAGATCAAGGGTCCGGTGCCGCTGCCGACGCGGGTCCATCGCTACTGCGTCATCAGGGGGCCCCACGTCGATAAGACGTCGCGAGAGCACTTCGAGATGCGGATTCACAAGCGACTCATCGACATCCTCGAGCCGACGCCGAAGACCGTCGACTCCCTCATGCGCCTCGACCTGCCGGCCGGGGTGGAAGTGGAGATCAAGACGTGAAGGCGATCCTTGGGGAGAAGCTGGGGATGACCCAGGTGTTCGACGACGACTCGCGCGTCGTCCCCGTCACCGTCATCAAAGCCGGCCCGGTGCACGTCACTCAGATCAAGCGGCCGGAGACGGACGGCTACGGCGCGATCCAGATCGCGTTCAAGGAGCTCCCCGCCAAGCAGATCACCCGTCCCTCCGCGGGCCACTTCGCCCGGGCCGGGGTGCCTCCCGCCAAGCATCTCGTCGAGGTCCACGTCGATGACCCCGACGAGTACGAGCTCGGCCAACAGATCTCGGTCGCGGACATCTTCGAGCCCGGGCAGAAGGCAGACGTCAGCGGCATCTCGAAGGGCAAGGGATTTGCCGGGGTCATGAAGCGCCACGGGTTCAGCGGGCAGGGCGCCAGCCACGGCGCCCACAAGATCCACCGGGCACCCGGCGCCATCGGCGCCTGCGCCACTCCCGCCCGGGTCTTCAAGGGCAAGCGCCTCCCCGGGCGCATGGGAGGCGATCGAACCACGGTCATGAACCTCGACGTCGTTCAGGTCGACGGTGATCGGGACCTCCTCATGATCCGGGGCGCCGTTCCCGGACCGAAAGGCTCCGTGCTCGTCATCAGAGGGGCGGTGAAGAGTGGCTGACACCCTCACCGCCGAGCTCTACGACGCCGACGGCGCCCGCCGCGGCGAGGTCGAGCTCAGGCCGGACATCTTCGGCATCGAACCGAACACCGACGTCATGCATCAGGTCGTCACCGCCCAGCTCGCCGCGGCGAGGGCCGGGACACACTCCACGAAGACCCGCGCCGAAGTCCGCGGCGGCGGTCGCAAGCCGTGGCGACAGAAGGGTCTCGGTCGGGCCCGACACGGCTCGATCCGCTCACCGCAGTGGGCCGGCGGCGGCGTCGCCCACGGACCCAAGCCGCGCGATTACTCCCAGCGCACCCCGAAGAAGATGCGGCGGCTCGCGTTGCGAAGCGCACTCTCCGTGCGCGCCGCCGCAGGCCAGATCAAGGTCGTGGACACATTCGACACCTGGGACACGCCGAAGACGAAGCGGGCCATCGCCATGCTCGACGCGATGGGAGTCACCGGCAAGGTGCTGCTCATCGCCGAGGATCACGAGCGCACCGCCATCAAGTCGTTTCGCAACATCGAGGGCGTCATCGCCTCCAACCTCGGGCAGGCGAACACGTACGACGTGCTGTGGGCGGAGACGATCATCATGAGCCTGGGCACGCTCGAGCTCGGCCAGGGCGTCCCGCGTGGAACCGAGGAGCACGCCGCCCAGGCCGCCCGGCCCGGAGACGAGCCGGACTCCCCAGGAGGTGAGGGTCAATGAGCGCGAAGAACCCGCGCGACGTCGTTCTCGAGCCGGTGGTGTCCGAGAAGTCGTACGACCTCATCCAGGATCACAACACGTACACGTTCGTCGTCGACAAGCGCACGAACAAGACCGAGATCAAGCAGGCGGTGCAGGCGATCTTCGGCGTCCGCGTCGTCAACGTGAACACCATGAACCGCAAGGGCAAGCTGAAGCGCACCGGGTACACGGTCGGCCGGCGCAAGGACGCCAAGCGCGCCCTCGTCACGCTCGCCATCGGCGACTCGATCGACATCTTCGAGGTCTGACCATGGGTGTGAAGAAGCTCAAGCCGACATCGCCGGGCCGACGGTTCCAGACCGTCTCCGACTTCGAGACGGTGACCCGCTCGACGCCGGAGAAGTCGCTCCTCGCCAAGAAGAAGCGCTCGTCGGGGCGCAACACGCACGGCCGGATCACATCGCGCCATCGCGGCGGCGGCCACAAGCGGCGCTACCGCGTCATCGACTTCCGCCGGACGAAGGATGGCGTCCCGGCAAAGGTCGCGGCCATCGAGTACGACCCCAACCGCAACGCCCGCATCGCCCTGCTCCACTACGTGGACGGGGAGAAGCGGTACATCATCGCCCCGCTCGGGATCGCCGTCGGCGACATGCTCGAGTCGGGCTCCGGGGCCGACATCCGCCCCGGTAACGCATTGCCGCTGCGGAACATCCCGACCGGCGCCATCGTCCACAACGTGGAGCTCCGCCCCGGCGGCGGCGCCAAGATGGGCCGCGCCGCGGGCACCGCCATCCAGCTCATGTCGAAGGAGGGCAAGCTGGCCCTTCTCCGGCTGCCGTCCGGCGAGATGCGGCGGGTGCCGCTCGACTGCCGGGCGACGGTCGGCCAGGTCGGCAATCCGGACGCCGAGCTCGTGAAGATCGGCAAGGCGGGGCGCAACCGCTGGAAGGGCAAGCGCCCTCAGACCCGCGGTGTCGCCATGAACCCGGTCGATCATCCCCTCGGCGGCGGCGAAGGCCGCAGCTCGGGGGGCCGGCACCCGGTGAGCCCGTGGGGCAAGCCCGAGGGACGGACCAGGAAGAAGGACAAGGCGAGCGACAAGTACATCGTGCGACGTCGCGCCAAGAAGGGGAGGCGGTGATGGCGAGGAGCCTGAAGAAGGGGCCGTTCGTCGACGAGCACCTTCTCCGCAAGGTCGAGGCTGCCAACGAGCGCGGCGACAAGAGGGTCATCCGGACGTGGAGCCGGCGCTCGACGATCGTTCCCGAGATGGTCGGTCACACCATCGCTGTCCACGACGGGCGCAAGCACGTCCCCGTGTACATCAGCGAGTCGATGGTCGGTCACAAGCTCGGTGAGTTCGCCGCCACCCGGACGTTCCGGGGCCACGCCGGCGAGAAGTCCGCGAGGAAGCGATGAAGGCCCACGCCACCGCCCGCTACATCAGGCAGTCCCCGTACAAGGTGCGGAGGGTGCTCGACCTCGTCCGGGGTCTTCCCATCGACGATGCCCTGGTGGTCCTCGAGTTCACGAACCGCAGAGCCGCCCATCCGATCCGGAAGGTGCTGAACTCGGCAGTCGCCAACGCGGAGCACAACTTCGCGCTCGACGCCGACGAGCTCGTCATCGCCCAGGCCTACGCCGACGAGGGTCCGACCCTGAAGCGATACCGGCCGCGGGCCCGGGGCCGCGCCACCCGGATCAGGAAGCGCACGAGCCACATCACCATCGTGGTCTCCGACGAAGAGGAGCTCGAGGAGTAATGGGACAGAAGATCCACCCCTACGGGCTCCGTCTCGGCATCGTCACCGACTGGAAGTCGCGCTGGTACTCGGAGAAGGACTACGCCAGACAGGTCAACGAGGACTCGGCGATCCGCCGGTACATCGTCGGCGAGCTCCGGCGCGGCGCGATCTCCCGAATCGACATCGAGCGCATCGGCGACAAGAAGGTCCAGGTCGACGTCCACACTGCACGTCCGGGCGTGGTCATCGGGCGGGGAGGCTCGGAGGCCGAGCGTCTTCGCAGCGGTCTCGAGCGGCTCACCGACCGGCTCGTGAAGTTCAACGTCATCGAGGTGCAGAACCCCGAGCTCGACGCCACGCTGCTCGCCCGCAGCGTCGCCGACCAGCTCGAGGGGCGGGTCTCGTTCCGCCGGGCGATGAAGCGCGCCGTCTCCACGGCCCTGAAAGCCGGGGCCGAGGGCGTTCGCGTCCAGGCGACCGGCAGGCTCGGAGGCTCCGACATGGGTCGGCGCGAGTGGTACCTCGAGGGTCGAGTGCCGCTCCACACGCTTCGGGCCGACATCGACTTCGGTCAGGCGACGGCGCGGACGACCGTGGGCGCCATCGGCGTCAAGGTGTGGGTGTACAAAGGTGACGTCCTGCCTTCGCTGTACTCGTCGCGAGAGAAGATCGCGGCCGAGGCTCGTCTCGCCGCGGGGGGCCCGGCGCAGCGGCGGCGCTCTGCCAAGTCGCGTGCCGAGACCCGGGAGGCCGGCGGCAAGCGCCTCATCGAGGCGGGCGGCGGCAAGCGCATCGTCGAGGCGGGCGGCGGCAAGCGGAAGGAGGGTGGCGGCCGCAGGCTCATCGAGGCCGGTGGGGGTCGCCGTGTGAGCCCCGAGGAGGCACTCGACGAGTTCGAGGAGGAGCGCAAAGCCGCCGAGGAGACGCTCGAGGCGGAGCGCGCCGAACAGGCCGAGCGTGCCGAGGCCGCGGCCGCGGCCAAGGGCGAGGCTTCCGCCGCCGACACCGTCGCGGACGAGGCGGACGACGACCGGGTACCCGATTTCGTGCCGGAACCGCTCGAGGAGTCGGCGACGTCGGATTCGGCCGCGGCGGAGGCGCCGCCGGAAGACGCCGCAGCGGTGTCGGAGACCGCCGAGGACGCCGCCTCCGAGGACGCCGGCTCCGAGGACGCCGCCACCGAGGACGCCGGCTCCGAGGACGCCGGCTCCGAGGACGACGCCACCGACGACGCCGCCACCGACGACGACGCCGAGAAGGCCGGTTCCTGATGCTGATGCCGAAGCGGACCAAGTACCGCAAGATGCAGAAGGGACGGATGCGCGGCAACGCCAAGGGCGGGACGCGCGTGTCGTTCGGTGAGTTCGGACTCCAGGCACAGGAGGTCGGCTGGGTGACCGCGCGTCAGATCGAAGCGGCGCGAATCGCGATGACGAGAGCCATCAAGCGCGGCGGCAAGGTGTGGATCAACATCTTCCCCGACAAGCCGATCACCGAGAAGCCCGCCGAGACCCGGATGGGCTCGGGGAAGGGGAACCCCGAGTACTGGGTGGCCGTCGTCAAGCCGGGCAGGGTCATGTTCGAGATGGCCGGCGTCGACGAGGCGTTGGCGCGTGAGGCGATGCGCCTCGCCGGTCACAAGCTGCCGGTGAAGACCAAGTTCGTGACGCGGGAGGAGAGATGAACGCGCTCGAGCTTCGCACCATGACGTACGCCGAGCTCGAGGAGGCTCTCGCCGAGTCCAAGGAGGAGCTCTTCAACCTCCGGTTCCAGCTCGCGACGAACCAACTCGACAACACCTCGCGCATTCGTGAGGTGAAGAAGGACATCGCCCGTGTCAAGACCGTGATGCGGGAGCAGGAGATCGCCGAGTTCTACCGGCGCCAGGCGCAGGAGGAAGAGTGACTGATCGAGCACGCCGCAAGACGCGGGTCGGCATCGTCGTGTCCGATGCTCGTGACAAGACGGTCACCGTCGAGGTCGCCGACACGAAGCGCCACCCGAAGTACGGCAAGACCGTCCCGGTGCGGACGAGGTTTCACGCCCACGACGAGGCGAACGACGCCAACGTCGGGGACACGGTGCGCATCGTCGAGACGCGGCCGCTGTCGAAGACGAAGCGGTGGCGCGTCAGCGACATCGTGGAGAGGGCGAGATGATCCAGCAGGAGACGAGGCTCAAGGTGGCGGACAACACCGGTGCCCGGGAGCTGCTGTGCATCCGCGTGCTCGGCGGATCGGGCCGACGCTACGCGAGCCTCGGTGACGTCATCGTCGGCACGGTCAAGGATGCCGTGCCCGGAGGGGCCGTGAAGAAGGGCGAGGTCGTCAAGGCCGTCGTCGTGCGGACCCGCAAGGAGAACCGTCGCCAGGACGGCACGTACATCCGCTTCGACGACAACGCCTGCGTCCTCATCAACGAGGCCGCGCAGCCGCGGGGCACGAGGATCTTCGGCCCGGTCGGCCGCGAGCTTCGCGACAAGCGGTTCATGCGCATCGTCTCTCTCGCCCCGGAGGTGTTGTGATGAAGCTCAAGGTGGGGGACACGGTGATGGTCGTTGCCGGCAAGGACAAGGGCACCGAGTCCAAGATCGCCCGCATCATCACGTCGAAGAACAAGGTCATCGTCGAGGGCGTGGCGACGGCGAAGCGTCACCAGCGGCCGACCGGCCAGACGATGCAGGGCGGCATCATCGACAAGGACATGCCGATCGACGCCTCCAATGTGCAGATCGTCTGTCCGGACTGTGGACCCACGAAGATCGGCGCCAGACACGACGACGAGGGTCGCAAGTACCGGGTGTGTCGCAAGTGCGGGAGCGATCTGTGATGACGGCGCGACTCAAGGAGAGATACGACGCCGAGGTGCGTGACGCGCTGCGGTCGTCGCTCGGACTCGACAACGCCATGCAGGTTCCCCGCCTCGTCAAGATCGTCGTCAACATGGGTGTCGGCGACTACACCGAGGACGGCAAGCTCATCGACGCCGCCGTCGAGGACCTGCGGGTGATCACCGGCCAGCAGCCGAAGGTCAACCGCGCCCGCAAGTCGATCGCGAACTTCAAGCTCCGCGAGGGTATGCCGATCGGGGCTTCGGTGACGCTGCGGGGACGGCGCATGTGGGAGTTCTTCGACCGGCTCGTGACGCTCGCCATTCCCCGCATCCGCGACTTCCGCGGCCTCAGCCCGAGGGGCTTCGACGGCCGGGGCAACTACACGTTCGGAGTGACCGAGCAGCTGATCTTCCCGGAGATCGACTACGACAAGGTTGTCAAGATCCGGGGAATGGACATCACGTTCGTGACGACGGCGGAGACGGATGCCCAGGGCCAGGCCCTACTCCAGGCGTTCGGGTTTCCATTCCGCACCGAGGGCAGGTGAGCGATGGCGAAGAAGTCGAAGGTCGCCAAGAACAAGCGCCGGCAGGTACTGGTGGAGCGGTACGCGGCGCGGCGGGCCGAGCTGAGGGACATCGTGAACGATGCGTCCGCCCCGTTCGAGGACAAGCGGGAGGCGTACCAGGAGATCTCCAGGCGCGCCCGTGACGCCAGCGCCACCCGGGTGCGCCGCCGGTGCGGACGTTGCGGCCGGCCGCGAGCACACCTCCGCAAGTTCGGGATGTGCCGGATCTGCGTTCGCGAGCTCGCTCATCGCGGTGAGCTGCCCGGGTTGAGAAAGGCGTCGTGGTAACGATGTACACCGATCCCATCGCAGACATGCTGACCCGGATCCGCAACGCCAACCTGGCGCTGCACCCGGAGGTCTCGGTGCCCGCGTCCAAGCTCAAGGAGGAGATCGCGAAGATCCTCGCCACCGAGGGCTTCGTCGACAGCTACAAGGTCGACGACGCCCGGGTCGGGAGGAAGCTCACGCTCCGTCTCCGCTATATGGACGACCGCACCCGGGTTCTCAAGGGCCTCAAGCGCGTTTCCAAGCCGGGCAACCGCGTGTACCGGAGGGCGGCCGGGATCCCACGCGTCAACGGCGGCATCGGCGTCGCCATCGTGTCGACTTCGCAGGGTCTGTTGACCGACCGTGAGGCGAGACGGCGCAACGTCGGCGGCGAAGTCCTCTGTGAGGTGTGGTGAGATGAGCCGCGTCGGCTACAACCCGATCGAGCTTCCCGGAGGCGTCGAGATCGACGTCGCGGGAACCGTCGTCACGGTGAAGGGCCCGAAGGGGACCCTGGCGGCGGAGCTCGACGAGCGCATCGCGTTCTCGGTCGACGACGGTGTCGTCACCGTGACGCGAACGGACGAGGAGCGGGAGACGAGGTCGCTCCACGGCCTCAGCCGCTCGCTCGTCAACAACATGGTCGTCGGCGTGTCCGAGGGCTACCGCAAGGAGCTGCAGATGGTCGGCGTCGGCTACCGGGCGAGCCTCCAGGGAACCAGGCTCACCCTGCAGGTGGGCTTCTCTCACCCGGTGCACATCGACGCGCCGGAGGGCATCACGTTCGAGGTGCCGGAGCCGACACGCATCATCGTGACCGGGATCGACAAACAGCAGGTGGGGCAGGTCGCCGCCGACATCCGAAGAGTCAAGCCCCCGGAGCCCTACAAGGGCAAGGGGATCAGGTACCTGAACGAGTACGTGCGGCGCAAGGCCGGAAAGGCGGGGATCTGAGATGCGTGGATCTCGCACGGACGCACGAAAGCGGCGCCATCACCGGGTGCGCCGACAGGTCAGGGGGACGGCCACGCGCCCCCGCCTCGCCGTATTCCGCAGCAACAAGTACATCTATGCCCAGGTCATCGACGACGACGCCGGCGCCACGCTGGCAGCTGCCTCCAGCCTGGAGCCGTCATTGCGCCGCGACACGCTCACCGTGGCCTCGGCGGCCGCCGTCGGCTCCCTCGTCGCGGAGCGGGCGAGGGCGGCCGGGGTCGAGACCGTCGTCTTCGACCGGGGCGGCTACCCCTATCACGGTCGGGTGAAGGCGCTCGCAGACGCGGCCCGCGAGGCAGGGCTCGCGTTCTGAGCCGGCCCGAAGAGACGAGACACAGGAGACGACCTTGAACCGAAGCCGAAGTGACAGGAATCGGGACACCCCGGAGTTCGACGAGCGCGTGATCGCGATCAACCGCGTCGCCAAGGTCGTCAAGGGTGGTCGCCGCTTCTCGTTCACCGCGCTCGTCACCGTCGGTAACGGCAAGGGGCGAGTCGGGATCGGGTACGGCAAGGCCAAGGAGGTCCCGACCGCGATCCAGAAGGGCATGGAGATCGCCCGCAAGGCGATGGTCGACGTCCCGATGGCGGGCACGACGATCATCCACAAGATCGTCGGCGAGCACGGGGCGTCAAGGGTGCTGCTCAAGCCGGCCGCGCCAGGCACCGGCGTCATCGCCGGCGGCGCGGTGCGCCAGATCATCGAAGCGGCCGGCATCCGCGACGTCCTTGCGAAGTCGCTCGGCTCGCCGAACCAGATCAACGTCGCCAAGGCGACGATGGTCGCGCTGGAGTCCCAGCAGCGCCCCGACGAGGTCGCCCGACTCCGCGGGAAGCGTCCCGAGGAGGTCGTGCCGCCGGCGCTGCTCGCCGCGTACCGCTCGGCCGAGCTCATGAAGACCGAGGTGCGCGACTGATGAGCACCTTGAAGATCACCCTCGTCCGCAGCACCATCGGCGAGAAGCCGAAGGTGCGGGCCACCGTCGAGAGCCTGGGACTCCGGAAGATCCGCCAGTCGGTGGAACGCCCTGACACGCCAGATGTGCGGGGGATGGTCTTCCGCGCCCGGCACCTCCTGGACGTCGAGGAGCAGGGATGAAGCTGCATCACCTCAAGCCGGCCGAGGGCTCGAAGCAACGGAAGATCCGCGTCGGGCGCGGGGAGGGCGGACGGCGCGGCAAGACCGCCGGCCGCGGCACGAAGGGTCAGAAGGCACGCGGCAAAGTGCGTCCCGGTTTCGAGGGTGGCCAGATGCCGCTCCAGCGCAGGCTTCCGAAGCTCAAGGGCTTCAAGAACCGCAACAAGGAGTATTTCGCCCTCGTCAACGTCGGTCGTCTCAACGACTTCGACGCCGGCGCCACGGTGACGCCGGACGACCTGCGAGCCCGCGGCCTCGTCAAGAAACGGGGCAGGGTCAAGGTCCTCGGCGAGGGCGACCTCGAGAGGGCGCTGACCGTCCGCGCCCACGCCTTCAGCCTCGGCGCCGTCGAGAAGATCAACGCGGCGGGGGGCACGGTCGAGGTCGTCGGGGAATGACGGTGTGTCGCCGGCCCGACACCGGCCACGGGGGGAGCGTCCCGTTGATCCGGACAGCAGCTAACGTCTCCGGAATCCGCTCGAGGTAACGACTCCATGCTGTCCGTCTTTCGCAACATGTTCCGGATCCGGGACCTCCGGAACAAGATCCTGTTCACCCTCCTCATCTTCGGGATCTATCGGCTCGGTACGGCCGTCCCGGTGCCGGGCGTCGACCTCGACCGGGTGCAGCAGTTCGCCGATCAGGCGGCCCAAGGCGGGTTTGTCGGGATCCTCAACCTCTTCTCGGGTGGCGCACTCGAACAGCTGTCGGTGTTCTCGCTCGGGATCATGCCGTACATCACGGCATCGATCATCATGCAGCTCCTCGCAGTGGTGATCCCTCGGCTGCAGACGCTCCAGGACGAGGGGGAGTCGGGGCGCAAGGTCATCACCCAATGGACCCGCTACCTCACCGTGGCCCTCGCCCTCCTCCAGTCGACCGGCTTCACGTTCCTGTTCCACAACGGCAGCTTCACAGGCGGTCTCGACCTCATCCCCGAGTACACACCGCGACGGGTGCTCATCATCGTCATCACGATGACGGCCGGCACCGCGCTCATCATGTGGCTGGGAGAGCTCATCACCCAGCGCGGCATCGGCAACGGGATGTCGCTCATCATCTTCGTCAGCATCGTGTCCCAGCTCCCGAGCCAGCTCGGGATCATGTGGGCGAACTCCACGGCGTTCCAGTTCTTCCTGGTCGTGAGCATCATGATCGGGTTAACAATCGGCATCATCTTCATGGACCAGGGTCAGCGGCGAATACCGATCCAGTTCTCCAGGCGGGTTCGCGGCCGCCGCGTGCTCGGGGGCCAGAGCACCTACATCCCGCTGAAGGTGAACATGGCCGGCGTCATCCCGGTCATCTTCGCCACATCGGTCATGTACTTCCCGGTGCTCGTGTCCTCCTCGTTGCCTTCGAGCGGCTGGGGTCAGACGGTGCGGGAGTGGATCGACCGCAACCTGCTGACGACCGGTTCCTCCGGCGGCTTCTCGCCGAGCCTTCCGTACATCATCATCCTGGGTCTGCTCGTCGTGTTCTTCACGTACTTCTACACGGCGATCCAGTTCGACCCCGAGCGCCAGGCCGAGACCATTCAGCGCCAGGGCGGCTTCATCCCCGGCATCCGGCCGGGGCGGGCGACGGTGCGCCACCTCGAGCACGTGCTGAGCAGGATCACGCTCCCCGGCTCCCTCTACCTCGCCCTCGTCGCCGTGCTCCCCTCCTTCCTCGGCTGGCTCATGGACATCCCGGTCGGCCTCTCCGGCGTGTCGATCCTCATCGTCGCCGGTGTGGCGCTCGAGACGATGAAACAGATCGAGAGCCAGCTCATGATGCGCAACTACGAAGGCTTCCTCCGCTAGACGAGCCGGGCGGCGGCGGCCCATCCCGCTCCCCGTTGCGCCTGACCACCCCGGTCGTGCCCCGAGTCGCGGCGGCTAAGTTGCAGGTGCCATGGGCAGACGAATCCTCTTCTTAGGCCCACCCGGTGCGGGCAAAGGCACCCAGGCCGCCCGGCTGGCCCGAGCGCTCGGCGTGCCCCACATCTCCACCGGGGACATGCTGCGCCAGGCGGTGTCCGAGGGCACCGAGCTCGGCAAGCGGGCGGACGCGATCATGAAGGCCGGAGATCTCGTGCCGGACGACCTCGTCGTCGCCATGGTGCAGGAGCGCCTCGGCAAGGAGGACGCAGCGTGCGGTTACCTCCTCGACGGCTTTCCCCGCAACGTCACACAGGCGGAGGCGCTCGACGCCGCGACGGGAGGGACGGCGGTGGAGGTGACGATCCTCCTCGACGTGTCCGAGGACGAGCTCGTCGCCAGGCTCCTCTCCCGGGCCGGCGAACTCGGCCGGGCCGACGACAACGAGGACACGATCCGTACCCGCCAGCGCATCTACCGTGAGGAGACCGAGCCCCTCATCGGCTACTACCCGGCGCGGGGTGTCTCGGTGATCCCGATCGACGGGCTCGGCACGATCGAGGATGTCTTCGCGAGGATCGTGTCGTCCCTCGCCGAGGAGGACGGTTGAGCGACGGCCGCATCATCACGATGAAGTCGTCGGATGACTTCGCCAAGATGGCCGTCGCCGGCGCCTGCGTCGCGGCCACCCACGCCGCGGTGCGCGACGCCGCGGTCCCCGGTGTCACGATGCGAGAGCTCGACGCCGTCGCGGCCGAGGTGGTCCGGGCCCACGACTGCCGGCCGTCGTTCCTCGGCTACCACGGGTTCCCGGCGACGATCTGCGCTTCACCGAACGAGGTCATCGTCCACGGCATCCCCGGCGACTACCGGCTGCGCGACGGCGATATCCTCTCGATCGATGCGGGAGCGATCTACGACGGCTGGCACGGCGATGCCGCGTTCACGATCGCCATCGGTGATGTGTCCGACGAGGCCAGGCTCCTCCTCGATGAGACCGAGCGGGCGTTGTGGGACGGCCTGGCGCGTGCTCGCGCCGGCAACCGCCTCGGTGACATCGGCCACGCCATCGAGTCGGTCGCCCGCCCTCACGGGTACGGCGTCGTGCGGGAGTACATCGGCCACGGCATCGGGAGACAGATGCACGAGGCGCCCAACGTGCCCAACTTCGGCAATCCGGGGAAGGGATACCGGCTGAAGGTGGGGATGGCGCTGGCCATCGAGCCGATGTTCAACCTCGGGACGCACGAGACCGTGCTCCTCGACGACGGATGGACGGTGGTCACCGCAGACGGCAACCTCTCGGCCCATTTCGAGCACACCGTGGCCGTCACCGAGGACGGCCCGCTGGTGCTGACCCTGCCGGAACCGAAACTCCTCTAGCCGGCCGGCTCGCCTCAGGCTCGCTGCTCGAACACGTCGGTGCCGCGGCCTGCCCGCCACCTCGTGACGACCCTCCGGTCGTCTCCCGTGTCGAAGAGCGCGGCAGAGGCGAACCGGACCTTGAAGAGCGGGTAGGCGTGGTCGGGCGGCTCCCATCCGATGGCGGCTGCCAGCGCCTCGCCGTATCGGGCATACTCGGAGTCCTCCGACACCGCCACCGCGCGACCGTGCGCCTTGAACTCACCGGCGCTCCCGGTCCGATCGGACACCGCGGAATGGACCGTGCACCGCTCGTCGCGGAGGAGGTCCCGTGCCTTCAAGGAGGCCGGCATCATGCCGAGGTAGAGCTCCCCGCCGACGACGATCGGCTCCACCGGACTGATCCGCGGCGACCCGTCGCGCCGGACCGTCCCGACGAGGACGACGCCGGCCGCGGCGAAGAGCGCCGTAGCCCTCCTCGCAAGCTCGGGAGCTTCGCCGGCGAATCCGGCCCAGGAGAGCGGGTCGAACGGCCCGGGACCGTTCACCGTGGCTCGCGAGGCGGGGAGTCCCAATCCTGGGCGCCGTCGCCGGCCTCGAGCGCGAGGATGTCGAGGACGGCACCGGCGATCGACGCCTTAGCGCCGTGGTCAACGGTGGAGGAGACGCCGGTGACGTGTGCGTTCACCATTCCGACCCCCGAACGGCTCGACCTGGCGCCGCCCGACGCCCTCGGAGCCGGGGACCGACGGGACCCCGAGGCGGAGGAGGGCATGATGCATCGCGGTGCGGTCCTCGCTGTCGACCACGACCACATGACCGCCCTTGGCGGAAGAGAGGGCCCGGTCGTCTTCGCCACGCTCACCTCGCGGATCGGCGCATCGAGGCTAACGCTCCGGCGATCACGACGAGCGGGCCCGGGCTTTTTGAGTTTCCCGTGGCGGAGCTCTATCATTCCCGCTCCGGCCCGGTGTGGGCCGGTAATTTCACGTGGCAAAAAAGACGACGTCACCGAGGTAGAGGGACGGCGGCGAGCCACTCTCGGACGCGAGTTCAGGGTGATGCTCGGCGCCAGCCACGGGTTCCTCCCGCTCACGCTGGACCAGCTGGAGCATTGGGTGCGACGTACCGTCGCTCCGACCTCGACGGCACACGACGACAGGGCATCGAATGAAGGTCTCGGCCTCGGCGAAGAAGATGTGCGAGAAGTGCCGGGTCATCCGCCGTCACGGGCGGGTCTGGGTGATCTGTTCGAACCCGCGCCACAAGCAGCGTCAGGGGTAGCAACGATGGCACGAATCGCAGGCACCGACCTCCCCCGGGACAAGCGCGTCGAGATCGGGCTCACCTACATCTACGGTGTCGGAAAGTCAACGTCCTCGGCGCTCCTCGGTGCGCTCGAGATCGACCCCGATACGAAGGTGCGCGACCTCACGGACTCCGAGGTCGTCCAGATCCGGCAGTACATCGACTCCAACCTCCAGGTCGAGGGTGACCTCCGGCGCGAGACAGCACAGAACATCAAGCGCAAGATCGAGATCGGCAGCTACCAGGGCCTCCGCCATCGTCGCGGGCTCCCGGTGCGCGGGCAGCGTACCCACACGAACGCACGCACCCGCAAGGGCAAGCGCACCCCCATCGCGGGGAAGAAGAAAGTCAAGACGTAGGGCAGCGGGGAGAGTCGAGTGGCGAAACAGCAGCGCAGACGCAGGGTCAAGCGGAACATCCCGCACGCTCAGGCCCACATCAAGGCGAGCTTCAACAACACGGTGATCACCATCACCGACCAGGAGGGGAACGTCGTGGCGTGGAGCTCAGGTGGGTCCGTGGGCTTCAAGGGCTCGCGCAAGTCCACGCCGTACGCAGCACAGGTCGCCGCCGAACAGGCAGCGCGCAGCGCCGGCGAGATGGGGATTCGCAAGCTCGATGTCATCGTTCGCGGCTCCGGGTCCGGGCGGGAGACCGCCGTACGGACGCTGCAGAACATGGGCATCGAGGTCACCGGGATCAAAGACGTCACTCCGGTGCCCCACAACGGCTGCCGCCCGAAGAAGCGAAAGCGGGGCTAGGAACACCATGGCCCGTTACGTCGGACCGAGAACCCGCAAGAGCCGCCGCCTCCGCCAGCTCCTCGACGAGAACAAGGCGAAGTACTTCGACCGGCGCCCGTACCCCCCGGGAGAGCACGGCCGGGGACGGATTCGCGAGTCGCAGTACCAGATCCAGCTCCTCGAGAAGCAGAAACTGCGCCACATCTACGGCGTGCTGGAGAAGCAATTCCGCCGCTACTACCGCGAGGCAGCTCGCCAGAAGGGCATCACCGGCGAGAACCTGCTGCGCATCCTCGAGACCCGGCTCGACAACGTCGTCTATCGCGCCGGCCTCGCCCGGACCCGCCCCCAGGCCCGTCAGCTCGTGAACCACGGCCACTTCCGGGTCAACGGGTCGCGGGTGGACATCCCCTCGTACCACGTCCGCGCCGGAGACGTCGTGACGCTCAAGGAGCGGTCCCAGGAGCTGTTCCCCGTCCTGCAAGCGGTCGACACGATCGACCGCCCCAGCCCGGAGTGGCTCGACGTCGACAGCGCCGACCGCAAGATCGTCGTGTCGGTTCTGCCGAGCCGGCCCCAGATCGACACCCAGATCCAGGAACAGCTCATCGTCGAGCTCTACAGCAAGTAGATCACAACCAGTCCACCAGCCGAGACCAAGAAGAGGAGCGCGCCGTGCTCATCGTCCAGCGGCCCACCATCGAAGAACTGCAGACCAACGAGATCCGCTCGGAGTTCGTGGTCGAACCGCTCGAGCCCGGCTTCGGCTACACCCTCGGCAACACGCTGCGGCGGACGCTGCTCGCTCGCATCCCGGGGGCGGCGATCACGTCGGTCCGCATCGACGGGGTCCAGCATGAGTTCTCCACGATGGAGGGCGTCGTCGAGGACGTCGTCGACTTCATCCTCAACCTCAAGCAGGTCGTGCTCCGCATCGAGCCCGACGAGCCGCAGACGCTGTACCTCTCGGCGCGGGGAAAGGGCGATGTCACCGCGGCCGATCTCAAGGTGCCGGCCGGGGTCGAGGTCGTCAACGGCGATCTCCACCTGGCGAGCCTGTCGTCGAGCGGCAAGCTCGAGGTCGAGCTCACCGCCGAGCGCGGTGTCGGCTACCGCAGCGCCGAGCGCAACAAGACGAGCGAAACGATCGGGGTGATCCCGATCGACTCGATCTTCTCGCCGGTGCACAAGGTGGCGTACCGCGTCGAGAGCACCCAGGTCGGCCAGATGACGAACTTCGACAAGCTCGTCCTCGACGTCGAGACCGACGGCTCGACATCGCCGAGCGAGGCGCTGTCGTCGGCCGGCAAGACGCTCCGTGAGCTCCTCGGCCTCTTCGCCGAGATGGACGAGGGTCTCGGTCTCGAGCTGGGTGACGTGGTCCTCGCCGAGTCGACATCCCCCGACCTCGATCTTCCCATCGAAGCGCTCGATCTCAGCGAGCGGCCGCGCAATTGCCTGCGTCGGGCGCAGATCCACACCGTCGGAGAGCTCGTGCTCAAGACCGAGGACGACCTCCTCAACATCACGAATTTCGGGCAGAAGAGCCTCGAAGAGGTCGCCGCCAAGCTCGACGAACTCGGCCTCTCGCTGCGCTCGGCAGCAGATTCGGAGGGCGGTGTCGACTGATGCCGAAGCCGCAGAAGGGACGCCGGCTCGGTGGGAGCCCGAGCCATCAACGCAAGATCCTCTCAAACCTGGCCGCCTCGCTCATCGAAGAGGAGCGGATCACGACGACGGTCGCCAAGGCGAAGGTTCTCCGGCCCTACGTCGAGAAGATGGTGACGAAGGCGCGCCGTGGCGACCTTCACTCACGCCGTCTCGTCCTCCGCAGCATCCAGGACACCGAGGTCGTCACGAAGCTCTTCGATGACATCGGTCCCCGGTACGAGGACCGGCCCGGTGGCTACACCCGGATCGTCAAGCTCGGCCCCCGCCGCGGAGACGGGGCCGACATGGCGATCATCGAGTTCGTCTGAGCGGAGCCCGCTCCGATCGCGGCGGGCGGCTCACCCGGGATCCGCACATGCCGCCCCAGGACACGGGTCGTCGCTTCGCACTCCTCCGCGAGCTCGAGCGGTACCATCCGTCGGCCGCAGAGCACCGGGCCCACGCCGAAGTCATCACCCTGCTCGGCGAGCCGGGGGACCCCTTCTCTGCCTACCGCTTCGATCCGGGCCACGTGACGGCCGGGGGCCTCGTCCTGTCCCCGGATCGCGAGCGCGTCCTTCTCGTTCACCACAGGAGTCTCGGGATCTGGATCGAGCCGGGGGGCCACGTCGACCCGGGCGACGCCGACGTCGCGGCGTCGGCACGTCGCGAGGTCATCGAGGAGACCGGGGTCGACCCCATCGAACGGTTGGGTGACGGCATCCTCGACGTCGACGTGCACCCGATACCCGCCCACCGGTCCCAGCCCCCGCACCGCCACTTCAACGTCGTCTACGGGTTCGTCGCCGCCGGAGAGGGAATCGAGGCATCCGACGAGGTCGCCGCCGTCCGCTGGCAGACGGTGGCCGAGCTCGCGGAGCTGACGTCCGATGCGGCGGTGCTGCGGGCGGCCCGCAAGCTGCGCGCGATCGCAGGCTGAATCACTTCTTGTAGATCGTCACATCACCGGCACCGGTGCCGATCGTGATGCCGGGCCCGGCTCCGGGATCCTCCTCGACTTGGACGTCGACGTTGCCGTCCGCCGCCGCCGCATCGACGCGGTAGGACACGTTCGGAACCTGCGCCGTCACGTCGCCCGAGCCGGAGTTGATGGTGAGCTCGTCGACGATGTTGTCGAAGGTGACGTCGATCGACCCCTCATCGGTGCGGACCTCGGCGGTTGCCGCATTCAGTCGCGCCCCGAGCACGTCCCCGGCCCCGACCTCGACCCGGATCGGTCCATCGGTCGTGTTCAGGTTGACGTCGCCGGTGCCGGTGACGATCGTCAGCAACCCGGCCAGCTCGCTGACCGACACGTCGCCCGAGCCGACGTCGACCGAGACGTCCGCGGCGTCGCCGACCCTGATGACGTAGTCGACGCGGCAGTCCGCCGAGCAATCGTCTCCGACGACGAGGCGCCCTCCGTCCAGCTCGACCGTGACCTCGGGTCGGACCGACCCGTAGCTCACCGTGGCCTCGACCCTCGTCCCGCTACGGGAGTTCACTGTGATCGACACGTCGCCCTCGACCGTCTCGACGACCACCTCCGCCGGCTCCTCGGCGAACTCGAACTCGCGGACGTCGGTCGAGTCGCCGCAGGCAGCGGCGACGACCGCCAGCGTGACGAGGATGAGGGCGAGTCTGCGGCGGGCCATGGCGCTCCAGCTGGGTGGGACGGCGACAAGCTACACCCTAGGTGGATCGATCGGGCCGATCGGTGCCGGGAGCACGAGCCGCGAGCTCGGTCGCACCCACCCCTAAGCTCCTTGCTCGCACGCGGCGGCGGGACTCACATGGGCGTTGCTTTCAGTCGATTGCTCCAGACGATCCGGCTTCAGCGCGACGCGTTCATCTGGATGGACTTCAACGACCGGGCGACCGGAGACGCCATGCTCTTCGTCGCGCTCACGAGGTTCCTCATCCTCCTCGGTGGGGGGTGGACGATCCTGGGGCTGACGACGAACCTGCGTGGTCTCGAGATTCTCCTCGCCGCCCTCATCAACGCGGTCATCTTCTGGCTGGCGTACGCCGGGCTCGCCTACGGAGTCGTGCGGTTCCTCTTCCAAGAGGGCGGGACCTACGCGGTGTATCTGCGGATGACGGGCTTCGCCTACCCGACGCTGCTGCTCGTCATCTTCACGGCCCGGCTCGGCATCGCCGACGTCGCCGCCCTCACCCTGGGCTCGGTGTGGTTCCTCGTGATCATCGCACGAGGCATCACCTACGAGTCGGATCTCCCCACCGAGCGGGCCGCGATCGCGGCGGTGCTCGCCTTTGCGGTGTGGGTCATCGTCTCGTCGATCCTGAACCGCGGCCTGATCTGACGTGCCGACCTATCGGCTCGACATCGCCTACGACGGCTCCGGCTTCCACGGGTACGCGACTCAGCCCAAGGTCAGGACGATCCAGGCCGTGCTCGAAGATGCCCTCTTCCGCATCACGGGGGAGGTGGAGACCGCAGTCGCCGGCAGGACCGACAAGGGCGTCCATGCGTCGGGCCAGGTCGTCAGTTTCCGGTGCGGGTCCGAGCTCGACGAGCGGCGGGCTCTCCGCTCGCTGAACCGGCAGCTCGCCCCGGAGATCGCCGTGCTCTCCGTGGCGACGGTGTCCGACGATTTCCACGCGCGCTTCTCAGCGACGGGGCGTCGTTACCTGTACCGCATCGTCAACCGGCTCGCCGCCGACCCGTTCCTCGCCGCCTATGCGTGGCACTACCGGCACGCGCTCGACGAGGAGGTGATGAACGCCGCCGTCCAACCCCTCGTCGGCGAGCACGACTTCGCCTCGTTCTGCAAGCGATCCGACCAGCCGACGGTACGGGTCGTGCGACGGGTGCAATGGTCCCGGGGCGGCGACCTCGTGGAGCTCGAGATCGAGGCGAGCGCCTTCTGTCACCAGATGGTGCGGTCGGTCGTTGCGGCGAGCGTCGAGGTGGGTCGAGGCAAGCTCCCCGCCGATGCCCTGGGGTCGATCCTCGCCGCCCGGGACAGGGCTGCGGGGAGAGGAGCGGCTCCGCCGCAGGGGCTCACCCTCGTCGGTGTCGAATACGCCGGATGAGCGCGCCACCGCCGTCTTGCTCGCTGCCGCGGCCTGCCGCTACAATGTCGTCCCGGTTCCCCGCGCCCGCGGGGCGTCTTTGTGTCCGGGTCCCCCGTGACACTCTTCCACGAGAAGCATCGAGCCGATGAGACCGAAGTTGCAGAGGACCTACTCCCCGAAGCCCGGCGACGTCAACCGGGCCTGGTACGTCGTGGATGCCAGCGACGTCCCTCTCGGCCGCCTCTCCTCGGAGGTGGCGCAGAAGCTGCGGGGCAAGCACAAGCCGACGTACGCTCCCCACGTCGACGGCGGTGACTACGTCATCGTCGTCAACGCAGCCCGCATCGCGGTCAGCGGCAACAAGGAGGCCGCGAAGACGTATTACCGCCATTCGGGGTACCCCGGTGGGCTGACGGCGCTCACGCTCGCCGAGATGCGGGAGAAACACCCCGAGCGCATCGTCGAGTCGGCGGTGAGGGGCATGCTCCCCAAGAACCGGCTCGGCCGGCAGATCATCAAGAAGCTCAAGGTCTACGCGGGCGCCGAGCACCCTCATGGCGCACAAGCCCCGCAACCACTCGAGATCACGAGGAGGGCGGGTTCCTGATGCCCGATCCATTGGTCCAGGCGACCGGCCGTCGCAAGAGTTCCGTGGCCCGGGTTCGGCTGTACCCCGGCACCGGCACGTTCGACCTCAACGGCCGCTCGCTCGACCAGTACTTCCCGCAGATGGCCCTTCGACTCCGGATCCTCGAACCGCTCAAGGTCGCCGACTCCGAGGGGCGGTACGACATCAAGGCGAAGCTCGAGGGCGGCGGCGCTACCGGCCAGAGCGACGCCCTCCGCCTCGGCATCGCCCGGGCGCTCGTCGAAGCCGACCCCGAGCTGCGGGTGACGCTCAAGAAGGAGGGCCTGCTCACCCGGGATGCCCGCCGTGTCGAGCGCAAGAAGTACGGTCTGCGCAAGGCCCGCCGGGCGCCGCAGTTCACGAAGCGGTGAGCCGGCTCCCCGTCCACACGGGGGTCCGCCGTGGCTGATCCACCCGCCGGGCGGCGCAAGCTCTTCGGCACGGATGGGGTGCGGGGGAAGGCAAATGTCGATCTGACGCCTGTGGTCGCGTTCGACCTCGCCCGCGCCGCCGGCGAGGGCGGCGACGGCCCGGTCCTCATCGGCAGGGACACGAGGCGATCGGGCCCGATGCTGGCGTCGGCGCTCCACGCCGGGTTCAACGCCGTCGGCATCGACACCGTCGACGTCGGGATCATCCCCGTCGGGGCGGTCTCTCGCCTCACCCGCGACATCGGGGCCCGCTTCGGTGTCATGGTGTCGGCGTCCCACAACCCGGCTCCGGACAACGGGATCAAGTTCTTCGGCCCCGACGGTGCCAAGCTCTCGGACGGGCGGGAAGCCGAGATCGAGGACCGCTACCACCGCGGCGAACCGTGGAAGTCGCCCGAAGGGGCGCTCGTGGGGATCCAGTCCGTCATGGGCGATGCCGTCGATCGTTATGTCTCCTTCGTCGCGTCCGGTGTCTCGTACGCGCTGCGGGGCATGGACTTCGTCCTCGACTGCGCCAACGGTGCGGCGTTCGCAGCGGCGCCTGCGCTCTTCGAGCGTCTCGGCGCCACGGTCGAGGTGTGCAACGCCGACCCCGACGGGGTGAACATCAACGAAGGGTGCGGCGCCACTCACCCCGAGTATCTCGGAGCGAGGGTGAGCGGCCGTGCCGGGTTTGCCTTCGATGGCGACGCCGACCGGCTCATTGCCGTCGACGAGGACGGGGCGGAGGTCGACGGCGACGTCATCATGGCGATCCTCGCCAAGCACCTTCTCGACGCCGGCCGTTTGAAGCCGAAACTCGTCGTCACGACGGTCATGTCGAACCTCGGCTTCCGCAAGGCGATGACCGATCTCGGTGTCGAGGTTCACGAGACGAAGGTCGGCGACCGTTACGTTCTCGAGGCCATGCGGGAGACGCGGGCGGTGCTCGGCGGCGAGCAGTCGGGCCACGTCGTGCTCGAGGACCGCGCCACCGGCGACGGACTCAGGACCGCGGTCCGGCTCGCCGAGGTCATGGCGGCGACGGGTAGGGAGTTACGCGAGTTGCGATCCGTGATGGTGCGGTATCCCCAGGTTCTCCGCAACGTCCGGGTGGCGGACAAGGACCTGCTCGCCGATGCCGGCGCGGTGTGGGCGGCCGTTCGCGAGGCCGAGGCGCGCCTCGGGGGAGACGGCCGGATCCTCGTCCGGGCATCGGGCACAGAGCCGCTCGTGCGGGTCATGGTCGAAGCGCCGTCGCCCGCCGCCGCGTCGCGAGCCGCCGATGCCATCGTCGCCGCCGTCGAGGCTGCCCTCGCCTGACCGGCCCGACCGCCGCACACCCATGCGGCAGTGCGGTGCGACCGGCGCCTCACCCGTTCCCGAGCTCGTTGGTCACCGCTCGGGTCGCCTCCTCGGCGGCTTCGCCGAGGGAGATGGCGCCCTCGCCGACACGGCGCGCCAGCGTCTCGAGGAGGGGATCGTCGCCCTCTTCGATGGCCCGGCTCACGATCTCGGCGGCGGCCGCGGCGAGCTGCCTGCGGGCCCGGAGCGTCGATGCCGCCGCGGTCGTCGTGGCATCGAGCCCGGCGTAGTGGTCGGCGACGACCGCGGTGAGATCCCCGACACCGGTGCCGTCGGTGGCGATCGTGCGCAGGATCGGGGTGATCCATCCCCGCTCGTCGGCCGGTCCCACCGCCTCGTGGAGCTGACGCTCGGTGCGGTCGGCGAGGTCGAGGTCGGCTTTGTTGACGACGAGAACGTCGGCGATCTCGAGGATCCCCGCCTTGACGGCCTGGATCTCGTCGCCGAGGCCGGGAGCGCAGACGACGACGACGCTCTGGGCAAGGTGCATGATGTCGATTTCGGCTTGCCCGGTCCCGACCGTCTCGACGAGCACGACGTCGTACCCGGCGGCGTCGAGGACGTCGACCACCCGCGCCGTCGTCCGCGACAGGCCGCCGAGGTGACCCCGCGAGGCCACCGAACGCACGAACACGTGGGGGTCGGATGCGTGCTCGGACATTCGCACCCTGTCGCCGAGGATGGCGCCGCCGCTGAAGGGGCTCGACGGGTCCACCGCGACGACGGCAACGGTCCGGCCTTGGCTCCGCAGCTCCCCGATGATGGCGTTGACGAGGGTCGACTTGCCTGCGCCCGGGGGGCCGGTGAGACCGACGACGTGAGCTTTCCCGGTGTGCCCGGCGATGGCCCGGAGGACCGCCGCCGCGTCGGCGCGGTCGTTCTCGACGGCGGTGATGGCGCGTCCAATGGCCACCCGGTCGCGGGCGAGCAGGCCCCCGCGGTAATAGTCGACGTCGCGCCCGGCCGTCATCGGCCCGTGTCGAGGGCCGAGCGAAGGTACGAGACGAAGTCGCGAGCGATGTCGGCGGGAGAGGTGCCGTCGGGCCGGTACCAGGTGAAGCACCAGTTCATGGCGCCGAGCAGCATGAGGCGGACATGCCTCGGGTCGGTGGAGGCGGGGAGGTCGATGCCGGCGATGAGCTCGGCGAAGATGCTCTCATAGGCGTCCCGCATCTCGGTGATGACCTCGCGCTCGGCAAACCCGGCGGGGATGTCGCGCATCACCGCCTTGAAGAACTCGCCGCCCTCGAGCAGCGTCGTGAGGTGGGCGACGGCCGCCGCCTCGAGCCGCCCCCAACCGGGTGGCACGCCCTCGATGGTGGCGACGACGGCTTCGGTGATCCGGCGGAGGCCCTCCTCGTGGACTGCGACGAACAGATCGTCCTTCGAGTCGAAGTGGTAGTAGAGCGAAGCCGGCTGCATGCCCGCTGCGGCCGAGATGTCACGCATCGACGCCGCGGCGTATCCCGCCTGCTGGAAGCAGCTCGCGGCCGCGGCGAGCACGACGTGGCGCCGGTTCCCCTGGCTCCTCACCTCCTCCCGGACGGGGCTCATCGGCGCCTCAATCCGATCCCGCCCGGGGAATCCCGAGGAAGTCGTACCAGCCGCCGCGGCTGTCCGGCTTGAGCCGCGGAGACCCCTTGTAACCGGCGAGGAAGACCTGCCGGGCGAGCGGCGGGATGGCGTAGCGCTCGCCGCACGTCTCGTGGAGGTACTCCTGGGCGTGGTAGAACGAGTCGAAGCTCGCAGTGTCATCGAGGAACTCGAACACGCCCATCGGCCAACCCAGTCCCGTCTTGCACATCTCGTCCACCTCGGCCGGGCCGGCGATCCCCAGTTCCACGAGCCGGATCGCCTCCGCGAGGTAGTTGTTGACGAATCGCGTCATGAAGAAGCCGGGGGAGTCCCGAACGACGACCGGTTTCTTGCCGATCAGCTCGAGGTAGGCGACGACGAGGTCGAGCGCGGCCTCGTCGACCGGGGCCGACCGTGCCACCTCGACGAGCGGCATGACGTTCGCCGGGTAGAACCAGTGCGTGCCCACCAGCCGGCCCGGCGCCTCCAGTGGCGCCGCCAGCTCGGAGATGAGGATCGACGACGTGTTGGTGGCGAGCGGGGCATCCGGCGGGGCGTGGCGGGCAGCTTCGGCCAGCACGTCGTGCTTGGTCGCCACCACCTCGGGCACCGTCTCGAAGACGAGGTCGGCTCCGTCGAGACCTTTGGCGTAGTCGGTCGTCCCCGTCAGGCGCGCCCGGGCCGCCACGGCCTGGTCCTCGGTGATGCGGCCCTTGGCGACGCCGCGCTCCAGCCCGAACGGCCCCGACTCGACGAGCTCGATGCCGTGGCGCACGGACTCGTCGCGGCGGGAGACGATCACGACCTCCGCCTCGCTGCCCTGGAGGCACGCGAGCGCGATGCCGTGGCCCATGAGGCCGCCGCCGCCGAGGATCGCCACCCGGCGGATCTCGTCCGCCGTCATCGGTTGGCTCCCAGCCGGGAGCGGATGAGCCGGATCGCGTCGTCCGCCGTGGAGCCGGGCCCGAAGATCTCGGTGACGCCCTTCTTCCTGAGCACCGCGACGTCGTCGGGGGGGATGACCCCGCCGGCGATGACGAGGACGTCGGCGAGGCCGTTCTCCTCGAGCCCGGCAAAGAGGTCCTCGAAGACCGGCATGTGCCCTCCCGCGGAGCTGGAGATCCCCACGACTTGGACGTCCTCCTCGACGGCGGCGTCGACGACCTCCGCGGCGAGGAGGAAGTTGGAGAAGATGACTTCGAAGCCCGCTTCTCGCAGCCTCCTGGCGACGAGCCGGACGCCGCGATCGTGACAGTCGTGGGTCGGCTTGGCGAGGAGAACCCTGATCGGATCGGCGCTGGCGGTCGGCTCAGTACTCATGGGGTGCCCTCCATCCGAGCGCATCCTTGAGGACGCCCATCATCTCACCCGTCGTCGCGTCGGCCTTCGCCGCCTCGACCGCCGCCTCCATCAGCACCCCATCCCCGAGCTCCTCGTAGCTGCGGTCGGCGAAATCCGTCGCGATCCCGGCGAAGCGGTCCATCGCCGACTCCCACCGAGCCGCATCGCGGCTCGCCCGCAGCTCCCGGACCCGCTCGACGGCGACCCGCTCGACCTCGGGATCGACCTTGAACAGCTCGATCTCGGCGGGGGCGTCCGTGGCGTAGGTGTTCCTCCCCACGATGCGGCGCTGCCCGCTGTCGACGAGCTCCTGCCACCGCTCGGCCGAGCTCTCGACGGTCTTGCGGATCCATCCGGATTGCTGCGCCGCGACGTACCCGCCCTGGGCCTCGATCTCGTCGACGAGCTCGAGGGCCGCCGCCGCCATCTGGTCGGTGAGGGCCTCGACGTAGTACGAGCCGGCGAGCGGGTCGCTGACGGCGGTGATGTTCGTCTCCTCCTGGATGACCTGTTGGGCTCGCAGGGCCAGCGTGGCGCTCTCCTCGGTGGGGATGGCGAACGCCTCGTCGTACGCGGAGACCTCCATTGCCTGGACGCCTGACATCGCCGCTCCCAGGGTGTGGAGCGTGGTGCGGATGAGGTTGACGAGGGGCTGCTGGGCCGTGAGGGAGGCACCGGAGGTGTGGGTGTGGATGCGGACGTGCATCGAGCGTGGGTCCTCGGCCCCGAAGCGCTCCTGCATCGTCGTCGCCCAGAGCCTGCGCAGCGCCCGGATCTTGCAGATCTCCTCGAAGAAGTCGTTCGCTTGCGAGATCTGGAACCCGAACCGGGGGAGGGCGTCGTCCGCCTTCAGCCCCGAGGCGACGCATGCTCTGACGAGGTCGATGCCATAGGCCAGCATGAGGCCGATCTCGTGGATCGCGGTCCCGCCGGCCTCCTCGACCCCGTAGCCGAAGAAGTTCGTCGTGTTCCACCGCGGCATGTTCCGGGTGCAGTAGTTGATGAGATCGACGGCGAGCTTGTGGCCCTGCGCCGGGGGGAAGGCGCTCATCCCCACGTAGGCCGACTGGTGATACCAGTTCATCGAGTTGCCGCGCAACTCTTCGGGGCTGACGCCCCGGTCGGCGCCGTAGGCGATGTACTGGGCGAGGGCGGGCACGACCTGGTAGTAGCTGATGTGGATGACGTTCATCGCCTTGAGGTCCAAGCCGTCGAAGAGCCGGGCCATGTCCGCCTTCGAGTAGACGGCCATCCCGCTCTGGCCGATCCGCCCCCGTGCTGCCGGGTGGTCGGGATCGAGCCCCTCGTGGGACACCAGGTCGTAGACGAGGTTGTAGAAGCGCTGGCCGAAGTAGCCCACCATCCCCTCCTCGGCGAGGAGGTCCATGCGCTCCCGAGTGTGCTCGGGGAGGCCGTAGCCGATGACCGGCTGGTTCGCCCAGTGCATGAGCTGGTACTGGGCGGCGAGGTTCCCCCGGGTGAACGGGTATCCCCCGGGGGCGCCGATGAGGCCGGGGTCGATGTGGGCGATGTCGTGGGGGAAATACGCCGACTTCAGCGGGAGCCCGGAATGCGTCTCAGGATCGGTCGCTCTCTCCGGGGCGGCGTCGCCGAACCGCTCGACGAGCCTGCGGTACCGGGTCTCCCATGCCTCTCCCATCTCACGCGATCGGGCCAGCGTCGCCTCGTCGAACACCGTCGCCTCCCTCGCTCCCGGGGCTGTTGTGTACCTAACGATCGTTCGTTACTGTAGAGCGTGGATCCGTCGTCAGCAACGGGGGTGTTCCCATGGGGCGCGAGGTGTTCATCGCCGAGGGCCTGAGGAGCCCGATCGGTAGGTTCGGTGGCAGCCTGGCATCGCTTCGGGCCACCGAGTACGGGACGACCGTTGCCGGCGCGCTGCTGGACCGGATGGGGATGGAGCCGGCGTCGGTGGAGCTCGTCATCGCCGGGATGGTGCTTCAGGACATGACCGAGTCGAATCCGGCGCGGATCGTCGCCATGCGCGCCGGGGTGCCTCATTCGGTTCCCGCGTTCACCGTGAACATGCAGTGCTGCTCGTCGATGTCGGCGCTCATTCTCGCCGCCCAGCGGGTCGCCCTCGGCACCGCCGACATCGTCCTCGTGCTCGGGCTCGAGTCGATGTCGAGCGCCCCCCACATGGTTCCCGGATCGCGCTGGGGGCACCGTCTCGGTGACGGCGAGTTCATCGACACGCTGCGAGAGTGCACGCTGGCCGGCTCGAAGATGTGGGGCGATCCGGCGTACATGGTCGACGTCGCCGAGCACCACGCCGAGGTCGACGGGATCAGCCGGGCGGAGATGGACGAGTACGCCGTCGTCTCCCACACGAGGGCGGCCGCTGCCGCGGAGGCGGGGATGTTCGACGACGAGATCGTCCCGATCGAGGTTCCCGCCCGTGGTGGTGAGACGATGGTGTTCTCCGTCGACGAGAACCCGCGGCCGGGAACGAACGTCGACGTCCTCGCCAAGCTCCCCGCCGTCAAGCCGGGTGGCGTCATCACCGCCGGAAACGCAGCCAGCATCAACGACGGGGCGGCGGCGGCGATCGTGTGCAGCGCCGAGGCATTGGAACGCCACGACCTCGCGCCGCTGGCCCGGATCGTCCTCGAAGGCACCGCGATGGTCGGGTGCGACCCCAATCTCATGGGCTACTCGTGCGTGGACGCCCTCGACGCCGCCCTCGCCGGCGCAGGTCGCGCGGTCGACGATCTCGACCTCATCGAGTGCAACGAGGGGTTCGCCGTCCAGCTGCTCGCATGCGAGCGCGCCGGCGGCTGGCCGCGCGAGCGTCTCAACGTCGACGGGGGGTCCGTCGCCCTCGGCCACCCCGTCGGCATGTCCGGTCTCCGGATCACGATCCACGCCGCCAAGGCGCTCCACCGGCGCGACCTGCGTCTCGCCGCTGCCACCGTTCCCGCCGGCAGCGGGCTCGGCACCGCGGTGCTCGTCGAGCGGGTGGCCTGATCCCGGCGGTTCCCGGAGCCGGGCCTTGCGGAACCCCCCACCGGGGGTAATCTCGCGAGGACAACAGAACGCCGACCGGAGGTCGACTCCGTTCCAGCGCCTGCCCTCGCCAGCGGCGAGGTGACGAGGAAGAGGGAGTATCGAGCAGTCGGCGGATGCCCTCTCGGCCGCCCACGGTCGTGACGGAGTGGAGCAAAACCCGGTGGTGACGCCGGGGACAGAGGCCCTCCGAGTGGGGCGGGACCCTTCCCGCGCATCGCCCTCCGGTCCTCGACAGGGAGGTCGCGCGCGCATGTGCGGGATCATGGGCTATGTAGGGCCACGCGAGGCGGCTCCGGTGCTCCTCGACGGTCTGCGCCGTCTCGAGTACCGCGGCTACGACTCTGCGGGCATCGCCGTTGCCAACGGCGCCATCAGCGTGCGCAAGGCCGAGGGCAAGATCGACCGGCTCGGCGCGCTCCTCGAGGCGGCTCCGCTCGCCGGCACCGCCGGCATCGGCCACACGAGGTGGGCGACCCATGGGGAGCCGAACGACGTCAACGCGCACCCCCACAGCGACCCCTCCGGCGAGTTCGTCGTCGTGCACAACGGGATCATCGAGAACTTCTCCCGGCTCCGCGACGAGCTCGGAGCCGAGGGCCACGACTTCGCCTCCGACACCGACAGCGAGATCCTCGCCCACCTCGTCAGCCGTCACTACGACGGTGACCTCGTCGCCGCGGTCCGGCTCGCGGTGGCGCGAGCGGAGGGCGCCTACGCCCTCGTCGTCATGACATCGCACGAGCCGGGGAGAATCGTCGCGGTGCGCCGGATCAGCCCGCTGGTCGTCGGACTCGGCGACGGAGAGACGTTCCTCGCCTCCGACATCCCTGCCGTGCTCCACCACACGCGCGACTTCCTCGTCGTCGAGGACGGCGAGCTCGTCGTCGTCACGGCCGACGGCGCCGTCATCGAGACGATCGAGGGCGAAGCGGTCGAGCGCGACGTGCTCCGTGTCGAGTGGGACGCCGAGCGGGCGGAGAAGGGCGGCTACGACCACTTCATGCTCAAGGAGATCTACGAGCAGCCGGCGGTCGTCACCGAGACCGTCGCCGGCAGGCTCGACGCCGAGGGATCGGTGTGGCTCGAGGACGTGCGGTTCGACGACGCCTTCGCGGCCGAGCTCGACCGGATCTGGGTGGCGGCGTGCGGGACCGCGTATCACGCCGGCCTCGTCGGCCGGGAGATCTTCCAGCGCATCCTCCGGATCCCGACGTCGGTGGAGTACGCCCACGAGATGCGATACGGCGATCCGATCATCACGGGGAGCAGCCTGACGGTCGCCATCAGCCAGTCGGGGGAGACGGCCGACACGCTTGCCGCCGCCCGCCTCGCCGCCGGGCGCGGATCGCGTCTGCTCGCCCTGACCAACGTCGTCGGAAGCACGCTCAGCCGGGAGGCCGCCGATGTGCTCTACACCCGCGCCGGGCCCGAGGTGTCGGTCGCCTCGACGAAGGCGTACCTCGCGATGCTCGTCGGCCAGTACCTGCTGGCGCTGCGAATCGGGCGCGCCCGCCACGCCGTCGACGCCGAGCTTGCCAAGCGGATCGGTCATGGGCTCCACGTGCTGCCGGGCCAGGTCGAGTCCGTCCTCGGCAACGAGGCGCAGGTCGCCGCGGCGGCCGAGTCGCTCGTCGACGCCGATGACATCTATTTCATCGGACGCGGTCTCGACTACGCCGTCGCCATGGAGGGCTCGCTGAAGCTCAAAGAGATCAGCTACCTCCACTCGGAGGCGATGCCGGCCGGAGAGCTCAAGCACGGGACGCTGGCGCTCGTCACCCGCGGCACGCCGGTCGTCGTCGTCATCACCCAGGGCGCTGTGTACGACAAGACCCTCTCGGCCGTCCAGGAGGTCAAGGCGAGGGGAGGCCGGGTCATCGCCGTCGCCTACGAGGACGACGACGAGATCTTGAGGCACGCCGACACCGTCCTCGGCATCCCCCGGGCGGACGACCTGCTCGGCCCGGTGTGTGCCGTGGTGCCCCTCCAGCTCCTCGCCTATCACGTGGCGAAGCTGCGGGGACACGACATCGACCAGCCGAGGAACCTCGCCAAGAGCGTGACCGTGGAATAGCGCCGACGCCCACCGACGCGCGAACCGAAGCGATAGGGTCAGTGAGAGCGATCGTCGCCGAGGTCGTCGCGGAGGGAGCGAGCGTCGAATGGCCGACACCGCAATGCCGCCAACCGGCGGGCGCGACTCGCTCCGCCGCCGTCGTCCATCTGGCGAACCGGCTCCACTTCCCAAGGAGCCGCTTGCCGGGTCAGGCAAGGCATGGACGGCGGTCGCGCTCGCTGTCGCCGGTCTCTTCGCCCTCCTGCTGTCACCGACGGAGCTGTTCTTGGGGAGCGGGGCGTGGTGGAACAGTGTCGATGCGGAGCTGACGGGCTGGTTCGTCACGGTCCGAACGTCTCTGCTCACGGATGTCGCTCTCGTCATCGATGAGATCAGGACCGACTGGTTTGTGACTGCGCTCCGGTGGGGGACGGTCGCAGCGCTCGTCGGTTTCAGGCGGTGGCGGCACCTCATCGTCTTCGTCGGCGCTGTGATCTTCACCGATACGCTCGTCGTGGGGCTGTCCAACCGGCTTGCGCGACCTCGCGCCGACGGGGTCGAGATCCTCACGGACTGGAGCGGGTTCGCTCAGCCTTCACACGATGCGGCTGCGCTCACGGTGACGCTCGTGGCGATGGTGTATGCGCTCGTCGTTCCCGGCCGCCCGCGACGCAGCGCCTTGATCTCGATCTCAGTCGTCTTGACGATCCTCGGGCTGGCACGGGTGTACCTGGCCGCCGACCGGGTCACTGACTACGCCACCGCCATGGTCATCGGCGTGACCGTGCCGCTCATGGCGTACCGCCTGGCGACACCGGACGCGGTGTACCCGGTTTCCTACCGACGCGGGAAGACCGCCCATCTCGACCTCAGCGGCAGGCGTCGGGCTGCGATGGTCGCCGCGCTGCGCGATCAGCTCGGCATCGAGGTCGCCGGCATCGAGCAGTTCGGGCTCGAGGGGTCGGGTGGGAGCACTCCCCTACGCATCAGCGTCCTCGACGGCGGCTACGTCTTCGCGAAGTTGTACGCGAAGAACCACCTGCGATCCGACCGGTGGTACAAGCTGGGGCGCACGATTCTCTACGGAGCACTCGAGGACGAGTCGGCCTTCCGCACGGTCCGTCGGCTCGCCGAGCACGAGGATCACGTGATGCGCCTCATGGTGGAGGCCGGCGTGCCGTGCCCGGCACCCCTTGGCATCGTCGAGATCACCCCGGGCCGCGAGTACCTGCTGGTCACGGAGTTCCTCGAGGGCGTGAGTGAGCTCTCCGATGGCGAGATCACACACCCGACGATCGACGCTGCCTTGTGGACTGTGAGCAAGATGTGGGACAGCGGCCTGGCGCATCGCGACATCAAGCCTGCGAACATCCTCGTCGGATCTGAGCGCGTCTACCTCATCGACCACGCCTTCGGCGAGATGCGGCCCAGTCCCTGGAGACAGGCGATCGACCTCGCGAACATGCTGCTCGCGCTGTCCATCCATTCCCCGCCGAAAGTGGTGTACGAGCGGGCGTCCGAACACTTCTCGCAGATGGAGCTGGCCGAAGCCTTCGCGGCAACGCGCGGCGTCACCATCCCCGGTGAGCTCAGACAGGCGATGAGAGACCGTTGCCCCGAGGCGCTTCGTGAGTTTCGTAGCCTTGCGCCACCCCACCCACCGATCCGCATTCAGCGGTGGACCCGGCGCAGGTTGCTCGTTCTCGTGGTTCTCGCTCTGAGCGCCGCAGCCGCCGTCTGGCTCGTCGCCCTCAACCGCTCGATTGTCGGTCAGCTGCTATGAGGTGTAACCCGATCCTCTGGCTGGTTCTAGCGCTGTTCGCGGCCGCGTGCGCCGGCGACGAGACACTCCTGGGACCATCGGTTGCCTGCGACACGACAAACCGCGGCAGACTGCTGTTGTTCGCTCAGGCCGTACCGGCCGCGCAATCCATCCCATGCCTCGGTGGTCTTGCGCCCGGCTGGGAGATCCGCGAGATCGAGACGCGGACCGGGGAGGCGGTGCTTCACCTCTCGGAAGACGGGAGCGACGTAGAGGCAACCGCGACTCTCGTGGGTTCGTGTCCCGGGGTCACCGTGGACGCAGACGCCGGAGGGGTGATGCTGCTGCGCGACATGCCGATGCAGGGCGAGCATGTCTACGTGTTCACGGGCGGCTGCGTACGTGTCTCGTTTGGAGACGGCATCGATGGAGGTGCGGTAGAGGAGTTGCTCGGGAGCATCGGGTTCGTCTCGCGTGATGACCTGAGGGCGCTCAGTGGATGGGAGCTCTGACGGGTTCGCGGCTCGGCGACCGGCCTGATAGGAGACGCCGCCCGCGCCGCACCGTTCGTTTACCCTCGCTGCGATGGACATCGTCGGACTCGGGGTCGATCTCGCCGAGATCGACCGGGTGCGGGCACTTCTGCACAGGTATGGGGACCGGTTCAAGGAGCGGTGCTTCACCGATCACGAGTGGGACTACGCCCACCGCTACGCCGATCCTTCCGGGCGTCTCGCCGCCCGTTTCGCCGCCAAGGAAGCAGTGATGAAGAGCCTCTACACCGGGTGGCGACGGCTGCGGTGGCGCGACATCGAGATCACCGGGGGCGGACCGCCGCGGGTCGTCCTCTCCGGGACGGCCGCCGACCGGGCAGCGCTGCTCCGAGTGGAGCGGGTCCTGGTGACGATCACCCACACCGACGCGAGCGCGATGGTCGTCGCGATCTCGATGGGGAAGGGGCCCGAGGGCGGCATGCCCCATACCCGGCGGTGACCGGGCGGAATCGACGCCACTGCGAAAAGCGGGATGACGATGACGTGGTTGCCGTCGTGGACGCTTCAGATCTGACGCAACGTCGCCGTGATGTCGAAGCGGTCCCCCTCCGATGTCGTCAGCTCGGTCATGTCGAAGAGCTGGAGCGAGAGCTCCCCGTCGATGGAGACAACGTAGGCAAGCGTCCGGTCGTCGTGCCAGCCACCGAAGACCGACCCGTCGGGGCGATCTCCACGTCGGTGCCGAAGCCGGCGAGGGGCGTGCCGGTCGCGTCGATGAGGGTGAGGACGGTTGTCCCCTCGGCCTCCATCGTCAGCAGTGCGCGCTCGCCGTCTGGGGAGCGGAATTCGAACACGGCCGTCAACGCCTCGCCGTCGCGTCGAGCCCGGTGATGACGTCCCCCGGTTGCAGCACGTTGCCCGCGTCGTAGCCCGGCTGGATCGAGCTCTCGTACGACCCGGTCGACTCGACGAGGTAGCACGTGCCGTCGTCGGGCACGGGATCGGAGTTCGTCGAGGCCACGGTCGGGAACACGAGGTCGCCGGAATCTCCGGGAGCGGTTGCCGCGCCGGCGGCTCCTGGTCGCACGCCGCGGCCCCCAACGCGCAGGCGAGGAACATCGGGACACCACGCCACCACATGGCGGGCAGCGTACCGCGCCACCGGGTGCGGCTCTCATCCTCGCCGGCGTGGCGAGCTGATAGCGTCTCCTCCGTGAAGCCCGTCATCAGCCCCGCCGAATCGGCACGGCTCGACGCCGCTTCCTCGGAGCCCGTCGGCATGCTCATGGAGCGCGCCGGCCTCGGTGTGGCGCTCGTCGCGTCCCGACTCGGTGCCGCCTACGGTTCCCGAGTTGTGGTGCTCGCCGGCCCGGGGAACAACGGTGGCGACGGCTACGTCGCCGCCCGCTACCTCCTCCGGCGTGGGTGTGCTGTGACGGTCCGAGCCCTCGGCACACCCCGGCCTGGATCGGCAGCGGCCCGCGCCCGCGACGAGGCGACCCGCGCCGGTGTCGCGGTAGCGCCCCTCGGCAACCCGGGCTCCTCCGACCTCGTCGTCGATGCGCTCTTTGGCGTCGGTTTCCACGGCACGCTGCCGGACGAGGTCGTGCCGTGGCTCGACGTGACGGCGCCGGTTCTCGCCGTGGACGTGCCTTCGGGCCTCGACGCCGCAACCGGTGAAGTGCCCCACGGGGCCTTCACGGCGCGACGCACCGTGACCTTCCACGCCCTCAAGCCGGGACATCTCCTCGGGGAGGGACCGGAGCGCTGTGGCGCCGTCGACGTCGTCGACATCGGTCTGCGCGGCGGGGTGCCGGAATTCGTCGTGTGTGAGGACGGTGACGCCCCGCGACCTGCGCGCCGGCGAACAGCGCACAAGTGGTCGGCGGGCTCGGTCCTCGTCGTCGGAGGATCGCCGGGGATCAGCGGTGCTGCGGTGCTGGCGGCAACGGCGGCCCTGGAGATGGGAGCGGGGGCGGTGGCGGTCGCCCATCCGGGTGGGCTGGCGGACGTCACCGCGTCTGCCGGCGCCGGGATCATGACCCGGCCGGTCGGTTCCGGAACCCGGTTCATCCCGGGTGAGGTCGCCGACGTCGCCAAGCACGCCGATCGGTTCGACGTCGTGCTGCTCGGTCCCGGCCTCGGCTCGGGCAGCGGGGAGTTCACCGCCGGTGTGCTCGATGCGGTGGACGGGGCGGTCGTGCTCGATGCGGACGGCATCTCCGGTCTCGGTTCTCCCGACATCCTCGGAGCGCGGGCGGGCCCGACGGTGATCACACCCCACACCGGTGAGTTCAGGGTGCTCACCGGCACGCCGGCGGACCATCGAGCCGCGTCGGAGCTGGCCTCCGCGCTCGGCATCACCGTGGTCCTCAAGGGCAACCCGACGTTCGTGGCCGGCCGAGAGCGGTGGGTCGTCATCTCGGGCGGCCCGGAGCTGGCGACGATCGGCACCGGCGATGTGCTCGCCGGGATGATCGCGGCGCTGCTCGCCCGCGGTCTCGAGCCCGACACCGCCGCCCGCTCCGCGGCGCACTGGCACGGGAGGGCCGGGGCGGCGCTCGCTGCGACCCGTTCGGTCACCGCCGAGGCCCTCGCCAGCGAGATCGGGAGGTATGCCTGGTGAGGCCCTCCTGGATCGAGGTCGACCTCGACGCCGTGACCCACAACGTCGCGACCATCGCCCGGGTCGTGGCGCCTTCGACGGTGTGCGCCGTCGTCAAAGCGGATGGCTACGGGCACGGCGACGTGCCGGTGGCGCGCGCCTCGGTCTCCGGTGGGGCCCGCTGGCTGGCGGTGGCCCTTGTCGAAGAGGCCGTCAGGTTGCGTGACGCCGGCGTCGAGGCGCCGATCCTCCTCCTCTCCGAGGGTTCTCCCACGGAAGCCCCCGAAGTCGTGTCCCGCAGTGTCGTCCCCACCGTCTACCGGCCGCCTTTCGTCGAGGCGGTCGCCGTCGCCGCGGCGGGCGCCGGGCGGGCGCCGTACCCGGTGCACCTCAAAGTCGACACCGGGATGCACCGGGTCGGGGCATCTCCAGAGGACGTTCCGGCGCTCGCCCGAACCATCGTGAGCGACCCCAGGCTCGAGCTTGCCGGGGTGTGGACGCATTTCGCCGTCGCCGAGGAGGACATGGAGTACACGAAGCGCCAGGCCGTCGCCCTGGAGCGCGTTCGGGAGGCGCTCGCCGGCGCCGGGATCCGCGTCGGCGTGTTCCACGCCGCGAACACGGCCGGGGCTCTCGAATACCCGGAGGCACGTCTCGACATGGTGCGGGTCGGGCTCGGCATCTACGGCCTGCGCCCCGCTCCACATGTCGGAGCCGACCTCGATCTTCATCCGGCGATGCGGGTCGTCTCCCGGGTGGCGATGGTCCGATCGCTCCCCGAGGGGGCGCGGCCCTCCTACGGACGGAGGCGACCGATGCCGCGGGCAGGCGTCGTCGCCACGGTACCGATCGGCTACGCCGACGGGGTCTCTCGGCGGCTCTCCGAGGTCGGTGCCACGGTGCTCATCGACGGCCGCCGGCACCCCTACGCCGGCACCGTGACGATGGATCAGGTCGTCGTCGACGTCGGCGAGCATCCCGTCGCCGTCGGTGAGGAGGTGGTGCTCCTCGGCGCGCAAGGAACCGACGAGATCACCGCGGACGAGTGGGCGGAGTGGTTGGGAACGATCAACTACGAGATCGTGTGCGACTTCGGGCCTCGCCTGCCCCGCCGCCACCTGGGTGGACGATGAGCGGCAATCGCACCCTCACCGCCGTGCCCGGCATCCGGGTCGGGCACTGGACCGACGAGTCGGCGATCACCGGGGTCACCGTCGTGGTTCTTCCCGAGCCGAACGTGGCGACGGCCGAGGCGCGCGGCGCCGCCCCCGGCACTCGCGAGCTTGGGCTGCTCTCGCCGGGGATGAGGGTGGAGACGATTCAGGCGCTCGTCCTCAGCGGGGGGAGCGCCTTCGGGCTCGCCTCGGCCGACGGCGTCGTGACGGAGCTGGAGCGGGAAGGCCGCGGGCACCCCACGATCGCCGGCCCCGTGCCGATCGTGCCCGCCGCGATCCTCTACGACCTCATGATCGGCGACGCCACCGTGCGACCCGGGCCCGAGCAAGGCGCGGCGGCATTCCGGGCGGCGACCGCCGGGCCGGTCGCCCAGGGCAGCGTCGGCGCCGGGACCGGCGCGGTAGTGGCGGGATGGCGCGGGTTCGAGCACCTGCGCAAGGGTGGGCTCGGCTCGGCGCTCGTCGGCGTCGGCGAGGCAAAGGTCGGCGCGCTCGCCGTTGCCAACGCGACCGGCGACGTGTGGACGCCGGACGGTCGCTCGATCACCGGGGGCCCTCCGGTGCCGACCGGAGGCCCCGCCCTGTCCCGCCCGCTGCAAGAGACGACGCTCGTCGTCGTCGCTACCGACGCGCAGGTGTCGCGGTCGGACCTCACCCGGTTCACCGTCCGCGCCCACGATGCCCTCGCCGTGTGCCTCCGCCCGGCTCACACCCGCTACGACGGCGATATCGTCTTTGCCGTCTCGTGTGGGACGATGAGCGCCGACCTCGACGCGCTCGGAGAAGCGGTCTTCCGGGCCGTGGCCGAATCCGTCGTCGCCGGGGTCCTCGCCGCCTGGACGCTCGGCGGCGTGCCTGCGGTGACCGGGGAGGAGAAAGAGTGACCGGGTCCCGAGATGCCCGGGCCGGGGAGCTGAGCCAGCTCGCGGATGCGGCCGCGGTCTGCACCGCGTGCGAGCTGGCCGATAATCGGACGAACGTCGTGTTCGGCTCCGGCACCGTCGATGCCGAAGTCATGTTCGTCGGCGAGGGCCCCGGACAGCGCGAGGACGAGCAGGGGTTGCCATTCGTCGGTCCCTCGGGGAAGCTCCTCGAGCAGCTCCTCGGCGAGATCGGGCTCACTCGGGCCGGGGTCTACATCGGCAACGTCGTCAAGTGCCGGCCCCCGGGGAACCGGGATCCCCGGCCGGACGAGATCGACGCGTGCAAGGGCTACCTCCGCACCCAGCTCCGTCTCGTCGACCCGAAAGTGGTGGTGACGCTCGGGAATTTCGCCTCGAAACTGCTCCTGCGCACCGGGACGGGGATCACTCGGCTGCGGGGCCAGGCCTACCCGTGGTGGGGGAGGCACCTCGTCCCCACGTTCCACCCCGCGGCGGCGCTCAGGGGTAGTGCCCGGGTGCTCGAGGAGCTGCGGTACGACTTCTCCCTCGTCAAAGCCGTCATCGACGGCGAGATCGATTCCGAGGTGCCCGACGAGGCCGCCGTCGTCGCGGCGCCTCCCGTCCCGGAGCCCGAGCAGTTGGACATGTTCGGATGAGCACCACGACCGGAGAGGACGGCTCGTGATCAGGGTGCCGTCTGCTTCACCCGCCGACACGCTTGCCCTCGGCCGGCGCCTCGCCGGCCTGCTCCGCCCGGGGGACGTCGTGCTGCTCGCGGGGCATCTCGGCGCCGGCAAGACCCTCCTCGCCGCAGGCATCGCCGAGGGTCTCGGTGTCGACGAGCAGGTGACGAGCCCGAGCTTCGTCATCATCCGCACGTACGAGGGCTTCCTGCCGCTCGTCCACGCCGATGTGTATCGGCTCGCCAGCCTGGGCGAACTGGTCGACCTCGAGCTGCTCGACGAGGCTCGCGACGGGGTGCTCCTCATCGAATGGGGCAACGCCATCGCCTCGGGGATGCCGGGGGATCACCTCCTCGTGGAGATCGAGATGGGGGAGGGGAACGAGCGAGTCATCCACCTCGAGCCGCGCGGGGCGTGGAAGGGCCGTCCGATCGAGGAGCTCAGCGCATGAAGGCGCTCGCGATCGAGACGGCGACCGCGGCGAGTTCGGTGGCCCTCGGCGAGGACGGTGAGGTGGCGGCGATGGCGCTGCGGGTCGACCGCCGAGGCCACGTCGAGTTCCTCGTGCCCGCCATCGACTTCTGCTTCACCCGGGCGGGGTGGACGCCCGACGACCTCGATCTCGTGGCCGTCGACGTGGGCCCCGGTCCCTTCACCGGCATCCGGGCCGGCATCTCGGCGGCGCAGGGCATCGCGGCCGCGGTCGGGGTCCCCATCGTCACGACGAGTTCCCTCACGGTGCTCGCCCTCCGCGCCGCTACCGGCCATCGCCAGATATGGCCGGTCGTCGACGTCCGTCGCGGAGAGGTGGCGACTGCGCCGTTCCGTCCGGTGCCTGGTGGTGTCGTGCGCGACGGCGCCACCGAGGTCGTCACCCCGGGGGGCCTGCGCGCCCTCATCGACTCGCGTCCCACCGAGGCGCTGGTCGTCGGCGACTGGCGGGCCCTTCCGGACTCGGTGTTCAGCGGTATCCACGGCACGAAGATGGGCAGGCCGCGTTACCCCGCGGCGGACGTCATGCTCGAGATCGCCGCGATGCGTGCCCAGCAGCAGGACTTCGCCACGCCCGAGGAGGTGCGACCGTTGTACCTGCGGGAGCCGGACACGGCGATCAACTGGAGCGACTTCCGAGAGGAGGGGATGTGGCCGGGGGCCGCGTCATGACCCCGGTGGGGGGGATCCGGCCGATGACGCGGCGCGACATCGCTGCGATCGCGACGCTCGAGCGCGAGATCTTCCCCCAGCCCTGGTCGGCGAGGGTGTTCTACGACGAGCTGTCGCTGGCCAACCGACGGTACGTCGTGGCGACCGACGAGGACGGTGCCGTCGTGGGCTACGGGGGTCTGCTCCTCATCGAGGACGATGCCCACATCACGACCCTTGCCGTCGACCCGCGGGCCCGCAGGGCACGCCTGGGATCCCGCATCATGCTGGCCCTCGTCGAGCTGGCTCTGGAAGGCGGCGGTCGCCACCTCACACTCGAGGTCCGCGTTTCGAACAGCCCGGCGCAGCAGCTCTACGAGCGGTTCGGGTTCGCCCCCGTGGGACGTCGCAAGAACTACTACCGCACCGAGGACGCCCTCGTCATGTGGGCGATCGACATCGACACCGACGACTACACGGTGCGCCTCGACGCGATCCGGGCGCGTCTGAGTGACCCGGCGCCCGAGGAGGTGACCCGTGACCACTGAGCCGTTGATCCTTGGCATCGAGACGAGCTGTGACGAGACGGGCGTCGCCGTCGTCGAGGGCTTCGGGGTACGGTCCTCCGTCCTCTCCTCCCAGACCGAAGCGCATGCCCGCTTCGGGGGCGTCGTCCCCGAGGTGGCGGCGCGGGCACACGTCGAGGCGCTCCGCCCACTCGTCCATCTCGCCCTGGCGCGCGCCGGCGTCCACAGCGACGACCTCGACGGGATCGCGGTGACCCAGGGGCCCGGCCTCGCCGGGGCACTGATGGTCGGCTTCTCGTTCGCCAAGGCCCTCGCTTGGAGCCTCGGCAAGCCCTTCATCGGGATCGACCACATGGAGGGCCACCTCGTGGCGCCGCGTCTCGAAGACGCGGACTACGCCCCGCCGGCGATCGTCCTGCTCGCCTCCGGGGGTCACAGCCAGATCGTCCATGTCCGCGCCTGGGGGGACTACGAGGTGCTCGGCGAGACGATCGACGACGCCGCCGGAGAGGCGTTCGACAAGCTCGCCAGGTTCATGGGGCTCGGGTATCCCGGTGGTCCCGCCATCGATGTCGCGTCCGACGGGGGTGACCCCGACGCGATCCGCTACCCGCGAGCCCTGCGCGACAGACCCTTCGATTTCTCCTTCAGCGGCCTGAAGACGTCGGTCGTGACGTCGCTGCAGAAGGCGAAAGAGGCCGGGGACGTCCCTCCGCTCCCTGATGTCGCCGCTTCCATCCAGGAGGCGATCGTCGACGTGCTCGTCGACAAGACATTCAACGCCGTCGAGCACACCGGAGCGGGGGCGGTCGCCGGCGGGGGAGGCGTGCTCGCCAACCGGCGGCTCCGCGCCCGCCTCGACGAGGAGGCGGCGGCTCGCGGCGTCGACCTCCACCTCCCCACGCCGGCGCTGTGCACCGACAACGGCGCCATGATCGCCGGCGCCGCCACGATCCATCTTCGCGCCGGCCGGACGACCGAATGGCATGCCGACGTCCGGCCCGGGCAGCGGCTCGACGGCTGATGATGACGTCTCGGTGAGGGCAGGCTTCCGGCTCGGGCGGGTTTTCGGCATCGACGTCGTCGCCGACGGGTCACTGCTCGCCCTCGGGCTGCTGCTCGTCGCGTCGCTCTTCGTCGATCTCCGCCGGGTCGCTCCCGGAACGTCGCCCGAGTGGCTCCTCGCTGCGGCGGCGCTCGGGGGCGCCGTCTTCATCGCGAGCATCCTCGTCCACGAGATCAGCCACTCCGTCCTCGCAATGCGGCGTGAGCTGCCGGTGCGCCGGATCCGGCTGTTCATCTTCGGCGGCGTCTCCGAGATCGAGCGCGAGGCATCGAACCCGGGTGACGAGTTCGTCATCGCGGTCGCGGGCCCGATCACCTCGGCGATCGTCGGCGGGCTCCTCTTGCTGGCGGCGCTCGCCGTGCCTTCGGATTGGATCGTCGTCGAGCGCCTCGCTCGCGTCCTCGGTTTCGTGAACCTGCTCCTCGCCGGCTTCAACCTCCTCCCCGGCTTCCCCCTCGACGGCGGCCGGGCGCTGCGGGCGCTCCTGTGGAGGCGCGACGACCGCGACCGCGCCACCCGGCGTGCCATCGAAGGTGGACGGGTGCTGGCACTCGTCCTCATCGGCGCCGGAGCCTGGCTCCTGATACGCCGGCGCGACATCACCGGGCTGTGGACGGTCGCCGTCGGCTGGTACCTCTTGCGCGCCGCAGTGGGTGCGGCAGACCGCGAGGACATCCTCGCCCGCATCGCGGGTCTCACCATCGCCGACGTCATGCGACCCGTCACCGAGACCGTCCCCGGCGACGCCACGGTCGCCGCGGTCGTCGCCCTCCACCAGGTGGGGCCGGCGTTGCAGCCGGTGCCGGTCGTCGTCGACGGCAGGGTCCACGGGGTGATCGGCGATCGGGAGATCGCACCCGTCGACGACGCGGCGCGAGCCGCCACGCTTGTCGCGGAGCTCATGACGCCGATCGGGCCTCGCGACGTCGTGGCCGCCGACGAGGCGCTCGACGCCTTCGTGTCCCGTCCGGACGGGCCCTCACCATGCACGCTGGTGGTCGCCGGGGGGCGCGTCGTCGGTATCGTCACGGGACGCGAGCTCGGTCGGGCGATCTCCGGCTGACGTGCTGGCAGTCTCCTCGGCTCTCTGCTAGCACTCCCATTCCATGAGTGCTACGCTCTGGCAATCGTAAGAACCGACTGCTAAGCGCCTGCAAAGGAGGAAGTCGGATGAAGCTCAACCCTCTGGGCGACCGCATCGTCGTGAAGCCCAAGGAGGAGGATGAGGTCCGCACGACCAGTGGCCTCGTCATCCCGGACACCGCGAAGGAGAAGCCGCAACTCGGCGAAGTCCTCGCAGTAGGTCCGGGCGAGTACAAGGACGGGGAGCGGATCCCCGTCGATGTCAGCGTCGGTGACCTCGTCTTCTACTCGAAGTACGGCGGCACCGAGGTCAAGTACGAGGGTGAGGACTACCTCATCCTCTCGTCCCGCGACGTGCTCGCCGTTCTCGGTTAGGAGGAAGCCACCACATGGCTGCAAAGAATCTCAGATTCAGCGAGGAAGCGCGACGCGGCCTCCAGGCGGGCGTCGACAAGCTCGCCGACACCATCAAGGTGACCCTCGGCCCCAAGGGTCGCAACGTCGTGCTCGAAAAGAAGTGGGGCGCCCCGACGATCACGAACGATGGCTACACCATCGCCAAGGAGATCGAGCTCGACGACCCGTGGGAGAACATGGGCGCGAAGCTCGCATATGAGGTTGCCAACAAGACGAACGACGTCGCCGGCGACGGCACCACCACATCGACGGTGCTCGCCCAGGCGATGGTCCACGAGGGCCTCAGGCTGGTCGCAGCCGGCGCCAACCCCATGGAGCTCAAAGAGGGCATCGAGGAAGCCGTCGAGCGCGTCGTCGCCGCCATCGAGGATCTCTCGACGCCGGTCGACTCGAGCGCCGTCGACCAGATCGCATACGTCGCGGCGAACTCGGCCGCCGATTCGACGATCGGCGAGCGGATCGCCGAGGCGCTGCAGAAGGTCGGCAACGAGGGCGTGATCACCGTCGAGGACAGCCAGACGTTCGGCGTCGACCTCGAGTTCACGGAGGGCATGCAGTTCGACAAGGGCTACATCTCCCCGTACTTCATCACCGATCCCGATCGTCAAGAGTCGGTGCTCGAGGAGCCGTTCGTCCTCATCGCCAACCAGAAGATCGGCTCGGTGCAGGACCTCCTCCCCATCTTGGAGAAGGTCATGCAGACCGGCAAGCCCGTCCTCGTCCTCGCCGAGGACGTCGAGGGTGAGGCGCTGGCGACGCTCGTCGTCAACAAGATCCGGGGCACGTTCGCCTCGGTGGCCGTCAAGGCGCCCGGCTTCGGGGAGCGCCGCAAGGCCATGCTCCAGGACATCGCGATCCTCACGGGCGCCCAGGTGATCTCCGAAGAGATCGGCCTGAAGCTCGAGAGCGTGACGCTCGACATGCTGGGCAAGGTGCGCAAGGTCGTCGTGACCAAGGACAACACGACGATGGTCGAGGGCGCCGGATCCCACGCCGACGTGAAGGCTCGCATCGAGCAGATCCGCAAGGAGATCGAGAGCAGCGACTCGGACTGGGACCGTGAGAAGCTCGCCGAGCGGCTCGCCAAGCTCTCGGGCGGCGTCGCCGTCCTCAAGGTCGGCGCCGCGACCGAGGTCGAGCTCAAGGAGAAGAAGCACCGCATCGAGGACGCCATCCAGGCGACCCGGGCCGCCATCGAAGAGGGCATCGTCCCCGGCGGCGGCGTCGCGCTGCTCCGCGCCCAGGATGCGGTCGAGAAGCTGCGCGGCGGCACCGACGACGTCAAGGCCGGTCGGCAGCTCGTCAAGCGTGCCCTCGAGTGGCCGTTGCGTCAGATCGCGGTCAACGCCGGCCACGAAGGCGGCGTCGTCGTCGAGCGAGTGCGCGAGGCCAAGGGCTCCAACGGCTTCAACGCCGCTGACGGGACCTACGGCGATCTCATCTCGGCGGGCATCATCGATCCCGCGAAGGTGACTCGCTCGACGCTGCAGAACGCGGCGTCGATTGCCGGCCTTCTCATCACCACCGAGGCGCTCGTCGCCGAGGAGCCGCAGGACGAGCCCGTCGCCCACGGCCACGCCGGCGGCGGCGGCATGGAAGGCATGATGTAACGAGTCTGCGGACTCGACGAGACGAGCGGGGCGCCTGCGGGCGCCCCGCTCGCGTCATCCCGAGGGGCCGGGTCCGGGGGATCCGGCGCCACCGTCGTGGATCGCTACCCCGGCGCCACGTACAGCGTTCCCACCATCCCCGCCTCGCGGTGGCCGGCGATGTTGCAGACGTACTCGAACACGCCCGACTCCTCCGGTGCGGTGAACGTGACCTCCGTCGTCTCCCCCGGTTGTGCGACGACGAAGACGCCGAGACCGCCGATCTCGATGTTGTGCTCGACGACGCCATCGTTCGTCAGTCGGATCGTGACCTCCTCACCCGGTGCCACGGCGATCGGAGCCGGGTCGAAGGCGAACTCGGTCGAGGCCACCTCGACGACCCCATCCACGGGCCGGGCGGCATCCGCCGGCACGTCGAGGTCCGGGACGGCTGCGGTCGTGGTGTCCGGCGCCGCCGGCGGGACGGTGGCGGGTGCCGCGCCCTGCGGCTGTGCCGGAGCGGGAGCGCCCTCGAAGAACGACGTGTGGTCGGCGTAGTCGAGGACCGTCAGCATGCCCCCCGGGTACACGCCGCGGTTCGTGACGTGGGGGAGGATGTGGCAGTGGAATGTCCACGTCCCCGGGTTGTCGCCGACGATCTCGAGGTCGACCGTCTGCCCTGGAGCGATGTCGATCGTGTTGACCGAGTACGGGTCGGCAACCGGGTTGCCGTCGAGCGCGACGACCTTGAATTGATGCCCGTGGAGGTGCATCGGGTGGTGCTGCTGACCGGCGTTGATGAACCGGGCGAGGATCGTCTCGCCCTCGTTGATCGTGAGCAGGGAGTCATCCTCCGCGAGCGTCGCCGGGAACGAGTGGCCGTTGATCGTGTAGAGGCCATCGATCTCGTGAAGGACGAGCGTGAACTCGCTGTCGTACTTGGAGGCGTTTCGCGGCGCCTTGTCCCGGACAACGAGCGGCCCGACGAGGCCCCGCCCGAGCTGCTTCACCGTGTTGGCGTGGGTGTGGTACATCGTCGTCCCCGGTTTGTCGACGGTGAACTCGTAGGTCCACGTCTGCCCCGGCTCGACGAGGGGCTGGGTGATTCCGGGCACACCGTCCTGCTCGTTGGGGACCTCGAGCCCGTGCCAGTGGATCGTCGTCCCTTCCGGTAGCTCGTTCTTCAGGTTGACCCGGATGGTGTCGCCGACGACGGCTTCGATGAGCGGGCCTGGGTACAAACCGTTGTAGCCCCACACCTCGACGACCTCACCCTCGACGACGGTCCAGTCCACCACCTCGGCGGTGAGGTCGACCTCGACGACGTTGCCGGTCTCGGAGGCACACGAGGCCAGCAGGAGCCCGGCCCCGATGAGCATCACGGTCCACATCTGGCGCTTGGTCATGGCTCTCATTCCTTGTCGTTGCTGCCCGAACCGGCGGGCAGGCTAGCGAGTTCGAGAGGAGGCGGATCTGCGGTCGCCGGTGCCGGTCAGGGCAGACGGTTGGCCGCCATCTCGGCCTCGAAGTTCTCGCGGGCGACGACGCGGCAGCCGCTCCCATCGCCGAAGTGCGCCCAGAACGCGGCGCAGCTGCCGCCGATGCGGTACTCGACGGAGCGGATCGTGGCGTACTGGAAGACGTTGGCGTTGAGGTTGGCGACGAAGAACGCGGCGTCGTCGGTGGCGGCGAGTCCCATGACCTCCGGCAGCGAGACGAAGTCGATGACGGCCTCACCCGCCGAGAGCGACACCGAATCGACGGCCGATGCGTCGGCGATCGTGAACGCGGAGCGGAACCCGAGGTCCCCCTCGGCATCGGTCGGGCCCTTGACGAGCTGGCTCAGCGTGGCCCCGAGAACACGGGGGGTCTCGGGCACGAGGCGGTACACGAAGCTGTCTGCGGTCGGGAGCCGGGCGTTGCCGCAGGTGTAGTAGACCCGCAGGATCGTGGTTCCCTCCTCGGCCGCGGGGAGATCCTCCTCACAGGGCCCGCTGGGGAAGGTGACGACGGGGGCCTCGGGGGCTGCGGGCGCCACGGTGCCGGCGCCTCCATCGACCGTTGTGCTGGTGGTGGCCGCGCCCGCTGGTGCGAGGGTGGTCGCGGTGGGACTCGCAGTCGGTGGCCGGGACACCGGCGAGGCGGCGGCACCGCCTACGGGGGCGCGCACCGCCCGGACGAACATCGCGATGACGATGGCGGCGAGGAGGATGCTCGCCGCGGTGATGAGGAGGCGCTCGACGCTGGCCAGGATTCTGCGCGCCATGACCGCGACCCTAGGGGCGTTGCCGCGTTGAGGGATGAGTTTCGCGCTCCCCGCGCTACCCCCACGCCTCTGCCTCGTAGCGAGCGCGTTCGACCCGCCACTCGCGCTCGAGGATTCCCCACACGGTGTGGTCGAGCCAGACTGCCCCGACCTTGACCTCGTCTCGCAGGAGGCCCTCCTCCACGAAACCGAGTTTCTGGGCGACCCGCTCCGACGCATCGTTGCCGACCGCGATCCGCAGCGTGACACGGTGCATGTCGAGCTCTTCGAAGCCGACCTGGAGGATCCGCGCGGTGGCCTCAGTGCAGAGGCCGCGGCTCGTCATGTCGGAGCGGACCCAGTAGCCGATCTCACCGGTGCGGTTGGTGCGTGACGTCCACCACACCGAGACGTTGCCGAGATGCCGGTCGGGGTCTTCGCGGGCGCGGATGGCGAAGTCGAAGGCGCGGCCGTCGCCCCACGCGCCGATCGAGTCGCGCACGAACTGGTGGGTCACCGTTCGGGAGTAGTCCTTCGCCGCCCACGGCAGCCATCTCGCCAGATCGGCGAGCGAGGACAGCACCGCCTCGTGGACCGGCCCGACGTCCCGCCTGCGGAACGGACGGAGCACGAGGCGGGGGGTGAACCTCGGGTGCTGGCTGAGCTCGTTCGACATGATGGTTGCAGCCTCCACTCTAAGCTGGCCGGATGCTCGACATCTGGACGCGGCTCGACGCGCTCGGGCCCGTGCAGCGGCCCAAGCGCTCCCGGTCGGCAGTCCTCGTGCCCGTCTACCGCGATGACAACCGCACGGTCCGGGTCATCCTCACCCGCCGCCCGGATCACATGCGCCGCCACCCCGGGGACGTCGTGTTCCCCGGTGGCCGAATCGAGCCGGGCGAGACCCCGGAGGACGCCGCAATCCGAGAGGCGTGCGAAGAGGTGGGGATCCCCGAGGACGCGGTGGAGATCGTCGGGGGGCTCACCCCGGTCACGACGCGGGACCCGCGCAACCTCATCGTTCCCGTCGTGGCGAGGGTGGACCGGCCCGCGGAGCTCGTACCCGACCGCGCCGAGGTCGACGTGATCCTCGAGCCCGCGGTGCGCGATCTCCTCGACGACAGCAACTGGCGGGCGTCGCGATGGTTCGGCCGGACGATGTGGTTCTACGAGTTCCGGGAGGGCGTCATGTGGGGAGCGACCGGGTTCATGATGCGCGAGCTTCTCGGCCACGTCCGCGGCGACGCCAACGGCGAGTGGAGGCGCGAGCCCTGATCGACGACGCCGCCGGTTGCCCCTACGTGGGCTTTGCCGCTGCGTCGATCGTGCTCCACAGGCGCTCGACGTGGGCCGCCGCCGTGTTCGTCTGGCCGACGGACACCCTGATGAAGCGCGTTCCGTCGAGCTCGGAGCTGGTGACGTAGGAGTGGCCGGTGGCATTGATGGCGGCGGCGAGCCGATCGGTCGCGTCCTCGCCGGCGACGTGCCGGAACGCAACGAGCGCGAACGGCACCGGGGCGAGGAGCTCGAGACGGTCGTCGCCGCGGATGCGGTCGGCGAGTTCCCGGGCGAGGCGGACATGGTTGCGGACGAGGGCGCGGATCGCCTCCGCCCCGTAGCTGCGGAGCACGAACCACAGCTTGAGCGAGCGGAAGCGGCGCCCCATCGAGACGTGCCAGTCGCGGTAGTCGAAGACCTGCTCGGACGCTGCCGCCTGCTCCCGGAGGTACGGCGGGAGGATGCTGAGCGCATCGACGAGGGGTCTACGGTCCGCGACGTAGAACGCGGAGAAGTCGAAGTTCGTCAGCATCCACTTGTGCGGGTTGACCACGTACGAGTCGACGAGCTCGAGCCCGTCCTGGTGATGCCGGAACTCGGGGCAGATCATCGCGGTGCCGGCGTATGCGGCGTCGACGTGGTGCCACATCCCGTGGGCGGCGGCGATCCCGGAGATCATCCGGATGGGGTCGACGGCCGTCGTCCCGGTCGTGCCCACCGAGGTGCACACCGCGGCGGGTGTGAGCCCGTTGGCCAGATCCCGTTCGATCGCCGCGGCCAGCGCGTCCGGGCGCATCGCGAAGGCCCCGTCGACGCCGACGAGGCGGATGTGCTCGTACCCGGCGATGGCGGCGCCCTTCTCGATCGACGAATGGGCCTGGTTCGAGGTGTACACGACGAGCTCGCCGACCGGGGCACGCCGAGCGGCCAGGCGACGGGCGACGACGAGGGCGATGTGGGTCGAATCCGATGCACTCATCTGGATGACGCCCCCGCCCGGTCCGGTCGTCTTCCACCCCTCTGGGAGCCCGAGGAGGTCGATGAGCCAGTCCATCATCACCATTTCGATCTCGGTGCAGGCCGGGCTCGTCGACCACAGCATCCCCTGCTGGCCGAGCCCCGACGAGAGGAGATCGCCGAGGATCGCCGGGGGTGAGACGTTGGCGGGGAAGAACGCAAACCAGCCCGGCGACTGCCAGTGGGTGACCCCGGGCATGACGATCTCGTCGACGTCGCGCAGGATGGCGTCAAACGGCTCCGGCGCCTCGGGTGCAGCTGCCGGCAGCTTCCTGCGGATGTCGCCCGGCTCCACCGCCGGCATGATCGGGTACGACTCGACTTGCTCCATGTACGCGGCGATGCGATCGACCACGGCGTGGCCGTGGATGCGGAACTCCTCGGGGCTCATGTGAGGCTCGGTGCTCATCCCCTGTGGAGGCTACCGGCCCTTGGAAACCGCGTTGTCCCGGCCGCGGGCGCACCGGGTGAGCGGCGTCCTCGCCGGGGTCTTCGCTGTCAGGCGTCGGACCCGAGGATGGGGAACAGCACCTCGACTGCGACGGACACGGAAGCCTCGCCCGGCTCGATCTCGGCCACGGTGGATCGCGCCAGGTCGGAGGCGTAGAAGCCGCCGGTGCGAAGGCTCGGGACGATCGGCGTGGGGCTCTCGTTGATCGCCACCGGCGGACCCAGCTCGACGCCGGAGAGGGCTGCCAGCTGAGTCGCCCTGTGGAAGGCATCATCCCAGGCCGCATCCCTCGCTTGGTCGAGCAACGAGGCGTTGTCGTCGATCGACAAGCGAACGTTGCGGACCCGGAAGTCGTCACCGGCGGCCCGAGCCGAGGCATCGAGGATTTCGCCTGCAGAGGCGATGTCCCGCACGTCCACCGACAAGACGTGGCTCACGCGATAGCCGACGACGCGTTCGCGGCCCTGGCGGAAGTCGAACTCGGGGAACACCGAGAAGTCGCGAGTCTGGATCTCGGGCTCCTCGACGCCGTGATCCTGCAAGACGGCCAGGATCGCGTCCCCGAGCCGGGCTGCCTCAGCCATCGAGTCGGAGACCGAGCTTCGGAACACGTCGACGCCGAGATCAACCGTCAGCACATCAGGCGTCCCCGAGCTGCGCCCTTCGCCGGTCACCACGATCCCGGATGTCACGCCGGCGGTCGTGGACGGCACCTCCACCACGAACTCCGGCTGGGCTGCCTGTACGACCACCTCCGGTGGAGCGGCTTCGACTACGACCTCCGGATTCTGTCCGCACCCCGCCGCCATCACAGCGAGAGGAGTCACGAGCATGAGCACGCGTCGCATGGTCCCTCCCTCGTCGAACCTCGGACGTGTGACGCTCGCCGGTCGGGGAGAAGTTCCCGCGTGGGTATCCGGCATACCGCGCCGGGCCGTCGCGCGACTGCGATTGTCGCTGCGATCGATGTCAATGCCCCGGGTGACCCGTCCCGAGCCAGCGCTCCAGCCACGCCGTCACTTCGCCGTACCAGTGGATCGAGTTGTGCGGCGACTCGATCCAGTGCCCCTCGTCGGGGTAGTAGACGAGCCGGGCCGGAACGCCTTTGTGTTTGAGGATCCCGTAGAGGGCGAGACCCTGGGTGACGACGACCCGGTAATCCTGCTCGCCGTGGATGACGAGGGTCGGGGTGGACATCGCATCGGTGTGGGCGAGAGGGCTCCACCGCAACACGGCATCGAGATCCTCCCACGGCACCGCGCCGATGGCGTGCTCCCTCCCCGCGGTGATGTCCGACGCCCACTGACCGACGAGGTCTGTGACCCCGGCGTGGCAGACGGCGCACGCGAAGCGATCCGTGAGCGTCGTCAACCACACCGCGAGGTACCCGCCGTACGATCCGCCGGCAACGGCCATGCGCGCCTCGTCGATGTAGCCGAGGCCGACGAGGTGGTCGGTGGCGGTGAGGACGTCGACGGCGGGGGCGTCGCCCCACGCGCCGCGAATGGAGCGGGTGAAGCCGTCTCCCCACGACGTCGAGCCGTGGAAGTTCACCGACGCCACGACGCACCCGGTGGCGGCGAGGAGCTGAGTGTTCCACCTCCAGTGCCAGGTGTCCGCGGAGACGCTGTGAGGGCCGCCGTGGATCGTGTGAACGAGGGGCCATTGCCGTTCTCGCGTGAACCCGGGCGGATGGACGAGGCGGACGTGGACCGGCTCACCCGACGAGCCGTCGACCGACAGGTCCTCGGTCGAACCGAGCACGAGCTCGGCGAGGCGGGCGTCGTTGAATGTCGAGACGACCCGGGGTCGCCCGTCTGCGATGACGGCGACCTCGGGCGGATGCCCGGCGGACTCGGACCGGCACCAGACGATGTCGCCTGCGGGGCGGGGACCGTGCCAGGACCCGGGGGCCTCGACCGCGTCGGGGTCGTCGCCGGCGGTCACGAAGATCCGGAGCCGGCCTCCGTCCTCGGCGTGGAGCACGAGCCGTTCCTCGTCGAGGAACTCCCAGCCACCGGCGGATCGGTCCCAGCGCGGGGCAAGCCGGCGCCGGCGGCCGGTGTCGAGATCGACGCGGATGAGCCGCACCGGATCCGCGTAGTAATCGAGTTCGTCTTGGACTCCGAAGACGAGGGAGCTCCCGTCGGGGCTGAAACGGGGGCGGCGCTGGTGGGCGGGAAGGTCGTCGTCGCCGGTGGCGAGGGCGGGCTCACCGCCGTCGAGGGGGATGAGGTGGACGGCGAACTGGAAACGCTGACGGGGCGACGGGGCGACGTCCGCCGTCACCGCGATGGTGCCCCCGTCGGGCGACACGTCGAACGCCCCCACCGGGTCCTGGTCGGTCGACAGCAGCCGGTCCCATCCCGGGGTCAGGTCCTGCACCGCTCCCGTCGCCGGGTCGATGCGGAAGAGGTGGTGGATGCGCCCCGTCGCCAACCAGCGGTTCCAGTAGCGGTAGATGCGGTCCTCGGTGACGATCGCCGCGCCCGGCTCGGCGGCACGCCGCGCCGACTCGGCCGCCGTCGACTCGATCGAGGGGAAGCCCGACAGGAGCGGTACGGCGACGACGAGCCCGGATCCGTCGGGAAGCCAGCGCGCCGGGCCGGCGCCGAGGGGGAAGTCGGTGACGACCTCCGCCTCGCCCCCGCCGAGGTCGAGGATGTGGAGCTGGGCCGGTCCGTCGTCGTCGACGGCGCGGAGGAAGGCGACCCTGGTCCCGGCCGGATCCACGGCGGGTAGCTTCGCCGACCGGCCCCGGGTGAGGACGGTGGCCGTCGCGTCCTCGGTGACGAGGTGGAGCCGGCTCACGAGGGCTCCGGCATCGACGTCTGCGGTCGTCACCGGCACCACAGCCGACCGAGCGCCGCCGACGGGCTCGGGCTGGCCCACTCGGTGCAGGTGGAGCAGGTCCTCGGGCGTCATCGGTCGCGGCATCGCCAGATTATGGCGGGCCCGGGATGGACCCGGTGCGGCTCAGCCGCCACGGTCGACCCGCACGCGATAACCTCGCTCGACCCGATCGAGGAGGCGATAGGCGTGGAAGACCTCGGCGGCAAGGTGGCCGTGGTCACCGGCGCCGCCAGCGGGATCGGTCTCGCCCTCGCCCGGAGCCTCGGCCGGGAAGGCATGGCAGTGTCGCTCGCGGACATCGAGTCCGGACCGCTGCAGGAGGCAGCCGAGCGGCTCCGTTCCGATGGCGTCGCGGTGCTCGCAACCCGCACCGACGTGGCGGACCTCGCGGACATCGAGGCGCTCGCCGCCGCCACCCTCGAGCGCTTCGGCGTGGTGCACGTCGTGTGCAACAACGCGGGCGTCGGTCCCCCCGGCGGCGTCGCCGACATGTCGATCGAGGACTACCGCTGGATCATCGACGTCAACCTCTGGGGCGTCATCTACGGGGTCAAGACCTTCCTCCCCGGTCTCCTCGACCAGGACGAGGGGCACATCGTCAACACGGCCTCCGTCTCGGCCCTGCTGACCCAGCCCGGTCTCAGCGCCTACAACGTCTCCAAGTTCGGTGTGCTCGCCCTCTCGGAGTCGCTCTACTACGAGCTGGAGATGCTCGGCTCGTCCGTCGGTGTCTCGGTGGTGTGCCCGGCATGGGTGCGCACCCGGATCCACACGTCGGAGCGGAACCGGCCCGGCTCCGCTCCGCCGCCGTCGGGGCCGATCACCGACCGGGTGCGCCGGGTCGCCGAGGGGCTGACGGGATCATCGCACCGCTCTCCCGACGACGTCGCCGACGGGGTCGTCGAGGCGATCCGGGCCGGGACGTTCTACGTCGTCACCCATCCCGGCATCCTCCGCTTCGTCGAACGGCGCCACGAGGACATCCAGCAGCTGCGAAATCCGAGCGTGGACCAGGGGTTTTGAGGTGACGGGCGATCCCGTGCGGCTGAGCGCCGAGGAGGCAAGGGTGCTCGGGGCGATGATCGAGAAGGAGATGACGACGCCGGACAACTACCCGATGTCGCTCAACGCAGTCACCACCGCCTGCAACCAGGTGTCGAACCGTGACCCGGTCACCGACTACCCCGACGGCGCCGTCGAGCGGACGCTGCGGGGCCTGGGCGACCGGGGGTTGGTGAAGATGGTGCATCGACCGGGCGACCGGGTCGTCAAGTACCGCCACGGTCTCGGTGAGGCGCTCGAGCTCAGCGGGCCCCGGGTTGCCCTTCTCGCTGTCCTCCTCCTCCGGGGTGCGCAAACGCCCGGCGAGCTCCGCCAGCGGACCGGCCGCTACGTCGAGTTCGCTTCGCTCGCCGAGGTCGAGACGGCGCTCGAGGACTTGCGGGACCTGGGCTTTGCCCGGCGGCTCGAGAGGAGACCGGGCCAGAAGGAGCACCGGTACTTCCAGCTCCTCGCTCCCGGTGAGGCCGACGACACCGCGAGCTGCGCGATCGCGACGACGAGTCCGCCCGACGAGCGTGATGATGGCGCGCCGTCGGGCGATCTCGAGGTCGTCCGGGCGGAGGTGGCCGAGCTGAGATGGAGGCTCGACGCGCTCATCGAAAGGCTCGGCATCGACGACCTCTGAGGCCGCTCACTCCGCGGTGTCGCGCAGCACCCGAGCCACCTCGAACCGGACCTGGAAGTCGCCGTCGTCGGAGAGCGCGGCGACCGGGCCACGGCTCGGGCCGACCCCGACGTCGCCGAGCGCCCGCACGGCCCGCCACCTGATCCACGGGTCCTCGGCAGCGAGTGCGTCTTCGAAGACGTCCCGCAGCCGCTCGTCGGCCAGGTCGGCTGCCACGTCGACGGCGGTCCGCCTCACCACGCGCGACCGGTCGGACCAGCCCGTCCGGATCGCCGCCTCCGCCCTGGCGAGGTCCGTGGACTCGGCGAGCACTGCCACTGCGATACGGCGCACCCGGGGGTCGGTGTCGGTGAGTGCCGCCCCGAGGCGCGAGGTGTTCGCCGGGTGGTCCGGGTCGAGGAGATGGAGCTCACCGCCGGCGTCGACCGGGAGGGATCGGCCTTCCGCGACGAGCTCGTCGCGGCTGCGGGCCCCGCCGGCTCGGGCGCCGTGCGGGAACAGTTCGGTTACGAGGCCGAGCAGGTCGTCGAGGCGGTCCTCCCACCGCGACGAGCGATCGAGGCCGATCGTGACGAAATCGCCCGCGACCATGACGTCGGTGACATCACCCTCGGCGAAGAGCCGCTCGACCCGGTCGTCACCGGTCGTCTCTCCGCGGCGATACCAAGTTCCCGGGGCGGGGTCGCCGCCGATGTCGAACTTGACCTTCCTCGGATGGGGGGTTGCTTCAGGCACGACCGGCCCGTCGAAGACCCGGTCGAAGATGTCCGGCGACGCGTCCGCCGCTCCCCGCGCCTCGATCGCGTAGCGGCCGTCCCGCATGCCATGGCCGACGACGATGCCGTCCTCGAAGCGAAGCTCGTCCCACCACGCTCCGACCAGGTTGGGGCCAACGAGGTCGTTGAGCCGGTCGTCGTCGGCGTCGCTCCACGGAGCACGGGAGAAGAGGCGCTTGAGCAACGTCTTGTAAGGGACGAGCTCGTGGAACTCGAGATGCGACGCCACCGTCGGTGTCATCCAGTCGGACACGCGGGCGAGATGCCCCCGCGACGTGACCGCGGCCCGGGCATCGTCGAAGTCGGCAGGGCGGTCCACGAAGCCAGCATGGCACACGACGGCGGCGGCGGCCGGAGCTGGTTGACTGGGTGCCGTGAGCGACGAAGCCCGGTCGATCGACGACATCGTGGCCGATGCGCGCGATCGGATCGAGCGTCACAGCCCTTCGGCCGCGTTGGCCGCGCAGCGAGCCGGTGCGGTCATCGTCGACACGCGAGACTCAGCCGACCGCAGCCGGGAGGGGGCGATTCCGGGAGCGTTGTGGGTGCCGCGGAACCTCCTCGAGTGGAGGGCGGACCCGGCGGCCGAGTACGCCGACGAGCGCATTGCAGATCGCTCGTTGCGCCTCATCGTCGTGTGCAACGACGGCTACTCCTCGAGCCTCGCTGCGGCCAGCCTCCGCGAGCTCGGCTTCGCCGCCGCCGGCGACGTCGTCGGCGGGTACCGGGCGTGGGTCGCCGCAGGTTTGCCGACCGAACCGGCGGCGGCGAAGCCGTCCTAGAGAGCGGGCTCCGAGTCGGAGTGCTGGAGGAGCCCGAGGACGATGCCGTCGACGACGGCCTTCCACGATGCGTCGATGATGTTCTCGTGCACGCCGATCGTGCCCCAGGTCGTGTCGGCGTCCGAGTGTTCGCAGAGCACGCGCACCCTGGCGCTCGTGCCGTCCGACGAGTCGAGGTCGCGGACCCGATAGTCGGTGAGCCGGATCAGGTCGAGCCGGGGATACGCGTCCGCCAGTGCCGCCCGCAGCGCCCGGTCGAGCGCGCTCACCGGCCCGTCGCCTTCGCGGGTCGCCACGATCCTCTCGTCACCGACGTGGACCTTGACCGTCGCCTCGGCCACGACGCCGCCGGCGCGGGATTCCACGTAGACCCGGTACGACTCGAGCACGAAGAAGTCCTGGGTCCATCCCCTCGCTTCCCGCAGCAGCAGCTCGAACGAGCCGTCGGCGGCCTCGAACTGATAGCCCTTGTGCTCGAGCTCCTTGATGCGATCGACAACCGATTGCGCCTCGGCCGCGGTCAGCTCGAGGCCCTGGGCCTCGGCCTTGGCGAGTACCGTCGATCTCCCGGCCAGTTCCGAGACGACGACCCGGGTCTCGTTCCCGATGGCGGCCGGGCTGAGGTGCTCGTAGGCGTCCGGCTTACGGGCGAGCGCCGACGTGTGGAGCCCTGCCTTGTGGGTGAACGCGGATGTGCCCACGTAGGGGAGATGCGGGTCGAGAGTGAGGTTGACGATCTCGGCGACGTGGTGGGACACGGTGGTCAGCCGCTCCAAGCGGTCCGCGGGGACCGTTTCGTACCCCATCTTGAGTGCCAGGTTGGGGATGAGCGAGCAGAGGTCGGCGTTGCCGGTGCGCTCCCCGTAACCGTTGATACACCCCTGGATCTGATGGACACCCTCCAGGACGGCGGTGATGGAGTTCGCGACTGCCATCCCGGCGTCGTTGTGGAAGTGGCAGCCGAGCGTGGCGTCTCCCAGCTCCTCGCCGACCATCCCGACGATGCGGCGGACCTCGTGGGAGAGAAACCCGCCGTTGGTGTCGCACAGGACGATTCGCTCGGCCCCGGCGTCACGGGCTGCCCGCAGGACGGCGAGCGCGAAACCGGGGTTGGAGCGGTACCCGTCGAAGAAGTGCTCTGCATCGAAGAACACCCTTCTCCCCATCCGCCGCAGGTAGTCGATGGAGTCCTCCACCATCGCCACGGCCTCGTCGGGGGTGGTGCGCAGCGCATGCTCGACGTGGTAGTCCCATGACTTGCCGACGAGACAGACGACGTGGGTGTCCGCCGCGAGGAGCGCGGCGATCTGCGGGTCGTCGTCCGCCGTGGAGCCGGATCGTCGGGTGGCACCGAACGCGGTGAGCGTCGCCGTCTTCAGGTCCAGCTCGTCGCGGGCGCGTGCGAAGAACTCGTCGTCTTTGGGGTTGGCCCCCGGCCAGCCACCCTCGATGTAGGCAACGCCGAGGTCGTCGAGGAGACGAGCCACTGCCAGCTTGTCCCGTGCCGTGAGCGAGATGCCTTCCTGCTGAGTTCCGTCGCGCAGTGTCGTGTCGTAGATCTCGACCGTGGGTGTGTTCGTCATGACGGTCCGTTCCGGTGCTCGAGGGTGGCCCCAACAGAAAACCCTCCGGGTGCGGAGGGTTCGTTGCGGCGCACACGCCAACGTGGGGCGTCTGCGCCTACGGAATGATGATGCGTGTCTGGGGGCTCATGTCGGAGGGGAGTATCACCGCCGGTGACGGAGCCGTCAAGGCCGATGCCGGCGCTGGTGGTGCCACCTCCGGTCCTGGACTCACGTCGTCGCGATCGCCGCGGTGAGCGGCGCGGCGAAGCGCCGCAGTGACTCCGGCGTCTCGTACGACGCGACGCCGGCGACGAACGACCGGGCGATCGTCACGCACGCCAGCGGGCCCGACGCGACTGCGACCGCGGCGTGGCCGGATTCGTCGGTCGGTGCGGCCCAGCGTGTGAGCCGGATGGCGTCGGAGCGCCCCGCCGTCTCGACGAGGAACGCGGTGAGCTGCTGGTGGGCGGCGGTGGGGTCGGCATCGGGGTGGAGCTTCGCCCCGAGGCTGATCACCCCGCCGGCCCGGTCCAGCAACCGCTCGAGGCGTCCTGGTGCCGTCCGGGGAAACCAGACCGGGGCGAGGGCGGCGCCGGCGGCGATCGAATGCACCCGGTACGTATCCGAGTCGAACACGCCTGCAGCGGACATGGCGACCGCCGCCAGATCGCACGAAGGGGCGTAGGGGCCGAGGTGGCGCTCGAAGAAGCCGATGCCTTCGGGAGTGGAGACCTCCATGTAACCCCAGGCGGCGAGACCTCCGTGGGGAGCGCCCGCACCCGCGAAGCCCTCGAGAATGTCGGCGACGTCGTCGACGGCGAGGCGCGCCGCGGCGCGCAGAACGTCTGCGGTGTCGATGGTCGACCGGTCGAGGGCGTGGTACACCAGGCACAGCGCCGAGGGGATGTCCCGCCAGTCGACACGCTCGGGGTCGATCATGGCGATGGCGACCGCGCCATCGGAAACGGGTGCCGGGTTCCCGAGCCGGAGCGCAAGCACCGCGCCGCGACGGGCGAACGCGAGCAGCGTGTAGAAGTCGTCGAGCGTGAGGTCGCGGCGCATGGCGGCCTGCTCGTCGTGGCCGGCCCGGCGGAACGCGGTCACGAGGCCGGAGACGACGGCGTCGGTGGGGCTCGGCACGAAGCGGGCGAGGTCGTGCTCGCCTCGCCAGAAGTCGTACCGCGCACCCCCGAGAAGGCCCGACACGCTCCCGTGGACGGCGCGGTGGCGCCGCTCGGCTTCCGCAGCAGCGGCGAACTCTGCGCCGATGGCGAACTCGTCGTCTCCCGCGTCGCTCGGTGACGGTGGTTTCATCACGGCCATCGTAGGTCGAGGCCTGCGGCCCCTTCGTGACCGTCGGTGACCCCCGTCCCGGCCCGAGGCCGGGTAACCTGGCGGCGATGAACGACGATCGGCGCTGGCGGGCTCGGAGCGGTTGACGGCCTCCCCGTGCGCTGAAGATCCGCCGGAGGCCGGGGCCCCGGCGGTTTCTCGTTTCGCAGGCAGACGGAGATGACGGTGAACGGCAAGCGCAAGGTCTTCTCGGGTGTCCAGCCCACGGGCAACATGCACATCGGAACGTACCTGGGGGCGTTCCGCAACTGGGTCAAGCTCCAGCACGAGTACGAGGCGATCTATTGCGTCGTGGATCTCCATGCCCTCACCGTCCCGGTCGACCCGGCGGAGCTTCACCGCAACCGGATCGAGGCCGTCAAGGTGCTCCTCGCCGTCGGCATCGACCCCGACAAGTCCCTCGTCTACATGCAGAGCCAGGTGCCCCAGCACGCCGAACTCGCCTGGATTCTTGGGACGATGACGCCGACCGGCGTCCTCAACAGGATGACGCAGTTCAAGGAGAAGTCGGCGCGCGCAGGAGCCAACCTCGGCCTCTATTCCTACCCGGTGCTCATGGCCGCCGACATCCTGCTTCATCGCGCCGATCTCGTGCCGGTGGGAGATGACCAGCGCCAGCACCTCGAGATGACCCGGGATGTCGCCGAGCGTTTCAACAACAGGTATGGGGAGGTCTTCCCGCTCCCGGAGGCGCTCATCCCGGAGACGGCGGCGAGGGTGATGTCGCTCACCGATCCGCGGGCGAAGATGTCGAAATCGGACCCGAACCCGCGCAGCGCCATCTTGATGCTCGACACCGCGGACGACATCCGCAAGAAGATCAAGGGCGCCGTCACCGACTCCGAGCCGACGGTCGCCCACGACTGGGATGCCAAGCCCGGGATCTCCAACCTCCTCGAGCTCATGTCGGCGGCGACGGGTCGCCCCGTCGATGCGCTCGTGGGCGAGTATGCGGCGACCGGCTACGGCGTGTTCAAGGAGGCGGTCGCTGAGGCCGTCATCGAGCTCGCCGCTCCCATCAAGGCCCGTTACGGCGGTCTCGACGACAAAGAGGTCGCCGTGCTCCTCGAGAAGGGCGCGGACGACGCCCGCAGCAGCGCCGAGCGCCACCAGGCGGAGGTGCGGGCTGCGGTCGGCCTCGACGGCGTCTGAACGGCGCCGACGCTCGGAGCATCTGCCGCCGAGCCGGATCCCACCCTCTGGCCGGTGGTGGGGAGCGGACCGGGTATCTCACGCCCGGCCGGGGTCTCTCCCGCCGGGATCACCCGCCATTGCCTCGAGGAAGTGGGCGATCCCGGTGACCGTCAGTTGCGTGCGCAACGACGGCACGATGTCGAACGCATGGGTCGCAGCCGGGATCGGGGCGAATGCGACCGGGGCGCGGGACCGCGCCCGCAAGGCGTCGACGAACTGGCGCGACTCCTCGATCGAGACGAGTGAGTCGTGCGTGCCGTGGAGGACGAAGAACGGCGGGGCGTCCTCGTGGACCTGGTCGATCGGCGACGCCGCCCGGTACCGCTCCTCGGCCGATCGCGGTGACGCCTTCATGACGCCGCGTGGGATCACCGGCCAGGGGTCCCTCGTGCCGTTGCGGTTGAGGAAGTCGTAGATGCCGTAGAGCGTGACGGCGCCCTGCACCGAAGTGTCCGCCGACTCGAACCCGGGTTGGTATTCGGCCCGTTGTGCGGTGAGCGCCGTGAGCGCAGCGAGATGGGCGCCCGCGGAACCCCCGGTCACGGAGATGCGGCCGGGATCGACATCGTGCTCCAGGCCGGCGGATCGCAGCCATGCGAGCACCCTCTTCAGCGCCACGAGCTGATCGGGGAAGGTGGCCTCGGGGACGAGGGGGTAGCTGACGCTGGCGACGATCCACCCGGCGGATGCCATGCGGTGGATGAGCGGTCGTCCCTGCTGCCTCCGGGTGCCGCCACGCCATCCGCCACCGTGGATCTGGACGAGGGTCGGCGACGGGACTCCGGGGCGGGACCGGTGCCGGTAGAGATCGAGGCCGAGCCCGGGTGCGTACTCGAGGTCGGGAATGCGCACCACGCCACTGGGAATGCGGTATGGGTTCGAGGTGACGAGCGCGATCGCGTCGATGCGCCGTTGCGGCGGCGCCAGGCCGATCTCGGCGAGGGCTGATGCCACTGCGGGCGCGGCCCGCCGCGATCGTGCCAGCAGCACCGCGTACAGGGCCCACGTGACGAGCGTGAGCCAGAGCCCCACCTGTCCTGCCCTGCGCTCCAGCGCCCCGGCGGAGGCGGCCACGAGAACGAACGCACCCCAGACGATCACCCGGATCGGGATGAGCTCGGTGGTCAGCATCGCCACGAGCCATGGTGGCCGGCGCAGCGGATGGCGCTCGGTATGCGGCGGGCGCATCGCCGTGATCGCGCCGAAGAGAGCGACGATCGAGACGACGAGGAGGACGTTGGCCACGGGCGCCGAGGTTACGGTGCCGCGAGCCCGGTGCCGGACGTCTCAGACGGCGGCGCGGCGCGACGCTCTCGTGACGGGGGCCGGGTCGGCGAGCGGCAGCGTGAGCTCGAACACGCTGGTCGAGCCGCGATACGAGTAGACGAGGTCGCCGCGCATCGCCCGGGCGAGTCTTCGAGACACCGCGAGGCCGAGCCCCACCGACGCCGGCTGGGTCGCGGAGCTGTGTGCCCGCTCGTAGGGCTCGAAGACGCGCTCCCGTTCGGCCTCCGGGATGCCGGGTCCGTCGTCGATGACGCTCAGCGACGCCGTCGCCCCTGCCCGAGTGACCACCCGGACGTGATCCCCGCCATAGCGGAACGCGTTCGAGAGCAGATTGCGCACGATCTGGCGAACCCGAGCCGGGTCACCCCTGCCCTTGACATCCCGGCCGTCCACCTCGAGGTGGACCGCCGGGGGCGCCTCGATGGCTTCGAGGACCTGCTCCACCTGGGCGCGGAGATCGACCTCGACGTCGGCGACGAAGACCGTCCCGCTGTCGCTGCGCCCGATGACGAGCAGATCCTCGATGAGGTGGGTGAGATCCTGTGCCTCCCGGGCGGCGAGGCCGAGCAGCTCGCGGCGTTGCCTGGCGTCGATCGCGTCACCGTCACCCTCGAGCAGCTCGATGAACCCGAGCACGGACGTGAGTGGAGTCCGCAGCTCGTGGCTGACGCTGGTGATGAACCGGTCCTTGTCGCGGCCGATCCGCTGCAGGGTCCTGACGTCCTGGCGGTGCCGCTCCGCATGGAGCCACATGAGGTACCCGGCGATGAGCATCCCGAGAAGCGAGAGGGCCGGCACCAGCCACCACAGCCAGCGCTCGGCCGCGATCGAGCCGATGATGGCTTCCTTGATCTCCTCCGCCTCCGCGGACTGGAGGTCGGTGAGGACGGCCCGAAGCTGGGTCTCGTGTACTTGGGTGGTCGCGTGGTAGGTGGCCATGGTGTTGCCGCCCTCGCCTTCAACAGCGTGGAGCTCCTCGATGGAGAGCTCGTAGTCGCGGAGGGTGTCGAGCAGCGTCCCCATCATCGGCCGGCCGGCCGACGGCAGCAAGGGGATGAGCTCGACCGCGGCGGCGCGGAAGGCCCCGAGTGCCGTCATGACCTCCGGGTGATCGCCGAGGTCGGGGTGATCGGTGCCTTCCATGGTCGCGTCGAGCGGGCCCTCGGAGCCGGTGTCGCTCCCGCCGGATGAGCCGTCCTCGCCGGAATGATCGGCGAAGGGGGCGACGAGCTCTGCGGTGTGGGCGGCGATGGCTTCGATGGCGCGTTCCATCTCGAGGACGAGCAGCGCCTCTTCGGCCTCCTCGCGCATCTCCGCACTGGAGTGCGAGCTCCTGCCGAGAGTGAAGAGGATTCCGACGGTGGCGGCGACGAGGCACACGACGAGAGTCCCGGCGAGCACCGGGACTCTCAGCCTGCTGTACACACCCATAGCGGCCCCGCGATCGGTTTCGCCCCCTCGAGACCGGTATCGGCCGCCGCCGGGCGGACCTTGATCGGCGCGGTCGGCGGCTCCGGGTCGGGTCCTGGGTGTCTGTGGGGCTCTGGTACGCTGCGCGCGGTACCGCAGGGGAGGGGCGTTCGCTCGTGGAGATCGACATCGGCATCGCCAAATCAGGACGCCGCGCTTGGGGGTTCGACGACATTGCGATCGTCCCATCACGGCGGACGAGGGACCCCGACGACATCGATTTGAGCTGGGAGATCGACGCGTTCACCTTCGCTCTCCCGATGATGGCCTCCGCGATGGATTCGGCGGTGAGCCCGAGCACCGCCATCGAGATCGGGAGGCTCGGAGGCCTCGCCGTGCTCAACCTCGAGGGGTTGTGGACCCGGTACGCGGATCCGCTCCCGGTGTACGCCGAGATCGCCGCCGCCGCCCCCTCGGAGGCGACGAGAACGATCCAGAAGGTGTACGAGGAGCCGATCAAGCCCGAGCTGGTGGGGCGCCGCGTCGAGGAGATCAAGGCCGGGGGTGTCATCGCGGCCGGGTCGCTCACGCCCCAGCGCGTCGAGCGGTACCACGCCGCGGCCGTCGAGGCCGGGCTCGACATCCTCGTCGTCCAGGGCACCGTCGTCTCCGCCGAGCACGTCTCGACGCGGACCGAGCCGCTCGATCTCTTCGCGTTCATCCGGGCGTCCGAGGTTCCCATCATCGTCGGCGGTGTGGCGTCGTACCCCGGTGCGCTCCACCTCATGCGAACCGGGGCCGTGGGCGTCCTCGTCGGTGTCGGCCCGGGCGCGGCATGCACGTCGCGGGGGGTGCTCGGGATCGGTGTGCCCCAGGCCACTGCGATCGCAGATGCCGCCGGCGCCCGCACGGCATACCTCGAGGAGACCGGGCGCTACGTGCACATCATCGCCGACGGTGGCATGCGCACCGGTGGTGACATTGCGAAGGCCATCGCCTGCGGCGCCGACGCGGTCATGCTCGGGTCGCCGATCACCGCCGCCGAGGAAGCTCCCGCCCAGGGTCACCACTGGGGAATGGCAACGTTTCATCCGACCTTGCCGCGCGGCGCCAGGGTGAGCACGGGGCGGCTGGGGACGCTCGAGGAGATCCTCGTCGGGCCGGCCCACGAGAACGACGGACGGCGCAACCTGTTCGGGGCACTCCGGGTCTCGATGGCCACGACCGGCTACGCCAACGTCAAGGAGTTCCAGAAGGCCGAGGTCATGGTGGCCCCCGCCCTCCAGACCGAGGGGAAGCGGCTGCAGCGGTCCCAAGGCGTCGGTATGGGGTGATGGCGGATCCCTCGCCGTCGGGCCGGGCGTCGCAGGGTGATTTCGACGTCGTCCTCGTCGTCGACCTCGGAGCCCAGTACGCCCAGCTCATCGCACGGCGGGTGCGCGAAGCGCACGTGTATTCGGAGATCGTTTCCCGGGAGACATCGGCCGACGAGATCCGGGCGAGGGACCCGGTGGGGATCATTCTCTCCGGGGGTCCCGCCTCCGTCTACGCCGAGGATGCCTACGAGCTCGATCCGGGGATCCTCGAGCTCGGCATTCCGATCCTCGGCATCTGCTACGGCCACCAGGCCATCGCTCACATCCTCGGCGGCGAGGTGGCGCGCAACGACGTCGCGGAATACGGGCGAGCCCAGCTGACCGTCGCCGGTGGCGCGCTCTTCACCGACCAGCCCGCGGAGCAGGTCGTGTGGATGAGCCACCGCGACGCCGTCGTCCGTCCCCCCGAAGGGTTCATCGTCAGTGCGAGCACGAGCGATTCGCCGGTGGCGGCGATGGAGGATCGGGTGCGGCGCATCCACGGCGTCCAGTTCCACCCGGAAGTCGTCCACACCGTCCGCGGCGGTGAGATCCTGCGACGGTTCCTCTACGACGTGTGCCGGGCTCGCCCCACGTGGACCCACGTCGGGATCATCGAGCAGTCGGTCGCCTCGATCCGCACCGCCGTCGGTGACGCCACCGTCATCTGCGGCCTCTCCGGGGGCGTGGACTCGTCGGTTGCCGCCGCCCTCGTCCACAAGGCCGTCGGTGACCAGCTCGTGTGCGTGTTCGTCGATCACGGCCTCCTTCGCAAGGGGGAGGCGGACCAGGTCGAGGAGACGTTCCGTTCCTCGTTCCACGTCAACCTCATCCACGTCAAGGCCGAGGATCGCTTCCTGGCCGCGCTCGAGGGCATCACCGATCCCGAAGCCAAGCGCAAGCTGATCGGGGAGACGTTCATCCGGGTCTTCGAGGAGGTCGCCGCCGACGTTTCCGATGCCCGCTTCCTCGTTCAGGGCACCCTGTACCCGGACGTCATCGAGTCGGGCACCGCCGACGCCGCCAAGATCAAGAGCCACCACAACGTCGGTGGTCTTCCCGGGGACATGACCTTCGAGCTCGTCGAGCCGCTCCGCGACCTGTTCAAGGACGAGGTGCGGGCTATCGGTGAGGAGCTGGGGCTCCCCGAAGAGATCGTGTGGCGCCAGCCCTTCCCAGGTCCCGGTCTCGGAGTGCGAATCATCGGCGAGGTGACGAGGGAGCGGCTCGAGATCCTCCGCGAGGCCGATGCGATCGTCCTCGAGGAGATCCGCAGGGCCGGGCTGTACGGCTCGCTGTGGCAGACCTTCGGTGTGCTCCCGACGGTGCGGTCGGTCGGCGTCCAGGGCGACGGCAGGACCTATGCGTATCCGCTCGTGGTGCGGGCGGTCACGTCCGACGATGCGATGACGGCCGATTGGGCGAGGCTCCCGTACGACGTGCTGGAGCGGATCTCGACGCGCGTCATCAACGAGGTACCCGGCATCAATCGCGTCGCGTACGACGTGTCCTCGAAGCCCCCGGCGACCATCGAGTGGGAGTGAGCCGGGGCGGGGTCTTCCCACTCAAGCTGACTAGCCCCACGGTCGATACCCATTGGTGACGGGTTCTACGGGTGTCCCGCGCAGTGCGCGAACCGAGGTGAGCGGTGAACTGGACGAGCGATCCAGAGCTCCAGCAGATGTTCCTCACCGAGCTCGAGGAACGATCGGGCCGGCTCCTCGAAGGTGCCCGCGCCATGCAGCGCGGGGAGGCCGACGACGAGCTGGCGGGAGCCATGCTCCGAGAGGGCCACACGATCAAGGGGACGAGTCGGGTGATGGGCTTCGAGGCGCTGTCGCGAACGGGTCAGCTCATCGAGCAGCTCTGGCGGAGTATCCAACACGGCGACATGGAGCCCCACGCCGAGCTCGGTGAGGCGCTCGAGGCAGTTGCTCTCGCCATCCCGGGTGCCGTCAACGCGGATCCGACGGGCGGCACCGACGCCCTGGCCAAGGCCATCGCCATGCTCACGAACGTCGGCGGTCACCAGGGCGACGCCGAAGCTGCGGCCGTCGGGTCGCCGTCTCCGGCCGGGGCGGTCCCGGAAGCTCCGCCGCAGCGGGTGGCCGAGCCTCGTGACGGCGAAGCCCCGGCGCCCGTGCCCGCAGTCTCCGAGCCCGTCGTTCCCGGGCCCGTCGTTCCCGAATCCCCTGAGGTGCCACAGGCTGTTGAGCCTGCCGAGATCACCCAGAGCGACGAGGGACCGGCCGGCTCCGGGGACGTCATCCCGCTGCGCCCCGACGTCGCAATGCCGGTGGCGGCGCCGTCTCGACCCCGTTTCGCCGCCGAGGACGAGCGGGCGGAGTTGGGTGGGCTCGTCGGGGCCGTCGAGTCGTGGGCGGCGGAGCAGACGATGGCCGTCAACGCCGGGAAGCTCTACCGGCTCATCAACGAGATCGCCGGCATCCGCAATGAGCTCGACTCGCTCCGCGACCTCCTCCCCGCCGACCATCCCGCGATTGGAGGGGCCGCCGGACTGTCGGAGGCGATCGTTGAACTCCAGCACGACGCCCTCGGGCTTGCTGCGATACCACTCTCCGGGATGACGAACTCGCTTCCCCAGCTCGTGCGGTACCTCGCCAAGAAGCTCGACAAAGATGTCCGCTTCGAACTCGTCAGCGACGACGACATCGCCGTCGACCGCCAGGTCATCGACACGATCTCGGATCCCGTCCGACAGCTCATCGTCAACGCCATCCGTCACGGGATCGAGCCACCGCAGACCCGAACCAAGATAGGGAAACCGCAGACCGGTTCGCTGTCGATGACGGCGGCGGTCAAGGACCGCCGACTCGAGATCGTCATCACCGACGATGGTGCCGGCGTCGATTGGGAGACCGTCCGGACCGAGGCGATCCAGCAGGGCCTCTACCCGGCCGATGGCGGCGTGGATGTCGACGGGTTGCGCGCGGTGCTGTTCGCAGAAGGCTTCTCCACCGTCACTCCCAGCGACCTTGGCGGCGACGGCCGGGGCCTGTCGACGGTCGCCGCCGCCGTCGAGGCGCTGTTCGGGAGGATCAAGCTCGAGTCGACGGCCGGGGTGGGCGCCACCGTCTCGATCACTGTTCCGACGTCGCGAGCGCTGCAACGAGTGGTGCTCGTCGAGGAGGCCGGGTCGAAGTGGGGTCTCCCCGAGGCGGTCGTCGACGAGGTGCTCCCCGCGCGCGACGCCGCCGTCGACTGGAGCAGCCCTTCGCGGACCATCGAATGGCAAGGACGGGCCCTGCCGGTCGTGCCCTTCGGAGAGCTGACCGGCGCCGCCACCGCCGGCGATCCCACGGAGGTCGTCATCATGTCACACCGGCTCGGCGAGTTCGCCTTTACCGCCGAGCGGGTCATCGGCACCCGGGAGGTCGCCGTCAAGGAGCTCGGGCCGCTGCTGTCGGGGCCATCCCACATCTCCGGAGCCGCGCTGTTGGGCGGTGGGGACGTCGTGCTCGTCCTCGACGCCGGCCGCCTCTTCGACCGGCTCTCTGTGGAGACACGGTCCGAGTCGCCGCGTGCCAGGGTCCTCGTCGTCGACGACTCGCTCGGAGCCCGTGCCGTCGTCAGCGGTGCCCTCGCCTCGAGCGGCTTCACGACGAGCGTCGCCTCGTCGGTGGCCGAGGCGCTGGAGATCCTGGGCACCGAGGGTGCGGACGCGGTCGTCGTCGATTTCTCGATGCCGCAAGAAGACGGCATCGCCCTCGTCGACGAGGTGAGGGCCAACTACTCGAATCTCCCCGTCGTGATGCTCTCCGGCGTGGCGACACCCGAAGACCAGGCCCGGGCCAAGGAGGCCGGGGTCGATGCGTTCTTCGAGAAGGCCGACTTCCGCGAGGGGGCGCTGGCCGACACCCTGCGGAAGATGCTCGACGTGAAACGGAACACCGGATGAAGATCCTCGTCGCCGACGACAGCGCGATCCTGCGGGCCGCGGTGCGCCGGCTGCTCGAGCCGGAGGGTTACGAGATCATCGAGGCCGAGGACGGCGTCGACGCGGCGACGCGGATCATCGAACAGCGACCGTCCCTCATCCTGCTCGACCTCTCCATGCCTCGGCTCAACGGGTACGTCGTCTGCCGCCTCGTGAAGGAGGACCCCGTCCTCGCCGCCACGCCCGTGCTCATTCTCACCGGACGGGACTCCGTCGAGGACCGATACTGGGCGCAGCGCTCTGGGGCGGACGGTTATCTCACGAAGGACTCGCTGGGTGAGGGTCTGGTGGCTTCGATCAACGCCGCCCTCGCCTCGCAGGCACTGATGGAGCTCAGCCGCGCCGAGCCTCCCCGCGCCGCAGCGATCGGCGAGACAGATGTGCTGACCCGTGTGTGCGAGATGCTCGATCGCAAGCTGTTCGAGGCGACCGTCGTTGCGGAGCTGAGCCAGCTCGGTGGCCAGGCGATGCGTCTCGAGCCCGCCCTCGCCGCCGTCTTCGACCACGTGTCGAAGCTGGTCGCATTCGACGTCGCGGCGATCGTCCTCACCGAGGACCGGCCGATGTACGCGTTCGCCACGGGGGCCGTTGCCGACGTCGACACACGGGAGCTGGAGAAGTTCGCGATGCGCCACCTCGCCTCGGTGCTGGGCACCGCCGAGATCACGATGCCGGAGCTGCGGTGGTTCGGTGAGCCTTCAGACGACGCCGGGTCGGCGCCGACCGGGTGGGATTCGTGGTACGCAGCGAGTCTCCGGGCCCGAGGCTCCGTCGTCGGGCTGCTGGTGCTCGCCTCGCGCACTCCCGGGGCGTTCCCGCCGAACGTGGCGCGCACCCTGCACACGATCGAGCCGGCGGTGGCGGGCGTCGTCGCCGCCGCCCTGGAGTTCCAGTCGGCGCTGGCTCGTGAGGTCAAGTCGAGCTTCAGCGCGTTGTCGCGAGGCTGAGGCGCCGGCGGGATGCCCCCCGTCCGGGTGGAACCGCCAATTACGCAGGTGTAGTTCGCTCGTATACTCCGCCGGGCGGATGCCCGAGTCTCATCTTCTCACCAGCCTCAACCCGTCGCAGCGGGAGGCCGTCGCCGCCACGGACGGCCCGGTCCTCGTCGTTGCCGGCGCCGGGTCGGGCAAGACTCGAGTGCTGACCCACCGGATCGCCCACCTCATCCGCGATCTCGACATCTCGCCGTGGGCGATCCTCGCCATCACCTTCACGAACAAGGCGGCGGGGGAGATGAAGGAGAGGGTTGGCGCCCTCGTCGGTCCGGTGGCGAGAGACATGTGGGTCTCGACCTTCCACGCTGCGTGCGCCAGGATCCTCCGCCGCGAGGCTCACCGCCTCGGCTACCGGTCGTCGTTCTCCATCTACGACGAGGCGGACTCGCTGCGACTCGTCACACTGTGCGTCCGCGACCTCGACCTCGATCCCAAACGCTTCCCACCCCGGACCATCCGCGCCGCGATCTCCTCGGCGAAGAACGAGCTCATCGACTTCGAGACGTTCGGCGGGTCGAGCTCAGGCTTCTACCACGACAAGGTCTCAGACGTGTACCGGCTGTACCAGCAGCGCCTCGTCGAGGCCTCCGCGCTGGACTTCGACGACATCCTCATGCTGACCGTCGAGCTCTTCCAGGCGTTCCCCGACGTGCTCGCCCATTACCAGGAGCGGTTTCGCTACGTGCTCGTCGATGAGTATCAGGACACGAACCACGCCCAGTACGTGCTCGTCCGCCTCCTCACCGAGCGCCACCGCAACCTGTGCGTCGTCGGCGACAGCGACCAGAGCATCTACCGGTGGCGGGGCGCCGACATCCGCAACATCCTCGAGTTCGAGAAGGACTTCCCGGACGCCCGCATCGTCCTCCTGGAGCGGAACTACCGCTCCACCGAGACCATCCTCGACGCCGCCAACGCCGTCATCACCAACAACGCCGGGCGCAAGCCGAAGCGGCTCTGGACCGACGCCGGTGCCGGGGAGCCGATCGTGACGTTCGAGGCCGAGGACGAGCACGACGAGGCGGCGTTCGTCGCCGAGGAGATCGCCTCGTTGGAGAAGGACGGTCGCCGGCTCAGGGACATTGCCGTGTTCTACAGGACGAACGCGCAGAGCCGCGTCATCGAGGAGCTCTTCGTCAAGTTCGGTCTTCCTTACCAGGTCATCGGCGGCCTCAAGTACTACGACCGTCGCGAGGTCAAAGACGTCCTCGCCTACCTACGCGCCCTCGTCAACCCCGACGACACCGTGTCGATGAAGCGGATCGTCAACGTCCCGAAGCGCGCGATCGGGGACACGACCGTCGGTCACCTCGACAGGTACGCCGAGGCGGAGGGGATCGCCTTTTCTGCGGCGCTGCGCCACGCGGACGACAACACGAGGCTGTCGACCCGGGCCCGGCGCTCGATCGCCGAGTTCGTCGCGCTCGTCGACCATCTCGGCGTGGTGGCCGCCGACGGTCCCCGGGCGGCGCTCGAGGCGGTCCTCGATCTGTCGGGGTACATGGACATGATCCGCTCCGAGCGGACGATCGAGGCATTGGGGCGCGAGGAGAACCTCAAGGAGCTCGTCGGCGCCCTGTCCGATTTCGAGGAGACGGGCCCGCTGTCGGTTGGGCTGTCCGACTGGGAGGAAGCTGACGGCCTCAGGCGTCTCGAGATGTTCCTCGAGTCGATCAGCCTCGTCACCGACATCGACAACCTCGAGGACAGCGACGCAGTGACCCTCATGACGCTGCACAACGCCAAGGGGCTCGAGTTCCCGGTCGTGTTCATCACCGGGCTCGAAGACGGCGTGTTTCCCCACGTGCGCTCGCTCGGCGAGCCGGCGGAGCTGGAGGAGGAGCGACGGCTCGCCTACGTCGGCATCACCCGGGCCAAGGAGCGGCTCTACCTCACCCGCGCCTGGAGCCGGAACCTGTGGGGCTCGAACAGCTACAACCCGCCGAGCCGGTTCCTCGGTGAGATCCCGGGCAGCCTCGTGGAGCAAGCGACGAGGCCGAAGAGGAAGCGGGCGCTGGAGTCGGCGCGGACCGCCGTCGCCGAGCCCGCGCTGTCGGTCGTCGCCGGAGACAGGGTGCGTCACGCCCATTGGGGCGACGGGGTCGTCCAAGAGGTCCTCGGCGACGGCGAGCGTGCTGAGGCGTGGGTCGCGTTCGACGGTCAGGGCGTCAAGCGACTCCTGCTCGCGTGGGCCCCATTGGAGAAGGCCTGACCCTCGCCGCACGCAGATCGGAGCCCCGGTGGGTGGCGGTAGTCTCCCCATCGATGCCTCCCCGCGTCCTCATCGCCAAGCCGGGCCTCGACGGCCACGACCGCGGGGCCAAGGTCGTGGCGCGGGCGCTGCGCGATGCGGGGTGCGAGGTCGTCTACACCGGTCTTCACCAGACCCCGGAGCAGATCGTGGAGGCGGCCGTGCAGGAGGACGTCGACGCCGTCGGTCTCTCCGCGCTCTCCGGGGCGCACCTGACGCTGTTCCCCCGTGTCGTCGCCGAGCTGAGGAAGCGGGGAGTAGGCGAGATCGTGGTCTTCGGGGGTGGCATCATCCCCGACGAAGACATTCCCACGCTGGAGGCGGCGGGCCTTGCCCGGATCTTCACTCCGGGCACCTCGCTCGCCGAGATCACCGGCTGGGTTCGGGAGACCCTCGGCGACGGCAAGGGGTGAGAGGATGCGTGACGTGACGACGGCGCCGGGGCAACGGCGGGGACCATGAAGATCCACGAGTACCAGGCGAAACAGCTGATGGCGGCGAGGGGTATCGCCGTGCCCGAGGGGCGGCCGGCCGCGACCGTCGATGAGGCCGTCGGAGCGGTGCGCCCGCTCGTCGACGCGAGCGGGAACCCCGTCGTCGTCGTCAAGTCCCAGATCCACGCCGGGGGCAGGGGCAAGGGCCGGTTCGTCGAGCACCCCGACCTCGGCGGCGTGACGGTCGTCACCGACGGCATCTCCGGCGGCATCGAGGCCGCCGAGGCGCGGGTCCGCGCTCTCGCATCTCGAATGCTCGGGTCGACGCTCGTCACGGTGCAGACGGGCGAAGAGGGCAAGAAGGTCAATCGTCTCTATATCGAGCAGGGAGTCGACATCGACCGTGAGCTCTACCTGTCGGTGCTCCTCGACCGGGCCGTGAGCCGGAACATCGTCATGTGCTCCACCGAGGGCGGAACCGAGATCGAGGAGGTCGCGGCGAACACGCCTGAGAAGATCCTCCGCGAGGCGATCGACCCCGCCTACGGGTTGCTCGGCTTTCAGGCGGCGCGTCTCGCCGCCGGGCTCGGCCTGAGCGCGGAGGCATCCCGCAACGGGGTCCGGTTCATGCAGGCGCTCGCCTCCGCAGCTCGCGAGCTCGACACCGACCTCATCGAGATCAACCCGCTCGTCGTGACGAAGGCGGGCGAGGTGGTGGCGCTCGACGGCAAGATGAGTTTCGAGTCGAACGCCCTCTACCGCCACCCCGACGTCCTGGCGATGCGGGACGAGACCGAGGAGGACCCGGCCGAGCTGGAGGCGGGCAGGCACGGGCTCAGCTTCATCAAGCTCGACGGCACGATCGGATGCATGGTCAACGGTGCCGGCCTGGCGATGGCGACGATGGACATCATCAAGTACTTCGGCGCCGAGCCGGCCAACTTCCTCGACGTCGGCGGCGGCGCGACTGCGGAGAAGATCACGGAGGCGTTCAAGATCATCACCCGCGACCCCGCCGTCGAGGGGATCTTCATCAACATCTTCGGCGGCATCATGCGCTGTGACACCATCGCCAGCGGCGTCGTCGAGGCGGTGGAAGAGGTCGGTCTCGGGGTGCCTCTCGTCGTTCGGCTCGAGGGGACGAACGTCGAGCTCGGGAAGCAGATCATCGACGAGTCGGGTCTCAACGTCGTCAGCGCATCCGACATGAAGGACGGCGCCCGCAAGATCGTGAGCTTGACGACATGAGCGTGCTCATCGAAGGCGACACGAACGTCATCGTCCAGGGGCTCGGCAAGACCGGGAGCTTCCACACCGATACCGCGATCGCCTACGGGACGCGCATGGTCGGTGCGGTGCACCCGACGAAGGCGGGAACCACCGCGGCATTCCGCGGCGCCACCGACCCGAGCGGGGTACCCGGCCGGGGCGAGACGTACGACGTCGAACTGCCGATCTTCGGCACCGTCGCCGAGGCCGTCGGCGCGACCGGGGCGACGGCGAGCGCCGTCTACGTGCCACCGCCGTTCGCCGCCGATGCGATCATGGAAGCGGCCGACGCCGGTCTCGAGCTGGTGATCTGTATCACCGAGGGCATCCCCGTCGCCGACATGGTCATCGTCAAGCGCTTTCTCGCCGAACGCGCCACGAGGCTGGTCGGGCCCAACTGTCCCGGCGTCATCACCCCGGGCCAGTGCAAGATCGGCATCATGCCGGGCTACATCCACGACCCCGGCCGCATCGGGGTGGTGAGCCGTTCGGGCACGCTCACCTACGAGGCCGTGTTCCAGCTCACCAAGATCGGGCTGGGGCAGACGACGGCCATCGGGATCGGGGGCGATCCGGTCAACGGGTCGAGCTTCGTCGACTGTCTCGCCCTCTTCGACGAGGACCCGCAGACCGAGGGCGTCCTCATGATCGGCGAGATCGGGGGCACCGCCGAGGAGGAGGCCGCCGAGTGGATCTCGCAGTCGATGACGAAGCCGGTCGCCGGCTTCATCGCAGGCACGACTGCACCGCCGGGGAAGCGAATGGGCCATGCCGGGGCGATCATCTCGGGGGGGCTGGGCACTGCGGACGCCAAGATCGCAGCCCTCGAGGGCGCCGGTGTCGTCATCGCCCCGACACCGACCGACATGGGCACCGCCATGGTGGAGGCGATGGGGCAGAGCTGAGGGCCGGTCCCCGGGGCCGCGCCGCGGCACCGGTACGATGCGGTCATGGGTCGTATCGCGGCAACACTCGAGATCGCCCGCTCCTCGTGGCGGGTGCTGAAGGCGGACAAGGAGCTCATGGTGTTGCCGGTGCTCTCCGGCATCGCGTCGGTCCTCATCGCCGCCACGTTCCTGCTGCCCCTCCTCCGCACCACGGACGGCGAGCTCGACGGTGCCGGCTACGCGGTCCTGTTCGTCATGTACCTCGTGCTCGCCTACGTCACGATCTTCTTCAACGCCGCCCTCGTCGGCGCCGCGCACGAGCGCCTCTCGGGTGGAGATCCGACCGTGGGCAGCGCCCTGCGTGTTGCGGCGCTGCGGGCGGGGAAGATCCTCCCGTGGGCCGCCGTGTCGGCCACGGTCTCGATCATCCTCCGCACGTTGGAGGAGCGGGGCGGCGCCATCGGCAGGATCGCCGCGGGTCTCGCCGGCATGGCCTGGTCCGTCGTGACGTTCCTCGTGCTTCCGATCATCGTCATCGAGGGGGCGAGCGTCGGTGATGCGATTCGCGGCTCCGGGCGGCTCTTCAAGCGCACGTGGGGTGAGAACATCGCAGCTCGTGTCGGATTCGGCCTCCTGGGGTTTGTCGCGGTGCTGCCCGCCGTCGTCCTCCTCGTCTTCGCCGGATCCTCCGGGCTGTGGCCGCTCGTCGTGGTGGCGGTGCTGTGGGTGGTGGCCGTGACGATCGTCATCGCGACGCTCAGCGGCATCTTCCAGACGGCGCTGTACCACTACGCCACTGCGGGCTCGGTCCCCGGCGGCTATTACCGCGACGCGGTCTTCGCCGGTGCGTTTGCCCCGCGGGACGGTGGCAGCTGGGGCGGCGTCTGAGCACTCCCACCCGGCTCGCCATCGCGGCGAGGTTCGTCCCGCTGGTCTCCCTCGTCCTGATCGCCGCTTCATGCCGCGGCGGTGACGATTCCGCGTCCGACACACCCCCTCCGCCGTCCGCGCCAGCGTCGGTTGTGACGTCCGCTGCGACGACGATCGCGACGACGACGACGACCTCGACCGCGACGACGACCTCGACCGCGACGACGACCTCGACGACGGTCGCACCGGGGACTGTCCCCCCACCGGGTGTGAGCGATGTCGAGCTCGTCGTCGACGGCGTGACGAGAACGTACCGCCTCACGACACCGCCTAACCCGGTCACCAGGCCGATGCCGCTCGTCGTCGACTTCCACGGCCTCACCGCAGACCCCGAGACCCAGGACGAGCTGAGCTCGATGACGGCGAAGGGTGCCGCCGAGGGGTTCGTCGTCGCCCAGCCCCGCGGCATCGGCGTCGTCCCGCTCTGGTTCGCCTCGGCGGCGACCCCGGAGAGCGAGCAGGACGTGGCGTTTGCCCGGGCGCTCGTTCGCGACGTCGCCTCCAGAGTGGCGATCGACCCCGACCGCATCTTCGCGACAGGCTTCTCCAACGGTGGCGGGATGGTGAACCGCCTCGCCTGTGACGTCGCCGATCTCTTCGCCGCCGTCGGCGCCGTCGGCGGTGCCTATGTGGACCACGCCGAGTGCGACCCTTCCCGGCCCGTGCCGGTCGTGGCCTTCCACGGAACGCTCGATCCCGTCGTTCCGTACGAGGGCTTCCTCCTCGTCCCGGATGTGCAGGCGTGGGCGGGTGCCTGGGCCGGGCGCAATGAGTGCCGTGTTGCTCCGGACGAGGCCCGGATCGCCGCCGACGTGACCAGGCGAACGTGGTCCGGCTGCCGGGACGGTGCCGATGTCGAGCTTCACACGATCGAGGGGGGAGGCCACGGCTGGCCCGGCACGACCTCGCCGACCCGGGCCGAGAACTCGACCGATGCGGTGAGCGCCACCGACATCATCTGGGACTTCTTCGTCGCGCACCCGAAACGGTGAGCAGAGGCGGGATCCGGCGCGGCGCCTATGCTCCGCGGACATGACGGATCGCATCCCCATCGCCGTTCTCGCTTCGGGAAGCGGGACGAACCTCGGGGCAATCCTCGAAGCCGCCTCGCAGCCCGGCTACCCGGCGAGGGTCGCCGTCATCATCTCTGATCGACCCGGCTGCGGAGCCCTGCAGAGAGCCGAAGCCGCCGGTGTCCCTGGTCGCGTGGTCTCGTGGCCCGGCGCCTCCGAGCGGGATGCCTTCACCGCCGAGCTGTGCGACGTCGCGGACGCCCATGGCGCCGAGATCATGGTGCTCGCCGGCTTCATGCGGATCCTGGCACCGGTCGCCATCCGCCGCTTTCCCAACCGCATCCTCAACATCCACCCTGCCCTCCTCCCGGCCTTTCCCGGGGCCCACGCCGTGGCCGACGCCCTCGCCCACGGCGTCAAGGTGAGTGGGGTGACGGTCCACGTCGTCGACGAAGAAGTCGACCACGGCCCGATCGTGTTCCAGGAGGCCGTTCCGGTGCTTCCCGGAGACACCGAGGAGACACTGCACGCCCGGATCCAGGCGGTGGAGCACACCGCCTACCCGATGGTCATCGACGCCTTCGCCCGCGGCCTGGTGACCGTAGACGGCCGGATCGTGACGTGGGTGGGAGCGTGACCGACCGGCTCCCGGTGCGCCGGGCGCTCGTGTCGGTGTGGGACAAGCAGGGCCTCGTCGGCTTCGCCCGGCGGCTGGCGGCATGCGGCGTCGAGCTCATCTCGTCCGGCGGCACTGCGGCGGCACTGCGCGACGCCGACGTCGCCGTCACCCAGGTCGCGGAGGTCACCGGCTCACCGGAGATGCTCGGGGGCAGGGTCAAGACCCTTCACCCGGCAATCCACGGTGCGATCCTCGCCGACCGCGGCGTCGACGCCCATCGCGTCGACCTCGCCGAGCTCGGCATTCCGCCGATCGACCTCGTCGTCGCCAACCTGTACCCGTTCGAGGATGCGGCCGGTGCGCCGGATGCCGACGCCGCCCAGGTCGTGGAGATGATCGACATCGGAGGACCGGCGATGGTGAGGGCCGCCGCCAAGAACCACGCCTGGGTCGGTGTGGTGACGTCTCCGGGCCAGTACGACGGGGTGGCCGCGGCGGTCGAGAGCGGCGGCCTCGACCGTGAGCTGAGGAGGGCCCTCGCCCACGTCGCCTTTGCCACCACGGCGGCCTACGACGGCGCGATCGCATCCTGGCTCGGTGGCGGCGGGGAGCTGCCGGAGGCGCTCGTCGTCGCACTGGAACGTACCGGCCACCTCCGCTACGGCGAGAACCCGGGCCAGTCAGCCGCGATCTACCGGGGTCGCGGTTCCCAACCCTGGTGGCATGTCGCCGTCCAGCTCCAGGGCAAGCAGATGTCGTTCAACAACTACGCGGACGCGGAGGCGGCATGGCGTCTCGTCAACGACTTGCCCGAGACCTCTGCGGTCGTCGTCAAGCACACGAACCCGTGCGGTGCCGCCAGCCGCCCAACGCTCGACGCCGCGCTCCAGGCGGCATGGGAGTGCGATCCCCTCTCGGCCTTCGGTGGAGTTGTCGCAATGAATCGGCCGCTCGACGCGGCCACGGCGTCCCGGCTCGGCGCGAACTTCGTCGAGGTCGTCGTCGCCCCCGCAGTGGCGGAGGACGCCCGGCATGCGCTCGCCGCCCGACGCAACCTCCGGGTCATCGAGGCGCCGCCACCCCATGGGAGCGACCTCGATGTGCGCCGGATCGAAGACGGGTTCCTCGTCCAGGGTCGCGACCGCATCACCGCCGACCCCGCCTCCTGGAAGGTGGTCTCGAAACGGCAGCCAACCGATGCCGAACTCGACGGCCTCGCGTTCGCCTGGGTCGTCGCCGCCCACGCCAAGTCGAATGCCGTTGTCGTCGCCGCGGGACTCGCCGCCGTCGGGGTCGGCGCCGGCGATCAGAGCCGGGTGGGCGCCGCCGAGCGGGCGCTGGCCCGGGCGGGGGACAGGGCGGTGGGGGGAGTGGCCGCCAGCGATGCGTTCTTCCCGTTCCGCGACGGTCTCGACGTGCTCGCCGGCGCCGGGGTGAGTGCGATCGCCGAGCCGGGGGGCTCGCGACGGGACGAGGAGGTCGTCGCTGCTGCAAACGAGCACGATGTTGGCCTCGTGTTCACGGGTGAAAGACATTTCAGGCATTGACTGCTCAGATCCTCTCCGGGCGCGAGGTGGCCGACGTCGTCCGCGCCGAGGTCGCAGCCAGGGTCTCCGCCCTCGCCGACCGGGGCCGCACCGTCGGGCTGGCGACGCTGCTCGTCGGAGGCGACCCGGCATCGCAGATCTACGTGCGGAACAAGCATCGGGCGGCCCGTGACGCCGGGATGCTCTCGTTCGACCGGACGCTTCCCGCCGACGCGACCCAGGCCGACGTCGAAGCGGTCATCGGCGAGCTGAACGCGAGTACCGAGGTGGACGGCATCATCGTCCAGTTGCCGCTACCGCATGGTCTCGACGGCAACCGCGCCGTCGAGACCGTCGACCCTGCCAAGGACGCGGACGGGCTCCATCCTCACAACCTCGGGCTCCTCGTCCTCGACCGGCCGGGACCCCGTCCGGCAACGCCAAGCGGGATCATGCGCATTCTCGGCCACTACGGCGTGGCCACGCAGGGTCGGCGGGCCGTTGTCGTCGGCAGATCGTTCCTCGTCGGCAGGCCGATGGCGATGCTCCTCGGTGCCAAGGGCACGGATGCGACAGTCGTCCAGGCCCATTCGCGGACACCGCAGCTCTCCTCGGTGACGAGAGAGGCCGACATCCTCGTGGTCGCCGTCGGCAGTCCGAGGCTCATCGGGCCGGCGGCGGTGAAGCCGGGAGCCACGGTCATCGACGTGGGCACGAACCGCACCGAAGATGGGCTCGTCGGCGATGTCGATTTCGATGGGGTGGTGGAGGTCGCCGGAGCCATCACGCCGGTCCCGGGTGGGGTCGGCCCGATGACGATCGCGTCGCTGCTGGCGAACACCGTCACAGCCGCCGAGCGCTTCGCTACGGGCGCTCCCGATCGGCACCCGGGAGGGTGAGCTCGAAGATGCTCATTCCCGACTCGTGGCGGTAGCCGAGCTCGCCACCCATGAGCACGGCGAGCTGCGACGACACAGCGAGGCCGAGCCCGACGGATGCGGCGAGCTCGTGACTCTCCCGAGCGCGATGGAAGGGCTCGAAGATGCGCTCCCGCTCCTCAGGGGGGATCCCTGACCCGTTGTCGGCCACGATCATGCGCACCGTCGACTCCCCGGGCTCGACGAGGATTCGGACCTCGTCTCCTCCCCACCGCAGCGCATTCGAGACGAGGTTGCGGACGATCTGGCGGACCCTGACCGGATCAGCCACGGCCTCCGGGCCCTCACCGCGAATCGAGACCCGTGTCGACCCGCTCCCCATGCTCTCGAGCACCTGCTCCGCCTGAGCCCGCAGGTCGACGCGTACACGGGCGACGTTGAGGGTGCCGCGGTCGGCGCGGGCTGCGACGAGCAGGTCCTCGACGATGTTCGTGAGGTCGGCGCTCTGCTCGGAGATTCGCTCCAGCATCTCCATCTGTTCCTCGCGGCTGAACGAGGACATCTCGCTGCGGAGGAGCTGAGCGAAGCCGACGACAGCCGACAGCGGGGTTCGCAGCTCGTGGGAGACCGAGGCGATGAACTCGTCTTTCGACGCGAGCATCGCGCTCAGCTCCTCCTGGGCTTCGATCTGCTCGCTGATGTCGACGACGTTGGCGACGAGGTGGAGGGGCCGCCCGTCGAGGTCGCGCATCAACGCCGTGGACACGATGCTGTGCGCGGTCGATCCGTCCTTGCGGAGATACCGCAGTCGCGCCCTCGACGTGGGGACCTCGCCGGTGACGACACGGCGGAAGCGCGCCATGCTCTCCTCGCGGTCTTCTGGCGCGGTCACGTCCTGGATCGTCAGCGCTTGAAGCTCGCCCTCGGTGTAGCCGAGCATCGCGCAGCCGGCCGGGTTCACCCTGAGGAGGCGCCCATCGGAGACGCTGACGAGGGCAACACCGGCCGCCGCCGTCTCGAAGGCGTGCCGGAATCGGTCCTCGCTCGCTTCGTGGGCGGCCTCGGCCTCGCGGAGGGCCGTGACGTCCTCCATCTCCGCGACGAAGTACTTCACCTCGCCGTCGACGCCCCACACCGGGACGACGCTCAGCTTCACCCAGACCGTGTGCCCGTCGCGATGGACGTACCGCTTTTCCCACCTCGCCGCGTCGAGATGTCCGGACGCCAGGGAGCGCATCGTCTCCATGCCCGTTGCGACCTCGTCCGGGTGGGTGATCTCGGAGAAGTGGAGCCCTGCCAGGGACTCGGCGGGGTAGCCGAGCATCTCGCCGAGCGCATGGTTCGCCGAGATGAAGTGGCCGGAGCTCGAGGCCACCACCATGCCGACCGAGGCCTGGTCGAACGCGACCCGAAAGGCGACATCGACCGTCGCCCCTACCTCCGGATCACCGTCGGGACTGGCCATCTCACGCGTCAACACAGCTGGTCGCCTCCGGGACTCGGCTCGCCGTACCCTGCAAGGATGATCGGCACGTTGCGGCGGGGCTGAAGCGCTGCATCGCCGGCACGAAGACCGGCCCGCTGGGCTGACCTCGCACCCCGCTAGCCTCGGGTCGCGAGGCAAACACGCCGAAACCCCCACGCCCAAGGAGCTCCAGTGGCCGACCGCATCACGATGACCGCCGAAGGTCTCGACGTTCCGGATTCGCCGATCATCCCGTTCATCGAAGGCGATGGGATCGGTCCCGACATCTGGACGGCGGCCGCGCACGTCTTCGAGTCGGCGGTCGCCAAGGCCTACGAGGGGTCGAGGAAGGTCGTGTGGCTCGAGGTCCTCGCCGGCCAGAAGGCCTTCGACCAGACGGGGCAGTGGCTCCCCGACGAGACGATCGAGACCTTCCGCTCCCACCTCGTCGGGATCAAGGGCCCGTTGACGACGCCGGTCGGGGGCGGCATCCGCAGCCTCAACGTGGCGCTACGCCAGATCCTCGACCTCTACGTCTGCCTCCGCCCGGTGCGCTGGTACCGGGGAGTGCCGTCGCCGGTGAAGCAACCCGAGCTCGTCGACATGGTCATCTTCCGTGAGAACACCGAGGACGTCTATGCCGGCAAGGAGCTCGAGGAGGGCACCCAGGGCGTCAAGGAGCTCCTCGAGTTCCTCGACGCCCGATACGGCTGGGAGCTGCGGCCCGACAGTGGCATCGGGATCAAACCGATCTCGGTGACCGGCAGCAAGCGCCTCGTCCGTGCTGCGATCCGCTACGCCCTCGACAACGCCCGGCGATCGGTGACGCTCGTGCACAAGGGCAACATCATGAAGTACACCGAGGGGGCGTTCCGGGCATGGGGCTACGAGCTGGTGCGGGACGAGTTCTCCGACGTCGCCGTGTCCTGGGAGGACTGCGGCGGCAACCCCGGCGACAGGCTGCTCGTCAAGGACGTCATCGCCGACGCCTTCCTCCAGCAGATCCTCACGAGACCGGCGGAGTACGACGTCGTGGCGACGATGAACCTCAACGGCGACTACATCTCCGACGCGCTCGCCGCCCAGGTCGGCGGGATCGGCATCGCTCCCGGGGGGAACATCAACTACGACACCGGCCACGCCATCTTCGAGGCGACCCATGGAACGGCTCCCAAGTACGCCGGTCAGGACAAGGTCAACCCGGGGTCGGTCATCCTCTCGGGGGTGAACATGTTCAAGTACCTCAGGTGGGGTGAGGTCGCCGACATCATCGAGTCGGCCCTGGAGCGGACGATCTCGGACAAGATCGTCACCTACGACTTCGCCAGACTCATGGAGGGGGCAACGGAGGTCAGGACGAGCGAGTTCGCCGCAGCCATCGTCGATCGGATGTGAAGCGGCGAGGCCTCAGTACAGCGTGACGTACGTGACGACCGGTTGGGGAGGTGGCCCGGCGTACCCCGGCGCCTCGCGGAAGTCCCACAGCTCGACGAGGAACCTCACGCCGTCGCCTCGGGTGAACTCGCCGCTGTAGCGGGTGATGTCGGGGTCGTCCACCGCTCCGAGGCGGCCGGCCAGCCTGCGGCGGCCGAGCTCGTCCTGGATCTCACGGGCGAGCGACGACGCCGCCGGGCTCGAGGGCAGGAGCGCGTACGATCGTGCCTCGACACGGCCGGGCGAGAGCCGAGCCGCGGCGGCTTCGTCGAAGAGCGGCGTGCGGGGGGAAACCTCGACGGCTCCGGTCGGGAGGTACGGCTTGCCGTTCGTGAGGTCCCGGGCGGTCACCCCCAGCGTTGTCTCCACCCAGCGCACCCGTGCCTGCGAAACGTCGCCGGCACGACCCATCACCACCCTCGCCACCGTGTCTGCCATGTCTTCGGCCGGGCTGGTCGCCCCGTACGGCGTCGTTCCCGAGGGATCGGGGAGGCGCCATCGCGGCTCATCGGCTGTGCCGTTGCTCGTCCACCCGACGTCCTCGGCGTACGAGGCGACGAACTCCGTGATGCTGTAGACCTCGCCGTCGAGGATGCCTCGAATCACCTCGAGGTCGGCCTCGGTGAGGGCGCGGAACTGGACGACGTGGGTGAGCTCGTGGGCGAGGACGTCGGCGAGTTCGAGGCGTCCGGCCGCCCTGGCGAACGTGTCGTCGGTGAGGTAGATGTCGGGGCCCCTGGCAAAGGCGAGCGCCTCCTCCTGCCGGGCGTCCTCGTCGGTCACGACCCGGTAGATGGTCCTGACGTCGGCGAGGTCCAGCAGCGGGCGAGGCATCTCGCGCAACGCACCCTCGAGGATCGCCAGCTCTGCCCGGTCGGGATCCGTCCCGCTGCCGGCGATCTCGATGCCCTCGACCGTCCTCCGCCAATCGATGCGCTCCGGCACCTCGACGTCGACCGTGACTCGGCCGTCGGAGCTCGAGGCGTCGGTGAGCGCGCAGCCGGCGGCGAGGAGGGCGAGGACGACGAGCGCGATTCGGGGCCGGAACGGCATGGGGGCATTCTGACACCGGGTGCCGCCGGCCCCGCGCTCGGTGCAAGGTGGCGGGACCTACGGCCCTGGCGGAGCCCATCTGCGGTGGTTCATCATCGAGGGGGCGGATCCCCGCTCGGGGGGACGGCGGGTGCGGACCGCCCGAGCCGGGTGGCGGCCGGCAGGAGGGCGCCCGGTGCCCCGCCACTAGCCTCGGCCCGGCAGACAGCTCACCACGGACGACGCAAGGAGCAGCCGATGTCAAAGGTCACCGTCGTCGGAGCCGGCAAGTACGGCTCGACGACAGCGCAGCGCCTGGCGGAAGCGGACATCGCCGACGAAGTCGTCATGACCGACATCGTCGACGGCCTCCCTCAGGGTCTCGCACTCGACATGAACCAGTCGCGCCCCATTCTCGGATATCGCACGAAGGTGGTCGGCACGAACGACTACACCGATACTGCGGGGAGCGACGTCGTCGTCATCACGGCCGGCTTTCCTCGCAAGCCGGGGATGAGTCGCATGGACCTCCTCGAGAAGAACGCGTCGATCGTCGCCGGCGTCACTCGCGACATCGCCACCCAGTCGCCGGACGCAGTACTCATCGTCGTCACCAACCCTCTCGACCAGATGACGACGCTCGCTGCGGATGTGAGCGGGTTCCCCCGCAGCCGTGTGATGGGTCAGGCGGGAATGCTCGACAGCGCCCGGTTCGCCCACTTCATCTCGGAGACCGCAGGCGTCGACATCCTCGACGTCGAGGCGGTCACACTCGGCAGCCACGGTCCGACGATGGTGCCGGTGCCGTCGCTGTGCCGGGTCGGCGCCAAGCCGCTCACCGAGGCAATGGACGCGGAGACGATCGACGAGCTCATCGAGAGGACTCGCAAGGGCGGGGCCGAGATCGTCGCCTATCTGAAGACGGGAAGCGCGTACTACGCCCCGTCTGCTGCCGCGACGGCCATGGTGCGCGCCGTCGTCGAGGACAGCGGCGACGTGATGCCCGTCTGCGCGTGGATGACCGGTGAGTACGGGATCTCGGGTGTGTACCTCGGTGTGTTGGCCGCCATCGGCGCCGGGGGCGTGCGCGGCGTGGTCGAGGCCGAGCTGACCCCGTCCGAGCGCGAGGGTCTCGTCGCCGCGGCGGATGCGGTCAAGGAAAAGGTGGCGGACCTCGACGCCATCGAGGTCTGAGCCGGCGGGGGAGCGGCGGTGTCGCCTCGGCGGCGGCCGAGGGTTCGCCTTCGGCGAGCGATGGCCGACGACCCGTTCGGCCTGAATGCCTTGACGCGCAACGCTTTCACGGTAGGCTTACACGCGTGTGATTCACCGGGGTGGAGCACGGCTGACACTTCAAGGAGGTTTCTGTGAACAAAGGTGATTTGATCGACGCAGTCGCTTCGGCCACTGGCGAGTCCAAAGTGGCCGTCAGCGGGGTGATCGACGCCACGCTCAACACGATCACGGCGGCGCTCGCCAACGGCGACAAGGTGACCTTCACCGGCTTCGGCACGTTCGAGCGCCGGTTCCGCAGGGCGCGGATGGGCCGGAATCCCCAGACCGGCGCTCCCGTTCCGATCGCGGCGTCGCATGTGCCGGCGTTCAAGGCGGGCAAGGGCCTCAAGAACGCCATTCAGTAGCCCCCACCTCCCTGTGGCAGACGCGATCGAGGCGCACCGTCGAGTGCGCCTCGTCGCGTCGTAGCGCCTCGGAGCGGATCAGTACTCGACGTCGAGCGAGCTCAGGGCATTGGCGAACTCGTTGACGACGCCCTGGTTCATCATGAGCTTGGCCATGTTCCCGGCGACTTTCAGCTTGCCGGTCATGAAGGCCATCTGCGTGTTGAGCTCGCCCTTGGAGATCGCAGTGGCGGTTTCGTAGTCGTTGCTGACGGTGACGTCGGGGTCATCGAGCGTCCCCTGGGCGAGCCCGGCGCCGTCATCCGCGACGACGAGGTGGTACGAGAGCTCATCGTCGGTGGGGTGGTCGGTGACGACGAACTGCAAACTCAGCTCGACGCCCGAAATCGCCGTGGAGAAGCCATCGTGGGCGTTGAGCGCCTCTGTGGCCTCCGACATCCATTCCTCGCTGAGGAAGCTGCTCACCAGGGGTCCTTTCTTCGGTTCGTGGTCCGCGCCCGAGTGTAGCGCCGGACCATCAATTTTGAGCACACGATCAAGATCGTGGCCCGCTGGTGCTCAGCTTCGCGCAGCCATTCTGCGGTCCGCCACCTTTGCCGCCAGGTAGTCGCGATTCATGATCGCGATCGTGTCGATACTGATCCCCTTGGGGCATGCGGTCTCGCACTCGGCGTGATTCGTGCAGGAGCCGAAGAAGCTCTCCATCATCTCCACCATGGCGATGGTTCGCCGGTGACGCTCTGGCTGGCCCTGCGGGAGCAGGTTGAGGTGGGTGATCTTCGCCGCGGCGAAGAGCTGGGCCGCGCTGTTGGGGCACGCCGCCACACACGCTCCGCAGCCGATGCACGAGGCCGCGTCCATTGCCGCTTCGGCAGCATCCCTCGGGACGGGGATGAGGTTGGCATCGGGAGCGCTGCCGGTGGGAACGGTGATGAAGCCGCCCGCCTCGATGATGTGGTCGAGCGGCGAGCGGTCCACGATGAGGTCCTTGAGAACGTCGAAGGCGCTCGCTCTCCACGGCTCGATGACGATCGTGTCGCCGCTGGCGAACTTGCGCATGTGCAGCTGGCACGTCGCCGTCCCGAGCTGCGGCCCGTGCGGCTGACCGTTGATCATGAGCCCGCAGGTGCCGCAGATGCCCTCGCGGCAGTCGTGCTCGAACGCGATCGGCTCGTCGCCGGCCTCGGTGAGGCGCTCGTTGACGGTGTCGAGCATCTCGAGGAACGACGCTTCGGGGCTGATCCCGCCGGCCTCGTACGTCTTGAACTCGCCGGGCTCGCCGGGTCCTCGCTGGCGCCAAACCCGCAGGGTCACATCCATCACTTGTAACTCCTCTGTGCCAGCTCGACGTACTCGAACTCGAGCTCCTCGCGATGCTTCCTCGAGTCGGAGCCCCGACCGGCCCACTCCCAGGCTGAAACGTGGGTGAACCGCTCGTCGTCCCGAAGGGCCTCCCCCTCCTCGGTCTGGTGCTCGAGCCGGAAGTGCCCGCCACAGGACTCCTCACGGTCGAGGGCGTCGCGGCACATGAGCTCGGCGAGCTCGAAGAAGTCCGCGACCCTGCCCGCCATCTCGAGCGACTGATTGATCGACTCGTCGTCACCGGGGAGCTTGAGATCCGTCTCGAACTCCTCGCGCAGGGCGGGAATCTCCGAGAGCGCCTTCTCGAGGCCCTCCCTGCTCCGGGCCATGCCGCAGTGCTCGATCATGATCTTGCCGAGCTCGCGGTGGAAGTGGTCGACGCTTCGGGTGCCGCCGATCGACAGGAGGCGCCCGACCCGGTCGCGAACCTCCTCCTCGGCCCGGACGAAGGCGGGATGGCTCGGCTCGACAGGCTCGACGTTGAGGAAGTCGGCGAGGTAGTCGCCGATCGTGTACGGGAGGACGAAGTACCCGTCGGCGAGGCCCTGCATGAGCGCCGAGGCGCCGAGACGGTTTGCGCCGTGATCGGAGAAGTTCGCCTCACCGATCGCGTACAACCCGGGCACGTTCGTCATGAGGTTGTAGTCCACCCACAGGCCGCCCATCGTGTAATGGGGGGCCGGGTAGATCCGCATCGGCACGGTGTAGGGGTCCTCCGCCGTGATTCGCTCGTACATCTCGAAGAGGTTCCCGTAGCGAGCTTCGATCGTGTCCTTGCCGAGACGGCCGATGGCGTCGGCGAAGTCGAGGTACACGCCGTTCTTGAGGGGGCCTACCCCGCGCTGCTGATCGATCATCCGCATCGCAGCGCGCGAGGCGACGTCGCGGGGCACGAGGTTACCGAAGGCGGGGTAGATGCGTTCGAGGTAGTAGTCGCGCTTCGCTTCCGGGATCTGGTTCGGCGGCCGGGCATCGTCCGGATCCTCCGGAACCCAGATCCTGCCGTCGTTGCGCAGCGACTCCGACATCAGCGTGAGCTTGGACTGGAACTCGTCGCTGGCGGGGATGCACGTCGGGTGGATCTGGGTGAAGCACGGGTTGGCGAACAGCGCACCCTTGCGATGCGCTCGCCACACCGCCGTGGCGTTGCACGCCATCGCGTTCGTCGACAAGTAGTAGACGTTGCCGTACCCACCCGTTGCGAGCACGACCGCATGGGCGGAGTGGGACTCGACCTCGCCGGTGAGCAGGTCCCGGGTGACGATGCCGACGGCCTTTCCGTCGTGAACGACGACCTCGAGCATCTCGGACCGGGTGTGGAGCTCGACGTTGCCGAGGCCGACCTGCTTTGCCAGCGCCTGGTATGCCCCGAGCAACAGCTGCTGGCCGGTCTGGCCCCTGGCGTAGAACGTCCGCGACACCTGGGCGCCGCCGAAGGAGCGATTGTCGAGCAGGCCCCCGTATTCGCGAGCGAACGGGACGCCCTGAGCCGTCGCCTGGTCGATGATCTCGTTGGACACCTGGGCGAGCCGGTACACATTCGCTTCCCGGGAGCGGTAGTCGCCGCCCTTCACCGTGTCGTAGAAGAGGCGGTAGATGGAGTCGCCGTCGTTTGCGTAGTTCTTGGCGGCGTTGATGCCGCCCTGGGCCGCGATCGAATGTGCCCGTCGCGCCGAGTCGTGATAGGTGAAGGCGGCGACGTTGTAGCCGAGCTCGGCAAGGGATGCCGCCGCCGATGCACCTGCCAACCCCGTGCCGACGACGATGATCCGGTATTTGCGCTTGTTCGCCGGATTGACGAGGCGGATCGAGAAGCGGTGGTTGTCCCACTTCTCGGCGATCGGGCCGGATGGGACCTTGGAATCGAGCGTGATGTTCATTGCGGTCCCCCCGTCACGAGATGAGGCCGATCTGGACGCCGATCGGGATCGTCAGGTAGCCGACCACGACGATGATTGCGAACACGGTCGCAAACGTCCGCCGAAAGGCGTTGAAGCGCTCGTTGTTCACCCCGATGCTCTGGAAGAGGCTCCAGGCGCCGTGCCATATGTGGAGCGAGAGGGCGCCTTGGGCGACGACGTAGAGCAGGAACACCGGCCACCGCTCGAGACTCGCCACGAGGTTGTCGTAGACCGCCCCGCGCTCGAAGTCGGGGTTGACGACCTCGAGCCCGATCGTGAGGTCGGCGAGGTGCCAGGCCAAGAAGAGCAGCACGATCGTTCCGGTCCACGTCATCGTCCGCGACGCGTAGGTGGCGGCGAGGTAGGCGCGATCGCCCTCGTAGCGGGCCGTTCCCCGCGCCGAGCGGTTGGAACGAGCCAGTGAGTAGGCGGCGTGCACGTGGACGACGAGTGCGATGATCAGCGGGATCCGGAGGAACACCCAGATCAGCAGCGACCGGGGGAGCAGCGGCTCACCGAGGTCGCGCAGTCCCTCCCCATACTCGTCGAGCTGTGTTCTGCCCTCGAAGGCGTGCAGGTTGCCGATCATGTGGGCGAGGATGAACAGGAGCCCGAGCACGCCGCTGATGGCCATCGCGTACTTCTTGCCGACGTCCGTGCTGTAGACCTCGACGATCCAGGGCCGGCTCCTCTTCCTCTGCTTCGGTCCGGTTGTCGTCACCTTCCCTCCCGCAAGCGAGCCGTTGGTCCTCATTATGGCCGGTCGCGAGGGCGGCCCGGCTCGGGTGACCGGAACCCGGTCCAGGGCGGTGGGTCTGTGGATAAGTCCGGCCTGATTCCCTTGTGCCTCAACGCTTTTCGGGTTGACAGCTGGGGGAGGTGTTGTTTGAATCACAGGTGTGTAATTACAACCGTGTAGGGAGCACGCCGTGTTCACACAATTGCTCGAGGTGCTCAAGACCGACGATCTCGCATGGCAGGATCTCGCCAACTGCAGGGGGGCCGACCCCGATCTCTTCTTCCCGGAGCGGGGCGCGTCCACGAGGACGGCGAAGGGCATCTGTCGTGAGTGCTCGGTTCAGCCCGAGTGTCTCGAGTTCGCCATCGTCTCCAGCGAGAAGTTCGGGATCTGGGGAGGGATGTCCGAGCGCGAGCGCCGCAAGATCCGCAGGCAGCGGGCGATCGCGGCGCAGCGTCGACAGGCCGGCTGAGCTCGGGACGGGCGCGCCGGCGTAGAATCGGGGCTTCGCGACAAGGAGCCACGCGCCGTGCTGGTAGGGATCATCATCGTCATCGCGCTTGCACTCGCGGTCGTGCTCGTCGTGCTCGGGCGGCGTTCGAGCTCACCGGCGGCGGGCGGCGCCGAGCCCCGGGCGGGGATCGGCTCCGACGTGTTCGAGAAACTCCATCTCGCCCCCGTCGACTTCACCGTCGAGGCCGACACGGCCATCGTCTCCTTCGACGTGCCGCTGCCGCCCGGCGACGTCGACCCGGTCCTCGCCGATGTGCTCATCCGTCAGGCCGTCGAAGTCGTGCGGGAGAAGCGGGCGCGGGGTCTCCCGCTGGACGACATCACGACGGTCCGGGTCCTGGGACGGCGCGATGGCATCCCGGTGGAAGCTGCGGTCCTGTCGCTCGAGGAGCCGGGGTCGCTGCCGCCGCCACCCGACGGCAAGCTCCCCGAGGTCAAAGAGGCCGAGGAGGTCGAGTTCGATCCGCTACACCGTCTCGCCGATCACGTCGGCAAGGGTCAGGCGCCGGCGGTCTCCGTCAGCCGCGGTGACGAGCTCCCACCGCTCCAGGACGAGGTGAGGCTGACCGCGTCGCTCGAGGACGCCGTGCGGGCGAAAGGCGTGTCGCCGGAGTCGATGCGGGCGAGCGACCTCACTCTGGCGCTCCTCGAGGCCGCCGGGTATCAGGTGACGGCGGGTTCCGCATCCGGCACCTACATGGCGACTCGGGCGGGGACGAGGACGTTCATCGGCGTCGTCGACCACGAGCCGGGGGGCTACCCGGAGCTGGCGGAGAGCGCCGTCAACTCGTTCCTCGCATCGTTCTACTCCGCCGGTGCCGACCGCGGTCTCCTGTTCTCGGACAAGTTCTGTCCCCACCTCGTGTACGAGAAGGAGCGGCGGGACCCGCGGGTGAAGTTCATCACCCGGGAGCGTATGCAGGCCTTCGTCGACACCATCGCGGTGCTCTAGGGGGCGGCGCGGGCTCGACGGGGCCGCCACCCGGCGGCGAATCCGTGGGTGGCAGGTACACTCCGAGGGACAAGGGAGCCAGACGTGTTCAGAAACTTCAACGGCTGGGAAGTCATCATCGTGCTCGTCGTCGTCCTCCTGCTGTTCGGCGCCCGCAAACTTCCCGACCTCGCCCGCTCGATCGGTGCTTCCGCCAAGGAGTTCCGCAAGGGCCTCCAGGAAGGCGTCGAAGAGGCTGAAGAGGAGAAGGCGAACGACGCCTGATCCCCCCGTGGTCGCGGGAACCAGCCACCCGACACCGCCGTTACTCCCCACAGCAGCCTGGGGGAGGCATGGCTGACGAACTGATCCCCACCTGGGAAGACGTTGCTCGGCGGTATGGGCGGAAGATCTACAACTTCGCGTATCGGCTCACCGGTAACCCCGACGATGCAGCCGACCTCGTCCAGGACGTGCTGCTGCGGGTTCGGAAAGGGCTCGCCAGCTATACGCCGGGGTCGTTCGAGGGCTGGCTGTGGCGTATCACCCGCAACGCCTTCCTCGACGGTGTCCGTAGGAAGAAGCGGAGGCCGACGTCCCCGCTTCCCGACGACGATCGCGCCCCGATCGGGGCCAGCCCTTCTCCCGACGAGGTCCTCGCCGCGGTCCGTCTCTCCGACGACGTCCAGGAGGCGCTCCTCAAGCTGCCGCTCGAGTTCCGTGAGTGCGTCGTGCTGTGCGACGTCGTCGGGCTCACGTATGAAGAGATCGCCACGGCCGTCGAGGCCCCCGTGGGAACCGTCAGGAGTCGGATCCACCGGGGCCGCAAGCTGCTCAGAGGGATGCTGACGTGGCCGGTATGAACGCAGGGTCCTGCGACATCGGGGTGTTGCTCTCGGCGTATCTCGACGGCGAGCTCCGCGCCGGAGAGCTGGAGCGAGTCGCGGAGCACCTCGGCGACTGCCCCGACTGCGTCCTCGAGTTCAGGATGCTCAAGGAGGCGCGGGCCGCGATGCGGCTGCTGCCTCTGCTCGAGGCGCCCGAGTGGTTGCTCGACGAGGCCCTCCATCTCGGGCCTGAGCTCTCGGCCTACCTCGACGGCGAGCTCATGACCGCTGAGATCCCCGACGTCGTCGGCCACCTCACCGTCTGCGCCCGTTGTCGTGACGATCTCCTCGAGCTGGACAGCGCCCGGGTGGCCATCCGGGCGCTGCCCCGGGTCGAGCCTCCCGAGTTCTTGGACGTGGCGAGGGTTGCCCGGTCCTCCCCGACCCGGTCCCGTTGGCGGCTGGCGACCGCGGCGGCCGGTATCGCGGCGGCGGTCGTCCTCACGCTCGGCGTCGCCACGAGGCCTGTGCCGGAACAGACGGTGGACCTCAACTCGTTTGCCGATCGCCACGTCGCCCGCGCCTCGGTCGAGGCCGGGTTCTCGATGCTCCCCGTACTCGCTCCCGGGCCGGTGACGCCATGACACGCGTTCTGGGGCTGCTGGCGAAGATCGGCATCCTCGCCGCCGCGCTCCTCGTCATGGGGGCTGTGCCCGCGCTCGCCGAAACGCTCGAGGACTATCTCCACGAGGCCGCAGAGGCGGATTACGCCGGCCGGCAGGTCGTGGTCACGGTGTGGGACGGGGACTCGACGGCGGGGATCTTCGTGATCGAGCACGCCGGCGACACGCTCATGATCGAGCGCGGCGAGCACGAGGCCGTCGTCGGCGGAGGCAAGGTGTCCGCGGCCTCGCGCGACGACCGAGTCGTCATCGCCCGGTGGACGGCGATGGGCTACGACACCCGGTACACGACGGCCGACCCCGTGGAAGTCCGGAGGCTCGGCCGCAGCGCCGAGGCCGTCGCCATCTTCGAGGGCGAACTGCTCCGGGCCGGCATCGTCTTCGACGTCGAGACGGGTGCTCCCCTCGCCACGGAGGTCTTCGCTTCCGACGGCAGGACGTTCCGCGTCTCGTCGCTCATCGAGTTCGATCCGCTCCCGCGTCGGCTCTACTCGTCGAGCGGTCTCGACGCCGGTGAGTACGACGTCATGGTTCCCGTGGGTCCCGGGGACCTGCCGGCCGAGGTGGCCGGCTACCGCCTCGCCGACAGCTACACCGGGCCCGACGAGGTCGTCCATTCCTTCTACTCGGATGGGCTCTTCTCCTTCAGCCTCTTCGAGGTGGAGGGCGCGGTCGGCGACGATCTCTTCGCGGACGCCAGATCGATGGAGGTCGACGGCTCGAAGTACCGGGTCCTGGTGAGGCCCGCTCAGGTCTGGGTGCACTGGAGCACGCCGGCCACCAGCTACGTCCTCGTCGGGGATCTGCCCCCAGACCACCTCGAGCAGGTGCTCGCCGAGTTGCCGAAGCCCCGCCAGCGCAACTTCTTCTCCCGGCTCTGGAACGGTCTCTTCGGCTGAGCCGGCCGGTGGCCGTGACCGTCGTCAGTATCTCCCGAGTTCGCGCCGGGCGACGACCATGTTGTGGACCTCGTCGGGCCCGTCCGCGATGCGCAGCGTGCGGGCCAGCGCCCACATTCGCGCCAGCGGGGCGTCGTCGGACACGCCGAGTCCACCGTGGACCTGGATGGCCTTGTCGAGGACCCACAGCGCCGTCTGTGGTGCGACGACCTTGATCGCGGAGATCTCGGTGCGGGCGGCGCGATTGCCGATCGTGTCGATGAGCCACGCCGTCTTGAGCACGAGCAGCCTCGCCTGCTCGATGCGCCAGCGGGCCTCGGCGATCCAGTCCCGCACCACGCCCTGATCGGCGACGGGGCCGCCGAAGGCGACGCGCGATTTCGCTCGCTCCACCATGAGATCGAAGGCCCGCTCCGCCATGCCGATCGAACGCATGCAGTGATGGATGCGGCCCGGCCCGAGCCGGGCCTGAGCGATCATGTATCCGTCACCCTCGCCGGCGATGAGGTTGGATGCCGGCACCCGCACGCCGTCGTAGTGGATGACCCCGTGGCCGCCCCGTTCGTGGTACCCGAACACAGACGTGGAGCGGACGACATCGACGCCGGGAGTGTCGAGGGGGACGAGGATCATCGAGTAGCGGCTCTTCGGATCCGTGTCGCGGTCGGTGATGCCCATGACGATGGCGATCTCGCAGGTGCTCCCCATCGCGCCGGTCGACCACCACTTCCAGCCGCTGACGACGAACTCTTCGCCGTCGCGCTCGATCGTCGTCTCGAGGTTGCGGGGGTCCGACGACGCCACCGCCGGCTCCGTCATCGAGAAGCAGGAGCGGATCCTCCCGTCGAGGAGGGGGACGAGCCAGCGCTGCTGCTGCTCGGGTGTGCCGAAGTCGGCGATGACCTCCATGTTGCCGGTGTCGGGGGCGGCACAGTTCGTCGCCTCGGGAGCGATCCAGACGGAGCGGCCCATGATCTCGGCGAGGGGCGCGTAGTCGATGTTCGAAAGCCCGGCGCCCCACTCGTCGTGCTGCATGAAGAGGTTCCAGAGTCCCCGGGAACGGGCCTCGGTCTTGAGGTCGTCGACGACGGGCGGCGCGTCGTAGGGGTTGTCGAGTCCGGCATGCTGCTCGTCGTATGCCCGCTCCGCGGGGTAGACGGAGTCTTCCATGAAGGCGAGGAGCTCTTCGCGCAGCTGCTCACAACGTGAGCTGTAGGAGAAGTCGATGGCGGCACCTTTCTCGGGATCCCCGACATTACCGAAGGCACATGATCCCGGCCGAGTCCGTCTAGCCCTGGTCGATCGGGTCGCCCCGCTCGTCGCCGGGAAACGCGGCGGTGACGATGTAGGTGACGTTCTCCCCGATGTTGACGGCATGGTCGGCGATCCGCTCGAGGAACCTGCCGATGCGAGTGAGGGCGACCGCAGAGTCGAGGCCGATCGTCTCGCTCTGTGTGCCGATCGCGGTGTAGAAGCGGCTGACGAGGTCGTCGACCTCATCGTCGGCGGCGTCGAGCGCCGGGCCGGCTCCCTCGTCGAGATCGGCGACGGCGTCGACCGCCTGGGAGAACACCCTTGCGGAGGCGTCCACGATGGCGTCGAGTTGAGCGATGAGCGCTGGGGCATCCGGGAAGCCCTCCTGGCGCTCGAGGACGTTGACGCAGTTCACCGCGAGGTCGCCGGATCGCTCGATCTCGTAGAGCATCCTCGTCGCCGAGACGAGGAACCGCAGGTCGGTTGCGACCGGCTGCTGTCTCGCCACCGTCTCGAACGTGAGGTGCTCGAGATCGAGGTACATCCGGTTGATCTCGAGGTCGCCCTCTCGTACCACGTCGATGAGATCGAGCCGGCTCTCCCGCATCGCCTCCCCGGCTCTGCGGACGTTCTCGGTGACGAGCGAGCCCATCTTGACGATGCCGCCCCGGATCTCATCGAGAACGATGTCGAAGCGATGACGGGCGTCGTCGTGGCTCGTGTGCTCGATCGGCATCGGCGCTCCTATCCGAACCGGCCTGTGATGTAGTCCTCGGTCGCTTGAACCGACGGGTTCGTGAAGATCTGCCCTGTCTCGTCGAACTCTACGAGCCGGCCAGTTCGCTGGCCCGTCTCGTTCAGCTGGACGTTGAAGAACGCCGTGCGGTCGCTGACCCGCGCCGCCTGCTGCATGTTGTGGGTGACGATGATGATCGAGTAGTCGGCCTTGAGCTCCTGCATGAGCTCTTCGATCCGCATCGTGGCGATGGGATCGAGGGCGGAGCACGGCTCGTCCATGAGCAGCACGTCGGGGCTCGTCGCGATTGCGCGTGCGATGCAGAGCCGCTGCTGCTGGCCGCCGGAGAGGGCGTAGGCCGACTCGCCGAGCTTGTCCTTCACCTCGTCCCACAGCGCCGCCCGCTCCAGCGACTCCTCGACGAGCTCGTCGAGGCTCCCGTCGTAGCCGGCGATTCGGGGCCCGAACGCGATGTTGTCGTAGATCGATTTCGGGAAGGGGTTCGGCTTCTGGAACACCATCCCGATGCGGCGGCGCACCTCGACGGGATCGATCCCTTCCCCGTACAGGTCGACACCGTGATAGGCGACCCGCCCGACCACCCGCGCCGTCTCGATGAGATCGTTCATCCGGTTGAAACAGCGCAGGACGGTCGACTTGCCGCAGCCCGAAGGCCCGATCAGCGCGGTGATCTCTCGCGTTCTGATCGGCAGCGACACATCCCGCACGGCGTGGAAGTCGCCGTAGTAGACGTTGAGGCCGTCGACCTCGAAGAGGTTCGTCTCGGGCGCCGCTGCCGGCTCGAGCTCGGGGGCTGCCTCCGGCGCGTTCGGGCCGGTATCGACCCGCCCGGGCGCCAATGAGGGTTCCGTCGGCAGCACCTCGGCCCTGCCGTCGCCCGTCGCTGGCATCGGCGTCACCTCCTCTCCAGCCGGTCGCGCAGCAAGATCGCCGCAGCGTTCACGGTGAGCAGCAATCCCAGTAGCACGATGATGGCAGCGGCGGTGAGCTCGACGAACTCCTTCTGCGGCTGGCGCGCCCAGTTGAAGACGATGATGGGCAGCGCGGTGTACTTCTCCTCGGTGACCTGCTGCCACAGCGAGACGCCCGCCGGCGAGGCGAAGAAGCTGGAGAGCACGGCCCCGGCGAGCAGCAACGGCGCCGATTCGCCGAACGCCCTCGCCACGGTGAGCACCGTTCCCGTGAGGATCGCGGGAAGTGCCACCGGGAGAACGTGGTGGCGGATGGTCTCCCACCTGGTCGCTCCCACGCCGTAGGACGCCTGGCGGATCCCGCTAGGTACGGCGCGGATGGCCTCCGCCGAGGTGATGATCATGATCGGGAGCACGAGCACGGCCAGGGTGAGCCCACCGGACACGAGGGTTCTTCCCCCGGTGAATCCGTCGGCGAGCTTGACGAAGATCGCCAGGCCGAGGAGGCCGTAGACGATCGACGGTACGCCGGCGAGGTTGCGGATGTTGGCGTCGATGAGCCGCGTCAACCGTGTGTCGGGGGCGTACTCCTCGAGGTAGATCGCTGCTCCGAGCCCGATCGGGAACGCAACGACGATCACGAACACCGTGAGCCCCAGCGAGCCGAAGATGCCCTGGACGAGGCCCGCTTTGGCCGCGGTCGGCGACAGCGGCTCGGAGACGAAGGACCAGCCGCGACCGGTGAGCACTCCGATGCCGCCGCTGACGACGTCGGCGATGAGGGTCAGGAGGATGCCGAGCGACGTGAGCAACGCCACGAGGAGCACGAACGAGAGGGCGGTGCCGCGGAGGTCGCGGCCTCTTTGCCGCAGCGATCGGGCGACGAGATCGGCAGCGCTGTGAGGTGCGGTGGTAGTGGCCATGGCGGATCAGTACCTCTGGCGAAAGCGGCGGACGATGCGGTCGCTGGCGATGTTGAGGATGAGCGTGATGACGAACAGGAGGAGCCCGACGAAGAACAGGCTCTGGAAGGCTGCGTTGTCGCCCGCCACCTGGTCCGAGCCGATGGCGAGCGATGCCATCGCTCCGGTCATCGTCTGGCCGCCCTCGGTGATGTTGAGGGTGAGGAGTGATCCGCCCGAGGCGCCGGCCGCGATCGCCACCACCATCGTCTCGCCGACGGCGCGCGAGACGGCGAGGATGAACGATGCCATGATCCCGGAGATCGCTGCGGGGAGCACGACACGCAACGTCGTGTGCCACTTCCTCGCGCCGAGGCCGTAGGAGGCCTCCCGCAACTCTGCGGGGACCGCCCGGAGAGCATCCTCGGACACCGATGCGACCAGCGGGATGATGAGGATGCCGACGCCGATGCCGGCCGCCCCCAGGTTGAACACCTCGGTTTCGGTCCACAGACGCTGCATGATCTCGGGCGTGACGAAGGTGAGGGCGAAGAAGCCCAGCACCACCGAGGGGATGCCGGCGAGGATCTCGAGGACGGGCTTGAGGATCCGCCGGGCGAGTGGCCGGGCGTATTCGGAGAGGTAGATGGCGGCGCCGAGGCCGAGCGGCGCGGCGACGACCATTGCGACGGCGCTGACGAGGAGGGTGTGGGCGATGATCGTGCGCAGGTCGAATCGTCCCCGGCGTGGGAACCAGCCGTTCGACCACAGCTGGCTGAGCTCGATCTTGGTGATGAAGTCGATCGCTCCCCCGACGAGTGAGAACACGATGCCGGCGCTGACGAGGACAGACAGCACCGCCGTCGTCAGCATCAGCCGCTTCACTCGTTGCTCCCGCCGCAAGCGTCGCGGGTCGCCCCGGAGGGCTCCTGGGGCGGCGGTGGGAGCTGTCATGGCGATCGATCCTAGGTCCACGTGGGACCGGTCCCCCCTGCCCGGCCCCACGTGAGATCCAGGTCGGTCAACGGCCGTCCCACGCCGCACGGGTGTCGTCGATATCGGCCGCGGGGAGCTCGACGTAGCCCGCTTCGGAGACCGAGGCGAGTCCGCCGTCTGAGAGGTAGAAGTCGATGAAGGCAGCGAGCTCGGGCTTGGCCGCAGCCTTGTCGGTGTTCACGTAGATGAAGAGGGGCCGCGACAGCGGGTACTGGAACGAGGCGATCGTCTCTGCGGTGGGCGTGACGCAGCCGTCGCCGCCATCGATGTCGATGGCCTTGAGCACGTCGGCGTTCTCGGCGAAGAACGCAAACCCGACCCAGCCCAGGGAAGTCGGGTTGGCCGAGATGCCGTTGACGATGACGTTGTCGTTGCCGGACGCCTCGTAATCGGCCCGGGTGGCTTCTTCCTGACCGCGCTCGCCGGCGATGTCCTCGATGACGAACTCGACGAAGGTGTCGTACGTGCCGGACTCCTCCCCGGGTGCGGTCACGACGAGTGGAGCGTCCGGATACGGGGCATTCCCGGCCCCGAGCTCGGCGGCGATCGCATCGGCATCGGCCCACGTGTCGAAGCCCTCGGACTCGGGTCCGAGGAGGGCGTAGAGGTCGTTGAAGTCGAGACAGGAGACGGCGTCGTTCTCCGGCGACGTCAACACGCTCAGGCCGTCGGTGGCGATGTGGAGCTCGAAGAAGGGGATGCCGTTCGCCGCGCATTCCTCCACTTCGGAGTCCCTGATCGCCCGGGAGGCATCGGAGACGTCGGTCTCACCGGCACAGAACCGGGCGAATCCGTCACCGGTTCCGGGTCCCTCGACGGAGATCCCCACGCCCGGGTTGGCCGCCGCGAAGTCCTCAGCAACGAGGGCGGTGATCGGCTCGACGGTCGACGAGCCCGAAACCTCGATGCGACCGGACGCGCCCCTTTCTGGGGAGGCCGCCGTCGTGGTCGGACCGTCGGTCGAGTCGCCATCACCACAGGCGGCGGCGACGAGCGCGAACGCGACGATCCCCAGTATCAGCTTCGCCGTGGACGTGCGTTTCACCTGAATCCGATCCTTCGCGTGGCGGATGACCTAGGGAGTCCATACTCCGTGCCCCGCACCGTACGAGGCGAAGGTGACCTGGCGCCGTCTCGCGGTTGAACTCGGGGTGAACACTCCCGGGGGATTCGCGGCCCGGTCCGCTCCTATAGTCCGCGCGTGACCGTTCTCCTCATCGCCGCGCTTGCGCTCGCCACCACGGGAGCCATCTGGGCCGTGCTGGCCGTACGGCGGCTGCGGCGGCTCGAGACGACCCTGCGCGCCGCCTCCGGAAGCGGGCGGGGCGCATCGGCCGAGGACGCGGCGCGTGCACTTGCCGCCGCGACAGACCGTGCGACCTCCGCTGCAGCCGCGGCGGACGCGCACTCGAAGCGGCTCGAGGCGGCGCTCGACGCGTCGGAGGTCGGGATCATCGGCGTCGATGCCGCAGGCCGGGTGCTGTTCGCCAGCTCTGCCGCGCAGCAGTTCATCAGCGCCCGCCACGGGGCCGTCGTGGCCGAGGTCCGGGTGGCTTCGCTCGTTCCGCGTGCGATCGCCACCGGTGAGGAGATCGAGGAAACGGTGGAGGTGTTCGCTCCTCGACGCAGCCATCTCGGCCTGCGGGTCGTTCCGACGTCGGCCGGCGAGGACGATGAGCTCGCCGCCGTCGTCTTCGTGAGCGACCTGTCGGCGCGGGTGCGCCTCGACGCGATGCGCCGGGATTTCGTGGCGAACGTGGGCCACGAGCTCAAGACGCCGCTGGGCGCACTCTCCGTTCTCGCCGAATCGCTGGACCAGGTCGACGAGTCCGAGTCCCGCGAGAGGCTGACGATGCGGATTCGGGCCCAGACCGAGCGGATGACGCGGCTCGTCGACGATCTCCTCGACTTGTCGCTCGTCGAGACGGGCGACCTGGCCCGGGCGCCGGTGGCGATCGGCGACGTCGTTGCCGAGGCGCTCGAACGCGTCGGCGATCTCGCCGCCGACCGCGATGTCGGTCTCAAGTCGGAGCTCGGCGACTCCGGAGCCCTCGTCGACGGAGACCGCAGACAGCTCGTGACCGCCGTTGCCAACCTCCTCGACAACGCAGTGAAATACAGCCCGACGGGTCGAGGGGCTTCCGTCGTGATCCGCACCCGGGGCGACGGACGGTCGGTGGTGATCGAGGTCGAAGACGAGGGTGTGGGCATCGCTGCGCCCCATCTCGACCGCATCTTCGAGCGTTTCTACCGGGTCGACCGGGCCCGATCCGGCGGGGGAGGCACCGGGCTCGGTCTCTCGATCGTCCGTCACGTCGCAGCTGGCCACGGCGGCATGGTCGAGGTGCGGTCCCGGCTCGGCGAGGGCTCGGTGTTCCGGATCGTCCTCCCGCGGCGGTCGTGATGCTGGCGGTGCTCGTCATCGAGGATGAACCGGCGTACGTCGACGCGATCGACACCGCGCTGGGGCGGGAGGGCTTCGACGTGTCATCGGCCGCGGATGGGAAGTCGGGCCTCGCCGCGTTTCGTGAGCTCCGACCCGACGTCGTGCTGCTCGATCTCATGCTTCCCGGGCTCGCCGGTCTCGACGTGTTGCGGCGGATCCGCGCCGAGTCGGAGATTCCCGTGATCGTGGTGTCCGCCAAGGACGCCGAATCCGACGTGGTGGCGGCCCTCGAGCTCGGCGCCGACGATTACTTGACGAAGCCGTATTCGCTGCGGGAACTCATCGCCCGCATCAGGGCGGCGACCCGTCGCGGCGTCAGCCTCGACACCGCGGACGAGGTCCTCACGGTGGGCGAGGCCGTTCTCGACAGCGGTCGATACCGGCTGCGGCTCGGTGGGGACTCCTTCGACCTGCCGCGCAAGGAGTTCGAGGTCCTCCAGCGGTTGATGACACGGGTGGGTCGGGTCGTGACGAGGAGTGAGCTCCTCGACGACGTGTGGGGACACACCTACGGAGACTCCAAGACGCTCGACCAGCACATCCGCCGGCTGCGTCGCAAGCTGGAGCAGGTGCCGGGCGCGCCGGTGATCACGACGGTGCGCGGCGTCGGCTACCGCCTCGAGGAGCCCGACGCCGGTTGAGGTCCCGGTGGGTGTGGCTACCGGGTCACAGCAGGACGCGGGCTGCCCAGCCCACCGGGTCCGCGAGCTCGGCCATCGTCGGCAGCGCGCCCCGGTCGCTCCACAGCGCGGTGACCGCCTCCTCGCCCCACCGGCGCGCGACCTCGGCGGTGAAGGCGGCGGCATCGACCCGGCTCCGGTCGACGCGAATGCCGCCGAGCTGGGCCAGAACCTCGTCGGCCTGTCGCGCCTGGTCGCGGTGCGCCGTGTGGGCACGTTCGATCGTGTCGATGGACGGCACGAGCCCGGCAAGCGCCTGTCGGGTTGCCCATTCACCGAAGCCCTCGATGAACAGCAACAGTGCGACGATCGCGTCGTGGGCGTCTGGGTCGGGCTCTCCTCCGAGGAGCGCCGGCAGCCCCGTTTCACCGCCGAGCAGCTCCTCGAGCTGGGACGGGTCGTCGAGACCGGTGAGCCGCTCGGTCAGTCGACCCGGGTCGAGCTCGAGGCCGCCGAAGTAGTCGCCGACGGTCGACACGACTGCGCTGCGCAACCAGGGCACCTCGAGGATCGCGTGGTGGACGACCTCCCGCGTCGCCGCCCACAGCCTCACGTGCTGCGGGTCGAGGCCGTGGCTCGCAGCGAACGCCTCGACGTTGGGCACGACGAGGTACTGCCGATCGTGGTCGAGCGCGGGAAGGCCTGCGTCGAACTGGCCGAGGGCGTCGTGGCTCATGAGTCCGACGATCGTCCCCGCCTGCAAGCCGATGAGCGCCGGTCCCAGCGGCTGCATGATCGATGCCATCGGCCCCTCTCCCGCGCCCATCGTCGCGAGACGCTCGGCGAGAGGCTCGAACAGGAACCGGAACGATTGCTCGTTCTCGAGCGCCCAGGTGGCCCGGTCCACGGGCTGCAGACCGCCTCCGGATGACACCGTGAGTCCCGGCGTGTCGGCGGCGTGAAGCTGCGCCGCGAGCGCGAGCTCCTCGTACTCCTCGGCGAGTCGGGGCTCGACGACGTCGCGATCGCCGGCGACGCTGCCGATGACCTCCCTCGCGAGCTTCCAGTTGACCGGCCCCGGCGATTGGAACAGCTCGTAGAGCCGATCGAAGAGGTTGTCGCTCATGTGCGCCTCACGGGTCCGGGGGGCGTTCGCCGAGCTGGAGCTCCGTGGTGAACCGCTCGCCGTCGCGCAACAGCTCGAGCTCGACCGTCTGGCCGACTCGGTATCGCCGGATCCCGATGATCACGTCGTCGCTCGTCCGAACGGCCTGGCCGTCGAAGCGAACGATGAGATCGCCGAGCTGGAGGCCGGCGGCCCGAGCGGCAGAGTCGTCTCCGACGAACCCCTCGATGCTCGCCCCGACCGGGATCCGTGCCCCGTCCGTCTGCTCCTCGAGGGAGTCGAGCAGCTGGACTCCGAGGAAGGCGTGGCGCACGTCTCCGGTGGCGATGATCTCGTCGGTGATGCGCTGCACGAGCTCGACGGGGATGGCGAACCCGATCCCCTCGGCCCCGGCGCTGGAGACGCCGATCGCAGAGGTGATGCCGATGAGGCTTCCCGACCCGTCGACGAGCGCTCCGCCGCTCGACCCCTGGGTGATGGGTGCGTCCGTCTGCAGCATCCCGAACAGGCTGGTTTGGGGCCCTACGTTGACCTCGCGATCGAAGGCCGACACCACACCGACCGTGAGCGAGGCGCCGCCGCGCAGACCGAGCGGGTTGCCGACGGCGATGGCGGTGTCACCAATGGAGAGGCCGTCCGTGGACCCGAGGTCGATGGGCCGCAACCCCCGGGCGTCGATGGTGAGGACGGCGAGATCGGTGAGCGGGTCGCTGCCGACGACGTCGGCCGCGTAGACCCTGCCGTCCTGGAAGATGACCCGGGTGCGGGTCGTGCCCTCGATGACGTGGTGGTTCGTGATGATGAAGCCGTCGTCGCTGAGGACGACGCCCGAGCCCGAGCCGAAGGCATCGAACTCGACGGCGTCGCCGCCGCGACCGACCTCGACGGTGACGATCGACGGCACGACCTTCCTCGCGACCGCGGATGCCGGCGGAGGGGCGTCGCCGTCGGTGATGATCTCGCGGATCTCGACGACGGTTGTCGGCGGTCCAACGGCCGTCGTCGGTGCCGGGTCGTCGAGCTCGCCGGCGGCGACGAGGACGATGGAGAGCACGGCCGCGCCGAGCAGGCCCGAGGCCACCGCCAGCATCGCGACGGCTGCGGGTCGGAGGCCGCGCCGCGGCTCTGGCTCCGGCTCGTCCCACCACAGCGGCTGCAGCCGCGGCGATGGCGACGGGGGAAGGTGAGGGAGTGGATCCCGCTCGAAGAGGAGGCCGGACGTCTCGCCGGCTTCCGCGGGGCCCGGCCCCGGCGGCGGCACCGGCACGGAGCCCTCGACGGCCGGCGGGTCCGGCGGCCGCGGAGCGGGCGGACCCGCAACGGGCGCTGTGGACCCGGTTCCCGGCTCCGCCGGCACGCCGGGTGCCGTGTCCGGCGCGTCCGCCCGCTCGAGGCGATCGGGCCGGGGGGTAGTGTTCTCCACAAGAGGATTGTATGGGCTCGCAGACGGTATCCGGCCATGAAGGCGACTGGGTCGAGGTCACGGCTGCAGCGATCGCGCCTGAAGCGCTCGTTGCCGCCGTGTCCGCCCCTGAGAACGGGGCCGTGGTGCTCTTCCTCGGTACCGTCCGGGATCACTCGGAGGGCATCGAGGGGGTCACCCATCTCGAGTATGAAGCCTACGAGGGCGTCGTCGAGGACAAGATCGCCGAGATCGTCGCCGAGGCGCGAGAGCGATGGCCGGTGTCGCGGATCGCGGCCGTCCACCGCGTCGGATCGCTCGACGTCGGCGAGGTCTCGGTCGGGGTCGCCGTCGGATCCGCCCACCGGGTCGAGGCGTTCGAGGCCGGCCGATACGTCATCGACGAGTTGAAGCATCGGGCGCCGATCTGGAAGAAGGAGCACTGGCCGGGTGGCGCCGAGTGGGTGCGCGAGGACCTCGTGCACTGAGTCTTCTGTCCGGGGCGACTTCGGCCCTTCGGGCCGAACATACGCCGGTCGCCCTCCTCCACAGCGCAGCGGTCCGGGCTGTCTGGCTGCGCCCCGGCTCGTGGTACCGGTAGGTCGTGCGCCGGGTCGCCGTTGCGTTGCCGTCGCGCGGAGCAGCGCCACCGAACGTCGGCCGTCGCGCCCCGGTGGTGCGCGGTCTACTCGAGCGGCCGGCCGACCGCCATCTCCGCGGCCTCGCGCACCATGGGGTTACGGTCGGAAAGCGCTTCCCGAATCGCCGCCTCGGCCTCGACGCCGTCGAAGACGGTGAGGGCCACGACGCAGCGACGCCGCACCTGGGGTGGGGCTCGGCGGGAGAGGCTGAGGAGCACATCGAGGGCGGCCTCGTCGCCGATGGCGCCCAATGCCGCCACCGCGGTCTCTCGCACGGTCGCCGGGCCGTCACCGCCGGCGAGCGCGATCAGCCACGGCACCGCCTCACGGTCGGCGAGCTCGCCGAACGCGTGGGCGATCGCCTCGACGACGACGTCGTGGCTCTCCGTGCTCGCCGCTCGGCGCAGCGGCGCGACGGCCTCGTTCCCGAAGCCGCCGAGGACCTCCGCCGCCTCCGCCCGCACTCGCGGGTCGGGGTCGGAGAGCAGGCCGGTCACGCCGTCGATGTGCTCGGGCGCCTCGGCGAGGAGCGAGACGGCGAGCCTGCGGATCGCGGGGTCCGGATGACCGAGCCCGGGGACGGGGTCGTCGAGGAGCGGCGAGATGTCGTTCACGCCGGCAGCGTACCGGCGACCCCTCGAACCCGGACCGCCGCTAGGCTGAGCGACACGAACGAACGGTCGTTGGTGACAGGAGGGTAGGAGAACGATCATGCGGAGCTGGTCGTCGCTCGACGAGTTCGAAGCGTTCATCGCGGCCGATGGCATCGTCGAGCCCGTCGACGACATGCCGCACCAGTACCGCACGGAGCTGTTCCGGTTCATCGAGATGCACGCCAACTCAGAGCTGATGGGCGGGCTCACGGAGCGGGACTACATCCCGAGAGCTCCGGGGCTCGTGCGCAAGCTCGGCACGCTCGCCAAGACCCAGGACGAGATCGGTCACGCCCACCTCCTCTACATGGTCGCCGCCGACCTCGGTATCAAGACCCGGGACGAGATGCTCGAGGACCTCTACGAGGGGCGCTCCAAGTTCCACAACGTCTTCCACTACCGGGTCCACACCTGGGCCGACCAGGTCGCCATCGCCTATCTCGTGGACGCCGCGGCACTCACCACCCAGCAGGCGGTGTTCAAGGACTGTTCGTACGGTCCCTACCGGAGGATCCTGAAGCGGGTCATCGCCGAGGAGGGCTTCCACATGCGCCAAGGCGAGGAGATGCTGCTGCGCCTCGCCGACGGCACCCGGGCCCAGCACGATCTGTTCCAGGAGGCCCTGGATCGATGGTGGTGGCCGGTCATGCACTTCTTCGGCCCACCCTCGAAAGAGAACGACCTGCTGCTGCGCTGGCGGATCAAGTCCGCCACCAATGAGGCGCTGCGGGACCGCTACGTTCAGAAGTTCGTCCCCCAGCTCCACGCCTACGGCTTCGTCGTCCCCGACCCCGACCTGCACCAGGACCCAGCCACCGGCAAGTGGGTGATCGGTGAGATCGACTGGGATCCCCTCCGCGACACTCAAGCCAACGTCGGTCCCGACAGCGCCCGCCGGATCGCGACTGCCCGTCGCGGCTGGGACGAAGCGTCGTGGGTGCGTGATGCGCTCGAGGCGTCCGCGGCCACCGCCCAAGGAGCCGGCTGATGAGCGCCCCGGCGGCGAGCGCGGTCCGGAACGCAGCAGCGGCGGTGTGTGACCCGGAGTTCCCCGGCATCACCATCGAGGACCTCGGCGTCCTCGAGGACGTGCGGGTTGGACCCGGCGGGGTCGTGAGCGTCGACCTGCTCCCCACCTTCCTCGGGTGTCCCGCCCTCGACGTCATCGCCGGTGATGTCGAGGCGGCGGTGGCAACGGTGCCGGGGGTTGGCGACGTGAGCGTGCGGTACCTGACAGCGCCGGCGTGGACGCCGGAGCGGATCACGGCGAAGGGAAGGGACAAGCTCGCCGCCGAGTTCACCGTTGCAATTCGGCGCCGCGACGAACTCTCCTGCCCGGTGTGTACCTCGACCGCGGTGGAGGACGTCTCGCCGTTCGGGCCGACCGCGTGCCGAGCCGTCGCCTACTGCCCCGAGTGCCGGAACCCGATCGAGGTCATGCGACGATGACCACGCCGAAGACGAGGGAGGACGTCGTACGCGCCGCCGGCCGCCTCTTCGCCGAACGCGGCTACCACGGGACGTCGATGCGGGACCTCGGCCAGGAGCTCGGCATCCTCGGCTCTTCGCTGTACAGCCACATCGACGGCAAGGACCAGCTCCTCGTCGAGGTGATCCGGCGCGGCGCCGCCATGTTCCAGGGGCTTGCCGACGAGGTGATGGCGTCGCCGGGCACCGCCGCCGAGCGGATGCGGGCACTCGTCGAAGGCCACGTCCGCATCATCACCGAGCACGTCGACGAGGCGGCGACGTTCCTCAACGAACTTCGGTTTCTCCCCGTCGAGGACCGCGCCGGGCTCATCGCGTTGCGCGACGGCTACCAGAGGGCGTTTCGCCGGCTCATCGAGGAGGGCGTCGAAGCTGGCGAGTTCCGCCCGATCGAGGACCCGGCCATGACCTCGACGTTCGTGCTGTCGGTGCTCAACGCGCTCGTCCGCTGGTACCGGCCGGCCGGTCCGGCGGAGCCCGACGAGATCGCGAGCCGGATGTACGAGTTCGTGATGGAGGGCCTCACGTGAAGACGTATGAAGTGTTCCTGAAGAAACCGGGCAAGGCGCCCTACGAGCACGCCGGGAGCATGGAGGCGCCCGACGACGAGCTCGCCGTGATCCTCGCCCGCGAGACGTATGCCCGCCGTGCCGAGGGTGAGCACATGTGGCTCGTCGCCCGCGACGACATCGTCGACGTCGACCCGGGCCTCATCGAGCCGAACACCGACAGACCTCACCGCAGCAACGACGGCTCGGTGGTCGCCGAGCGTCGTCGCCGCCACCGCGCCGCCACCGGCGACGAGAGCGCATGAGCGACGCGCTGCGAGAGTACGTGCTCGCATTCGCCGACGATGAGCTGGTCATGGGCCACCGCCACTCGGAGTGGCTCGGGATCGCCCCGTTTCTCGAGGAGGACCTCGCCTACGCCTCGATCGCCCAGGACGAGCTGGGGCACGCCCGGGCGCTCTACGGGCTTCTCGGCGACGAGGTCGACGTTCTGGCGTTCCGGCGCCCGCCTGGCGAGTACCGGTCGTGCCGGCTCGTCGAACTCCCCTGCGTCGAATGGGAGTCGTCGCTCGCCCGCCACTTCCTCTACGACCTGGCCGAGCGGGTGCGCTGGGAGTCACTCGCAACGTCGTCGCACCCCGCCCTCGCCGGAATCGCCGCCAAGGCGGCACGCGAGGAGGAGTATCACGCCCGCCACGTCACCGCGATGGTGCGTCGGATGCTGACCGGCACCGACGAGTCGCGCCGGCGCGTCCTCGCCGCGCTCGAAGAGCTGGCCCCGGTGGCGAGGGGGCTCTTCGAGCCTGCACCCGGCGCAGGGTCGCTGGTGGCGGACGGGGTGGTGGGCCGCGGGCCCGCAGAGGAAGAGTCGGCGTGGCGGCTCGGCGTGTCGGGCGAGCTGGCGGCGGCCGGCGCCGCCGTCGATTTCGAGGGGCCCGGCGACCCCGGTGCGGGCCGGCGCGGCGTGAGGTCCGAGCATTTCGCCGATCTCTTTGCCACGATGACCTCGGTGCTCGCCCTCGACCCGGAGGCGGCGTGGTGACAGGAACGAACCTGCGACACGAGATCACCGACGCGGTGGCGTGGATCACGCTCGACCGTCCCGACAAGCTCAACGCCCTCAACGCGATGATGCTCGACGCCCTCCACGACGTTGTTGCGGCCGCGGCGGAGGACGAGACGGTGCGCGCCGTCCACATCACGGGGACGGGGCGGGCCTTCTGCGCAGGGCAGGACCTGGGGGATCGCCGGGTGGAGCCCGGCGGCTCGCCTCCCGACCTCGGCGCATCGCTGGAGACCCGGTACAACCCGGTCGTGCGTTTGCTGCGGACCATGCCCAAGCCGGTGATCGTCGCCGTCAACGGTGTTGCCGCCGGGGCAGGGGCGAACCTGGCACTCGCCGGTGACATCGTCGTCGCGGCGCGATCGGCCCGGTTCATCCAGTCGTTCTCCCGGGTCGGCCTCGTCCCCGACTCGGGTGGCACCTTCGTCCTGCCGCGGACGGTCGGCAGCGCCCGGGCGAAGGGGCTCGCGCTCCTTGCCGAGCCGCTCAGCGCCGAGCGGGCCTGTGAGTGGGGGCTCATCTGGTCGGTCGTCGACGACGACGAGTTGGCCCGGGTGAGCGCCGGGATGGCGAAGCGCCTCGCCGCCGGGCCCACCGCCGCGCTCGCCGCCACGAAGGACGCGCTCGGTCGGTCGCTGGGCAACGACCTCGATGCGCAGCTCGACCTCGAGCGGGATCTCCAGCGCGCATGCGGCCGGACCGCCGACTACGCCGAGGGTGTCGCCGCGTTCTTGGACAAGCGTCCCCCGACGTTCCTGGGGAGGTGACGATGGCGGCACTCGATCCCTCGGCGGTGGTTGCCGTCATCGGGGCGGGAACGATGGGGCGGGGGATCGCCAGGGTCGCCGCCGGTGCCGGCCACCCCGTGCTCATCTACGACTCCTACGCCGCCGCCGTCACCGACGCCATCGACGAGACGAGACGCCGGCTCGAGCGCGATGTCGACCGTGGCCGGCTCGACGCCGCCGCGGCCGGTGCCATCGCTGCACGCATCACGCCGTGCAGCCGGCTCGACGCAGTGGCGCCGGCGACACTCGTCGTCGAAGCGATCGTCGAGGATCTCGGCGTCAAGATCGACGTGCTTCGCCGCGTCGAGGCGGCGGTGGCCGACACCGCGATCCTCGCCTCGAACACGTCTTCGCTGTCGATCACCGCCATTGCCGCCGGGCTGTCCCGTCCCGGCATGGTGGCCGGGATGCATTTCTTCAACCCGGCGCCGCTCATGCCCCTCGTCGAGGTCGTCGTCGGTGCTGAGTCCTCCGAGGCGACGATCGAGACGCTGCTCGACACCGCCCGGGCGTGGGGCAAGACGCCGGTGCGGGCGGCGTCGACGCCGGGCTTCATCGTCAATCGGGTGGCGCGCCCGTTCTACGGGGAGGGTCTGCGGCTGCTCCAGGAGGGCGTCGCAGACCCCGCGACCATCGATGCGGTGGTGACGGGGGCGGGCGGATTCCGGATGGGCCCGTTCACCCTCCTCGATCTCGTCGGCCTCGACGTCAACCTGGACGTCTCCACCTCCGTCTACACCCAGACGTATCACGACCCCCGGTTCGCCCCGAACGTCATCCAGCGCTCCCTCGTCGACGCCGGCCGCCTCGGGCGCAAGTCCGGGCACGGCTTCTACGACTACAGCTCGGGCGACGGGCCCCCCGCCGCGGCGCCCCACGAAGCCGTGCCGCTCGAGGGGCCGGTGACCGTCGTCGGCGAGCCCGGTCATGCCGCAGGCCTCGTCGACCGTCTCGCCGCCGCCGGTGTGGGTGTCGAACGGCGCGACGGCGAGGAGGCCGGGTTCGGGGTCGGTGACGCCTTCGTCGTCCCCACCGACGGCAGGCCGGCGACCGCAGTCGCCGCCGCAGCTCCGTCCCACCGCAACGTCGTGACCCTCGACCTCGTCAGGGACTGGGAGAGCGCGACGGCATGCGCCATCGCCCCGGCGGCCCAGGCCGCTCCCGCCGCGGTGAGCGCAGCGGCCGCCCTCATCCAGGCGGCGGGCCTCGACGCCCACGTCGTCGGTGACGGCCCAGGTCTCGTCCTCATGCGGATCGTGGCCCAGCTCGCCTCGGTGGCCGCGGACGCGGTGACGTTCGGCGTCGCCGAGCCGGACGCCGTCGACACGGCGATGCGACTGGGGACGAACTACCCGGAGGGCCCCCTCGAATGGGCCGACCGCCTCGGTGCGGTGACCGTCGTCACCGTTCTCGACAACCTCAGATCCTTCTACGGTGAGGACCGCTATCGGGCGGCGACGCTGTTGCGCAGGGCGGCGCTCGCCGAGGCCCCGGTCCGGACGACAGGAGCGTCGTGATGGAAGCGTTCATCTGTGATTCGATTCGCACCCCGATCGGCCGTTACGGCGGCGCCCTCTCGGCGGTTCGGCCCGACGACCTCGCCGCGTTGACGATCCGTGCCCTGATGGAGCGGAACCAGTCCGTGGACTGGGACGCCACCGACGATGTCATCTTCGGAGCGGCGAACCAGGCCGGTGAGGACAACCGGAACCTCGCTCGCATGGCGTTACTCCTCGCCGGGATGCCCGTCGATGTCCCCGGTGTCACCGTCAACCGGCTCTGCGGCTCCGGAATGGAGGCGGTCGGCCTCGCCGCCCGCGCCATCCGCACCGGGGAGGCCCACCTCGTCGTCGCCGGCGGCGCCGAGTCGATGAGCAGGGCACCGAAGGTCATTGCCAAACCCGACGTCGCGTTCAGCCGCTCGACGGAGATGTACGACACGACGATCGGGTGGCGGTTCGTCAACCCCCTCATGGAGGAACGCTTCGGGCGCGACGAGATGTACCAGACGGCCGAGAACGTGGCCGTCGAGTTCTCCATCGCACGCGAGGACCAGGACGCCTTCGCCTTGCGCAGCCACGAGCGAGCGGTCGACGCGATCAAGGCGGGGCGCCTCGCCCACGAGATCGTCCCCGTCGAGGTGCCGAGGCGGAAGGGCGACCCGCTCCTCGTCGACACCGACGAGCATCCGCGGCCCGACACGACGCTGGGCAAGCTGGCGAAGCTCCGGCCGCTGTCTGCCGGCGGCACCATCACGGCGGGCAACGCATCCGGGATCAATGACGGCGCGTGCGCGCTCCTCGTCGCCTCTGCGGATGCGGTGAATCGCTACGGGCTCGAGCCGGTCGCCCGCATCGTTGCCATGGCGGCCGCCGGGGTTCCCCCGCGGATCATGGGCATCGGACCGGTTCCGGCGACCCGCAAGCTCCTCGCCCGGACCGGGCTCGACCTCAGCGACGTCGACGTCATCGAGCTCAACGAGGCATTTGCGTCGCAGTCGCTGGCGTGTCTCCGCCAGCTCGGGCTCCCCGACGCCGCCGACCACGTGAACCCGAACGGCGGTGCGATCGCGCTCGGGCACCCCCTCGGGATGAGCGGCGCCAGGCTCGTGACGACGGCGTCGCGGGAGCTGGCGCGGCGCGGCGGGTCGCGTGCGCTCACGACGATGTGCATCGGCGTCGGCCAGGGCATCGCGGTCCTTCTCGAGCGCGAGGGCTGATGACGTTGTTCGCCGAGCACCGCGCCACCCTGGCGCGGGCCCTCGGCGCCATCGATCGGCGGGAGTATTGGACGCCCTACCCGGATTCGCCCCGCGCCTACGGCGACGATGCCCCGGTGTCCGGCGAGGCCGCGTTCCAGGAGCGTCTCGGCGCCCGGTTCGAGCTCGGCCAACCGGCGCAGGGTTGGACCGCAGGGGACGAATCCTCGCCGTACGGGATCGACCTCGGCATCACCTACCCCAACGCCTCCGTTGCGACGCTGCTCGATGCGTCGGCAGAGGCGCAACCCGGGTGGGCCGCGGCATCTCCGGATGCGCGTGCCGGTGTGTGCCTCGAGATCCTCGACCGGCTCTCATCCCGCTCCTTCGAGATGGCGCACGCGGTGATGCTCACCACCGGCCAGCCGTACCTCATGGCGTTCCAGACCGGAGGGCCCCACGCCCTCGATCGCGGCCTCGAGGCGATGGCCCACGGCCACCGCGAGACGACCAGGCTGCCGGCCTCGATGGTGTGGAGCAGGCCCCAAGGGAGGCGGGAGCCGGTCGCGATGGAGAAGACGTGGCGGGTGAGGCCACGGGGCATCTCGGTGACCCTCGGCGTGTCGACGTTGCCGACGTGGACCGCGTATCCGGGCCTGTTCGCCAGCCTCGTCACCGGCAATCCGGTGATCGTCAAGCCGCATCCGGCCACGATCCTCCCGCTCGCGATCTTCGTCGAGACCGCTCGGGGTGTGCTCGCCGACGCCGGGTTCGATCCGGGCGCCGTCCTCCTCGCCGTCGATACCACCGCCCTCCCGATCGCCGCGGAGCTGGTGATGGACCCGAGGGTCGGCATCGTCGACTACACGGGCGGCCCGGCGTTCGGGTCCTGGCTCGAGGCGAACGCGGCCCACGCCCAGGTCTTCGCCGGGAAGGGAAGCGTCAACAGCGTCATCGTCGACTCGACCGACGACCTCGACGGCATGGTCCGCAACCTGGCGGCGTCGTTCGCCCTCTACTCGGGCCAGATGTGCACGACGCCGCGCAACGTCTTCATCCCTCGTGCAGGAATCAGCACCGGGGACCAGCACGTCGGCTTCGGCGAGGTCGCCCGCCGCATCGCCGCCGCGATCGAATCGCTGCTCGCCGATGACGACAGGGCGAGCGACATCCTCGGTGCCGTCAAGAGCGCGGCGACGATCGATCGGATGGCCGCCGCCGCGGCCCACGGCGACGTGCTCCTCGCCTCGCGTCCGGTGAAGCACCCGATGTACCCGGCCGCCACCGTCCGCACGCCCGTTGTCGTCGCCGTCGACACCCCGGAGGCTCACCTCGACGCTGGTGAGGTGTTCGGACCGGTCGTGTTTCTCGTCGCCACGGACTCGACGGAGCAGTCGCTGGCGCTGGCGGCGGCCTCTGCCGCCCGCCACGGGGCTCTCACCTGGCTCGTCCACACCAGCGACGACGCCGTCGCCGCGGCAGCCGAGGATGTCGCGGTGGGCGCCGGTGTCCCGGTGGCGTTCAACCTCACCGGAGGTCACCTCGTCAACCACTCCGCGGCGTTCAGCGACCTCCACGGCAGCGGGGCCAACCCGGCCGTCAGCGCAGCCCTCACCGCGGCCGCGTTCGTCGTGCCGCGATTCCACGTCGTCGGGGTCCGCAGGCCCGCCGGCTGACGGTCGACCGCCCGTCTCGGCGATCTGACCGTCGCGAGTGCTCGCGATAGTTCGCAGGCATACGAGAGCCCGGTTCTCTAAGCTCCCTCGCAATTCGCGAGAAGAGGAGGGGGTGCGCGCAGGACCTTCGGGTCGCGCGTCCGAGAAGGAGGCATTGGCTCGATGACGACGACGGTCGAAAAGCCTGAGTCCCCGCAGACAGGGTCAGGGGCCCCCACGGTCGCATCTCGGATCCGCGACTGGGCCCAACAAAGGCCGGACAGCGTGGTCATGCGGGAGAAGGACTACGGCGTCTGGCAGGAAAAGAGCTGGTCGCAGCTCTGGGATGAGATTCTCACAGCGAGTCACGGGCTCCTCGCCCTCGGGGTGGATGCCCGCGACGTCGTGTCGATCCACTCGGAGGATCGGCCCGAGTGGGTCATCTTGGATATCGCCGCGGTCGCCATTCGCGCCATCACCACCGGTCTGTACCCGACAAACCCGACCGCTGAGGTCGAGTACCTCGTCAACGACTCCGGCGCCAAGGTGCACCTCGCCGAGGATCAGGAACAGGTCGACAAGGTCCTCGAGGTGGACCGGAGCCGGTTCCCCAACCTGAAGACGATCCTCTACGTCGAGCCGCGCGGGGTGGGGTCCTACGACGACGACCGCCTCATGTTCTGGAACGACTTCATGGAGCTGGGGCGGCGCCACCGCGTCGAGCATCCCGGAGCCGTCGAAGCCCGGATGGCCGAAGCTGAGGCCACCGACGTCATGACCCTCGTGTACACCTCCGGCACCACCGGCCCGCCGAAGGGAGCGATGCTCACCAACGCCAACGCCGAGTACTGCATGGAGCACCTCATCAACGCGGACGATCGGCTCGCGGGCAACGAGAAACCCACGCCGGACGACCAGATTCTCACGTATCTGCCCTTGTGCCACGTTGCCGAGCGGATCTTCTCGACGTGGACGTTGGCGTCGAACGGCACCGTGCTGAACTTCGCCGAGTCGATCGAGACCGTCCAGCACAACCTCGCCGAGATCCAGCCGACGCTGTTTTTCGCCGTGCCCCGCATCTGGGAGAAGATCCACGCCACCGTCGTCATCAAGCTCAGCGACGCCACCTGGGCCAAGCGGCAGGTGGGCAAGGTCTGCATGAAGATGGCTTCGGCGATCGGCAAGGCGCGGGTCGCCAGCGGCGGCAGGCACACGCTCGCGTCGAGGCTCCTCTACGCGATCGGCAACCCTCTCTACTTCCGGGCACTCAAGGAGCGCATCGGGCTCCGCCGGTGCCGCTGGGCGGCGTCGGGGGCTGCTCCGATCGCCCCCGAGGTCCTCGAGTTCTTCATGGGCCTCGGGATCCCGGTGTACGAGTTGTATGGGATGACGGAGAACGCCGCCGTGGCGACGTGCAACTTCGACGGGCGGGTGAAGCTCGGCACCGTCGGCGAGCCCTACCCCGGGATCGGGTTCCGCATCGACGAGGAAACCGGTGAGGTGCAGACGAAGCACCCCGGAGTGTTCGTCGGCTACTGGAACAAGCCAGAGAAGACCGCCGAGACGTTCACCGAGGACGGGTGGCTGAAGACGGGGGACGTCGCCGAATGGGTCGATGGCACCCACGTCAAGATCGTCGACAGGATGAAGGACATCATCATCGGGTCGGGCGGCAAGAACATCTCCCCCTCCGAGATCGAGAACTCGCTGAAGACGTCGCCGTTCATCAAGGAGGCGATGATCGTCGGCGACCGGCGGAAGTTCATCACGGCGCTCATCGGGATCGAGCTCGACACGGTGGGCGACTGGGCCACGCGTCGCGGCATTCCGTACACGACCTACCGGGACCTGTCGGAGAAGCCCGAGGTGATCGAGCTGGTCCAGGGGATCATCAACCAGACGAACGACAAGTTCTCGAGGGTCGAGGGGATCAAGAAGTTCCGCATGATCCCCAAGGAGCTCGACCACGAGGATGGCGAGCTCACAGCGACGCAGAAGCTCAAGCGAAGCGCGATGACGGACATGTTCGGCGACCTCGTGGAGTCGATGTACTGATGACGGTCGCCGCGGCGGAGCGATCGCGAACCGTCCAGTGGATCGGTGCCACTGCCGTCGGCGCTGCAATCCTCGCCGCCGTGCTCATCGCCTGGAAGGGCTCGGAGCTGCTCCTCGACGCCACGGCGAACGGGCTCTCGCTCGGTGCCATCTACGCCCTGCTCGCCCTCGGATTCGTCATCATCTTCAAAGCGACCCAGGTGGTGAACTTCGCCCACGGCGCCATCGCCGCCCTCGGGGCGTTCTTCGTGGCCTACTTCGCGACGGTGCTCAACTTCCCCGGCCGGCTCGCCACGGGGCTACCGGCTTGGCTGCAGTGGTCGCTGTCGGTGGTCGTCGCGGTCTTCGTCATCGCCTTCGCCGGCCTCGTCATCGAGCGGGTCACGATCCGCCCGATGGTGGGCGAGCCCCTCTTCGCCATCGCCATGGTGACGATCGGGCTCGACATCGTCGTGCGGACGGTCACCGTCGACTTCATCGGTGCCGACCCGCGTCCGCTCGGGGACCCGTGGGCAGCCAGCACGCGAGAGCTGGGCTCGGTCACCGTCGCCGACACCGAGATCGTGACGTTCTTCGCCGCGCTCGTGCTCGTGGCGGCGGTGGCGTGGTTCTTCCGTTCCAAGACGGGAGTCGCGATGCGAGCGACCGCTTTCGATCAGGAGGCGGCGCGGGCCCAGGGCATCTCCGTGGGCAGGATCTTCGCCATCTCGTGGATGATCGGGGCTGCCCTCGCCGGCATCGCCGGTGTGTTCTCGTCGCTGTTCCCCCGGGCGGCGACCGGGGTCGGTCCGACCACGGCCTTCTTCGCGTTCCGGGCCTTCCCCGCCATCATCCTGGGTGGGCTCGACTCCATCGTCGGTGCGGTCGTCGGCGGGTTCGCCATCGGGCTCGCTGAGTCCTTCGCCGGTGCGTATTTCACATGGAGCGGCCTCGGGTCGGGCTTCGCCGGCATCGTGCCCTACCTCGTGATGTTGCTCGTGCTCCTCATCCGTCCCTACGGGCTGTTCGGCACCGAGGAGATCAGGCGAGTATGAGGGGCAGACCCAACCTCTACGTGTCCTACGAGGCGGAGCAGTCGCTCCTGCCGACATGGACCCAGCGCATAGCTGCGACCCTCGTGGTCCTGGTGCTCGTCCTCATCCCGCTCGGCGGCGGGCTCGAGGTGGGGGAATCGAGCTTCCGGCCGCTCGGGTTCCTCGCCGACGCGGACTGGCTGAAGATCCTCACCCAGGTCGGGATCTTCGCCGTCGCCGCCCTCGGGCTCAACATCCTCACCGGGGTCGCCGGCCAGGTGTCGCTGGGCCACGCATTCTTCATGGCCATCGGCGCCTACACCGCTGCTGTGCTCGGTGGCGAGGTCGGCGCCGAGGGCTTCTTCGGGCCCCGCTGGGGCATGGGCCTTCCCATCTGGATCTGGCTGCCGGCCGCCGGCATCATCGCCGCGCTCATCGGCATGCTGGTTGCGCCGACCGCGGTCCGGGTGCGCGGCCTCTACCTGGCCTTCGTCACCCTCGGGCTGGTGTTCATCGGGGAGTGGGCGTACCGCACGTTCGTTTCCATCACCGGGGGGTCTCAGTCCGGTCGGGAGTTCCCCGGCTTCGAGATCAGGCTGTGGAAGGAGGAGACCCCGTTACTCGATCTCACCAGAGACGGCCCGTCGTGGCTCGTCGTCAACTGGGTCGACTGGCTGCTGGGACCGTGGATCAACTTCCCCGACGAGATGAGCGAAGAGGCCAAGACGTTCCTCTTCGTCCTCATCCTCGCGGTCGTTTTCGTGGTGCTCGCCAAGAACCTGCAGCGCACCCGGATCGGGCGGTCGTTCATGGCGATCCGCGACCGAGACATCGCCGCCGAGATCATGGGGGTGGGGGATGCGAAGGCGAAGCTCCAGGCGTTCGCCATCTCGTCGTTCTACGCCGGGGTGGCCGGAGCGCTCTTCGCCGCATTCGTCGGCAGGTTGATCCCCGAGAGCTTCAACCTCTTCCTCTCTGTGCAGGTGCTGGCGATGATCCTCATCGGGGGCGCCGGCACGGTGGCGGGGACTCTGCTCGGGTCGAGCTTCGTCATCCTCTTGCCCCGGTTGGTGAGGGACTTCTCCAGCTGGCTGACCGAGACCGTCGAAGAAGGCAGCGGTGTCCTGGCGTGGGTCGGCGACTTCTTCGTCTCGACCGGCCAGGACGACTGGGGGCTCGTCTCGACGGCATCGGGCCTCACGCCGGGGCTCAGCGTGGCCCAGCTCAACGCCGTGCTCTACGGTGCCCTCATCATCGTCTTTCTCATCTTCGAGCCCCTTGGGCTCTACGGCATCTGGATCCGCATCCGCAACTACTGGAAGGGATGGCCCTTTACGTACTAAACCTCGCTTGAGGACGAGAATGGAGATCTCCGCGGGCCCGAGCGGCGCCGCGTGAGGAACACGAAAGGGATGGAGGAGAACAACATGAGAGGTAGATGGAAACTGGTCGTCGCGCTGCTGGCCTTTGCGCTGGTGGCGGCGGCGTGCGGTGACGATGACGACACCGCCGCCACCACAGCGGCGACCACCGCGGCTCCCGCGACGACGGCAGCGCCCGGAACGACGGCAGCGCCCGGAACGACGGCGGCACCAGCGACCACGGCGGCGCCGGCCGAGATCCTCACCGACGTCGGTGTCGATCTCGACGCCGGTGTCATCAAGGTCGGCCTGCTGTCCGACCTGACGGGGGTGTTCGGAGCTCTGGTGTCTCCCATCGTCGTCGGTCATGAGGTCTACTGGGACGACGTCAACGCCAAGGGCGGCGTCAACGGCCTCACCGTGGAGCTCGTCATCGAGGACACGGAGTACCTCGTGGACAAGCACGTCCAGCTCTACGAGGAGCTGAAGGACGACGTTGTCGCCTTCGGGCACTCCACCGGTTCGCCGCACACCGTGGCGATTCGGGAGGCGCTCGAGGAGGACGGCATTTTCGCCATCCCACTCACCTGGTACTCCGGGTGGAGTGACCCGGCGATCAACGCCAACCTGCTCCCCCATGGTGTGCCGTATTGCATCGAGGCGATGAACCTCCTCGACTACATCACGACGACCGAGGGCGGCACCAAGGTCGCGGTGGTGTCGCTGCCGGGTGACTATGGGCAGGACTCCGCCCAAGGTGCCAAGAAGGCGATCGACGCGCTGGATCTCGAGCTCGTCTACGACGGCGAGGGCCAGATCATTCCCGGTCAGGACCTCAAGCCGATCGCCGACGCCATCGTCGCCAGCGAGGCCGACATCGTGTTCATCACGGGCTCGCCGGGCAACGTCCCGGAGATCTACGGTCAGGCGATCGCCCAGGGCTTCGTTGCCCGCTGGACGGGTGCGCTGCCGTCGTGGAACCCGGCGTACATCGCACCGGGCTCCCCGATCAAGGACGCCATCGAGCGTGACTGGCTGGGTGACAGCTACATCGCCCTGTGGTCGTCGCCCGGAGCCGCCGTCGTTCGTGATCTCGTCGCGACGTATCGGCCCGACCAGACACCACACGACTTCATCGGTGAGGGCGTGGTCGAGGCGATCATCATGCACCAGGCGCTGCTGAAGGCGTACGAGCTCGGTGACATGACCCAGGCCGGCCTCGTGGCGGCCGCCAAGAGCATTGCCAACCTGGACTTCGGCGACCTCGCGCCGCCGGAGGACTACGTTTCCGCCGCCGACGACCGGCTGCAGCGGACGTCGGCAGTGCTCTTCAAGCCGTCGCAGGCGGACCTAGCCGCAGGCGGCACGGGTGTCGAGATCATCGAGACCAACTACGTCTCCCCGCTCGCGGAGAGCTACGTGTTCGAGGAGACCTGCTTCTCGATCTAGAGCCATACGATCGGAGGGTGGTGCGGCGGGTGCCGCACCACCCTCCTCTACCCCCCGGAGAGCGAGAATGCTCGAGATCGCCAACCTCGAAGTCGTCTACAACGACGTCGTGCTGGTGCTGCGCGGGATCTCTCTCGAGGTGAGGGACGGCCAGATCGTCGCGCTGCTGGGCGCCAACGGCGCCGGGAAGACGACGACGCTGCGGGCGATCGGGGGACTTCTCGATGTCCACGAAGGTGACATCACCAAGGGCTCGATCACCTTGGAGGGAAAGCGAATCGACAACAAAGACCCCTCCCATATCGTCTCCTCGGGCATCACCCAGGTGCTCGAGGGACGGCGCATCTTCGCCGAGATGACGGTCGACGAGAACCTCCAGACCGGCGGCTACACGAACAAGAACAGGGCGTCGGTGAAGGCCTCGTACGATCGGGTCATGGACCTCTTCCCGCTCCTCCAGGGAAGGCGGAAGGCGACGGCGGGGTACCTCTCCGGCGGTGAGCAGCAGATGCTCGCCATCGGGAGGGCGCTCATGGCCGACCCCA
>CAMYMC010000036.1:0-13633 GCA_947259365.1 uncultured Acidimicrobiaceae bacterium | reverse complement strand
GTCGCCGTGCTCCTCATCGAGCAGAACGCGACGATGGCGCTCTCGATCGCCGACTACGGCTACATCATGGAGACCGGCAAGGTCGTCATGGACGGCGACCCGGCAAAGCTCCTCAAGGACGAGGACGTCCAGGAGTTCTACCTCGGACTCCACGGTGAGGGGGAGCGCAAGTCGTTCCGTGAGGTCAAGCACTACAAGCGCCGGAAGAGGTGGTTGAGTTGACGGTCCGCGAGAGCGGTTCGACGGGCCGTCACACCCTCGAGGCGTGGCGGGCGAGACGTGAGGCAGGGGCCGGCGACTCCGAGCGCCTCCTCGAGGTTCACGATGTGAGCCTGTCGTTCAAGGGTGTCAAGGCGCTCTCCAACGTGAGCTTCCACGTCGAAGATCGGGAGCTCTTCTCGATCATCGGTCCGAACGGCGCCGGGAAGACGTCGATGTTCAACTGTCTCAACGGCGTCTACAAACCGGACCGAGGCGACATCATCTGGAAGGGCGAGAGCATCCTCGGCACCAGGCCCGATCGGGTCGCCGAGCTCGGCATCGCTCGGACGTTCCAGAACATCGAGCTTTTCGCTCACATGACGGTCCTCGAGAACCTCCTTCTCGGACGACACGTCCGCACCGACGTCGGGTGGTTCGCCGGCTCGTTGTGGTTTGGGAGGGCCAAGCGAGAGGAGATGGCGAACCGGGCCCTCGTCGAGGACGTCATCGACCTCCTCGAGATCGAGCAGTGGCGAAAGTACCCGGTCGGCCTGCTGCCGTACGGCATCCAGAAGCGGGTCGAGCTGGGGCGGGCGCTCGCCATGGAGCCCGAGCTGCTGCTGCTGGACGAGCCGGTCGCCGGGATGAACCTCGAGGAGACCGAGGACATGGCCCGGTTCATCCTCGATATCCAGGCCGAGCTCGACATCGCCATGGTCCTCGTCGAGCACGACATGGGCCTCGTCATGGACATCGCCGACCGGATCCTCGTCCTCGACTTCGGCGTGCCGATCGCCACCGGGCTCCCCGCCGACATCCAGCAGAATCCCGACGTCATCCGTGCCTACCTCGGCGAGGAGAGCCGCGAGGGCTGAGGTCTTCCGCCGGATGTGTTCGTGCGCCACGCAGGCTGTGCTGTCCGTCCGGGGGGCGTTCATGCGCCACGCAGGCTGTGCTGTCCCTCCGGGGGGCGTTCATGCGCCACGCAGGCTGTGCTGTCCCTCCGGGGGGCGTTCATGCGCCACGCAGGCTGGGCGGGCGCGGCAAGCCCGTCGACGGGGTGAGGCCTCCATAGGGGCTCAGTGCCCGCCTCGACTGGGGACCCGTCGGCATCGGTCGGTGCCGCCAGAGGAATGCCGGGTCAGCGGGTGGAACGAACCGAGCTACCTGATGTGTCTCCCCGTCGAGAGCGTCGCCGGTGGTGGCCCACCGGCTCTATCCAACTCCCACCGCGACCGTATGGGGGCCGGGAGCCGCGGGATAGAGACCATCGGACAACGCCGATATGAATCGGCCGCGATCTCCGGGCTGGTTTGGTGCGCCACCCGCCAACCGGCGGTGCGTCGAGCGCCGCCGTCCGAGCCCCCGCATAGTCCCGACCTCGGTGAGGCGCAGCCTCCCAGCTGGGGTGACGGGTCATCCCCGGCGCGATGGGCCCCCGGGATCGCACCCGGGGGCCTACCGTCATAGGGATCCGGTGGAGCTCAGGCGGCGCCTGTCGCGTCGCTCGGGCGATCGCGGGCCACGTCGGTCGGGCGGTCGTGACCGCCGATGAGCTCGCGCAGGATCTTCACGATTTCGACGCCGGCCTGATGTGCCCCCCGCAGGCTCGAGGCTGCGGCATGGAGGCTCTCGTGGCCTTCGCGCAGCAGGCCCTGGGCCGGGTCCGGCCAATCCTCCGGCTGGAGATCGATGACCGACTCGGCAACCGGGCCGGCGGTGCGGGCACCTTCGGCGATGAGGCGCTCCATCTCTTCGAGGAGGCGCTCGGCCTCACCGACGTCGAGGCCCGCCTCCTTGGCCCTGGCGATGATCTCACCGAGCCGGGCGGCGAACTCGCCCAGGCGCTCGGAGATCCAGACCATGGTGTCGGAGGCCAGCACCTGGTGCACTTTGGGCACGACGAGGACGTAGATGCGGAAGTCGACGACGATCGACTCGACGAGGGGTCGGAGCTCCTCGGGGGTCTCGGTCGCCTCGATCTCCCTGGCGAGCTCGGCGAGACCGTCGGCGGCGTCGGCGAGATCGCGCAGCAGGGCCTCGGCGTGCTCGTCGCTGACGTGTCCGTTGCGCCTGATGGCGGCCTGGAGATGCTCGATCGTCTCCAGCCGGCGGGCGATGGCGCGCAGCGCGTGCGCTTTGGCCTCCTCGAATCGATCGGTGTGGCGATCGGTCACCCGATCGGTCTCGCGATCGGTCACTCGATCGGTCGGCGGCTCGTCGGTCACTTGGACGTCTCGGGTCGGAGCGTCGTCCGTCTGGGCGAGGGCGGCCGCCGGTGTCGCTGCGAGCGCCGCGACGAGGGCGATGACCACCCCGCGTCGCCACATTCGGTTCTCGGTCATGGGTTCACGTCTCCTTCGGTCTCGGCGAAGCTCGCGTCGAGGTCGGCGAGGAGGTCATCGAGCTCGGCGAGGAGGGAGTCGAGCTCCTCGAACTCACCTAGCTCATCCTCGATACCCGCCAGGGGATCCGGCGCCGGCGCCGGGGCGCCGGTAACGGTGGTGGTCACAGATCCCGATGGGGGCGGAGGGTCCTCTCCGACCTCGCCGGCTTGGCCGGGGGTCTCGTCGGCCGTCGGTGCGATGCCTTCTTGTCCCGTCGCCGCCATGGTGGGGGCGGGCGCCGGCGCGACCTGGGAGACCTCACCGGTCTCGGTGGAGCGCGGTCCCGAGCACCCTGTGAGCACGAGCACCGCAAGGGCGCCCGTCACGATCACGAGAGCTCGTCTCATCATCTCTCCTGAGTGCGACGACTGAACACCGTCAGTATCGGTGTGACTCTGTCAACACCGCCTCAACCGGATGTAAGAAGAGTGTGAAGCCGCGAACTCCCCGATGACTGTTCTTTCCGGGGAGATCGGTGACAGATCGTTCCGGACACATGTGTGACAGTGTTCCGGGGAGATGTGTGACACCACCGAGTTAGCCGCTGCATCCTGAACGCCGAGGTTCTCGGCGGGGAGGTCGGCGGTGGCGTTGAAGGTGGTGACGATGGCTGAATTGCGTCTCGAGGTGTTGGTTGAGGCTGAGCGCACCGGCATGTCGGTGTCTGAGGTGTGTCGCCGGTATGGGATCTCCCGGCAAACCTATTACCGGTATCGACGCCGATACCTCGCCGAGGGGCTCGCCGGGTTGGAGGACCGGTCGCGTCGGCCGTTGGCCCCGGCGAATCAACTCCCTGCCGAGCGGGAGCTGCAGATTGTTGAGATGCGCAAGGATCATCCCCGGTGGGGTGCCCGGCGGATCCGCACCGAACTCATCAGAGCTGGCGTGGAGGCGCCGGCGATCTCGACGGTGCATCAGGTGTTGGTTCGTAACGGGCTGGTCGCCACCGGGCCCCGACGCCGACCAAAAGCCGATAAGCGGTTCGAGCGGGAGATCGCCAACGACCTGTGGCAGATCGACGCCACCCGCATCGTCCTCGTCGACGACACCGAAACGTGGGTGATCAACCTGTTGGACGACCACTCCCGCTATCTGGTTGCCTCTCTCGTCGGTCCTGCAGCCACCGGGGAGCTGGCGTGGGACACCTTTGAGCTTGCCGCTTCTCGTTACGGGTTGCCCCGCCAGGTGCTGTCGGACAACGGGCTCACCTTCACGGGCAGACTGCATGGCACCGAAGTCGCCTTCGAAGTGTCTCTCAAGGAGTTGGGTGTCGAGATGATCAACTCGGCGCCGTATCACCCCCAAACCCTGGGCAAACTGGAACGGTTCCACCGCACCCTCAAAGACTGGCTCGAAGACGAAGGACCCGCCGTCGATGTCGAGCACCTCCAAGAACTCGTTGACGGGTTCCGGTTCCACTACAACCGGCAACGCCCCCACCAAGGCATCGGAGACGCCACCCCCGCCGAGCGCTACGGCACAGAACCCATCCCCTCAGACACGTTCCGGCTTCCCAATCCCGACGAGATGACCGAACCCGTCTATCCGCCGCATGCGTTCGTGCGCAAGGTCGGCGCCACCGGCAGCATCGGGTTCCGAGGCAAACTCATCCAAGTCGGGTCCCGTTTCTCGGGCGCCCGGGTCCGTGTCGTCGAGATCGAACACCTCGTCCACAAAAGGAACCCCCCACCCAACGAAGAAGTGTCACGTAAGTTCCCAGAACAAGGTGTCACACATCATCCCGGAACAAACAGAACTCCCCGATGACGGCTCCAAGCCCGCCGCCAGACGAGGATCGGGCGCGATTGCTCAGCTGCGCCCGGACAGCCGCCAGGCGGTCGGAAGGAGGAGGCCGGCGAGGCCGATCTTGATGAGATCGCCCACGATGAACGGAGTGAAGCCGGCCGCGATCGCCTGCTCGCCGGTCGTGATGCTCTCCACGGTGGCGTACAGCACCGGCACCCCGATGAGGTAGATGATCACGCTGCCGGCGAGGAAGGCGGGCACCGCCGACCACACGCTGCGGTCCTGGCGGCGCTCAGCGAGGAAGCCGACGACGATGGCGGCGACGACGAACCCCAGCAGGTATCCGCCCGTTGCTCCCGTGACGACGTCCCATCCCGCCTCGCCGCCGGCGAAGAAGGGAAGCCCGCCCGCTCCCATGGCGAGATAGAGGAGCTGGCTGGCACCGCCGGCGGCGGCGCCGAGCGCCGCTCCCGAGAGCAACACCGCGAACGTCTGGCCGGTGATCGGCCGGACCTGGGCGGCGGCCGCCGTCAGCAGGGCGAATCCGACGATGCTCGCGACGGTGACCCACGCCGCTCGCGGCAAGACGGCGCCGGTGATGACCCTCGACGGGAGTGTGGTCTGCACGTGAGATCCTTCCTGGGCTGGCGTGGCGTCGGATTCTATCGGTGCTTCCCGCGGTGCCGCGAGCGACGGGCATCCACCTGGTCACCGGTAGCATCGGCCGGCATGGACCACCCCCGAACCGGTGTCGCCGGCGACGACCTCGACGTTCGCGACATCGATGACCGCTTTGCCGGTGTGCCGCCGTCGCTGCGACCGCCGGCGCGGATGCCGAAGTGGCCGTTCGTCGTGGCCGGGATCCTCCTCTTCCTCGCCGCGACCATCGCCGCAGCGTGGCCGGTCGACGTGCCGTATTTCGCGCTCTCCCCGGGCCCGGTCAACGACGCCGGCGATTTCGTCGACATCGAGGACAGGGCCGGGGAAGACACCGGAGAGCTGCTCTTCCTCACCGTGTCGCTGAAAGAGGTCAATGCGCTCGAGGCGTTCTTCGGATGGATCGACCCCGAGGTCGACCTCACCCCGAGAGAGAACATCCGTCCCGCCGGGGTCACCGAGGAAGAACTGCGCCGTCAGAACCTGGCGCAGATGGATCTCTCGAAGCAGACGGCGATCGTCGTTGCGTTGAGCCAGCTCGGGTTCGACGTCACCCTCAAGGGCAACGGGGCGCTGATCATCTCCGTCATCGAAGGCTCGGCCGCCGACGGCGTCCTCCGGGAGAACGACGTCCTCATCACCGTCGATGGCACACCGGTCGAGTTCTCCGAGGATGCCGTCAGGCTCATCGGTGCGTACCCGCCGGGCGATACGCTGATCCTCGGCATCCGGCGTCCGACCGACGACTCGGGCACCGAGTTCGAGGATCTCACGGTCGAGGTGACGCTCGGTGTCTTCATGGGTGTCGACGACGAGGGCAACGAGGTCATCGACGACGAGCGGGGGATGGTGGGGGTGCTGCTCGACAACTTCAACGTCGAGACCATCCTTCCCATCGAGGTCGAGATCGACTCCCAGAACATCGGCGGGCCTTCGGCGGGGCTGATGTTCACGCTCGAGATCATCAACCAGCTCACCGAGGACGACCTCACCCGCGGTCGCGTCATCGCCGGGACGGGCACCATCGCCCGCGACGGCTCGGTCGGCCCGATCGGCGGGGTCCGCCAGAAGGTGTTCGCAGCCATCGACGCCGGCGCCGAGTACGTCCTCGTCCCGGCGGACAACTTCGCGCGAGCCCGCGACGCTGCCGGCGACGGCATCGAAGTCGTTCGCGTCGCGACGATCGAGGACGCGATGTCGTTCCTCGCCACGATCTGAGCGGTCCCGGCGGGCACGTCTCCGTCCGCCATCGCAGCGCCGAATCCCCTCCCCGGGGCGGCGCGGGGGTATCGTCCCGGTTATATGTCGGAGCATCTGACGCCGGATGCGATCCGCAGCCGCAGCTTCGGCACGGGTCGGCGCGGGTACGACCGCGACGAGGTCGAAGCCTTCAAGGCGGAGGTCGCTGCACAGATCGAGGCGCTCGAAGCGCGTCTTTCCGGGGTCGAGGAGACCATGGAGCAGCTCGGGATCGCCGACTTGCCCGATGTCAAGCGGGAGATCGACGCCGTCTCCACCCAGGTCGGCGAGGTGCTCCAGCAGGCCCGCGAAGCGGCGGCGCAGATGCGCGCCCGGGCGGTCGAGGATGCATCGCGATGGCGGGCTGAGGCGGACGCCGAGGCGAGGGCGACGCGCACTGCTGCGGAGCGGGACAGCGTCCAGGCGCGACGGGATGCGTGGGAGACGGGGACCGAGCTGCTCGAACAGGCGCAACAGCGACGCGGCGAGACCCTCGAGAGCGCCGACAAGGACGCGCTGTTCATCCGTGCTGAGGCCGAGCGCGAAGCGCTGCGAATGACAGGCGACGCCCGTCGCGACGCCGAGGAGGCGGGGCGTGAAGCCCGCAGCGAGGCGGAGCGGGTCCTCATGGCTGCCCAGGCCGAGGCCGAGACGATTCTCGCCCGGGCGCGGCAGTCGGCCGAGTCCGCCCAGCAGCGGGCGCGGGCGCTCGAACAGCGGAGGGCTGAGCTCATGGGGGAGCTCGAAGCGGCCCGGGAGTCGATCGGCCAGCTCGAGGACGAGATCGACTCCCGGCGGGAGGCGCTCCACGCCGTCGCCACCGGGTCCGAGTCGACGATGCGCGTCATCGAGCCGGGCGACGAGAGCGAGGACTGGATGGACGGCGACGCGTCGGTGCGCATCGTCCCGGCGAGTCGGATCCGCGTCACCGAGCCGGTCGACGCCGACGCCCTCGTCGCCGAGGTGCAGGAACTGCGAGCTCGCGCCGGCGACGCCGCGCCGCCGGAAGCCGATACGCGTCCGCCAGTCGAGCCCGACACGACCACGCCGCCTCCAGCGGCCGCCGCCGCGGACATCGAGGCCGAGCCATCTCCTCCTGCTCCCGCCGAACCCGAGGCCGAGGACGAGCCGGAGAGCGGGGACGAGCCCGATGCGGCGGCGTCGGCGCGCGACGAGACCGAGACCGAGGCCGAGCCCGAGGCGGAGGCGGCGTCCGGGGCGGAGACCGAGGCTGATTCCAAGCCGGAGCAGGCGCAGCTCGAGGAGCCCGAGCCTGCCGGAGCCATCGATGGTCTCTTCGCTGCCCTGCGCACCTCCAAGGGCGCCGGCGAACCCAACGGTGAGGTCGCACCGGCTGCAGCAGAGCCCGAGGGCGCTCCCGGGGCCGCACCCCCCGCCGCTCCGCGTGACGCCCCGGTGGCGACCCCGGCGAGCGAGGTCGACGCGTTCGACGTGCGGGACCGCTACCTCATCCCCATTGCCAACCGAGCGCTGCGCGCCGTCAAGCGCGACATCGTTGAGCTGCAAAACCGCGTCCTCGAGGAGCTGCGCGTCGCGCAGACCGAGTGGCAGGTCGACGGGTCGATGGTTGTCGCCGAGGTATCGGACGACGTCGCCCGGCTGGTCCAGGAGTGCTTCGTGGCCGGCCACGCCGCTGCCGCCGAGATCGTGGGCGAGGCGACGACACCGCAGCCCGCCGGCCCTCCGCCCGCCGAGGACTCACCCTCGATCGCGGAGGCCCTCACCGCGGCGGTCGCCGGCGCGCTGGAGCGGGCGCGGGCCGAGGGGGCCGGGGCGAGGCAGGTCGCTGCCGCCGCCTCGCGGGTGTTCCGGGCCTGGCGCACCGACGAGGCGGAGCGCCGCCTCCGTCACTCGGCACGGATCGCCTATCACGCCGGGCTCATCGAGGGCTTCGGCCAGCTCGGCGTTCGAGCCGTGATGGCCGTCGCCTCCGGCCGGCCCTGCGGGGAGTGCGCCGCCGGCTCCGATGTCACCTGGGCTCCTGGGGCCGAGCCGCCCGACGGATCGGTGATCCCGCCGGCCCTGCTCGCGTGCGACGCGACGGTCGTACCGGCGGCGGCGGGTTTGTGACTCCGGCCCCGCCTTAGAATCACTTCGCGTGATCAACAGAGACGCAGTCCCCATCCGCTCGCCGCGACGGTCGCGGCGCCTTCTCGGCTTCGTGCTGGCCGGCCTCGTCGTCCTGTTGCTCATGTTGCGCTCGATCGCGACGTTCTGGACCGACTTCTTGTGGTTCGACTCGATCGAGCAGACGGGGGTGTGGCGGACGCTGATCTTCACCCGCGTCTGGCTCGTCCTCGTCGCCGCCGTGGTTGCCTTCGGCCTCTTCTGGGCCAACCTCGTCCTCGCCGACCGGCTCTCGCCGCCCCGGCCGGCGTTCTCGGGAAGCCCCGACGAGGAGCTGCTGGAGCGGTTCCAGACGTGGATGGCCCCGCGGCGCACCCTCGTCCAGCTGCTCGTCGCCGGGTTCTTCGGCCTGACGATCGGACTCGGGGCTGCGGCGTGGTGGGAGGACTTCCTGTTGTTCCGCTTCGGCGGCGACTTCGGCATCGTCGACCCGATCTACGAGAACGATGTCGGGTTCTACGTGTTCCAGCTCCCGTTCCTCCGCAGCATCTTCGGCTGGACGTTCCAGTTGTTCCTCGTGATCTCGCTCGTCACCGCGGCGCTGCACTACCTCAACGGCGGGATCCAGGTGCAGATGCAGCGACGGGTCAGCCCCGGAGTGAAAGTCCACCTCTCGATCCTCTTCGCCGTCCTCGCTCTCCTCAAAGCGTTCGGCTACACCCTCGACCGTTGGGAGCTGCTCTACTCGACGAGGGGCCAGGTGTTCGGGGCCTCGTTCACGGACGTCTCCGCGCAACGGCCCGCCCTCAACCTGCTCATCCTCATCTCGCTCGTCGCCGCCGTCATCCTCCTCGTCAACCTCCGGTTCCGGGGCTGGACGCTGCCGCTCGTCGCCCTCGGGCTGTGGCTCTTCACCTCGGTTGCAGTCGGCGGCATCTACCCGGCCATCATCCAGCGCTTCCGGGTCGAGCCGGACGAGATCAACAAGGAGACCGAGTTCGTTGCCCACAACATCCGGTACACCCGCGACGCGTACGGGCTCCAGAGCGTCGACGTGCGGCCGTTCGCCGCATCGCCGGACCTCGACGTGGCCGACCTCGAGGCCAACCAGGCGACGATCGACAACATCCGGCTGTGGGACCCCTCGGTGCTCAACACGACGTACCGTGAGCTCCAGGAGATCCGCACGTTCTACGGGATCGAGGATGTCGACGTCGACCGGTACACGATCGACGGCGACCTCACCCAGGTGATGGTGTCGGCGCGCGAGCTCGACGAGCCGAACATCCCCGTCGGGGGATGGGTCAACGAGCGCCTCGTCTACACCCACGGCTTCGGTGCCATCCTCAGCCCCGCCAACGCCGTCACCGTCGAGGGGCAGCCGGCGTTTCTCGTCCGGGACATTCCGCCGGTGACGGCAACGTCCGGGCTCGAGGTGTCCGAGCCGCGGCTCTACTTCTCCGACACCGCTCAGACCGACTATGTCATCGCGTCGACGACCCAGCCCGAGGTGGACTTCCCCATCGGGACGAGCGGCGACACGGTGGAGTTCAACAGCTATCAGGGAAGCGGCGGGATCCGCCTCGGCGGGGTCTTCCGGCGGGCGGCGTTTGCGCTGAGGACCGGACACGTCGATGCGCTCATCTCGGGGCGGCTGGAGGACTCGAGCCGGGTGCTGCTGGAGCGCAATGTCCGCAGCCGGCTCGCCAAGGTGGCGCCGTTCCTTCATGCCGACGCCGACCCCTACCTCGTCATCCTCAACGGCAGGCTGCAGTGGGTCGTCGATCTCTACACGATCTCGGAGCGCTACCCCTACTCGCAGGCGACGCTGAGCACGCCGACGCCGTTCACCGGGCGGCTCGACCAGCTCGGCGGCAGGCCGGGGCTTCCCAACCAGTTCAACTACATCCGCAATGCGGTGAAGGCCGTTGTCGACGCGTACGACGGGACGATGACGCTCTACGTCGTCGATCCAACCGATCCGATCATCCAGGCGCAGCAGCGGATCTTCCCCCGACTGTTCACCCCCGGCGACGCGATGCCCCAGGAGCTGCGCGACCACCTGCGCTATCCCCAGGATCTCTTCAGGGTGCAGTCGGATGTGTACTCGACGTACCACATCACCGACCCGGCCCAGTTCTTCTCGATCACGGACCCGTGGCAGATCGCCCGCGATCCCTCGACGTCGGACCGGCCCGTCCAGACGAGAGCGCTGTTCCGCAATGCAGACGGCACCGAGTTCCGCCCGATGCTGCCGTACTACCTCCTCATGCGGCTGCCCGGCGAGGACCGGCTGTCGTTCCTCATCATGCAGCCCTTCACCCCACGGGACCGGCCGAACATGGTGTCGTTCATGGTCGCCAAGTCGGGCCCCGAGGACTACGGCCAGATCATCGACTACCGGCTCCCGGCCGACCGTGCCCAGCAGGGGCCGAACCAGGTGGGTGAGTTCATCAACCAGAACCCGGAGATCTCCGCGGAGTTCACCCTCCTTGGCCAAAGCGGGTCGACGGTGATCCAGGGCAACATGCTCGTCATCCCCATCGAGGAGTCGCTGCTCTACGTGCAGCCGATCTACATCGCCGCCGACCAGGGCGACGGGAGCCCGCTCGCTCCCCGGTCGACGAGTGGGATCCCCGAGTTCAAGCGAGCGGTCATCTCGTTCAACGGCCAGATCGAGATGCGCGATTCGCTCGACGAGGCACTGGCGGCGATCTTCGGAGCCGCCCCCGGCGGCGTGACGCCGACACCGCCCGGTGACGGCATCGACGTGCCGCCGGAGGTCGCGACGCTGCTCGCCGACGCGCAGCAGGCGTTTGCCGACGCCGACGCCGCGCTGGCGGCGAGCGACCTCGCGACCTACGCCGCCAAAGTCGAGGAGGCGCAGCGCCTCATCGAGGAGGCGGTCGCGCGGCTGTCGAACGTCGGCGGCTGATCACCGCACGAGGGCGACGACGAGCGCATCGTCGCCGCCACCGACCACCACGAGGACATCGTCGGCGTCGAGCGCCGTGATCCGCTCGGCGAGGCTCTGCACCGAGCCGGTGTGCGGCCCCGGGTCGTCGCGCCGGGGGCGCTCGCGGACATCGAACCCCTCCCACTCGCCCAGGGCGCTCGCCAGCGGGGAGCCGGCGGCGGCGACGAGCACGACCCTGGTGTGCCGGATCCGCGGTGCCGCGGCGGCGACCTCCCCGTCGGCCCGGTACACCGTGAAGTGGTAGGCGGCGACGAGCCCGGCGGTGATGACGAGGGCGACGGCGACCCGCACGTCGAGGAGCGTGTCACCGGTGAGCGTGCCCTCGAAGAGGTCCTCGAGGAAGATGAACGCGGTGACGATGAGCGAGATGAACGCGACGACGGCGGCGACTCCGAAGAGGGCGAAGGTGTAGACCCGCCGGCTCGGCGATGCGACCTCGACGGCCGGCTCCTCACGGCGGTGCCGGTCGATGGCCATCCAGTACCGCCACCACAGCGGTGCGCCGACGAGGAGAGCAGTGATGGCGGCGATCAACGTGTTCGATTCGCCCCCATCGGAGATCGCCGCCGACTCCGGTCCGATGGCCTGGAAGAACGCGACGAGGAGGATCGTCACGCCGGTGGCGGTGGCGAGGAGGCCCACGGCGGCGACGACGTACTCGTACGCCCTGGTCGCCTCGGTGCGGCCGGTGCCGGCCTGCTCGAGCACCCAGCGGTGGTAAGCCCAGGTGACCGCAGCGGTGATGATGAGAGCGACGGCGACGGGGAGGAAGTCGAAATGGGCGGCGGCGCTGGAGCTCTCCGGGTCGCCGAAGAACCACACGAGGACGCCGCCGAGCGCCCCCGCCGCCGACCCGACGAGGAGGAGCACCGGCGCCAACACCCCGGCGAGCATGACGTACGTGTGCCACACGGCCGGGGCCCAACGGTCCCGCCCGGCGGAGAGCCAGTGCCACCACCACACCGGTCCTCCCACGACGAGACCGATCACGCCGGCCTTGACCTGGTCCGAAGCCGGCGTCTCGGCGAGCGGGGCATCGACGAGCGCGTCGTAGATCGCCTCCCCGAAGCCGGCGAGGAGGATGACGACGGCGCCGGCGACGGCACCGAGCCCGGCGAGCGAGCCGAGGGCAAAGCGGAAGCCGTCGTCGGGGTGGTACCTCCGGGGAGGACCAAACCAGTGGAGCACCCACACCGCAGTGGCGACGATCGCCCACGCCAGGGCGGCCGGCTCGAACTCTCCCAGCCCGGCGGCGGTCCCGAGCGGCTGGGTGAAGCCCACCATCGCGGTGACGAGGGAGACGCCGAGCGTGATGTTGAGGTAGAGCCGCCAGCCCGGGGACACGATCTCTCGGGGATCGGCGGCGAGCCGATGCAGCAGGTAACGGAACAGCAAGATGAACGAGGGGACGCCGACGAGGACGAACGAGACCCCGCGCGCTTCGCGGGCGCTGCCCCGGTCGGCGAGCGACGCATCGGTGTCGAAGACGATCTCGAGCAGCGCCTCGATGCCGGTAGCGGAGATGGCGAGTGCGGCGAGCAACAGCAGATAGACGAACAGCCTGCGGACGGACACGGCGCTGTCCTCGTCGGTGGACCGCCTTCGCGCCGCCCGTCCGATGCCGCTCACGACGGCGGCGACGATGAGCCCGAAGATGAGGATCGACACCAAGAAACCGGCCATCAGCTACCTCCCACAGAAGAACACGGGCCACGGCTCCTCGTCGATCAGCCACTCCCCGCCCACCCGGGTGAGGTCGATCCGCTCGAAGGAATCGAAGGACCCGGCGTCGAAGGGGTCGGAGTCGCGGTCGAAGCGGAGCCGGATCGTCACCCGGGCATCATCGGCGTCGATGTCGGTCTCGGCGAGTGTGATCCGAACCTGGTCGGGAACGAACGTCTCGTCGAGGTCCCGGGATGCGCACCGCTCCCGCAGCTCGGGGGTGAAGCGGGCGAAGGCCCCGTCGTCGTCCCCGTCGAGCACCGCCTGGAGGTACCCCTGGACGGCCGCCTCCGGCGAGCCCGGCGGGTACGAGGCGGGAGACCGGAGCACGTTGATGAGGATCGTGACCACGATGACGCCGACGAGCCCCGCCGCGAACCAGATGAGCGGGGTACGACCGGCGGGATCCCGCCGTTCCTCAGCGCCCGGTTCCGGAGCCTTCCCGTCCATGCTGTGAACGCTAGCGACCGGTGCAGAACGCGAGGGCGACGCTGGCCTCGGGACCGCGGTTTGCGGTACAATGCCCGCCACATAGCGACGCGGGGTGGAGCAGTCTGGTAGCTCGTCGGGCTCATAACCCGAAGGTCGTAGGTTCAAATCCTACCCCCGCTACGAA
>CAMYMC010000035.1 GCA_947259365.1 uncultured Acidimicrobiaceae bacterium | reverse complement strand
GGAGGCGAACACCTCGATGATCGAGTCCGTCCCGAATCCGATGAGGGCCAGCGACCCGGCGACGATCCCGAGGCCGATGGTGAGGACGGCCTCACCGACGTTCCACACGATCGTGGCGTACTCCAGGCGCAGGGCGCGTCGCTGCAGACGCGACCGCAGTGAGGTCGTGGACTCCATTCGCGGCGATGCTACCGACGTCGACGCCACGATCGGCCTTCCGCCGCACCGCTGCGGGGGGCGCCAGTAGGCTCGGCCGGCGTGACGACCGACCTCCACGATTCGCTGCGAGACGGCCCGCCACCGCTCGGCGTCCCCGAGCGAGCGCTGGCGATCGGGGCCCATCCGGACGACATCGAGTTCGGCGCCGGAGGCACGCTGGCGGCCTGGGCCGATGCGGGTGCCGAGATCACGATGGTCGTCGTGACCGATGGATCGAAGGGGACGTGGGACCCGAACATGGACCCGGGCAGGCTCGCCGCGATCCGCAAGGACGAGCAGTTGGCGGCGGCGCGCACCCTCGGCGCCGCGCATGTCGTGCACCTCGACCATCGCGACGGCGAGCTCCAGTACACGATGCAGCTCCGTGCCCAGCTCTGCCTCCAGATCCGGCTGCAACGTCCCGACGTCGTGCTCAGCCACGACCCCTGGCGTCCCTACCAGCTCCATCCGGATCACCGCGTCACCGGGCTCGGCGTCGTCGATGGCGTCGTCGCTGCCCGGGATCATCTGTTCTTTCCCGAACAGGGCGTCCCTGCCCACCGGCCGGGTGCACTGCTCCTCTGGGCTGCCGGGGAGCCCGATCATTGGGTGGACATCTCCGCGACCCTGGAGCGCAAGATCGACGCTCTGCTGTGTCACTCGTCCCAGGGCGCGACGACGATGGGCGGCGCCGACGGTGACACGGAACGGCGAGAGGCCTTCCGGGCCAGGGTCCGGGAACGGGCTGCCCGGGAGGGCTCCGGGGTCGGCTCGGCGGCCGCAGAGGGTTTCAAACGGATCACCCCGTAGCATCACCGCACCGTTCGCGGACAGCTAACGTAGGCCCATGCGCGACAACGTCGCAGTCGTGACCGGAGGGACCGGGGCGCTGGGCAGGGCGCTGCTCCCGCTCCTCGTCCGCCGCAACTTCCGTCTCGCCGTGACCTACCTCGTCCCCGACGAGGCAACGGCGCTCGAGGACGACATCAACGTCGACGAGGACCGGCTCCTGCTGCGGCGGGTGGACTGCACCGACCCGGAAGCCGTGAACGCGTTCATCAAGGACACGGTCGACCACTTCGGCGGCATCAACGTGCTGTGCTCGCTCGTCGGCGCCTGGGCGGGCGGTCGGTATGTCGACGAGACCGACGACGTTCGGTTCGACCGCATGATCGACCTCAACCTGAGGTCGGCGTTCTACTCGATGCGGGCCGCGATCCCCCACATGCGCGAAGCCGAGTGGGGACGGATCATCGCCGTCGGCAGCCGCGCTGCGTCCGACACCCCGGCGGGTCAGGCCGCCTACAACGTCGCCAAGGCCGGCGTCATCGCCCTGGTCAAGACCGTGGCCGTCGAGCTCGACGACACCGGGGTCACGGCGAACGCTCTGCTCCCCTCGGTCGTCGACACGGAGGCGACACGTGCGGCGCTCCCGTACGCCGACTACGTGAAGTGGCCGAAGCCGGCCGACATCGCCGCCGTCATCGACTTCCTCGCCAGCCCCGCCTCCGCCGTCATCGACGGCGCGGCCATCCCCGTCTACGGGCAGAGCTGACCGGGGCATCAACACGGCGGGGCAGGGACCCAACCGAGGAGGAGGGGCCGACCTTCTCCGCGATCGGTCTCGGCCACGGGGGCCCGGCGCACGACCCACCACCCCGCGACGAGCAGGGGCGTAGAGAACCGACCGTTCGCGTCTGTTCGGCCTGGAGGGCCGAAGTCGGCCCGGGACCCAACAGCACCACCACCGGTCCTCCACCCCACCACCATCAGGACGGCCACGTTGGGGTCGGGGCCCCAACTGTGGAGGAGGGCCGACCAGCGTCTGTTCGGCCCGGAGGGCCGAAGTCGGCCCGGGGAGAGAAGGAGTAGCCCGAACCCGCATAGATGGGACCCGCGTCTATGCCCGACGAGAGGACGTTCCCAGGCTTCGCCGAGCTCTCGAAACCGGCTGATTCGGCGGAGACGACAGCGTCCGCGGGCAGAAACCGGACATCGGCGTACTACCGAGTCCCCATGGAACCCGCATCACGAAGTGCAATCTCCGACGACTCGTCGAGACACGTGAGTTCCGTCAGGGGCCTGCTCGCTGTTCGCGAGAACTGGTGCGCGAGATCGACGGTTCTCGGATGCTACGGGGTGCGCGATATCGCTCTGAGCGGCCAGTGATCTGTGCGACTGGCAGGATGCAAGCCGATCATCGGGTTACGGCGCTCGCGTTATGAGCCTCTTACGTGTATCGGTTCGCCGGACTAACGGTGATGCGATCGTGCAATTGCCTGGGCGGCCTGCTCGTACAGATCTGCTGCCTGCGCGGGATCGGTGCCGATCGCGGTCAATCCGATCCTTCCGTCGATCGCCAGGCCGGAAAGCATGTGCAACACCACTCCCGTCCCGCGACCGGAGTCGAACTGCAGGCCCGCCTCGCCAACCGCGTCGATGGCGGCAGCGACGGGGAGATCGACCCACGTCGGATCGACGAGGTTGTCGGTCGCCGAGTAGGCGCGTTCCGTGCCGTCGTCGGCACGCCAGCGTCCCGCTGCCGGGAGATAGGTGCCCGGCACGAGGTTTCGCAGCACGGCGTACGGGTGCGTGGTGCCACCCTTCCGGAGGTTCATTTCGAGCGCGAACAGCCGCCACGCGCCAGTCGCGTCCAGCGCAGCCGCGAAGTCGACACTCGCCCTCCCGATCACACCGCGTTGGCTGAGCTCCGATCCGACCGCTGACGCGTATTCGGCGAGTCGGGCGGCATACGCGGGATCGGCCGGGAAGCGGCATCCCACATATACCTGGGCGCCGTCGGCGCCGAGGACTTGCTCATGGGTCGCGAGCACTCGCACGGTCCCGTCGGGGAGCAGATCGATCTGCGCACTGGGACTCGTGAAGTGTGTGCCGGAGATCAGCTCCTCGACGATGCCACCGCTAGCCAGATCGGCGACATACCAGGCGGGGAGCGCAGCGAGCACGGCACGCAGGTTCTCTGGACGTCGGAGGTCCAGCACTATGTTGCCGTCTCCGGCCCCGCTGTCGTCGAGTTTCAGCACCACGCCGGTGGCAGTCGGACGAGCCGAGCGGATCGTCGCGATCGCGGCGAGAACCTCATCGACGTCGTGCACATCTTCCACGCCGTGCGGCACCGGAACACCGACCTCGCGGAACAAGCGTCGCCCCTCGCTCTTGAAGCCCGTGGGCCACAGATGCGGCGCCGTGCCATTGATGGGTGCGCCGAGGTGCCGTGCCACCTGCACCTCGGCGTCGGTGACGTTCCACGGCTCGATGAACGCCGGACGACCTGCAAGCGAGCGTTTGAGGTCGTAGAGGAGATCGGGCCGATCAAGCAGTTTCGCCGCCACCGCGCGTGGGCTCGGATCGGGAACCTCAAACATCCGGACCCGGCGTCGGACGCTCGCGCGGTGTGCCTCCGGGAGTAGCGCCAGGTAGTACTCGACCACCTCGGTATCTGCAGCTTTGGTAGACACGAAGACGAACTCGCAGCGCTCGATCCGATCCAGCATGAAGAGTGTGAGGAGATAGCGGTGTTCGAGCGAGGGAATGCGGTCCGCGTAGTGCGAGAGCATCGACTCGCCAACACTGAACGACGGCAGCGCGACGACCACGTGGTCGCCAGCACCGCCCGGACGATTCAGCGACAGCACCTCCCCCAATCGTGACTGCAGCTGGTCGAATGTCTCCACCATCGTCCTTCGACAACGGCCCGCAGCAGCCTACTGCGCTGGATCGCACGTCTCCGATCGGTCCTTTGGAAGCTCATAGCCCCTCGTACCGGCGGGCAACCGTACTCCGGCCCGCGCCGCACGCTTCCGAACCCGAGCGGCCATTGAGTGGACCCGGTCATAGACGCGGTGATGTGGCACCGACGACGACACGTTGATGCCATCAGCTTCCAAGATCACTGCCCGCACGACCTGGCGCCCATATCACCCGATCTGTTCGATAAGGATCCAGTCCCCAAGAGAGCCCATATCGGCACACATCGAGCGGGTGAAGCGCAGTTCGAGGATGTGACAGCTCCCGGCTGAGCCAAGCTGCCAGATCTCCCGCGACTCGCACGACAGGAGTAGCCCCGACCGGATTCGAACCGGCGTTACTGCCTTGAGAGGGCAGCGTCCTAGGCCACTAGACGACGGGGCCAGATTGGCAGGCGGCGCCTGCTCGCTCGGGGGGGAGGACTCGAACCCCCAATTACGGGACCAGAACCCGCTGTGTTGCCAATTACACCACCCCCGATCGGGTGCGGCGGGCATGTTAGGCCGGATGGGCCGACGTCGACACCGGCAGGCAGGCCCATGGGGACAGCTCACCCGGACGCCGGACGCCTCCAATCGGGGTCGCGGAACTGCTGGATCTCGATGCGGTTTCCATCCGGGTCGCGGACGATGGCCTGGTAGATGTCGAACCGTTGGTTGTACCCCGGGGTCCGATCGACGGCTGCCCCGGACGCAGCTGCCCTGGCGAAGGCCTCGTCCACCTCGTCCGTGACGAGCGTCACCATGACCCCATCGGACTCGCCGGCTCGCTCGGGCCCGTGACAGAGGCCGACGAAGGCGGTCGGCGTGACCCGGTAGATCCGGCACTGGCCCTGGTCGAGGGCCAGTTCGAGCCCGAGGACCTCCGAGTAGAAGCTCGCGGCCCGCTCGAGATCGGCGACGTAGAGGAACGTCACGAGTTGGTCGAACGCTGCCACGTCAGTCGTCCAGACGGTCGAGGGCAACGGCGAGGCGGGCGAGGGAGACCTCGCGGCCCAGCGCCTCCAATGACTCGAACAGCGGCGGCGAGACGGACGAGCCAGTGACCGCCACCCGCACCGGTTGGAGCCCTTTACGCGCCGAGAGGCCCTCGGCCTCGAGCATCGACCTGAGCGCCGCCTCGATGGCATCGACGTCCCAGCTCTCGAGGCCCTCGAGGACACGATTCGCCGCGGCGACGGCGACGCCGGCCTCGGGTTTCGTCATCACCGAGTTCCATGAGCGCTCGTCGTGGTCGACGTCACCGAGGAGGAACCCAACCTGACCGGGCACCTCGGCGAGCAACCTGGTCCGCTCCTTGAGATGCGGGGCCATCATGTCGAGCCGGGCCGCCTCCTCGCCGGTGAGCGGACGACCGACATGCGCCTCCACGACGGGCCGAGCCCGGCGGACGAACTCGTCGTCGTCGAGCGAGCGAATGTAGACCCCGTTCATCCACTCGAGCTTCTCGACGTCGAACACGGCGGGGTTCTTGTTGACATCGGCGAGATCGAACCCGGAGATCATCTCGTCCATGGACACGATCGTCACGTCGTCACCGGGTGACCAGCCGAGAAGCGCCAGGTAGTTGACGACGGCCTCGGGGAGATACCCGCCGAGACGGTACGCCCGCAGAGACGTGTCGCCGTGGCGCTTCGACAGCTTGCGGCCGTCGGGACCCATGAGTAACGGCAGGTGCGCATAGGTCGGCGCGCCGGCTCCCATCGCCGCGGCGATCAGGATGTGCTTCGGCGTCGATGACAGGAGGTCCTCTCCCCGGACGACGTGACTGATCTCGAAGTCGACGTCGTCGACGGCGCTCGCGAGGTGGTACGTGGGCGAGCCGTCGGAGCGCAGGATGACGAAGTCGTCGACCTGGTCGTGATCGAACGTCACCTCCTCGCGTACGAGGTCGCGAAACGTCGTCGCTGCGGGCCGGGGTACGGCGAAGCGGATCGGCGCGGCCTCGCCGGCGTCGAGGCGGCGCCGCGCCTCGTCGTCGGACACGCGGAACCGCCCGTCGTAGGCGGGCGTCCGTCCGGCGGCGCGCGCCTCGGCGCGGAACGCCTCGAGCTGCTCCTCGGTGGCGAAGCAGTGGTATGCACTGCCGGCGGCGGCGAGGGCCGCGGCCACCTCCCGGTAGCGGTCGAACCGCCGGCTCTGGTAGTACGGCTCGTGGGGGCCACCGTGCTCGATCCCTTCGTCCCAGTCGAGGCCCAGCCACCCGAGCCCGTCGAGGATGTCCCGCCGGAACTCGTCGTTGCTGCGCGCCCGGTCGGTGTCGTCTCCGCGCAGGATGAACACGCCGTCCCGCCCCCGGGCGTAGAGGAAGTTGTAGAGCGCAGCGCGGGCATTGCCGACGTGGAGATAGCCTGTCGGAGAGGGCGCAAACCGTACCCTGACGGTCATCGCAATCGGACAGGGTTCACGAGCACGCCGACGCCCTCGACCTCGACCTCGACGGTGTCTCCGTCCTCGATCGGTCCCACCCCCTCCGGCGTGCCGGTGAGGACGACGTCCCCGGGGAGCAGCGTCATCACCCGGGAGATGAACGAGACGCACTCGCCGATGCCGAAGACGAGGTCCGCGGTCGACCCCGTCTGGCGCATCTCGCCGTTCACCCGGCAGATGATCGACAGGCCCTCCTGCGGGTCCAGCTCGGTGTCGATCGCCGGGCCCAGCGGGCAGAACGTGTCGTACCCTTTCGCCCTCGTGAACTTGCCCTCGGCCCGCTGGACGGCGCGAGCCGTCACGTCGTTGGCGGCCGTGTACCCGAGGATGTGCGCGCCGGCGTCCTCGATCGCAACGTCGCGGGCCACCTTGCCGATGACGATGGCGAGCTCCCCTTCGTGGTGCACCTCGCCGACGTCCGGGGGGATCCGGATCGGCTGCAGCGGCCCGATGACCGTCGTCGGGGGCTTGAGGAAGATCATCGGCGTCTCCGGCACCTCGTGGCCGGACTCGGCGGCGTGGTCGGCGTAGTTGCGGCCCATCGCGACGATCTTCGTGGGGATCACCGGAGCCAGGAGCCGTGCCTTGTCCCACGCGATGATCGTCTCGGTGGGCTCCCATGCGACGAACGGGGACCCGCGATGGAGGCGAATCCCCTCGGGCTCGACGCTGCCGTAGGTGATGTCGTCGACGTCCGAGGCCACACGAACGATCTTCATGACCCCCGCTCCCCCGTGCCCCGTCCGGCGACGGTCATGACCCGAACACCTCCTCGCCCGCGGCGAGACGAGCCCTGAGCTCGGCGGGGGTCGCCTCGAGCACGTCGACGGGGATCCGCGCCACCACGTCTCCCGCCTTGTGGGGGTGATGGGCCAGACCCGAGAGCGAGCTCCGCCGCATGCCGGCAAGGCGCTCCAGCGCGTCGTCGGGGATCCCGTGACCATCGAGACCCAGCGCCAGGAGTGCCACGTCGATGTCGTCGCGAGTGGGAGCTCTCCCGAAGCGGCTCGCCCGCGCCGCGGCAACGGCGGCGACGGCGACGTCGACGTTGCGGCGCGACTCTGCCGGGGTCAGCTCGAGGTCCCGCTGCGCCACGAGAGCGAGCGCATACCCGGTGTCGGGCCCCACCGTCCCGTAGGCCCCGCCCCAAGGGACGTCTCGAGGTGCGGTGAGCTCACCCGGCCGCTCCGGCCGCCACCGCCGGGCCGGCGCCGGCGCCGGCGTCGGTCGCGGCAGATCGGCGATCTCGAGTTCGATGTTCGGTTGCTGGCCCACGGCTCAGACGTACTCCAGCCACTCGGGATGCGACGTCAGCTTGCCGGAGACGGCATCCTGGAAGAGCTCCTGGGCGCGTCTGGTCACGGGCCCGGGCGTCCCGTCGCCGACGGGGCGATCGTCGATCTCGCGCACCGGGGTGACCTCCGCAGCGGTTCCCGTGAAGAACACCTCGTCGCCGTAGTAGATGTCGGAGCGGTTGAGCGTCCTCTCGACCACGTCGTATCCGTCCTCGGCGAGCAGCGTCATGACGGCATCCCTCGTGATCCCGTCGAGACACCCCGCAGAGATGGGGGGCGTGTACACGATGCCGTCGCTGACGAGGAAGAGGTTCTCGCCGCTGCCTTCGGAGATCTGCCCGTCGGCGTTGAGCATGATCGCCTCGTCGTACCCGTTCCCGACCGCCTCCATCTTGGCGAGGATCGAGTTGATGTACGTGCCGGTGGCCTTGGCGTTGGGGAACTGGTCCATGGAGAAGCGCCTCCACGACGACACTCGCACCCGGATCCCGTTGCGCAGCCCCTCCTCACCGAGGTAGGCGCCCCACTGCCAGGTGGCGATGGCCGTCCGAACCCGGGCCGAGGTGGGGTTGAGCCCGATGGCGCCCAGCTCCAGGTACACGATGGGCCTGAGGTACCCGGAGCGGAGTTGGTTGAGGCGCAGCAACTCCAGCGCCGCCTTGTTGAGGTCCTCGACCGACCATACGAGGTCCATCTGGTAGGCCTTCGCAGACCGGTGCAGCCGCTCCATGTGCGGGGTGAGCCTGAACACGGCCGTGCCGTCCGCCGTCTCGTAGGCGCGGATGCCCTCGAACACTCCGGTGCCGTAATGGAGAGCATGGGCGAGGACGTGCACGGTCGCGTCGTCCCACGGCACCATCTCGCCGTCCATCCAGATGTACTTCGTCGGTTCCATGCGGCCTATCTTGCCACGGGCCCTCTGCTGTTGGAAAAGGGTCTTCCCCTGCCACCCCGGTAGCCTGCGCCGGTGCGGCGCGTCATCGCATCCGGGTTCGGCGTCGGACTGGTTCCGCGCCGGCTGTGGGGCTCGGACTCCGGTGCCGGGACCTTCGGCGCCGCGGTCGCGGTCGTCATCGGCCTCGCCTTGTGGCCGGCGCCGTGGCCTGTCGATGCCGCAGTCGGCGTGGCTGCGATCACCCTCTCCTGGTGGGCGGCCGAGCCGTACTCGGCCGGCCACGCCGACCCGGGCTGGGTGACGATCGACGAGGTCGCCGGCACGCTGATCGCGATGGTGGGGCTCAGCGGCTGGCCGTGGCTCCTCGCCGTGGCCGTCGCCCGTCTCGCCGACATCTTCAAGGTGCTGCCGGGGGTTCGCTCGGCGGAGCGCCTCCCCGGTGGGCTCGGCATCACCGCCGACGACGTCGTTGCCGGGCTCTACGGCCTCGGAGCCGGCTGGATCCTTGCGATCGTCGTGTGAACGTGCTCAGTCGAGGTCGATGACCCGGGCCGCGGAGACGGTGGGCAACTCGAGCAACGACTCCACGAGGTCCTGGGGGACAGAGCTGTCCAGCGCGATCGCCATCAGGGCGCCGCCCTCCGGGTGGCGGCCGACGGCCATGTCCGCGATGTTGATGCCGGCCGAGCCGAGCAGCGTCCCGACACTGCCGATGACGCCGGGCACGTCGTCGTTGCGGACGAGGAGCATGTGCGCCGAGATCGGGAACTCGATGTTGTACCCATCGATCTCGACGAGCACCTCGCCTTTGCGCTCCATGCGTGTCCCGGTGACCGAGCAGAGCCGGCCGTCGATGATCCCGCTGAGCCCCAAGAGCGCCTGGTAATCCTCGGACTCGGCGGCAGCCGCCTCGACGATGGTGAGCCCCCGATCTGAGGCGATTCGGGCGACGTTGACGTAGGAGACCTTGTGCTCCGACACGCCGCTCAAGGCCCCCTTGAGCGCACCGAGTGTGAACGGGCGCACCGGGTAGGCGGCGAGGCGCCCGGAGACGGCGACGGTGAGCTCGTCGGGAAGCCCCATCGCGAACGACGCGAACACTGCGCCGAGGCGTTCGGCGACCCGCAGGAACGGCCTGGCGGCGTCCTCGATCTGCACCCCGAGGTCGAGGTTCACCGCCTCCGGGACGAGCTCGCCGTCCAACGCGGCAGCCACCGCCTCGGCGACGGCGATGCCGGCCTTGTCCTGTGCTTCGCGCGTGGACGCCCCGAGATGCGGGGTCACGACGACTTCGGGCAGCGAGAACAGGGGGCTGTCGGTGGCCGGCTCCCGGGCGAACACGTCGACGGCGGCCCCGGCGACGTGGCCGCTGCGGACTGCGGCAGCGAGCGCATCCTCGTCGACGATGCCGCCGCGAGCCACGTTGACGATCCGCACCCCCGGCTTCATCGTCGCCAGCGCGTCGGCGTCGATGAGGTTTTCCGTCTCCCGGGTCCGGGGCAGATGAAGCGTGACGAAGTCGGATTCGGCGAGCACCCACCCGAAGTCACCCATCTCGACGCCGACCCGGCGCGCCACCTCCTCCGAGACATAGGGATCGAACGCGATCACGCGCATTCCGAAGGCAGCGGCGCGCTGGGCGACGAGTGTCCCGATCTTGCCGAGACCGAGGATGCCGAGCGTCTTGCCGTTGAGCTCGACACCCTGGAACGCGGAACGCTGCCACGCTCCGGAACGAAGCGACGCGTCGGCGGCGGGAACCCGCCTCGCCTGGGCGAGGAGGAGGGCCATCGAGTGCTCAGCCGCCGAGATCGTGTTCGCCGTCGGTGCGTTGACCACGAGGACACCGGCGCTCGTCGCCGCGACGACGTCGATGTTGTCGACTCCGATGCCGGCCCTGCCGATGACCCGAAGCCTGGCGGCGGATGCGATGAGGTCGGCATCGACCCGGGTCGCCGAGCGCACCACGAGGGCGGCCGCGTCGGCGAGACGGCTGCGGAGCTCCTCCGGAGTGGCCTCGAGCGCCACGTCGACCTCGAACCTCGAGGCGAGGAGGTCGACGCCGGCCTCTGCGATCTTCTCGGCGATGACGACTCTGTCACCCATCCGCCCATGATCGCAGGTCCGGCACTCGGGGGGGCGCCGGTCAGGGCACGTAGACGAGTCGCCCGTACGCGGCGACGTTCGCCGCGGTGATCGCGGCGACGCCCTCGGGCCCAGTCATCCAAGCGAGGAGATCGGCGGCGGCGCCGTCGCCCGACGGCGCGATGGCCGTGTACGGGTTCGCCGTGAGCGCGCCGTCGTCGGCCCACTCCACCGGCACGAGGGACACCGTCGGCTGCGCGACGAGGAACGTCCCCTCTTCGACGAGGATGAAACCGCTGCGCTGGTCCGCAACCTGGAGGGAAAGGCCCATGCCTTGGCCCGTGGACAGCAGCCACGAGCCGGCCGGCTCGATGCCCGCCAGCGCCCAGATCTCGAGCTCCTTGTCGTGGGTTCCCGAGCCGTCCGCCCGTGTCACGAAGGTCCATCCGCGCTCCGCGATCGTCGCGAATGCCCCCGGCGGGTCGAGCCCGACGAGGCCGGCCGCCCGTTCGGGAGGACCGACGAGGAGGAAGCGGCTGGCAAAGACGCGCGAGCTCACCGCTTCGGGGTGCCGGACCAGGAACTCGGCCTCCTGCGCGGGTGCATGGGTGACGAGGAAGTCGGCGCCGCCCCGCTCGCCGAGGGCGAGGACCTCACGCGTCGCCGCGCCAGTGACCGCGACCGGCGTGCCGGTGGCGGCCTCGTAGCGCTCCACGACGGCATCGAGCAGGCCGCCGTCGACGACGGTCGTGCCGGCGGCGACGACGACCCGGTCCCCTCCGCAGGCTGCGGCCGTGACGGTGATGGCGAGGGCGAGAACGAGTCCGGCGCGGTGGCGCATCTCAGTGGTGGATGCCCACGGCGACCGCCCGGGCCGCCGTCGCCTTGAAGGACACCGCGACCTCGGAGCCCTCACCCAAGCCGAGAGCCTCGAACGAGCCCGGTGTGATGACGGCGGCCACCGGCACCCCGACATCGACGATGACCTCGACGAGTCTGCCGACCCGGCGAACCGTCAGCACCCGACCGGTCCACCGGTTGCGCGCCGACGACGTCATCGGGGCAGGGGGCGACACCGTCACCGTCTCGCCACCGAAGAGCACCCGCGCCGGATCACCCGGGTCCAGCTCGCCGAGTGCCCACACCTCGACGGAGCCGCAGGCGACGGCGACGAGTCCGTCCCCTGCGGCGACGACGTCCCCCTCGAGGACGTTGCGGAGCCCGACAACGGCCGCGACCTCCTCGTCGGCGGGAAGCGAGAACACGTCGGCGACCGGACCGACCTGGCGAATGGACCCGTCGACGATGACGGCAATGCGATCTCCAACGGCCGCTGCGGTCGCTTCGTCATGGGTGACGATGACCCCGCTGCGACCTTCGAGTGCCCGCACGATCGCAGCCGCGACCGTGTCGCGATCTCGCAGGTCGATGGCGGCGAGCGGCTCGTCGAGAAGCACGAGGGGCTCGGTTCCAGCCAGCGCCCTCGCCAGCGCCACCCGCTGCCGCTCGCCCCCGCTCAACGAGACCGCCGCTCGCTCGAGAAGCCCCGAGACGCGGAGCTCGGCGGCGAGATGCTCTGCGGCGCCGTGGCGGTCCTTGGCGAGGCCGAGCAGCAGATTGCGCCGGGCCGACCCCTTGAACGCGTGTGCCCGCTGCGGGAGGTAGGCGATCCCGGGATCGACCGGGGCGCCGGTGAGCGTCCCGGCGAGGTGGCGGAGCAGCGTCGTCTTGCCGGCTCCGTTGGGCCCGAAGATCACGAGGCGCTCACCCCGGCCAACCGACAGCTCGGCGACATCGAGCGCCTCCCCACGCGGGAGGCGGAACGGCCCGGTGAAGACGAACGCCTCAGCCATCGGCTCTCCTCAGCTGGGTGGCGGTGAGCACGGTGGACACGACGAGCGCCAGGACGAGAAGGAGGACCCCGAGGCCGACCGCAGCGCCGAAGCGGGCCTGGCGCGCCTCCTCGACGATGGCGGTCGTCAGCACACGCGTCTCGCCGCGAATGTTGCCGCCGACGATGAGCACCGCGCCCACCTCGGATACGACCCTGCCGAAGGCCGCAGCAGTTGCGCCGACGATGCCGGGCCACACCTCGCGAGCTGACACGGCCGCAGTGCCGGTGCGGCTGAGGCCGAGCGCGGCGATGTGCTCCCGAGCGTCGAAGCCGAGGTTGGCGACGGCGGCGGCGGTGACGCCGGCGGCGATGGGGAACGCGAGCAGGGCCTGGGCGGCCACCATCGCACCCGGGGTGAACAGGGCGTCGAGTCCGCCGAGCGGACCGTCGTCCCACAGCACGACCAGGAGCACGAGCCCGGCGAGAACCGGCGGGATCCCCATCCCGGCGTTGACGATCGTCAGCGCGACCTTCCTCCCTCGGAACCTCCCGAGACCGAGGCCGAGCCCGACCGGCACGCCGGTGACGACGCCGATGACCGTGGCGAGCCCGGACACGACGATCGTCAGCCAGAGCACCTCCCGAAGCTCGGGACCGAAATCACCGAGCGCCGCCACCGCGTCCCGGATGACGTCCCAGAGGAACTCCACGCTATTGCTGGAAGAAGAGGAACCAGGCCACCGCCGCGGCAAGCGCGAAGAAGATGGCGGCCTTGAACGCGCTCTTCGCGATCCCCCAGACGAACCCCGCTACGGCGAGCACACCGATGATGGCGAGGACGACCGCGAAGCCGGTGTTCGTGGAAGCGAAGTCGACGAGCCCGTCGGGGACCCGATCCCGGACCGACTCCGGAAGGCGCTCGACGACATCCTCCGGGATCTTGTCGATGACGCCGTCGCGCAGCTGCTGGAGAACGTCCTCCGGCAGCTCTTCCACGACCTCGGGCGGCAGTTCCTCCACCGAGCTCTGGAACCACGCCACGATCCGCACGGCCATGCTCATCGCCGGCCAGGATACTCGCCACCCGGGGATGGCTCCTTGCCCCGGGTGCCCGGCGCAGCGGTCACGCGGCCGTATCCTCACGGGCGATGGGCCGCATCGACCGTCAGCCGAACGCCGGGCCGCGCCGCTCGTTCCGCCCGGCGCTGGCCGCGCTCGCCTCGGCGCTCGTCCCCGGGCTCGGTCAGCTCATCGCGGGGCGGCGGCGTCGCGGCTTCGTGCTCCTCGGTATCGCAGCCGCCGCCACCGTCCCGGCACTGTGGCTGGTGCTGGCCCGCCCGCTCACCATCGCCACGTGGTCCGTCCAGCCGGCGGCGCTGCGGTGGCTGCTCGTCGCCAACGGCATGGCGCTGGCCTTCCGCGTCTTCGCCGCCGCCGATGCCTACCTCGCCGCCGGAGGCGCTGCGGTGGGGAAGAGCTCGCTCCTCGGAGTCGGCGGTCTCGTCGGGCTGGGAACGGCAGCGATCCTCGTGGTGCCCCACGCGATCGCCGGGTACTACGACGTGGTCGAATACGACCTCATCACCACCGTGTTCCGGCCCACCCCCACGACGACGACGGTCACGACGACGACGGTCACGACCACACAAGCCCCGATTGCGGCCGGGACGACGGCGACCACCGCACCGACGACGACGGCAGCGCCGACGACGACCACGACGACGATCCCGGTCCGCCTGTGGGACGGCACCGAGCGCCTCAACATCCTCCTCCTCGGAGGCGACGCCGGACCGGGAAGGCGCGGCGTCCGCACCGACACCGTCATACTCGCCAGCTTCGACCCGGACAGCGGAGACGCCGCCCTCTTCTCGGTCCCCCGCAACATGGCGCGCGTTCCCGTTCCGGAGAACCTCGACATCTGGGAGTGCGACTGCTTCCCCGACATCATCAACGCCTTGTGGAAGTACGGGACCGACAACCCCGGGCGCTTCCCCGGGGAAGCGCCTCCGGGAGCCCTCGCCCTCAAGCTCGCGATCGGTGAGCTCACCGGCCTCGACATCCACCACTACGCCCTCGTCAACCTCCAGGGATTCGTCGAGCTCGTCGACGCCCTCGGTGGCATCGACATCACCGTGCCCGCCCGCGTCTACGACCCGGTGTACCCCCACGAGGACGGGAGCGTCGAGCTCATCGACATCCAGCCGGGCGAGTACCACATGGACGGCCACCTCGCCCTCGCCTACGCCCGGGCCCGGAGGACCTCCGACGACTACAGCCGGATGGGTCGCCAGCGCTGCGTCCTCCAGGCCGTCGCCTCCCAGGCCGATCCCGTCAGGGTCATCCGCTCGTTCCCCGACATCGCCAACGCCATCAAGAACAACGTCACCACCGACATCCCCCTGGAGCGGCTCCCGGATCTCATCGAACTCCTCCCCAAGCTCGACGCCGACACCATCGTGTCGGTGCGATTCGTGCCGCCGGTCTACACCGGACCCCGCACCCCCGAGGGCTACAACACCCCCGACGTCGCGGTCATCCGCTCCCACGTCGCCACCGTCGTCGAGCTGCCGGCGGCCGAGGCGATCGCGGCGCTCAGGCTCGAGGACACCGACGAGGCGTGCTCGTGAACGGCGCGTGGCCCGCTCCCCGGCTGGTGACGGGGCTGGGACGGGGCCTGACGCGACGCTGTCCCCGATGCGGCCAGGTAGGCATCTTCCGCCGCTGGGTCTCGATGGCGGAGCAATGCCCCCGTTGCGGGCTCCGGTTCGAACGGGCCGACGGCTACTGGACGGGCGCCATCGCCATCAACCTCCTGGTCACGGAGGCCGTGTTCGTCGTGCTCCTCGCCGCCGCCATCATCGTCACCTGGCCGGACGTGCCCTGGACCCTCGTCCTCGTGGCGCTCATCGCGGTCAACATCTTGCTCCCCATCCTCTTCCACCCGATCTCGCGAACCCTCTGGGTGGCGGCCGAGCGCCACTTCCACGGGTGGGCCGAACCCGACGGGTCGGGCGAGAGCCCACGCTCCCCCGCTCCGGACTGACGGATGCGGTGATCGCCGCTCACCTGAGCCACGACAGGAGAAGGCCGCCGTCGAGGCTGGAGACGAGCGCGAACCGGGCATCGGACCCGACACGCCCCCTGTCGACGAGCACGACGCGCATTCCCGCCGCCGCCGCGGCCGCGGCCCCGACGGTGGCATCCTCGACGGCGAGACACCCGGCCGGGTCCACACCGAGCCCCGCCGCCGCGGCGAGGTACAGGTCCGGAGCCGGCTTGCCCCGCTCCACGGCGTCGCCGGCGACCACGACGTCGAAATATCGACCGAGGCCGGAGACGTCGAGCTTTCGCCGCAGGTTGCGGGACGAGCTCGACGAGGCGACGGCCATCGGCACCCCGGCCGCGGCAACGACGCGCACCGTCTCGAGCGCATCGGCAAACACGGTGACGCCCTCTTCGTATCCTCGCCACCGGACCGCGTCGACGGCCGCGATGACGACGTCGGGTCCGGGGAGGTCGGCCCTCGCGGCGTAATGGGCGTACGTGTCCCGGCTCACTTTGCCGAGGCACGCGTCGAAGTCCTCACGGCCCGGCGTGTAGCCGTACGGGGCGAGCACCTCGGTCCACGCCGCTTCGGAGAGCGGCTCGCTGTCGACGAGGACGCCGTCGCAGTCGAAGACGACGGCGTTCACCGTTACCCGACGCGCGCTTCGATGCCGTCGAGCGCCCGCCGGATCCGGAGCGAGGCAAAGAGGCGGTACGCCGCCGCGGCCCATCGCGGCGCCTCGGCGCGATAGCGGATCTCGACTCGCGTCCTCGCACCCGCCGACTCGACAACCGATTGGACCCGCACCTCGACTTCGCGCTCCGCGACCCCCGGCCCCGGGCTCATCGCACATCGGTAGCTGCGGCCTGCCACCCACTCGACGAACTCGAAGCGCACGGCCCGCCGGTCGCTCGCCAACCGGCGCCACGTGGCGAAGAAGGCATGGCCGACCGCAGGGAGCTCGGTGCCCATGTGACCGACGACACGCAGCGGCGCCCACTCCCCGGCCCGGCCGGGGTCGGCGACGAGCGCCCACACCCGCGCCGGGTCGGCGTGGGCAATGTCGCGGGCGCCGTGAGCCATCACCCGCGCCACGACTCACCCCCCGGCCTTGCTCCGCAGAAGCTCCGAGACCTGGCGGGGATCCGCCTTGCCCCCGGTGGCGCGCATGACCTGCCCGACGAGGAAGCCGAGGACCTTCTCGTCGCCCTCCCGGAGCTTCGCGAACGCGTCTGCGTGCTCGCCGATCACGGCGGCGACAGCGGACTCGATGGCACCGGCGTCAGTGATCTGAAGGAGATCGCGAGCCGCGGCGACCTCCCCCGGTGATCCGTCTCCGTCGAGCACCCCACCGAGCACCTCTTTGGCCGCCGTTGCCGAGAGCCGCCCGCCGGTGACCATCGCGGACAGCTCGGCGAGGTGGTCCGGCTCGACGGCGGTCTCGTCGAGCGCGCGGTCCCCGGCGCGCAGATAGGCGACGAGTTCCCCGGTGACCCAGATCCCGCTGAGGCGTACGTCGGCACCGGCGGAGACGGCGGCATCGAAGAGGTCCGCGATGTCCGGGGCGGCGGCGAGCACCGCCGCGGTGCGCCGGTCGACGCCGAGACCCTTATACCGGGCTCGTCGCGCCGCCGGCAGCTCGGGGAGCGCCTCGCGCACCCGGGCCTGCCAGGAGGCGTCGACCCGCATCGGGACGAGGTCCGGTTCGAGGAAGTAGCGGTAGTCCTCCGACTCCTCCTTCGAGCGCATCAACGTCGTCGCCCCGAGGTCCTCGCTCCAGTGCCGCGTCTCCTGGACGACGGGTTCGCCCGATTCGAGCACTCCGATCTGGCGCTCGATCTCGTGGGCGATCGCGCGCTGGAGGGAACGTAGCGAGTTGACGTTCTTCACCTCCGTCCTCGTGCCGTACTCGACGTCGCCGGCCCGGCGCACCGAGATGTTGGCGTCGAAGCGCATCGAACCCTCCTCGAGCCGCACGTCGGAGACCCCGAGGGCGCGCACGATCCGCTGGAGTTCGGCCCCGTACTCGCGGGCCTGTTCCGGTGAGCGGAGGTCCGGCTCGGACACGATCTCGACGAGCGGCACGCCGGAGCGGTTGAAGTCGACGAGGGAGTGCTCGGCGCCGTGGATCCTCCCCCCTTCTCCGACGTGGATGCTCTTGCCGGTGTCCTCCTCCATGTGCACCCGGGTGATACCGATGACCGAGGCGTCCCCGTCGACGTCGATCTCGACGCTGCCGTCGTGACAGATCGGCACGTCGTACTGGGAGATCTGGTAGTTCTTCGGCAGGTCCGGGTAGAAGTAGTTCTTGCGGTGGAAGACGGAGTGCTCTGCGATCTCGCAGTCGAGCGCGGTCCCGATGCGGAGGATGCCTTCGATCGCCTCCTCGTTGGGCACCGGCATCGCACCGGGGAGCCCGAGGCACACGGGGCACGTCGTGGTGTTCGGCTCCGCGCCGAAGACGACCGGGCAGCCGCAGAACATCTTCGACGCGGTCTGCAACTCGACGTGGGTCTCGATACCGACGACCGCCTCCCACCCGCTCACGACGCCACCACCTCGGAGGTGGCGAGGGCGGGCCGGGCGGAGAACGCGGCGAGCCGCTCCACTTCGGCGGCGACGCGGAACAGCCGCTCCTCCTCCAGCGCCGGCGCCATCACCTGGAACCCGATCGGGAGCCCGGCGTCGTCGACCCCGATCGGGACCGAGATGCCGGGGTCCCCGGTGAGGTTGCTGGGGATCGTGCACACGTCGGAGTAGTACATCGCGAGCGGATCCGCCGCTCGCTCCCCGACCGCGAAGGCCGTCGTCGGGCTCGTCGGGGAAACCAGCACGTCCACGTCCTCGTACGCCCGCTCGAAATCGCGCCGGATGAGAGTTCGCACCCTGAGGGCGCGCCCGTAGAACGCGTCGTAATAGCCGGCGGAGAGGGCGTAGGTACCCAACAGCACCCGTCGCACCACCTCGGGCCCGAATCCCTCCGCCCTCGTCCGGGCCATCATCTCTTCCGTCGTCTCGCCCTCGACCCGGAGCCCGTAGCGGACACCGTCGAAGCGGGCGAGGTTGGCGGAGCACTCGGCGGGTGCGATGAGGTAATACGCCGGCAACCCGTACGTCGTCGACGGGAGCGACACCTCACTGATGTCGGCCCCGGCCTCTGCGAGGTCGTCGAGCATCGACGTCACCGCGCCGAGCACCTGCGAGTCGATTCCCTCAGAGGTGAGCTCGGTCACGACGCCGATGCGCAACCCGGCCACCCCGGCCTCGAGCGAGCGCCCGAAGGACGGGACCTCGCCCCGGTAGCTCGTGGCGTCGAGGGGATCGAACCCGGCGACCGTCTCGAGCAGGGCGACCGCATCGGCGACCGTGCGCGTCATCGGCCCGATCTGGTCGAGCGAGGAGGCAAAGGCGATGAGCCCGTACCGGCTGACGAGGCCGTAGGTCGGCTTCATGCCGACGATCCCGCACAGCGACGCCGGTTGGCGGATGGATCCACCGGTGTCCGAACCCAGCGCTACGAGCGCTGTCCCGGCGGCAACTGCGGCAGCCGAGCCCCCCGACGACCCACCGGGGACGGTGGCGGGATCCCACGGGTTGAACGTCGGGCCGTAGGCGGAGTTCTCCGTCGACGAGCCCATGGCGAACTCGTCGAGGTTCGTCTTGCCGACGATGACGGCGCCGCCGGCGCGGAGCCTCGCCGCGACGGTGGCGTCGTACGGCGGCTCGTAGCCGTCGAGGATCTTCGACGAGCACGTCGTCGGCATCCCCCTGGTGCACATGTTGTCCTTGAGCGCCACCGGGATCCCCTGGAGAGGGCCTTGTACCTCACCGGCGGCGAACGCGGCATCGGCCGCCTCGGCGCCACGCATCGCACCGTCGCGGTCGATCGTGAGATAGGCGTGGAGGTGCGGTTCGGTAAACCGCCTCGAGAAGCTCGACGGAGGTGAACTCTCCCGCCCGCAGGGCGCCGCCCGCCTCCGCCGCGGTGAGGTCGGCGAGATCCGTCACGGTGCCTCGAGGATGCGGGGGACCTTGAAGTAGCCGTCCTCGGTCTCGGGAGCGGCGGCGAGGATCTCGACGCGAGGCAGCGACGCGGTCACGACGTCGGGTCGGAACGCGTTCGTCGACGGCAGCGGATGCGACGTCGGCTCGACTCCCTCGGTGGGGAGGGCTTGGACCTGCTCCGCAGCCTCGAGGATCGCCGTCAGCTGGGCGCCGTAACGCTCCAGCTCCTCCTCGCCGAGGGCGATGCGGGCGAGGCGCGCCACCTTGGCGATGTCGATGTCGATGGGCATGGCGCGGGATGCTACCCGAGGCACCCGGCACCCTTGTGTGGCGCAGACCCGCCGCTCAGGTGAGGAACCGTCGTAGCGCCTCGTAGGCGGCGTCGAGATTGGCGAGCGCCACCGACTCCGTTGCCTGGTGAGCCTGGGCCACCTCGCCGGGCCCGTAGTTGACGGCGGGGATCCCGCGCTCGGTGAGACGGGCGACGTCGGTCCACGCCTGCTTCGCCGCTCGTCGAGCCCGAAGGGACTGCTCGAGGCGGTCGAGGTGCGGGTTCGTCTCCGGAATCTTGCCGGCGGGTGCCCGATCCCTGATGACGATCTCGTCGGCGGCGGCGGCAACTTCACGGAGCCTGACCTCGGCCGTCTCGAGGTCGTAGATCGGCGGGAAACGATGGTTGACGTTGACCGTGAACACGGAAGGGATCACGTTGTTGGCGATGCCGCCCGATGCCGTCGTGACCGAGAAGACCTCCCGGTACTCGAGCCCGCCGATGCGGACCAGCTCCGGGTCCCGCTCGTGCATCCCTGCCAGCCACTCGCCCGCCTTCGTCACCGCGTTCTCCCCCAGCCACGGCCGGGCGCTGTGGGCGGCATGCCCGCGGAATACCACCTCGGCATTGATGACGCCGTTGCATCCGAGCTCGAGGGCGAGGTCGGTCGGCTCGAGCACGACCGCCAGCACGCTGTCGCCGAGCCACGGTGCCCGGTCGAGGACCTCCTCGAGCCCGTTCTCGTCCGCGGGGCCCTCCTCTTTGTCGTAGAAGACGCCGACGACGTCGTAGTCGCCGGCACGCACCGCGTCGTCCTCGAGGAGGTGGATCATCACGGCGAGCCCGGCCTTCATGTCGGAGGTGCCGAGCCCGTACATCCTCCCCTCCTCGATCCTGCTGCCCGCGTTCTGCTGCTCGGGAACCGTGTCGAGATGCCCAAACAGCGACACGAGCGGCCGGCCGGTCTGCTGACCCACGACGAGGCTGTTGCCGAGGCGCTGGACACCCTGCATCGTGAAGATGGGGAGCAGCCGCTCGGCGACCACGGTGCACAACCGGCCCTCGTTGCCGGTCACCGACGGAACGTCGACGAGGGAGGCGAGAGTGTCGGAGAGCGCGCTCACACCGGGACCTCGAAGATTCGAAGCGCCTCGTTGAGCGACGTCTTGCGGTCGGTGGACTCGGAGCGCCGGCCGATGATGAGGGCGCACTGCAGGTCGTACGTGCCGGCCGGGAATCCCTTGGGGCGGGTGCCGGGCACGACGACGGAGTTCGCCGGGATCCTCCCCCGGTACTCCGCCGGCTCGTCGCCGGTGACGTCGATGATCGGCGTCGACGACGTGATCGTCGTGTTCGCCCCGAGCACAGCCCCCTGCTCGACGAGGACGCCTTCGACGAGGATGCACCGGCTGCCGATGAACGCACCGTCCTCGACGATGACGGGTCGCGCCGAGGGCGGCTCGAGCACACCTCCGATGCCCACCCCGCCAGAGAGGTGGACGTCGCGCCCGATCTGGGCACACGATCCGACGGTCGCCCATGTGTCGACCATCGTGCCCGAACCGACGTAGGCACCGATGTTGACGTACCCGGGCATGATGACGACGCCAGGCTCACAGAAGGCGCCGTAGCGCACGACTCCCGGCGGCACAACGCGGATCCCGGACGCGGCGAGCCCCCGCTTCGGCGGGATCTTGTCGTGGTACTCGAACATCCCGACCTCGAACGTGACGAGATCGGCGAGCCTGAAGTGGAGCAGGATCGCCTCCTTCACCCAGTCGTTGACCCGCCACTCCCCGTCGCGGCGCTCGGCGACGCGAACCTCACCGCGGTCGAGCGCCGCGATCGTGCGCGCCACCGCGTCTGCGGCTCCGGCGTGGAGCGACGGATCGGCGTATGCCGCCTCGATGAGGCCCCGGTCGCTCACCCCAGGCACCTGCCCAGCACGTCCACGGCCGCTTCGCATTCCTCGACCGTGGGGACGAGCGCCAGCCTGAGGTGACCCGAACCCCCCTCACCGAAGTACCGACCCGGCGAGACGACGACGCCGTCGTCGAGCAGCCGGTCGGTGACGGCGAGGTCGTCGGGGACCTCGACCCAGAGATACAACCCGGCGTCGGAGGCGACCGTGCGGTACCCGAGGTCGGCGAACGCCTTGCGGAGGACCGCGCGCTTCTCGGCGAAGATCTCGCGCCGGCGAGCCGCGTGGGCATCGTCGGCCCACGCCGCGACCGCCGCCGCCTGGACGAACTCGGGGGATGCGGTGCCGGTGGCCGTCCTCAGGTCCTTGAGCGCTGCCACCGCTGCGGCATCGCCGACGATCGCGCCCGACCGATACCCGGTCATGCCGGAGCGCTTCGAGCACGAGAAGAACGCGAGCACGCCTTCGGCGCCGGGGCCGGCCGCCTGGAGGGCGGACGGTGGTCCGTCTGGGAACGCCGCCGGCTCGTAGATGTCGGCGTAGCACTCGTCGCTGAGCAGCAGGGCGCCGTGCTCACGACAGCGAGCAACGAGCCCGGTGAGGTCTTCGAGCGACGTGACGGCTCCGGTCGGGTTGTGCGGTGTGCACGTCCACACGAGCCTCGCCCGTTCCCACACCCCGCCGGAGATGTCTCCGGCCCGGAACACGAAGTCCCCGCCGAGCACGACGCCGACCGCGTCAGCCCCGGCGAAACGAGCTCCGCGCTCGTAGATGGGGTAGCCGGGCGTTCCGAACACCACCGCCGGTGGCGGCCCGCTCCTGTCGATGAAGGCGAGCGGAGTCGAGAAGACGGCCTCTTTCGCCCCGGACGTGGGAATGATCTGTGTCTCGGGGTCGACCTCGACGGAGAACCGACGATCGAGGTACGCGGAGATGGCGCGGCGAAGCTCGAGGAGCCCGGCGGTGGTCGGGTACTGGGAGACCTCGGGGACCGCGGCCCGCAGCGCGGCTGCGATGAACGGCGGCGTCGGCTCACGAGGGTCCCCGATGGAGAAGTCGATGAGCGGCTTGCCGACGTCGCGCCGGGCCCTAGCCCGCTCCTGAATGGTGGCGATCGGGTAGGCGCCGAGCTCGGCAAGCACCGGATTGAGCTCCATCGCCGCCCAACGCTAGTCGCGCCCGATCGAGCCGCTCGGTGGCGCCGTAACATCCGACACGGTGAGCCCCAACCGGTATCGGATGACGTTCGCCTTCCTCGGCGTAGCGCTGGCCGCCGTCGTCGTCGGCGCGGTCGTCCTCGCCCCGAGCGGGCGCCTCACCGAGCTGCCGGAAGCCGTCGAGCGGATCTCACCGATCGACGGTGCCGCCGTCCTGCGCCAAACACAGCTCGAGATCGACATGGGAGTCGGCTACGGGATCGAGCTCTTCGTCGACGGCGTGCGCATTCCCCTCGACGAGATACGGTTCACGGAGTCGACGGGGATCTACGTGTGGCGACCCGGGCCCGGGCTGACGTTCGAGACGTGGCGACCCGGCATCCACTCGGTCTTCGTCAGGTGGGATCGCACGGTCGGTCTTCCCGATCCCGGCGAGCTGAAATGGTCGTTCCGGGTCCAGTGACCGGACGGATTCCTAGCGCTCCTCGAGCGCAGACGGCCCCTCGGCGAGAAGCCTGGCAAACCCGGCCTCGTCGAGGACCGGGATGCCGAGTGCCTCCGCCTTGGCGAGCTTCGAGCCCGGTGCCTCTCCGGCGACGAGCGCCGAGGTCTTCGACGAGACCGAACCGGTGACCTTCCCGCCTCGAGCGAGCACCGCGGCGCGCGCGTCGTCCCGGCTCGCCGAGGACAGCGTGCCGGTAATGACCAGGGTGACACCGGCGAGGAGGCCCGAGTCGACGGTCTCTTCTGGCTCCGGGTCCGCGATGCGCACCCCGGCCACCTCCAGCTTGGCGACAAGTGCCCGGTTGTCGGGATCCCCGGCCCATTCGGCGACGGAACGGGCGATCTCGGGACCGATGCCGTCGACGGCGGCGAGCTCGTCCTCGGTTGCATCGAGGATCGCATCGAGGGAGCGGAAATGCCGGGCGAGGGTGCGAGCGACCGTCCCTCCCACCATGCGGATCCCGAGGGCGGTGAGCAGACGCGAGAGCGGTCGGTCCTTCGCCGCCTCGATCGCGGTGAGGAGGTTCGACACCGACAGCTCACCGAACCGCTCGAACCCGAGCAGGACATCGCCGTCGATCGTGAAGATGTCCGCAGGGTCGGCGATGACGCGCTCGCTCAACAGCAGATCCACCGTCTTGTACCCGAGGCCCTCGATGTCCATGGCGCCCCTGCCGGCAAAGTGGAAGAGATACTCGCGAAGCCGGCTCGGGCACGCATAGCCACCGGTGCAGCGGTGTTTCGCCTCACCCTCGGGCAGGATGATCGGGTTTCCGCAGAACGGACACTGTTCCGGCATGCGCCACACCTTCGCCCCCCGCCGCCGTCGCGCCGGCACCGGGCCCACCACCTCCGGGATCACGTCCCCGGCACGCCGCACGACGACGGTGTCGCCGATCCGCACGTCCTTGCGATGCGCCTCGCGCTCGTTGTGAAGGGTCGCATTGGTGACGGTGACGCCGCCGACGAACACCGGCTCGAGGACCGCGTACGGCGTCACCGCCCCGGTACGTCCCACATTGACGGCGATGTCGGTGAGCAGCGTCGTCTTCTCCTCGGGCGGCAGCTTGAACGCGACGGCCCAGCGCGGGCTCTTCGCCGTGAAGCCCGCCGTCCGCTGGGCGGGGAGGTGGTCGACCTTGATGACCACCCCGTCGATCTCGTAGTCGTGATCGTGGCGGCCGGCGAGCGCTTCGGTGACGTAGGCGCACACGCCGTCGAGATCGTCGACCCGTCGGTTCGCCGGGTTGACCGGAAGACCGAGGCCGGCGACGTATGCCATCTGCTCGGTGTGCGTTGCCAGCGAGGGCGCTCCTTCCAGGTATCCGATCTGATACACCCACATCGAGAGCCGGCGCGAGGCGGTGACCGCCGGGTCCTTCTGGCGCACCGAGCCTGCCGCCGTGTTGCGGGGGTTGACGTAGGGACGCTCCCCGGCTTCGGCTTGCTGGGCGTTGAGCGCGTCGAACGCGGACCGCGGCATGTAGATCTCGCCGCGAACCTCCATGAGCGCCGGCGCGTCGCGGAGCAGACGCAGCGGCACCGACTCGATCGTGCGCGCGTTGGCCGTGACGTCCTCGCCGGTGACACCGTCGCCCCGAGTCGCCGCCTGGGTGAGTACGCCATCGGTGTAGGTGAGCGACATGGCGAGTCCGTCGATCTTCAGCTCGCAGGCGTACCCCACCGGGGTCCGGTCGAGGACCCTGACGAGGCGGTCCTCCCACCCCCGCAGTTCGGCTTCGTCCACCACGTTGTCCAGCGAGAACATCCGCTCACGATGGGTGACCGGCGCAAACGCGTCCGAGACGGGTCCCCCCACTCGTCGGGTCGGCGAGTCCGCGGTGACGACTTCGGGGTGAGCCTCCTCGAGCGCGACGAGTTCGCGGAGCAGGTCGTCGTACTCGGCATCGGAGATCTCCGGGTCGTCGAGGACGTGGTAGCGGTGGGCGTGATACTGCATCTGTGCCCGCAGCTCGGAGGCGCGGTTGGCGGCGTCGGCGCCCGCGCTCATCGGGAATCCTCCTCGTCCATCTGCCGCATCAGCCCCGCCCGGTCGCCCGGCCGATCGTGCCGCCGCCGAGGACCTCGACTCCGTCGTAGAAGACGGCGGCCTGCCCGGGGGCCACTGCGGCCTGTGGCTCCGAGAAGCGAACGTTCCAGCGGTCCCCGCCGAGCGGCTCCATCGTTGCCGGGACGGAGCGTGAGCGGTACCGCAGCTGCACCGAGACTTTGGCGTACGCCGGCGGCCGGCCGGCGACGAACGTGGCGCCTTCGACCTCGCAGCCCGAAGCGAGGAGATCGTCCTCCGAGCCGATGACGACCGTGCGTGACCCGGGCCGGATGGCGACGACGTACCTGCGCCCACCCAGCGCCACCCCGAGGCCTCGCCGCTGCCCGATGGTGAAATCGATCGTCCCGCGGTGGCTGCCGACGACGGCGCCGGTCGTGTCGACGATCGGGCCGGGCTCGGCAGCAGCCGGGTAGCCATTCCTGAGGAAGTCCCGGTAGCCAGCGGCGCCGACGAAGCACAGGTCCTGGCTGTCGGGCTTGGCCGCCGTGCGCAGCCCGAGGGCGGCCGCACGCTCCCGGACCGCGGTCTTCGTCATCTCACCGACGGGGAACTCGGTCGCCGCCAGCTCGCGCTGGCCGAGCATGTGGAGCACGTAGGACTGGTCCTTCTCCCGGTCCCGCGCCCGCAGAAGGTGGTAGCCGGCCTCGTCGCGACGGACCCGGACGTGGTGCCCGGTCACGAGCACGTCGCAGCCGAGCTCGTCGGTTCTCGCCAGAAGCGCCCGGAACCGCACCCGACGGTTGCACTCGACGCACGGGTTCGGAGTGCGGCCGGCGGCGTACTCGGAGGCGAAGGCGTCGACGACGGCGGCGCGGAACTCGTCGACGTAGTCGAGGACGTAGTAGGGGATGCCGAGACGCCCGGCCACCATCCGGGCGTCCTCGGCGTCCGCGACGGTGCAGCAGCCGGCGACCGGCATCGCACCGCCGGGACCCACCCACTGTTTGAGCGTCACCCCGACGACCTCGTGACCGGCCTCGAGCATGAGCGCCGCGGCGACGGACGAGTCGACACCGCCGGACATCGCAACGAGCGCCCTCACGCCAGCTCCTCGAGCACGGCCAGCACCTGCTTGGCGGCGTGGTCTCCGTCATCGGGCACGGTGACCCAGCCGAACGAGAACCGCACGCACTCGGCTGCTTCGGTGCCGCCGAACCCCATGGCCTCGAGGACATGGGAGGTCGTCACCGCACCCGACTGGCACGCCGAGCCGGCCGAAGCGGCGACTCCGCTCTGGTCGAGACGAATGAGGAGTGTCTCAGCGGAGACACCGGGGAAGCGAAGATGAGAGTGCTGGACGAGGCGGCCGTCCGGAGGGGCGTTGACGACGACATCGGGACGACCCTGGCGCAACGCCGCTTCGAACCGGTCCCGGGCAGCGCCGATGCGGCTGCGGAATCTGTCCCGGTCGGCGACGCAGCGCTCCATGGCGGCAACCATGCCCACGATGCCGGCGACGTTGTGGGTGCCTGAGCGCCTGCCGAGCTCCTGGCCGCCCCCGTGGACGACCGGCTCGAGCTCGACGCCGCTGCGCACGTACAGCATGCCGACTCCCTTGGGCCCACCGAGCTTGTGGGAGGCGAGGGCGATGAGGTCGGCGCCGGTGCTCGTCACCGTGACGTCCTCCGAGATGAACGCCTGCACCGCGTCGGTGTGGACTGCCACATCGGGCCTGGCGGCGCGCACCGCCCGGGCCGCGTCGCCCACATCGAGGAGCGTGCCGGTCTCGTTGTTCGCCGTCATGACGGAGACGACGGCGGTCTCGGGGGACACGGCGGCGGCGACCTCGTCCGGGTCGATCCGCCCCGACCGGTCGACCCCGACGATGCTCACCGGGCATCCCAGACGCGACACAAACCGCGCGGTCTCCAGCACGGCTTCGTGCTCGACGGCCGTCGTCACGACCCCGCCCCGGCCGCCTCCGGCGAGCGCGGCGCCGGCAACTGCGAGGTTGTCCGCCTCGGTGCCTCCCCCGGTGAAGACGATCTCGAGAGGGCGGGCGGCGCCGATGAGCTCGGCCGCTTGCTCCCGTGCCGTCTCGATGGCGTGCTTGGCGCGCCGCGACACCTCGTGGAGCCCAGACGGGTTCCCGTACTTCTCCCCGAGGTAGGGCACCATCGCCTCGCGCGCCTCCGGGCGCAGGACGGTTGTTGCGGCATGGTCGAGATAGAGCATGGCCCGGTATTGTCGCAGAGGCGGTCGGGGGACCGGCCCGGCGGCCCCGCACCCACGTCGGACGGGGCCGGCAAAGGAGCGGTGAATCGGAGGTGACGATGCGAGCGGTCAGGCTGATCACGGCGGGCGCGCCCCTCGAGGACCGCGACCTGCCGGCGGTGGCCCCGGGTCCGGACGAGGTGCTCGTCTCGATCGGGGCCGCCGGGATATGTCGTTCCGATCTCCACTACCGGTCCGGGTTCCCGGCGGCGGGACCGCTCCCGCTGACCCTCGGCCACGAGATCGCCGGCACCATCACCGAGGTCGGTGAGTCGGTCGTCGACCGCACTCCCGGCCAGCGCGTCGGGCTGCATTACCTCGTCACCTGCGGCACCTGCCGCTACTGCGCAGCGGGCGTCGAGCAGTTCTGCCCTGAGGCCCGGATGCTCGGCAAGGACCGTGACGGCGGGTATGCGGCAGCGATCGCGATCCCGGCGCGCAACACCCACCTCGTGCCGGATAGCGTCCCGATCGACCACGCCGCCGTGATGATGTGCTCGACGGCGACGTCGCTCCACGCCCTCCGCAAGGCAAGGCTCGTCCCCGGCGAGACGGTTGCGGTCCTCGGTGTCGGCGGGTTGGGGATGGCCGCAGTCCAGCTCGCCGCGGTGCTCGGGGCGGCACGGGTGATCGCAGTCGACATCGACGCGGAGAAGCTCGCCACGGCGGCACGGCTCGGTGCCGTCGCCGTCGAGGGTGGTACGGACCTCGCCTCCAGGATCCGCGCCGCCGCCGGCGGGCCGGTGGCCGTCACCCTGGACCTCGTCGGTTCCGTCCCACTCCTGCGCGCCGGCCTCGACGCCGCGGCGCCGATGGGACGCATCGTCGCCGTCGGGCTGACCGCCGAGGATCTCCCCGTTGCTCCCTACCGCGACCTCATCGTCGGCGAACGCACCGTCGTCGGGTCGTCCGATCACCTGGGGACCGAGATCGACGAGCTTCTCGCCTTCGCCGCAGACGGCACGCTGCGCTTCGACGACATCGTCACGAATCGCATCCCTCTCGACGCGGCCGCGGTGAACTCCGTCCTCGACGACCTCGCCGTCTCCCGGGCACCGGTGCGGTCGGTCATCGTCCCCGAGGTCCGATCCGGGTGACCGACCGCGTCACCTACCGTCGGGCGGCGTGTCCTCGTCGTCGGCGGCGGCGAGCCGACCGAGGAGCCGGTCTCGCACCGAGACGCCGCGGGGGCGGGCGCGGGTGTCGGCGATGCGCCAGCCCTTACGCGAGGAGTAGGTGAGGCCCGGTTCACGGAGCCGGCCCTCGCCGACGGTGGTGACCTCGCCCAGGAAGAGCGTGTGGTCGCGGATCTCGACCCGGTCGAAGACCTCGCACAGCAGCCACGCGACACATCCCCTCACGACCGGCACCCCGTCGACCTCGTCGAGGTAGTCGCCGATGTGCTTGAAGCGCCTCCCGGGGTACGAGAAGTACTGGGCCGGCTCGATCTGGTCCCCGGCGAGGATGGACACCGCGAACCATCCCTCCTGCTCGATGAGCGGGTACGTGTCGTGCTTCGGCGACACCGAGATCCCGATCACGGGATCCTCGAACGACAGCTGCGTCGTCCACGTCGACGTGTAGGCGCGGACGAGGCCGCCCGAACGGCAGGCGACGACGTGGACACCGTGGGTCATCTGGCCGATGGCCCGCTTCAGGTGAGGGTCGATCACGACAGCGGCTCCGCGACCTCGTCGAGAAAGCCGACCACCGCTGTCTCGTATCGCACCGGATCCTCGTTCCACAGCCTCACGTGCTCGGCTCCCTGAAAGCGCTCGTAGTCGACGATGTCGGGGCGCGCCGCGGCGAAGGCGTCGCTGGACGCAACCGGAACCGTGCCGTCGTCGGAGCCGTGCATGAGGAGGACGGGGACGTCGAACTCCGCGGCCCGTTCCACTTGGTCGAGCTCGCGCCAGTCGATGTCGAACCGCAGCGTGGCGAGCGTCTTCGCACCGCCGACGAAGATCCCCGGCACGCCCCGCTCGTCCGCCTCGACGTCGACGGTCGCCTCGAGGTCGAGCACCGGCGAGTCGAGGACCAGCCCGACGGCCAGGGCGGCGAGGTCGGACTCGTGGAGGAACATCGACGTGATCGCTCCGCCCATCGACACGCCGAACAGGACGAGCTCCTCGGCTCCCTGGAGCTGGGCGAAGCGGGCTGCCGCCTCGAGATCCATCCACTCGGTCCGGCCCCACCCATACCGGCCATCGGGCGCCGGAGGGGCCCCGACGTCGTTGCGGTACGTGATGACGAGCACCGGGAAGCCGGCATCGCGAAGCGCGGGAAGGATGCGAAGCGCCTGCTCGCGGCGGTCGATTCCCCTGCCGTGGACGTAGAGGATCCACGTGTGGCGGTCCCCGTCGATCTTCCACGCCGGGTACACCCCCAGCTCGCCGGCGATTCGGACGTCCTCGAAGATGATCCCGTGGGCCGTGCGCGGGTTCCCGGTGTAGGCGTACTCGTCGAAGCGCACCCGGTCGCCTGGCCGGAACTCGCCCTCGAGCGACCGGAAGCCGCGCTCGACGACGTCATCTCGCACCTCGATAATCGACGAGACCTGCCCGTAGGCGGTGTCCGACGCCAGGCCCCACACGCCGTCTCGCTCGGTCTCGGTGGTGCGAGATATGACGACGCTCCCGCCCCCCACCGTCGCCACCTCGAGGTCGTAGACCGGATCGTCGGGTCGGGGCGTGAGTAGATCGTCGCCGAGGATGGAGGAGAACACCCAGATCGCGACGAGCCACACGGCCACCGCCGACGCGCCCAGCGCGATCGCGATGCGCCGCACCCACTTGGCGACGCGCTTGGAGTCCACCGCCCCGAGGCTAGGACGGTGGTGGTGAGACCGCCGGGCGGAGAGAACGGTGCCAACCGTGTCCCGGCGACCGCACTCGTATGCTGACGGCCGTGACGGCGAGCATCGAGGTAGAGCAGGTCATCGCGGCTCCGATCCAGGCGGTGTGGGACGACATCGCCCGGCTCGAGACCCACGTGGAATGGATGGCCGACGCCGAACGCATCACCTTCCTCTCCGACCGACGCAACGGGGCCGGGACGCGAATGGCCGTGCTCACCCGAGTCGGGCCGCTGCGTACGACCGACCTCATGGAGTTCGTGGCCTGGGAGCCGCCGCACCGCATGGCGATCCGCCACGAGGGGCTCGTCACCGGGACCGGAGAGTTCGTGCTGAGCGAGATCGACGAATCGACCACCCGATTCAGGTGGTCGGAGCGCCTCACGTTCCCGGCGTATCTCGGCGGAGCGCTCGGCGCCCGGGTGGGCGCCAGGGTCCTCGCCGCGGTGTGGCGGAGGAACCTGCGGCGCCTCGCCGAGCGGTTTCGGGACCGCGCTCCCGGCTGAACCGGGCGGTCACCTCCCGACGAACCCGGGCGTCTCCTTGGCGATGAACGCGGTGATGCCGGTGCGGGCGTCCTCGGTGGCGAACACGTCGCTGAACGCCTGCCTCTCGGCGTCGAGCGCTTCGTCGATCGGCCTGCCCCAGCCCTCTCCCATGGCTTGCTTGACGGCGGCATAGCCGAGGGTCGGGCCCTTCGCCCACTCGGCGGCATCGGCCATCGCCGTGCTGACCAGCTCATCTCCGGGAACGACCTTGTCGGCGATGCCGAGCGCGAGCGCTTCGTCCGCGCGCACGTGGCGGCCGGACATGTTGAGCTCCTTCGCCTTCTGGTACCCGATGAGCCGCGGCAGGCGCTGGGTCCCACCCGCCCCCGGGATGATGCCGAGGAGGATCTCCGGCTGGCCGACCTTGGCGTCGTCGGCGAGGTAGCGGAAGTCGGCCCCCATGGCCAGCTCGAGGCCGCCGCCGAGGGCATACCCCGTGACCGCGGCGATCGTCGGCTTCTTGAGCTGTTCGAGCCTGCGCACGGTGGCGAGAAGACCCGAGGCCATCGGCTCGTCGGCCCCCGAGGAGAACGAGTCGACGAACCGGGTGATGTCGGCACCCGCGGCGAAGTGGCGGTTCCCCGTGATGACGACGGCGCGGATCGAGCCGTCCGACGCGAGTCCGATCGCCTCGTCGATGTCTCCGATCAGATCAGCGTTGAGCGCGTTGACCGGCGGCCGGTTCAGGGTGATGAGGGCGACGGCGCCCTCGACGGCGTACTCGACGAGTTCCACTGGAAAGCCTCCTCAACGACGACCACTGCAGGCTACCCCGCACGACCTTGCGGCTCTGCGGCGCTGCTCGGCGCCGGGAGAAGAGGAGCCGGTGCGACCCGTCGAGCCGCGGTTCAGAGCGCGACGACCTCTTCGACGCCGGGGACGCGATCGCGCAAGATGCGCTCGATCCCGGCGGTGAGCGTCATCGTCGACATCGGACAGCCACCGCAAGCACCGACGAGCTGGAGGGTGACGCGGGGGCCGCTCGTGCCGAGCAACACGAGATCGCCACCGTCGGCCTGGAGAGCGGGCCGGATGTACTCGAGCGTCTCGGACAGCAAGTCGTGGTCGATCGGGCTCTCGCCGGGGTCCTCGAAGGCGGGCGCGTCGGAGTCGGTCGGCGAGGCGACCTCGATCATCGACGACTGCAGTTGGTGCTCTTCGGTCATGTGGCCCCGGCCCGGTGGCCCGGTCTCAGGGTTCAACCCCTGGACCCCGTCGGGTGTTCCGGCCGAGAGTGTAGGGCCCCGACCGGCTCAGCTTGCCGTGAGACCCATCCGCACCGCGATCTCGGCCAGCTCCGCGGCGGAAGACGACCCGGCGATGAGATCCGCCTTGGGGGGATCGATGATCCGATACACGTGATACCAGCCCCGAACGTCACCGAGCGGGATCCGGCGACCGTCGACGCTGGCGGTGCGCTCCGCCACAGTCGGGAGACCGGCCCGGTGGCCTCCGACGCTGATGACCGGCCCGCCGATGACGTCGATCCCGACGGATTCGGCGCCGTCGCTCCACTGCGCCGTCACGAACCACTCGGAATCCCATGGTGCCGAGCGCGGATCCCGAACGGTCGGATCCCAGCCGGCGAGGGCGGCAACGACCGGCGTCCGTGACGCAGCGGTGACGAGATCGATGTCGCCGACGGTCACGTCGAAGCCTCTCAGCCTGAGCAGCAGCGACCCACCGAGGGCGTAGCCGATCCGATGCCTCGCGAGCCGGTCGGCCACCGCGCCGAGAGCGGCTCGAACCGGATCCGACAGCCGCGACCCGAGCCCGGCGTCGCTCACGGCAGCCGCGGCTCAGTCCCTGTCCACGTCGGCGCCGAGCCCCACGAGGTTCTCGACGAACCGCTCATAGCCGCGGTCGACGTGGGCGGCGTTCGTGACGACCGTCTCGCCTTCGGCGCGCAACCCGGCGAGGACGAGCGCGGCAGCCGCCCGGATGTCGCACCCGTCCACCTCGCAGCCGCTGAGCTCGGGGACGCCGCGGACGATGACGTGCTGGCCGTCGGTGTGGATGTCGGCCCCCATGCGGTTGAGCTCCCCCACATAGCGAAACCTGGCGGCGTAGACGTTCTCGGTCATGATCGAGGTTCCCGCGGCCACCGACAGCATCGCCACCATCTGCGGATGCATGTCGGTGTGGAAACCGGGGTACGGGAGGGTGGCGAAGTCGACTGAGCCGGGCCTGTCGGGCCCGGTGAGCTCGATCCAGTCCTCTCCCGTGATGACGACGCAGCCTGCCGCCTGGAGCTTGCGCAGCTCCATTCGCAGATGGTCGGGGACGCAGCCGGCCGTGCGAACCGTCCCACCGGTCACGGCCGCGGCAACGAGATACGTCCCCGCCTCGAGCCGATCCGGGATCACGCGGTGGTCGGCGGGCGCCAGCTGCGGCACCCCGATGACCTCGATCGTCGAGGTCCCCCCTCCGTTGATCTTCGCCCCCATGTCGTTGAGCAGCGCGGCCAAGTCCGCCAGCTCCGGCTCGCGGGCGGCGTTGCCGATGACGGTACGACCGTCGGCGAGAACGGCGGCGAGCAGCAGATTCTCCGTGGCACCGACGCTGGGGAACTCGAGGAAGATCTCGGTTCCGTGCAGCCCGTGAGGAGCTCTCGCCTCGAGGACGCCGTGGCGCAGCTCGAACTCCGCGCCCATCGCCTCGAGGCCGTCGAGGTGCATGTCGATGGGCCTCGACCCGAAGTCGTCGCCGCCGGGAAGCGCCACCCTGGCCTCGCCGCAGCGGGCGAGCAGCGTCCCCATGACGAGGATCGAGGCCCTCATCCTGCGAACGAGCTCGAGCGGTGCTTCCGGCAGCGGCCGCTCCGGCACGTCCACGGTGAGGGTGGCATCCTCGTAGCTGCAGGAGGCGCCGACGTGGTGGAGCAGCTCCCCCATGATCGACACGTCCAGGAGCCGGGGCACGTTCGTGAGCACGTGCCGGCCGGGCGCGAGGAGGCTCGCCACCATGTGTTTGAGCACGGCGTTCTTGGCGCCACGCACGGCGACCTCGCCGTCGACCCGGGTGCCGCCCCGGACGCGAATGCTGCTCACGCCCCGCGAGTGTACGACAGGGGGCCCGATGCCAGGCCTCACGGCGACCGGACCACCTCGAGGCCGTCGAGGAACACGTCGGCGTGGGCCTCCCACGAGCTGTTCGGGGCGCGCACCTCCACCCCGACCCCCCGCTCGCCGCCCACGGGGACGAGCCGATGCCACATCCGGCCCCCGCCGAACGTGCCGAACGACCGCACCGACCCGTCGCTGAGGAGGCGCAGCGAGCCGAGATCGGCGTTCCCGTCGTCGAGGAGGTCCCACAATGCCCTCACGACGTCGTCGGTGGTTCGGGGCCAGGTCCCACCGGTCGCCGTGACGAGGCCCTCCATGTCGACCTGGCCGACACTGGCGACGACCTCTTCCAGAGCGGCCGGATGCCGGAACACGGCGAAGTCCTCTCCCACCTCGACGACCTCCCAGTCACCCGGGTGAGCGACGCAGAAGTTCTCGGCGCACACGACGCGCGGCGCGGCGGCGGCCGGAGCCTGGGGGCCGCTGCCGCAGGCGGAAGCAAGGGCGAGAACCACGACGAGGAGCCGGCCGAGCATCCGGCCAGAGTATCGCCGCCGCGGCTGGAGTTTGGCGTTCCGGTCGGCGGCCCGACCGTCACTAGCCTTGCCTCCTCACCGACACGGGAGTGCGAGTGCGCATCGCCATCGGCGCCGATCATGCCGGATTCGAGCTCAAGGAGACGGTCCGGGAAGCGTTGCTCGGCAACGGCCACTCCGTCATCGACCTCGGCACCGACGGCCCCGAGCCCGTCGACTATCCCGACTACGCCGCGGCCGTGGCGAGAGCAGTGGTATCGGGCCGCGCCGAGCGCGGCATCGTCGTGTGCGGATCCGGTGCGGGTGCCGCAATCGCCGCGAACAAGCTCGACGGGATCAGGTGCGCCCAGGCGGGGGACACGTACACCGCCCACCAGGCGGTCGAGCACGACGACGCCAACGTCATGGCGCTCGCGGCCCGGGTCACCGGGCCCGCCCTCGCCCTCGAGATCGCCGATGCGTTCGTCTCCGCGAGCTTCACCGGTGCGGCACGGCACGTGCGGCGGCTCGAGAAGGTGAAGGCGCTGGAGCGGGAACGCAGCTGAGCCTCCCGAAGAGATCGGCCTCGCCGGAGGCGGCGTCGGCCTCCCGCCGAAACCCTCGGGGTGCCGGCACCGGCGGCCGATGATTACGATGAGAAATCGCGAACCGGCCGCAATGATCCAACGCTCCGAGCGCTTCTTGAACCGTGAGCTGTCGCTCCTGGACTTCCAGGAACGGGTGCTCGCGCTCGCCGCCGACGCCGACATGGCGCTCCTGGAGCGGATCAAGTTCCTCGCGATCGTCAGCCAGAACATCGACGAGTTCTTCCAGGTGCGCATCGCCGGGCTCCTCAACCAGATCGAGAGCGGCGTGACCCCGCTGTCACCGGACGGTCTCACCCCCCGCGAGCAGCTGCAGCGGATCGAGGGGAAGGTGCGTGGGCTCACCGAGGGCATCGATTCGCTGTTCCTCGACCAGCTCGTGCCGGCACTGGAGAAAGAGAACATCCGGCTCACCGACTGGGACGATCTCACCGAGGTCGACAAGGACCGGCTCCGCGAGGACTTCGAGGATCAGATCTTCCCCGTGCTCACCCCCCTCGCCGTCGACCCCTCCCACCCGTTCCCTTACATCTCGAACCTCTCTCTCAACCTCGCGGTCCTGCTGCGAGGCCCGGATCGGGAGAGCCTCCAGTTCGCCCGGGTGAAGATCCCCCCGATCCTTCCCCGGTTCGTCGTCCTCGACGACGGCGAGCGATTCGTCCCCCTCGAGCAGGTGGTGGCGAGCAACCTCGTCCGGCTCTTCGGCGGCCAGGAGGTGGTCGGCCACTTCTTCTTCAGGGTCACCCGCAACGCCGACTACGCCGTCGAGGAGGAGGAGGCTCAGGATCTCCTCGAGGCCATCGAGAGCGTGCTCCAGTTCCGCAAACGATCCGCCGCGGCGGTGCGCCTCGAGATCGAGGCGGCGACGAGCGGCAAGGTGGAGCGGCTCCTCATCCGCGAGTTGGACCTCGACGAGTCGCTCGTGTACCGGCGCAGCGCCCCGCTCGATCTCGCCGGTCTCTTCTCGATCTACGCCCTCGAGCGGCCGGAGCACAAGTACGAGCAGTGGTCGCCGGTCACCCAGGCGCGACTCAGCGAAGGCGGCAGCGAGGTCGACCTGTTCGCAGAGATCCGGGCCGCCGACATCCTCGTCCATCACCCGTACGAGTCCTTCTCGACGTCGACCGGAGCCTTCCTCGCCCAGGCGGCGGCCGATCCGAACGTGCTCGCCATCAAACAGACGCTGTACCGCACGTCCGTGTCCGAGGACCCCGCGCTCGGCGGGGAGCGGCCGGTCGTCGAATCCCTCATCGCCGCCGCCGAGGCCGGCAAGCAGGTGGTCGTGCTCGTCGAGCTGAAGGCGAGGTTCGACGAGGCGGCGAACATCGAGTGGTCGAAGATGCTGGAGAGCGCCGGCGCTCACGTCGTGTACGGGGTGGCCGGTCTCAAGACGCACTCGAAGATCCTCCTCGTCGTCCGCCGCGAAGCCAACGGCCTGCGCCGGTACTGCCACATCGGCACCGGCAACTACAACCCGAACACGGCGAAGCTGTACGAGGACCTCGGTCTGTTCACGTCCGCGGCCAAGATGGGGGCCGACCTCTCCGAGGTCTTCAACCGGCTCACCGGATACGCAACGAACGAGTCGTACCGGCGGCTTCTCATCGCTCCCGAGACGCTGCGAACCCGGATCGTGGAGTTCATCAGGCGGGAGGCCGAGCGGGGCCCCGAGGGTGACATCCTCATGAAGATCAACCACCTCGTCGACCCCGACGTCATCGACGAGTTGTACGAGGCGTCGCGCCGGGGCTGCCCGGTCAGGCTCATCGTGCGGGGGCAGTGCAGTCTCCGTGCCGGTGTTGCCGGTCTGTCGGAGACGATCACCGTTCGCTCCATCGTGGGCCGTTTCCTCGAGCACTCGAGGATCTACCGCTTCGGAACACCAGGCGACGGCGCCGAGTACTACATCGGGTCGGCGGACATGATGCAGCGGAACCTCAGCGGTCGAGTGGAGACGCTGGCCCCGGTGCGCGACGAGCGGCTCCAGGAGCGAGTCGAGGAGATCCTCGATGTGCTCCTCGCCGACGACGAGCTCGCCTGGGAGCTCGAGCCCGACGGGTCCTGGAGGAAATGCCCGACCGTCGAGGGCGTCAACGCTCACGTCCGGCTCCAGGAGCTCGCCGTGGAACGCGGCCGCAGCGCCCTCGACGTCCCGCTCATATGACCGCACGGCAGCCAATTGCTGCGGCCGGGGGCATCGTCTTCCGCAGGCGCAAGGACCGGGCGCCCGAGTACCTCGTCATCCACCGCCCCCGCTACGACGACTGGTCCTTGCCGAAGGGAAAGCTGGACGCAGGTGAATCGTACGAGCAGTGCGCTCTTCGAGAGGTGGAGGAGGAGACGGGCCGGGTCGCCAAGCTCAAGGAGCAGATCGGCACCGTCGCCTACGAGACGTCGGCCGGGAACATGAAGCGGGTGCGGTACTGGGTGATGGAGGCGATCTCGGGATCATTCGAGCCGAACGGCGAAGTCGACGAGGTCGCGTGGCTGCGACCGCGCAAGGCGAGGTCCCGCCTCAGCTACCCCAGAGACCGGGCCGTCTTCGACCGCGGAGTGCAGCTCGTGAAACGGCCGAACTCCGGGCGCATCTACCTCGTACGGCACGCCAGAGCCGGGGATGCGAGGCAGTGGAAAGGACCGGACCGCAAGCGACCGCTCTCCAAGCGCGGCAGGCTGCAGGCGGCGGCGCTCACCGATGCCCTGGCGTCGATGCCGCTGACGCGGCTCCTCTCCTCGAAGACGACCCGCTGCATCGAGACGATCGCTCCGCTGTCCGAGTTGATCGACCTCGAGATCGAGCGCCACCCCGCCCTGGTCGAGGGCAACGCGACCACGAAGCCGTTCTTCGGCCTCGTCTCGGCCCTGCGCGGGACAACCGCGGCGATGAGCACCCACCGCGAGGTCGTCGAGGAGGTCATCGGCCGCCTCGTCCGCAAAGGCGTACCCATCGACGGCCCGCTCAAGTGGCGGATGGGCTCGATATGGGTGCTCGAGACCCGCAAGGGCAAGGTCACGAAGGCGCGCTACCTGCCCCCGGCGCAGTGAGCCTCGCCGGCACCCGGCCTCAGGATCCCCCGCCCCGCACCCAAGCGAGTGTCCTCTCGACCAGCGTTCCCATCACCGCCTCGGGGTCGATGCCGGACCGTTTCGTGACCCGGAACGAGTGATCGGCATCCTCGATCGTGACGAGCTCCGCACCGCCGAGCCCGGCGACGATGTTCGCCAGGAGCGAAGGCGGGCTGAGCCGGTCCCTCGTGCCGGAAAAGAACAGCTGGGGCGCGCTGATCCGCCCGAGATGATCGACGGGGCGAGGAGTGCCCTTGCCGAGGGGCACGAGGGGGTACCCGTAGTACACGAGCCCGACTGCGGGCCACGACTCATCGCCGGCGAGATGCGAGCCGATGCGCCCGCCCATCGACTTGCCGGCGACGACCACCCCGTCGACGTAGCCCGCCAGGCGCTCGGCGGCGGCGCGGTGCGCGGCGACGAGCACACCGTGACGGTCCGGTGAGCGCCTCCCCGCCTCCATGTAGGGGTAGTCGAAGGAGAGGGTCATCACCCCGCCGGCGACGAGACCTCTCCGGATCGACTCGAGGAAGGGGTGGCGCTGGCCCGCTCCGGCGCCCGGAGCGAGCAGCACGCCGCACGAGCCGGCGCCGGCCGGGACGCCGAGAAGACCGGTGATCGTGTCGGCACCCCGCCAGCGAATGCGAAGGCGCCGGGTGGCGGCAGGCTGCGGCATCCCGCCAGTGTGCCACGCAGGGCCCGTACACTCGCCGGGGTGGAGATCATCGTCCGCGCCGACCCGGATGCCGTCGCCGTCGCCGCTGCGGAGCGGATCGCGGCGGCGCTCTCGGCGCCGCGACCGGTGACGCTCGGCCTCGCCGGCGGTGGGACACCGGCTGCGACCTACCGACTGCTCGTCGACGCACCGATCGATTGGCACGGCGTGACGTTGTGGCTCGGGGACGAGCGCTGGGTTCCACCGGACTCGCCGGAGAGCAACGCACGGATGGCCCGGGAGACGTTCGTCGATGCCGTCGGCGCCACGCTGCTCGCCCCCGACCACGCCATCGGCGACCCCGAGCGCGCCGCGGCCGCCTACGCCGCCGGCCTCGCCCAGGCCTGGGCCGAGCGAGACGGCCTGCGCGCACCGGACCTCGTGCTCCTCGGCATGGGAGACGACGGCCACACGGCCTCGCTCTTTCCGTCGGACCCGATGCTCGAGGTCTCCGATCGCTCCTACGCTGCAGGCTTCGTCGCGGCGAAGCGCGCGTGGCGGCTCACCGCCACGATGCCGCTCCTCCACTCCGCCCGGGAGCTCGTGTTCCTCGTCACCGGCGAGGCCAAGGCCGGCGTGCTGACGCGGATCCTCGAGGGCGGAGAGCCCCTGCCGGCGCAGCTCGTGGCCGCCGGTGCCTCACACGTCACCTGGCTCGTCGACGCCGGTGCGGCTTCGGAGCTGAGCCGATGGTGAGCGAACCCGGCCCGGTCCTCAGCCGCCTCGCAACATCGTGAGGAGCATCACCGACGGCTCCAGTGCCCGCACCGAGTGGGTGAGATCGGGCTCCATGTGCACCCAGGACCCGGGCGCCGCTTCGTGGGACTCGTCGCCGAGGCTGAGCCGGAGCCGACCCGAGACCACCTCGATCACGGCGGCGACCGGAGCAGTGTGCGCGGTGAGCTCCTGGCCGGCATCGAACGCGAAGACGACAACACGGATCCGGTCGTCCTTGTAGAGCACGCGGCTCAGCGTCCCCTCCGGCGGGATCTCCACCTCGGCGGCGACATCCCGGAAGACCGTGGCTGCCAGCCCTTCGCTCACCGCCCCACCCTACGTCGTTCGACCCGAAGCCCGCAGCACGGATGCGTCGCACCGCAAGCGCCGATCCATCACCCGAGCCGAACGCAGCACAGCCGGGGCGGTCTGGCACCATGGCGGTAGTCCGCACAGGGTCACGAGGATTCGAGGTCGCCTTGGAGAGCGACACACAGCCGCGACGAGGGATCGGGCCGGCGTCGCGTGTGACGCTGGCGCTCCTCGTCGCCGCGGCCTGCGCCGGCCCGTCGACCGACGCAGCTCCCGACGCTCCCCCGAGCCCGGCTCCCCCGGCGCCGGTCACGACGAGCTCGACGGCGGCCACGACGACCACGGCGGTGGCACCCGCGGCCATGACAAGCGGGCCGCCCCCTCCGACGACGGCCACCTCCTCGACGACGATGCCGCCCCAGCCCGGCGTCGAGTCCCCGAGCTGGATCGGGACGAGGGTCCTCGACGTGTACGAGGACGGCAGAGCCATCGGTCACGCGACGCCGCCCGAGCTCGTCGATCGCAGGTTTCGCACTGAGGACCTGCTCCCACCACCCGCAGACGACGCCTTCGACGCGTCGGTGCAGCCGGTCCCTGACGACGTACTCGAACGATCGTCCTGGAGTCCCGCATGCCCGGTGGGTCGCGAGCAGCTGCGCTACCTGACGGTCACCTTCTGGGGCTTCGACGGTGCCTCGCACACGGGTGAGCTCATCGTGCACGCCCGGGTCGCCGACGACATCGTCGAGGTCTTCGGCAGGATCCACGAAGCCCGCTTTCCCGTCGAGGAGATGCGGGTGGTGCGGGCAGATGAGATCGACGAGCCGCCGACCGGTGACGGCAACAACACGACGGGTTTCGTGTGCCGGCCGGCAACCGGCTCCACGACGGCGTGGTCGGCCCACGCCTTCGGCCTCGCCGTCGACGTGAACCCGTTTCACAACCCCTATCAGAAAGGCGACTGGGTCCTGCCGGAGCTCGCCGCGGCCTACCTCGACCGAGCCGACGTCCGCGACGGCATGATCTTCGAAGCGGGACCCGTTGCCCGGGCGTTCCGGGACATCGGATGGGGTTGGGGCGGCGACTTCCGCACCCTCGTCGACTGGATGCACTTCTCCGAGAGCGGCCACTGAGGTATGGACGCCGGCACGACGTCGTCGCCGTGTCGCGGCGCCACGTGCCTCAGCCCCCCGTCGACGTCGAGAACGCCGTGGTCGGCGGCGGGGGCGGCAGCGTCCCCACCACACCCTCCCGCACCACCTCGAGGTACATCTGGGCCACCGGGTCGTCGCTCTCGAGCTCGGAGGTGTCCTCGTTGATCGCCGCGTTCAGCGCACGCGCGTCGCAGGTGAGACGCGAGGCACGAAGGTCGATCTCGCGCCCGATCGCCCGGAGAGCGGCGAGCTCATCGGTCGGCGGGATCTCACCGGTCACCATCGCCAGCGGGGCGCCCTCCACCGCCGCCGCCGTGCGCCGCACGAGCTCGGCGCCGATCGGCACGAGGTCCTCGCACACCTCGACCCGCTCGACGACCTCCGGCTCGAGCGCCGGAGGCGAGTCGCAGGAGGCGGCGAGCAGCAGGAGGCCGGTGAACGGCACGAGGAGGCGCGAGACGGGCGAGCGCGGGGCCGGCGGCATCGGGCGGCAGCGTAGCCCCGCTCAGGGCACGTCCCATTGCTCGTCGTCGAGCACCATCTCGTCGACGATGCCGACGACGACGGCGCGTACCGCACCGACGTCGATGCCGAAGATCTGGCGGGCGGAGTTGCCCTCGTCGAGGATCAACACGGTCTCCCCGGCCCCGGCGCCGACGACGTCGACGGCGATCGTGTAGCCGGACGCGGTGCCTGCGGCGTCGAGCAGGTCGCAGAGGAGCAGCCGTCTGCCGTCGAAGAACTCGTTGCTGATCGTCGACACGACGGTGCCCGCGACCCGGCCGACCTTCATGTCGCGTCCTCGACGTGGACGAGGTCGACGATGCCGACGATGGCGTGGTCGACCGGCACGAAGCGCACGGGCATCGCTTCGGCCGCCTCGCGCGCCGCCACGAAGTAGACGAGCTCTCCGGCGCCGGCCATGTCGACACCGTCGGCGGCGACGAGCGGTTCGCCCACCGGCTCCCTGTTCCTGTCGAGCGGCTGGACGAGCTTGAACCGGACACCCTCGAGGCCTTCGACCTTCTCGGTGGCGACGACCGTTCCCACGACCCGTCCCAGCTGCACGTCAGCCCTCCCGCTCGACCGGGCGGAGCCTGGCCCGCTCCATGAACCGCAGATCGGACCCCAGGTTCGCCGCCATCTCGGGATGGAGCTGAGCGATCACGATGTGGTGGACGAGCCGGTCAGCGGGCGCCGCCCGAACCGCCGCGGCGTCGACCGCCGCCTCCACCTCGGCGACCGGACCGGAGAACAGCGCGTAGCCCTTGCCGCCGAGCCCGTCGGCGAGCCGGATGGCAGACACGGTGACGTCGGCAGCCTTCACTCCCGCGTCGGCGGCGTCGAGCACCGAGGCGACTGCGGCGGTCTCGACGACACCGAGGGCCTCGGCATCGAGCCGCGCCGCTTCGTCGCCGACGACGACGGCGGCGACGACCGCCGGGTGCACATCGGGAAGGAACACCGAGTCGACCACCGCGCCGGCTCCCACGCCGAGTCCCGTGCTGAGCGCCTCCTCCACGCTGGCCGTGTCACCGCTGACGAGGACGAGATACTTGCCGGGGTGGATGGTTCCGGCGTAGATCGACTCGAGCGGAGCCGCCTTCACCATGGCATCCCCGGCGGCGATGCCGGCGGCGATCGAGGCGAACTCCACGAGCGCGATCGCTGGCTCAGACAATGCGCAGCGCTCCGACCACCGTCACCCGGCGGACGCGGGAGAACGTCCGGGGCCGGGTCATTCCCTCTCCGGTCGGGCTGGCGATGGAGAAGGAGCTGAAGCCCTCGCCGCCCTCGCCGAGCCCCGTGTAATTAGGGCCGTTGGCGACGAAGATGCTGCAGTTCATCGCCCGTGCCATCCGGGTGATCGTGTCGACGTTCGTGGAGTGGATCGACGCGGTGTGGCGGAACCCGTGCTCGGAGCGGACGGCGAGGTCGATGGCGTCATCGACGTTCTTCACCCTCACGACCGGCATGACCGGCATCATCTGCTCGGTCCACACGAGGTTGTGGTCCCGAGGCACCTCGGCGACGACCAGCCGCACCGACGGATCGACCGACACGCCGACCTCGGCGAGGATCCGCGAGGCGTCCTTGCCGATCCACTCTGGGTTGATCATCCCCGGTTTCGACGGCGGTCCCGGCTCACGGAAGATCACCCGCTCGAGACGCTTCAGTTCGTGTTCCTTGAGCCGGTAGGCGCCCGCACCCACCATGGCCTGCACGAGGCGATCCGCGACGGTGTCGACGACGATCGTCGTCTTCTCGTCGGTGCAGATGACGTTGTTGTCGAACGAAGCCCCCCGCACGATGTCGCGGCCAGCGTGGTCGACGTCCGCGGTCTGATCCACGACGGCCGGCGGGTTGCCCGGGCCGGCGGTGATCGCCTTCTTCGGCGTGCGCAGCGCCTCCTTGACGACGCCGGGACCACCGGTGACGAGGAGAACCCGCACGTCGGGATGCTGCATGAGCGCCTGAGCGGACTCGAGCGTCGGGTTGGGTATCGCCGTGATGAGGTCCGACGGGCCCCCGGCGGCGGTGATCGCCCCGTTGAGGAGCTGGATGTTCTCGACCGACACCCGTTTTGCATTCGGGTGCACGTTGAACGTCACCGCGTTGCCGGCAGAGATGATGGCGATCGCGTTGTTGATGATCGTCGAGGTCGGGTTCGTCGTCGGTGTGATGGCCCCGATGACGCCGTACGGCGCGTACTCGGTCACCATCATCCCCTGGTCCCCGGTGACGGCCCTCGGCTCGAGGTCCTCGGGACCGGGCGTTCGCGTAGTGACGAGGCGGTTCTTCACGACCTTGTCCTCGGCCCGCCCGATGCCGGTCTCCTCTCTGGCGAGGTACGCGAGCCGTTCCCCCTCGCGCAGCATCGCGCTGCGCATCGACTCGACGATCGTCTTGCGGGCCTCGAGGCCCATGTCCCGGTAGGCAACGAACGCGCTGCGGGCTGCGGCGACGGCAGCGTCGATCGACGGGTGGATTCCATCTCCGAGCTGAGCGTCGTACTGCTCGAGCTCGCCGGCCGCCTGGAGCGCGGGTCCGGCGCGGGCGGCGTGCTCGACGGCGGCCACCCGACCCTTCACCCTGTCGATGATCGCCCGGATCTCGTCATCGCTCAGCATGGAATCACTTCCGGTACTTGATCTCGCCGTCCACGTCCCATTCGTCGACGATCGCCATGACGACGGCGTCGCAGGGGCGATCGCGGGTGAGCGCGGTCTGGCGTGCCGAGCTCCCGGAGGCGTACATCACGACCTCGCCAACCCCGGCGCCGACCGCGTCGACGGCGACGACGTAGCCCGCGGTGTCGCTGCTCTCGACGTCGATCTGGCGCAGGACGAGGAACTTCATCCCCTCCATGAGGGGCTCCTTGTTGGACGCGACGAGCGTCCCGGCGACGCGAGCGAGATGCATCAGTCGCTCCCTGCGGAGTCAAACACGACACCCACCTCCGGACACTTCCGGCTCAGCCGAGCTCCTCTCGCGCCTCGTCGCCGCGACCGAGCGGCAATACGAGGTCGATGTTGAGGTGCGGCCTGGCGATGACGTGGGTGGCGATGACCTCGCCGACCTTCTCCGCACCGCGGACGCCGGCGTCGACGGCCGCCTTCACCGCGGCGACGTCGCCGCGCACGACGGCGGTGACATACCCGCCGCCGGTCTTCTCGTACGAGACGAGTTCGACCTTGGCGGCCTTCACCATGGCGTCGGCAGCTTCGACCATCGCCGGGAAGCCCCTCGCCTCGATCATTCCAAGAGCTTCGGCCATGAAGCTCCTCCTTTCGGTACGTCCTGTGTCTCGTTCAGACCTCGCGGCCGGCGAGCCCCTCGATGCTGGCAACGGCCGCCCGCCACCCGACGTCGATGTCCCGCTCCTCGCCCCCGAGGTAGACCCGGCCCATCGAGCCGAAGGCCCGGACCTCGAGGACGTTGATCTCCGCTGCCTTCTCGGCCTCGTTGGCCGCCAGCGAGGCGTAGGCGGCCGGCTCGCATTCGAGCACATACAGCGTCTGGCCGGGGATGATCATCTGCCCGTGCCGGGTGCGGTTGATGAGCTGGGCGTGGTGGTCGTCGATGCGCCGGATGATCTGGCTCGACAGGATGCGTGGCTTGATCCGGTCGCTCTCGGCAACCCCGATCGCATCGAGGATCGCCGCGCCCGCCGCTCGCGTCTCCGCCTGGTCGGGTGAGTGAACCTCGAGCACGCCGTAGTACCGCTCGATGATCTGCATACCGGGGCGGACCTTGGTCGCCTTGAGCGCCACGTCGGTGAGACGGTTGATCTCGATGCCCGGCGCCACCTCGACCCACAGCGAGGCGTCCCCGGCGAGCGGCAGGAACCCCTGGGCGACGGTTCCCAAGAACGCGGCGTACTGCGGCTGGAGGCTGTCGAGGAAAGCGTAGGACCTGAGGTCAATACCGTTCGTCATCGGGCTCCCCTTCCGTGCCGCTCACGATCTGGACACCGGCGGAGGCGCCGATCCTCGTCGCTCCGGCCGCGATCATGTCCTCGGCGTCCTCCGTGGTCCGCACACCCCCGGACGCCTTGATCCCCATCTCCGGCCCGACCGTCTCCCGCATGAGCGCGACGTCGTAGACGGTGGCGCCTCCCGGCCCGAAACCGGTCGACGTCTTGACGAAGTCCGCCTTGGCGACCTTGGCGAGGGCCGATGCGAGCACCTTCTCCTCGTCGGTCAGCAGCGCCGTCTCGAGGATGACCTTGCAGACGGCACCGACCTCATGGGCGGCATCGACGACCTTGGCGATGTCCTCCCCGACGAGCCCGTGGTCGCCGGATTTCAACGCTCCCACGTTGATGACCATGTCGACCTCGCGAGCGCCGTCGCGCAGTGCCCTGCGGGCTTCCATCGCCTTGATCTCCGGCGTCGTCGCCCCGAGCGGAAAACCGATGACGGTGCACGTGACCACGTCGGATCCGCGGAGGTTCTTCACGGCCCGCCTGACCCAGGTCGGGTTGATGCACACCGAAGCGAACCGGTACTCCCTCGCCTCGGCGCAGAGGGTGTCGATCTCGCCGGCCGTCGCCTCCGGCTTGAGCAGCGTGTGATCGATGTAGCGGGCGAGGTCCAGCGGGACATCGGACGCCACCCCGTGAAAGCTCACCCTGTCGGCGCCGTTGGCGACGACGCGGCGCACCTTCTCCGGCGTGTCGCAGATGTCGGAGCCGGTGGCGAGCGCGGTGAGGACCTCCCGCGTCACCGCCTCGATGAGCGTGTCCCGGTCCACGGTCACCGTCCTCACGCCGGCTTCCGGGCGTACTGCTGCTCGACGGCGGTGATCTTGTCGACGCGCCTGGCGTGACGGCCGCCTCCCCAGTCCACTGCGAGCCACTCCTCCACGATCTGCCACGCTAGACCATCGCCGACGAGGCCCGCGCCCAGGGTGAGGACGTTGGCGTGGTTGTGCTCCCTGCTGTTGCGCGCCGTCGAGAGGTCGTAGCACAGGGCGGCGCGAACGCCGGGCACCTTGTTCGCCACGATCGACGAGCCGATGCCGGCGCCGTCGACGATGATGCCCCATCGCGCCGCCCCGTCGGCGACGAGCCTGGCGACCGAGTGCGCGAAATCCGGGTAGTCGACGGCGTCGGTCGAGTCGGTGCCACAGTCGATGACCTCGTAGCCGGCCTCGCGCAGCCGGAAGCCGATGCGCTCCTTGAGGGGGTACCCGCCGTGATCGGCGCCGATGGCGATCGTCCTCTCTCCGGCGGGCTCCCCGGCAGACTCCCCGGAGGCGGGTTCGAGCTCGGCTCCGGCGGTGTGTCCTTCTCCGCCGGCGAGCACGCCGTCGACGATTCGGGCAACGAGATCTCGGACCTCATCGTCGGCCGGCAACTGGGAGCTGTGGGGCGGTGCCATGGTTGAGGTCCGGTGGATCAGGGAGCCCAATCCTAGGGAAAGCCTCCGCCGCCCAGCAGGTGCCTCGCGATCCGTAACATGGTCTCATGAGCGATCGCGACCCCGCCTTCCTCTGGGAGACCGAAGCACTCCGGTCATCGACGGCGGTGCGCAAACCCCCCGTCGACGTGCCGGCGACCCCGCCGGCACCATCCCACCAGTGGCGCACGTTGCGCGACACCTACCTCGCCACCGGGATCCCCGTCGACACGTTGCGGAAGTGGGCGCGTCGAGGCGCCGTCCCGAGCTTCCTCGATCTCCGCGACGGAGACCCCCGTCGGATGGTGCGGGTGGACGCGGTGGTGGCGAGAGCCCACGAACTCGGCCGTCGCATCCGGCCGGTCCCGGCAGCGACGCCGGAGCGAGCCGAGGCCGCGGTGTCGACCGGCGAGGCCGCCGCCGCCGCATCCCGAGCGGCGAGCGTCGACACTCCTCCCGACACGATGATCGTGCCGATCGCGGCGTGGGACAAGATGCTCATGCAGCTCGGCAACCTCCACGAAGCGGGCCAGCAGCTCGCCGAGGCCAGAGAGCGGGCCGCCCGCGCCGAGACCGAGGCCGCCTTCCTCCGTGAGCGCCTCGCCGAGGTGCGTGCCGCAGTCGGCTCCTCCCCACCGTTCGCATCCGCCGAGCCCGCCTCAGAACCCGCCGCGGCTCCCCAGCCGTCGCGGCCGCCGGCGCCATCGTGGCGGGTGCTGTCGAGTCGGGTCTTCGCGGCGTGGAGGGAGCGCTACCGGCGCCGGCAGTAGCCTGCACCGATGCAGACGAAGATCTGGGGCGCGATCGGTGTCGCCAGCCTGGCGTGGGGCACGACGGGTGTGGCGACGAGGGCGGCGCTCAACACCGGCGTGTCGGAGTTCGGGCTCGTGACGGTGCGGACGCTCCTGGCGGCGGTCCTCGTCTCCGGCTACCTCATCGTCCGTCACGGCGGCTACGGCCGCACTGCCGAGTCGTGGCGCACCGGGGTCGTGATGGGCATCACCAACCTCGCCGGGCCCTTCCTGCTCCTCACGTACGCCTATGCGAACGCGTCGGCAGGCTTCGTCGGCCTCCTCATCGCCCTCATCCCGCTGGTGACGGCGGTGATGGCCCACTTCATGCTGCCCGCCGAGCGGCTCCACGTCGCCAAGGTCGTCGGCCTCGTCACCGCGCTCGGCGGAGTCGCCCTCCTCCTCCTCTCCGGGGACAGCGGGCTCGAGAGCGGAGGCCGGCCCTTCGTCGCGTTCCTCCTCTCCGGCGGCGGGGTGGTGCTCATCTCCTACGCCAGCATCTACGCCAAGCGCAGGGCCGCGACGTACGACCCCGTGGAGTTCACCGCAACCCAGTTCGTCGTGGGTGCGGCGGTCATGGTCGCGGCGACGCTCGTCATCGAGGGGATCCCCGGCCCGTACACAGCATGGGCCTGGGTTCTGCTCGTGTACCTGACGGTTGCCGGGAGCATCGTGCCCTTCGTCGCGTACTTCTGGGTGCTCAGCCACGTCACCGCGGTCAAGGCGTCCCTCATCGGCTACGTGGTGCCGCTCGTGGCGATCGTCGCCGGGATCGTGCTCATCGACGAGCGGCTCCAGTTCGGCATCGCCGCCGGCGGGATCCTCATCCTCGCCGGCGTCGTCCTCACGGATCGGGCCGAGCGCATCGCCGTGACGACCTGAGCGGGACCACTGCAACGCTCATCGGCGCGCTACGGCGCGTCCGGAGAGCGTCCGGTAGCCGGACCACAGGAGCACGACACCGCCGAGCAGCGACACCGCGAAGGCTGCGCCCTCGCCGAGGGCCGCCAGCGAGCCCCCGGTCGCCGGGACGAGCGTGCCGGCCACGATGAGGAGGTTGCCGCGGGCGACGGCGCGCCCTCGTCTCGCGATGCTCGTCGCGGCGAGGGCGACGATCGCCAGCGTGCCGCCCCCGCCCGCCACCGCGGCGAAGAGGCGAGGGCTCGGCAACGTCACCCCTCCGTAGATGTCGTTGACCGGCATGGCGAAGACCTCAGAGCCCTCTGGGACCCCGACGTCAGCGACCGGCCCGGCGGGAATCGCCGTCATCGTCACCCACGCCGCAGCGGCGAGGAAGACGAGCACGCCGTCCCGGGTCACCCTCCCTGCCCGATCGCCGGCAACGAGGTACACCGAGCCGAGCGCCAGCAACGGCACGCTGGCGATCGCCCCGAAGTAGTAGAAGACCCGGAACGTGGTGTCGGTCCAGCCCGCGCCCAAGCCGGCGACGAGTGCCCAGCTCGCGGCGGCGTAGAGCCCGATGGCAGTTGCCCACGCCGCCGCATGCGGCCGGGGCCGCCGGAGATGGCTGCGGCCGAGATCCGCGGCGAACCCCGTGGCCGCAGCCGCGGCGAGGATTGCGAACGTGAGCTCCATCGACGCCGCAGGGTAGGTTCCCGAGGCTCGGGGGCCTCAGTCGTGCCCTCCGGCCCCGACCGCGGCCCGATCCCGCACGCTGCGGCTCTCGGACCACCGTCTCGTCAACTTCGCAGCCCCAATAGGATGCGTGGATGGCGAATGACGATTCCTCGACCGGCCTCGCCGCCGGGGCCGGAGACCCGGCCACCCCGTGGCGGGCAGCGCGCAAGGTCGCCGTCGGGTTCGCCGGTGCGGTCGTCATCGCCGTCGGCATCGTCCTGATCCCCCTCCCTGGACCCGGTTGGCTCATCGTCTTCAGCGGCATGGCCATCCTCGCCACTGAGTTCCCGGCGGCGCGACGCACCCTCGACCGGGCGAAGACCAGGGCGAGACGCCTCATCGAAGGGCGCGAGTAGCCCGGACCGCCCACGGAGAACCTGTCGGCGCGACGGTCCACTAGGTTCACTGGCGTGTCTGCCTCGATCATCGCCACCGAGTCCCTGGGCCACGCCTACGGCGACATCGTCGCTTTGCATCATCTCGACCTCGACGTGCCCGAGGGCCGCGTCGGCCTCGTCGGTGCCAACGGGGCGGGGAAGACGACCCTCATCAAGATCCTGCTCGGCATCCTCACCCCCACCGTCGGCGCCGCGTCCGTGTTCGGGAAGTCCGTCGGCGACGAGACGCTGGACATACGCGGCAGGGTGGGCTACATGCCCGAGGACTCCTGCCTCCCGCTTGCCCAGACGGCGGCCGATTTCACGATCTACGCCGCCGAGCTGGCCGGGATTCCCCCCCGGGACGCCCGGCAGCGGGCCAGCGATGTGCTGACCCTCGTCGGGCTCTACGAGGAGCGGTTTCGCTATCTCGGTGAGTACTCGACCGGCATGAAACAGCGGGCGATGCTCGCCCAGGCCATCGTCCACGACCCGGCGCTCGTGTTTCTCGACGAGCCGACCGCCGGCCTCGACCCGGAGGGTCGCGAGGAGATGCTCGACCTCATCGGGCGGCTGGGCGAGTTCGGCATCAACGTGCTCGCCTCCTCCCACGTCCTCACCGACATCGAGCAGACGTGCGACTGGGTGGTCATGCTCGACGGGGGGCGCGTCCTTCGCAGCGGTCCCATCTCCGGGCTCACGGAAACGGGCGTCGTCGAAGTCGAGGTGCTGGGTGACCCCGCGGCCTTCGAGCGCCGCCTCGTCGAAGCGGGCGCCTCGGTGGAGCGCCATGGTCGCACGCTGGTCGTGCGCCTCGACGGCGGGGACCCTTTCGATGCCGTTCGCGACGCGCTCGCCGACAGCGGCACCGGGATGCGCCGCCTCGATACCCGGTCCACGACCCTCGAGGACATCTTCCTCGAGGTACCGGAGGCGCGATGACCGACCGCGGCGTCGTCTACGACCTCGGGTACGTCCCCCACGAAGGGGCGAGGCTCGGCAAGCCCGGCGCGGTGCGGGCCACCATCAAGGACGGCGTCCGGCGGGTCCTCGGTCTCCGCCGCCGCGCCCGCAAGAAGGTCCTCCCCTGGATCCTCTTCGGCATCGCGCTGATCCCGGCGATCGTCTTCGTCGGCCTCGCGTTCTTCCTGACGAGCTTCGTCCCCGAAGCGGACTCCCCTTTCGGCGGTCACGCCGACTACTACGACCTCGCCGGCCCGGTCATGGTCATCTTCACGGCGCTCGCCGGGCCCGAGCTGCTGATCCCCGACCGTGAGGAAGGCGTCCTCGCCGTGTACAGCTCGCGGCCGATGCGCGCCTCGGATTACCTCCTGGCCCGCGGCGCGGCGCTCGCCATCGTCATCGCCGGGTTCCTCGTGCTGCCCCAGCTGCTCATGTACATCGGGTTCGCCGCCATCGACAGCGACGGTTTCGTCCAGACTCTGCTCTCGGATTGGCCGAACCTGTGGCGGATCGCCGTCACCTCGGTGGCGTTTCTCGTCGGCTACGGAGCGCCAGCGTTGTTCGTCTCCGTCTACGCCAAGCGGCTCGCCCCGGCGACCGGCACCCTCCTCGGCATCCTCGTCGGCTCCACCGGCCTCGCCGCCGCCCTCTCCGAGTCCGGTGCGTTCGCCGGGTCCCGCTACGCGGCCCTGCTCGCCATCGCCCAGCATCCCTTCGCCCTCCGTGACTGGGCCTTCGACCAGAGCTCCGTCGACTCGGTGGTCGCCGATGCCGGGTTCGGGCCGGTGTGGTCGCTCGCGATGATCCTCGGCATCGCCGTCATCGCAGGCGGCCTCGCCCTCCGCCGCTACCGGAGGCTCATGTGAGCACGGCGGTCGCCTCCGATCCCGCCCTCGCCGCGAATCCGACCGTCGAGGTGGAGGGGGTCTCGAAGTGGTTCAAACAGAAGGTCGCGGTGTCGGAGGTCACGTGCTCGTTCGGCCCCGGGATCACCGGGCTCCTCGGGCCCAACGGCGCCGGCAAGACCACCCTGCTCAGGATGCTCACCGGACTCCTCCTCCCCTCCGGCGGGCGCGTCCGGGTGCTCGGTCGCGCCCCTCGTGACGCCGTCGACGTGTACCGCTCGATCGGCCTCGTGCCCGAGGAGAATGCGGTGTATCCCCGGTACACCGGGCTCGAGTTCGTCGCCCTCGCCGGGAAGCTCACCGGGATCGCCGACCCGGAGCGGAAGGCGCGGGACGCCCTCGAGGAGGTCGATCTCCTCGACGCCGCCGGCCGCCCAGTTGGCGGGTACAGCAAAGGCATGCGCCAGCGCGCCAAGGTGGCAGCAGCCCTCATCCACGATCCCGAGATCCTCGTGCTCGACGAGCCCCTCAACGGCACCGACCCCATCCAGCGGGCCCATCTCATCGCGCTCTTCCAGCGACTGGCCGGCAACGGACGGACCGTCATCGTCTCGTCCCACGTGCTCCAGGAGGTGGAGCGGATGACGGACCGGGTCCTCGCCATCGTCGACGGCAAGCTGGCTGCCGCCGGCGACATCACCGCGATCCGCCGCGCGATGACCGACATCCCCTACCGGGTCGTCGTCTCCGCCGACGAGCCGCGGTCGCTGGCGAGGGCGATGCTCGACATCGAGGTCGTCAACGGCGTGACACTGGAGGACCGCCGGATCCAGGTCGAGACCTCGGACCTGGCTGCGCTCGGGTCGGAGCTTCCCGGCCTCGCCAAGGCGCTCGGCATCAGGATCACGGGCTTCAAACCGGCGGACGAGTCCCTCGAGAGCGTGTTCCGCTACCTCGTGAGGAAGCGATGAACCGGGCGATCACCATCAGCGGGATGACGGTGCGCCAGGTCCTCGGGCTGCGTCGGTTCATCGGGCTGGGAGCCCTCACCGCCGCGCCTGCCGGGATCTTCCTCCTCGCCTCCGGGCAGGCGAGCGTCGACAGCCTCGTCGAGATCTTCACGGGCCTGTCGATCGGCGTCTTCTACAGCGTGGCGGTGCCCGTCGTCGCCCTCATCATGGCGGCGTCGGCGCTCGGGGACGAGCGTCGCGACGCGACGCTGTCGTTCATCGTGCTCCGGCCGATCCCCCGCAGCGCGATCGCCGGCGCCAAGCTCGCCGGGGCCCTGGCGACCGCCTACGGCCTCGCCGGGCTCGGGGCGTTCGCCCTCGGCGTCCTCATGGCAGTCCGCTCAAGCGACTGGGGCTACGTCCTGCCGATGCTCGTCGGCACGCTCATCGCGACCGCCACCTACGTCGCCCTGTTCCTTCCCCTCGGCTATGTGACCGAGCGGGCGACGCTCATCGGCCTCGCGTTCGTGTTCATCTGGGAAACGGCGATCGCCGGAACGATCCCCGGACTCGCCACGACGTCGCCGTGGCGGATCGGCTTCTCGGCGTTCCTCGATCTCGCCCCCGACGCGGTCGGGCGCGAGGTCCCCGACTTCGCCCTCGGGAGCCTCGAGCCGGGCGTCGGGGGATCGCTGCTGAAGATGGCCCTGCTCCTGGGCATCTCGACGCTCGTCACCGGCTGGATCCTGCGGAGGCGGGATCTCACCTGAGCGGGAACCGAGCCGGTTCGAGGTGAGGGGTCACCCAAACCACGCTCCCATCGCCACGCTGCGGCTACCTTCCGACTCGTGACGGACCGGACGATCGCCCGCAGGATGGGCATCGCGGCGCTCATCGTCTCCGGCGGGGTGCTCGTGTCGCGCATCCTCGGCCAGGTGCGCGACATCGTGTTCGCCGCGCTGCTGGGCGCCGATGCGACGACCGACCAGTACGTCGCCGCGTTCGCACTCCCCGATTTCCTCAACTACCTGCTCGCCGGTGGCTTCCTCGCCATCACGTTCATCCCGATCTTCAGCCGATACCTCGCCGACGATGACGAGGCGGGAGGCTGGGCGGCCCTGACCGCGGTAGTCCGCCCGATCGCGCTCGGCATCGTCGGGCTCGTCGTCGCAGGATGGTTCGTCGCGCCGCTCATCATCGAGAGGATCTTCCCCGACTTCACCCCTGAGGAGATGGCGGCCACCGTCCGGTTCACCCGCATCGTCCTGCCCGCCCAGGTCTTCTTCGTCCTCGGAGGGCTCTTCACCGCCGTCCAATACGCCAAAGGGGTCTTCACGATCCCGACCCTGGCGCCGATCGCCTACAACCTCGGCATCATCGCCGGGGGGGTGGGCTACGCCGCGGTGGCGGGCGAGGCCGATCCCGAGGGCTTCATCTGGGGTGCGCTGGGCGGTGCCTTCGTCGGGAACTTCGCCCTCCAGTGGTGGGGAGCGAGACGGGTGGGAATGCGCCTCCTCGCCGGTACCTCATGGCGTCACCCGGCACTGCGCGAGTACGTCGTCATCGCCCTCCCGTTGATGGTCGGCCAGTCGATCGTCGTCCTCGACGAGACGTTCATGAGGGTCTTCGGCAACCTCGTCGGCGACGGCGCCCAGACCCAGCTCCAGCTGGCCAGGCGGACGATGTTCGTCCCGGTCGGCGTCATCGCCCAGGCGGCCGGTGTCGCCGCCTACCCGTTTCTCGCCAGGCTGTTCGCCGAGGGCAAGCGGGCCGAGATGGCAGACACCGTCGACAGGGCGCTGCGGTACGTGCTCGTCGCCTCGATCGGCGCTGCCGCCCTCGTCGCCGCCACGACGGTGCCCGTCGTCCGCGCCCTCTTCCAGCGGGGCCCCTTCGACGCCGCGGACACGATGGCGAGTGCCCAGGCGCTGTTCTTCTACTCCCTCGCCGTCCCGGTGTGGGGGGCGCTCCAGGTGCTCACCAGGGCGTTCTACGCCCGGCGGGAGATGTGGACGCCGGTCGTCGCCGGAACCGTCGCAACGCTCGTCGCCGTCCCGCTCTACTTCGTGCTCCAGAGGGGATACGGGCTGCGCGGCGTCGCCCTCGCCAGCACCATCGCTCTGACCGGCTACACGGCAGCGCTGGCGGTGCGTTGGTACCGCACCGTCGAGCCGGCGGGCCGGGCCAGGGCCGCCGTCGAGCCGGCACTGCGGGCGGTGCCCCTCGTCGTCGCCGGCGGGCTCGTCGCCGCCCTCGTCGCCACCGGTGTCGAGCTGGCCCTGGGAACGGGGTTCGCGGCAACGCTCCTCGCGGTCGCAGCGGCGTTCGCCGCATTCGGCGCCGTCGCGCTCATGACGGGAGGCGCCCTCGGGTCGATCTGGGGCGGGCCGCCGCAGCCGGACCGGGTCGGGACGGACCGGCCGTAGGGGGTTTCGCCGGCAGAGGGCCTAGGCCGGCGGGTACACCCCGGCGCCGGCCGACTCCTCGGTCTGCCAGAACACGCCGCTGACCCCGTCGATGAGGTCGATGAGCGTCTGGGACACCGCGGGATCCATTGACTTCTTGGCATCGCTCGCCTGTTTGAGCGCGCGCCAGAAGAGGTCGTGGAGCTCGGGGAACTGCTCGAGGTGGTGCGGCTTGAAGAAGTCCGTCCACAGCACGGAGAGGTGATGCTTGACGAGCTCGGCCCGCTCCTCCTTGATGGAGACGCACCGGGCGCGGAACACCTCGTCTTCGGACGCGTGGTACTTCGTGCAGCAGTTGAGCACTGACTTCGCCTCGATCATGGCCTGTGCCGGGTCGTAGACGCCGCAAAAGAGATCGCAATGGGCATGCGCGACGCGGCCGGGCTTGAACCAACCCACGGGTTCACCTCCGCTTCGGTGTCGTGATGGACGGCTCGACCCTACACGGTGCCGCGATCACCTCCGCCGCCGGAGCGAAGCGCACACGTACACTGCCCGGAGATGCCGGTGCGAACCCGCCGCAGCGCCGCCGGAGCGATCATGGGCCTTGTCGCGCTCAGTCTCGCCCTCGCCCGCGGCCGGCTGCGCCGGTTCGAGATCGCCGAGCGCTCCATGGAGCCGGCGCTGCGACCAGGCGACTACGTCGTCGCCGTCCGCCGCTCGGCCCATCCCCGCCGTGGGGAGATCGTCGTCTTCGAGGCCCCGGGCCGGCCCGGCTTCGACACCGTGAAGCGGATCGTGGGTCTCCCCGGCGAGTCGATCGACATCGGCGGCGGCCAGGTCCACACGGACGACGCCGTACTCGCCGAGCCGTGGGCAGACGGCCCGACGTACCCCGATGGTCGGTGGGAGATCGGCCCCGACGAGGTCTTCGTGCTCGGCGACAAGCGAGCGATCTCGTCGGGAGACGGCCGCTCGATCGGTCCGATCTCGAACCGCGACACGCCGTGGCGGGTGGTGTGGCGGTACTGGCCGGCGGCGCGCGCCGGGCGACTCTGACGCCGTCACCGCCCTCGCTCACTCAGCCGGACGACTGGCGATCATGAGGACGTCGAGCGCCGTGCCGGTGACGCCGTCGCGGTCGACGGCCCGCCGCACTTGCTCGTTGCGGACGATGTCGAACCCGGCGAAGTCCGAGGCGAGGTCCGCCTCCCCGAAGAGCACATCCGGCACCTGAGGGCCTCCACAGCCGTGTTCGATGTTGTCCGGGTGGTGGGCGATGAGGAACACCGTCCCCCCGGGGGCAACCGCCTCGGCGGCCTTGCGATGGGCCACCACCCGGCGCCCCTCCTCGAGCTGGAGGTAGCTGAGGAGGACGACGTCGAACGCGGCGGGATCCGGATCCCAATCCATGACGTCGGCCACGACGAACTGGATCTCGACTCCAGCCGCGTCGGCGCGCTCGACCGCCTGACCGATCGCGACGTCCGACAGGTCGACGGCGGTGACCGCGTGTCCCTGAAGCGCCAGCCACACCGCGTTGCGGCCCTGTCCGCATGCGAGGTCGAGGACCCGTCCCGGCGGGAGCCCGGCGAGATGCTCGGCGACGAACACGTTCGGCTCGGCCCCGAAGATCGAGCCCTCGCCGTAGCGGTCGTTCCAGTACTGCCTGCGCTCCTCGGGATCGATCATGGCGCAATCGTAGAGAGGGAACCCGCCATCACGCGCCCGCCGCGGCGGCGGCCGGACGCGCCGGGCATCCACCGGCGGCTCTAGCCTGCCCGCGTGGAGCTCACTACGAGGCTCATGGGTGCCGTCCTCGGGCGCCGCCTACCACGCGTCGAAGGCGTCGTGTCCATCGAGGGTCTCGACGGCGCCGTCACGATCGGCCGCGACCGTTTCGGCATCCCCCACATCGCCGCAGTCACCGACCACGATGCCTGGTTCGCGCTCGGCTTCTGCCAGGGCCAGGACCGGGCGTTTCAGCTCGAGCTGCAGCGCCGCGTCGTGCGCGGCACCCTGGCGGAGCTCGTCGGGACCGATGGCCTCGCCGTCGACCTCCTCAGCCGGCGGATGGGGCTCGTCCACGCCGCCCGCCGCATCGTCGCACGGATGCGCCCGCCCGACCGGGAGGCCGTGGAAGCGTTCGCCGCCGGCGTCAACGCGGTCGCCACCTCCGGCGGACCGAGGCCCCACGAGCTCTCCCTCATACGGGGGGAACGGACGACGTGCACCGCCGCCGACGTCGTCGGTCTCACCCTCGTCCAGGCGTTCGCGCTCGCGTCGAATTGGGATTCGGAGCTCGCCCGCCTCGAGATCCTCACCACCGACGGCCCGGACGCGCTGCGGGCCCTCGACGCGACCTACCCGGAGTGGCACCCGGTGACCGACCCGCCAGGCGCCGGGGCCGGCCCCGCCGTCGATGCGCTCCGCGCCGACATCGACGCGTTCGTCGAGACGGTCGGCATCGGCGGCGGTTCGAACAACTGGGCGGTCGCCGGGTCGCGAACGGCAACGGGTCGGCCCCTCGTTGCCAACGACCCGCACCTGGCGCCGGTGCTGCCGCCTCACTGGTACCTGGCCCACCTCACGACGCCGGAGTGGGGGCTCGCCGGAGCCTGCCTCGCCGGCACACCCGGATTCGGCGTCGGGCACAACGAGCATGTGGCATGGGGAGTGACGGCGGGCCTCGTCGACAACACCGACCTGTTCCTGGAGCGGATCGGGCCCGACGGCCGCTCGGTGCGGGAGGGCGAGCGTTTCGTGCCGTGCGCCACCCGGTCCGAGACGATCCGGGTGCGGGGAGGCTCCCCCGTCACCGAGCTCGTGATCGAGACGCCGCGGGGCCCCGTCATCGGTGCCTCGCTGGAACGGACACCGGACGCCGTCTCGATCGCCGCAACGTGGCTCGACCCGGGCCGAGCCGGCGTGCTCGCCACCGTCAACCGGGCTCGCACTGTCGCCGAGCTCCGCGAGGAGATGCGCTGGTGGCACGGTCCCTCGCTCAACGTCGTCTACGCCGACACCGCAGGCGACATCGCGTGGACGCTCATCGGCCAGGCCCCTAGGCGCCGCACCGGCTACGGCACGATCCCCCTCCCCGGGTGGGATCCGGCGCACGGCTGGGAGGAGGGCGGCGTCGAATACGACGAGCTCCCCCACACCGTCTCCCCGGACATCGGCTACGTGGCCAGCGCCAACAACCGGCCCACCGTCGGCGACGAGCCGTTCCTCGGTGTCGACTGGATCGACGGCCACCGCATCACCCGGATCGACGGTTTGCTCGACGCCGGCGGAGACTGGACCGTCGGCGGAATGCTCGACATGCAGCTCGACACGGTCTCACCGGCGTGGGTCGACCTGGCGCCTCACGTGCTCGGGGCTGGTGAGCGGGGAGACTCCGTCGCCTCGCACCGGCTCCTCGCCGCGTGGGACGGCGACATGAGCTCGGACTCGGCGGCGGCGACGGTGTTCGTGGCGTGGCTCAGCGAGATGGAGCAGCGGGTAGCGTCGGCGAAGGCCCCGCGGTCGAGCGAGGCGGTCTTGGGACGGGGCCACGCCCCGCCGGCACTGAGCCCGTTCAGCATGTTCGCGTTCCGACGCGCCGGGCACCTCACCAGGCTGCTCCGTGATCGGCCGGACGGCTGGTTCGAGGACTGGGACGACGAGATCGCGTCGGCGCTCGCCGCCGCGGAGAGGGCGATCCGCTCCCGGCTCGGGAACGCCCGGTCGAACTGGACGTGGGGCGACGCCCGTCCCCTCACCCTCCGCCACCCCGCGGGCGAGCGGGCGCCGCTCGACGGGGTCTTCAACCTCGGGCCCTTCCGATGGAGCGGCGGGTTCTCCACCATCTCGCAATCCGGGGCGCCGCCGCTCGACCCGTTCGCCAACCCGAGCGCGATCGCTTCGCTGCGGGCGGTCATGGACGTCGGCGATTGGGACGAGAGCAGGTTCTCGCTGCCGGGTGGCCAGTCGGGCAACCCGCTCTCGCCGCACTACGCAGACCAGATCGAGCCGTGGATGACGGGGCGCGGCGTGCCGATGCCGTGGAGCGGCCCGGCGACGCGCAAAGCCATCGCCACCCGCCTCTTCCTCATGCCGTCGGAGCCGGCTGCGAGCTGATCCCGGTCGGGGATCCCGGCTCGCTCGTCAGAGGTGCTTCGTCGCCTCCCGGAAGGTGAGCCCGGACCACCTGCCGCGGTGCGCCAGCACGAAGGCCCGCACCTGCTCCGGGGCCGTCTTGGCGTATTCCCGCAGCGCCCACCCGATCGCCTTGCGGATGAAGAACTCGCGTTCGTGGGCGCGCCGCAGGCAGAAGTCGAACAGCATCGCCTCGTCGGTGTCGGCACGGTGGCGGAGCTGGCAGATGATCGCCGTCCTCCGCAGCCAGAGATCCGGGTGGTCGATCCAGCGCCGCACAGTCGCCGACCCCCGGGTCTGGTCGTCCCGGAGCACCCCGCCCACCAGGTCGGCGGCCACCCCGTCGACGAGGTCCCACCACGCCCCCTCGACGATGAGCCTCCTGTACAGCGGCATGGAGCCGATGGTGCGGTACGCGGGGTATGCCCGGGCGAGGTCGATCGCGAGGTACTTCTCCTCACGATGGGGCAGTGCCCACAGCTCGAGCACCGACCGGGTGTAGTCGGCGCGCGATCGCACCGGGAACCTGGCGAGCATCTCCCTGAAGACCGGGGCCAGAGCCGGCTTGCGGACCCCGTAGAAGGGCGCATCGGTCTTCATGTAGGCGGCCATGCGGGCGGACCGGGCCGGATCGGAGAGTCCGGCCAGCTCCACCTGAACGAACTCGACGCGCCCGCCCACGAACGAACCGTAGCGGGGTGGCGTGGCGCAAAGGCGCTCAGGTGCGGGGCTCGAGGCGCCGACGCTGTGGGGATGAGCAGGCGCACCCGCCCGGGCACCGAACAGGTGCCGCGTACTCCCGTGCCGGGTATACACTCCCCGGCCGTGAAGATCCGCAGCGTTGGTGCGCTCGTGGTCGCTGCGTCCCTCATCGCCGCAGCATGCAGCGGCTCCGAAGCAGCCGAGCCCTCGACGACGACCGCCCTCACGACGCTCGCCCCGGTGACGACGACGGCAGCCCCGACCACGACGGCGGCCCCGACCACGACGACCACCACGTCGACGACCACCACGACGCTCCCGCCGCTACCGCAGTCCCCCCTCAACGGCGTCGGCGTCGAGGATGTCTCGACGATCGAGCGCCGGGTGCTCGCGGTGAAGATCGACAACCATCCCGACGCGAGACCCCAGAGCGGCCTCCAGGAGGCGGACGCCGTCTACGAGCTGCTCGTCGAGGCGGGGCTCACGAGGTTCATCGCCCTGTTCCTCCAATCCGACAGCGAGTACGTCGGTCCGATCCGGTCGGTGAGGCCCACAGACCCCACCCTCGTCAAGCCGCTCGACGCAACGCTCCAGATCTCCGGCGGCCAGGCCTGGATCAAGTCCATCGTCCGGGCCGCCGACGTGCCGTACATCGGCGAGACCGACCCCAACACCTTCCGCATCCCTCGCAACGGCCGGGCGTACGAGCGGACGCTGTTCGGCACGACCGAAGGCATGCGAGCGCGCGCCGACCGCCTCGCGTTCTCCGACGACCCCCCGGAGCGGTGGTTCGACTTCGGAGATCCGCCGGAGTCCGCCGGGCCGGCGACGGCGGTCACGTTGCGCTGGTCGAACGCCACCACGGTGCGCTGGGAGTACGACGGCGAGCAGTACCTCCGCTTCGCCGGGACGCAACCCCACGACTGGCGGGATGTCGACGGCGAGAACGACCAGGTCGCGTTCGACACGCTGCTCGTCCTCACCGCTCGGCGGTACACGGCGCGGCCCGGGGGCGGCAGGAGCGGAAGCTCCGTCCCGGCGCTCGACACACTCGGAACCGGCCAGGCGATCCTCTTCAGCGAAGGTGGGTTCGTCGAGGCGACGTGGCAGCGGGGCAGCATCGGCGAGCCGTTCGAGCTCGTCATGAACGACGGGTCTCCGGTGTCGATACCACCGGGCCGCCTCTGGATCTCCGTGTTCCCGACCGTGGGCACGCTGAGCTGGGAATGAACGGCCCCCTTCTCGATCCCGCCCGCCGGCCCCCGACCGCCGAGGCGATCGCCGGCGAGGTCCGCTCGGGTGAGCGACCGGCCGCCGACGCGGTCGACCACAGCCTGCGCGCCGCCCTCGCCTCCGAGGACCACATCAACGCGTTCACCCACGTCGACGTCGAGCGCGCCAGAGAGCGGGCGGCTGAGATCGACACCGCCGTCGCCACCGGGCATGTACCGGGCCCGCTCACCGGCGTGCCAGTGGCGATCAAGGACCTCATCGACCACGCGGGAAGGGTCACGACATGCGGCAGCGGGTTCACCGTGGCACCGGCTACCGAGACCGCACCGTGCATCGCGGCCCTCGAAGCGGCTGGCGCCGTGGTCGTCGGCCGCACCGGGCTCCACGAGTTCGCCTTCGGGTTCTCCAGCGAGAACCCCTGGTTCGGCCCGGTTCGGAATCCGTGGGACCGCGATCTCTCCCCCGGCGGCTCGTCGGGAGGATCGGCGGCCGCCGTCGCCGCCGGCGTCGTCCCGATCGCACTGGGAACCGACACCGGTGGTTCCATTCGGGTGCCGGCGGCGCTCTGCGGCGTCTTCGGTCTCAAGGTCACCCACGGCCGCGGTTCGATTCGAGGGGTGTTCCCGCTGGCGGCCTCGCTCGACACCGTCGGGCCGCTGGGGAGGACCGTCGCCGACGTCGCCGCCGCCTACGTCGCCATCGGCGGCCACGACCCGCTCGACCCATGGTCGGCCCCGCGATCGGTGACGGCGCCGGGGGACCCGGCCGATCTCGGGAGCCTCACCGTTGGGGTCCCCCATCCGTGGGTCGACGGCCTCGTCACCGCAGCGGTTGCCGACGCGTTCGCGTCGGCGCTCGACGCGATGGAGGACGCCGGGGTACGGATCCACCACTTCGAGGACGACGTCCTCGCCCCGTCGGCGGAGATCGACGCCTCCTACTCGTTCGAAGTCGCCGCCCTCCACGGGGAGCGGTGGCGAAACGATCCCGATGGCTACGGGCCCGAGGTCTCGGCGCGCATCGCCGCCACACTCGAGGTCGGTGGCTCCGAGTACCTCGACGCCTTGCGCTGGCGCCGGGCGGTGCGCCACGCCGCCGAGCGGGCGCTCGCCTCCTGCGATGCCCTGGCGACCCCCACGGTCGGGGCGCTCCGCAAGCACATCGGCGTTCCGACGATCGAGGTCGGTGGCGCCGATCTACCGTATCGGGTGCCGCTGTCACGGTTCACCGCCCTCGTCAACAACACCGGCCTCCCTGCGCTCGCCCTCCCACTCGCGGCCGGCGGCAGACCGCCCCCCTCGCTGCAGCTCATCGGCCCCGCATGGGGGGAACACCGGCTGCTCGAGATCGGGGCCGCGCTCGAGGCCGCCGACCTCGCAGGTGCCCCCGACCCCCCGGAGTGGGCCGGATGACGATCGACCATCGCCCCGACGTGTCCCGGTCGTCAGGAAGCGCCCGGAGGGCACATAGACTGCGACCGTCCGCCGGGAGGGGTTCAGCTCGCCCCGGCGGGTTGTAACGTCACGACCAGGACGACATCCGGCCGCAGAGACGGCGACGACCAGGAGCAAGGAAGTGTCAGAGGAGACGCTCGCCCCCCCAGAACCCTCCCAGCGTGAGAAGCGCGACAACGTGGTCATCCGGTTCGCCGGCGACTCCGGCGACGGGATGCAGCTGACGGGTGCGCGGTTCACCGCTTCCTCTGCGCTGTTCGGCAACGATCTCGCCACCTTCCCCAACTTCCCCGCCGAGATCCGGGCCCCGGCCGGCACGCTGCCCGGTGTCTCGTCGTTCCAGGTCCACATCGCCGACTGGGACATCCTCACCCCCGGGGACAACCCGGACGTGCTCATCGCGATGAACCCGGCGGCGCTCAAGGCCAACCTCGCAGACGCCGTGCCCGGTGCGCTCGTCCTCGTCAACTCCGACGCCTTCGACGAGCGCAACCTCACGAAGGCCGGCTACGAGGCCAACCCGCTCGAGGACGGCACCCTTGCGAGCTACCGCGTGCTCACCGCTCCGATGGAGGAGCTGACGAAGCTCGCCGTCGCCGACAGCGGAGTGAAGGGCCGCGCCGTGCTGCGCTCCAAGAACTTCTTCGCCCTCGGCCTCATCTCGTGGATGTTCAACCGGCCCACCCAACCGGTGATCGACTGGGTCAACGAGAAGTTCGGCCCCGACAACCCGGTCGCCAAAGCCAACGTCGCGGCGTTCCGGGCCGGGTACAACTTCGGGATCACCACCGAGGAGTTCCACCACACCTACGAGGTGGAGCCGGCGAAGCTCGCACCGGGTACGTACACGAACGTCACCGGCAACCAGGCGCTGGCGTGGGGTCTCATCGCCGGGGCACAGGCGGCGAAGCTGCCCCTCTTCTACGGCTCGTACCCGATCACGCCGGCGTCGACGATCCTCGAGGAGCTGGCGGGGCACAAGAACTTCGGGGTGCGCACGCTCCAGGCCGAAGACGAGATCGCCGCAGTCGGCGTCGCCCTCGGTGCGTCGTTCGCCGGCCACCTCGGCGCTACCGGGACCTCGGGTCCCGGCGTCGCCCTCAAGAGTGAGACGATCAGCCTGGCCTTCCAGGTCGAGCTGCCGCTCGTCATCGTCAACGTCCAGCGCGCCGGTCCGTCGACCGGGATGCCGACGAAGGTCGAACAGGCCGACCTCCTCCTCGCCCTCTACGGGCGGCACGGGGAGGCGCCGCTGCCGGTCGTCGCGGTGCGCTCGCCCGGCGACGCGTTCGATGCCGCCATCGAAGCCACCCGGCTCGCCGTCACGTACATGACTCCGGTCATGCTCATGTCGGACGGCTACGTCGCCAACAGCTCGGAGCCGTGGCTGCTGCCCGACGTCGCCGATCTTCCCGAGTTCGGCGTCACGTTCGCCACGAAGGGGAATGGGGACGACGGCGACTACCTCCCCTACGCCCGGGACCCCACCACCATGGCGAGGCCGTGGGCGATCCCGGGAACACCGGGCCTCGAGCACAGGATCGGGGGGCTCGAGCATGCCGACCTCACCGGCAACGTCTCGTACGACCCGGAGAACCACGAGCACATGACGCTCCTCCGCGAGGAGAAGATGGCGCGCATCGCCGCGGACATCCCCGACGCCGAAGTCCACGGCGCCGAGGACGGCGACCTCCTCGTCGTCGGGTGGGGCGGCACGTATTCCGCGAGGGTACCGGGTGGCACACGTCCACCTCCGTCACCTGAACCCGCTCCCCGGCAACATCGGCGAGCTTCTCCGGCGCTTCCCGAAGGTCCTCGTCCCCGAGCTCAACCGGGGGCAACTCTCCCGGCTCATCCGTGCCGAGTTCCTCATCGACGCCATCAGCTACCCGAAGATCCAGGGCCTCCCGTTCAAGACGGCGGAGATCTCGCAGAAGATCATCGAGATCCTGGACGGGAAGGAGGCGTCATGACCACGACCCGGTACGAGCGCGGCGACTTCCAGACGGACCAGGAGGTTCGGTGGTGCCCCGGCTGTGGTGACTACACGATCCTCGCCTCGGTGCAGAACTTCCTCGCCTCAATCGACGTCGCCCGGGAGAAGCACGTCTTCGTGTCAGGGATCGGGTGCGCCTCCCGGTTCCCGTACTACATGAACACGTACGGGATCCACTCGATCCACGGCAGGGCCCCGGCGATTGCCAGCGGCATCGCGGCCGCCAATCCCGACCTCACCGTGTGGGTCGTGTCCGGTGACGGCGACGCGCTCTCCATCGGCGGCAACCACCTCATCCACGCGATGCGGCGGAACATCAACATCAAGCTGCTGCTCTTCAACAACCAGATCTACGGCCTCACCAAGGGCCAGTACTCGCCGACGTCGGAGGTGGGCAAGCGGACGAAGACGAGTCCGACGGGTTCGGTCGAGACGCCGTTCAACCCGGTGAGCCTCGCCCTGGGCGCCGAGGCGAGCTTCGTCGCCCGTACGATCGACATGGACCGCCCCCACACGACCCGGATGCTGCAGGCTGCCCTCGAGCACCAAGGGGCCGCCCTGGTCGAGATCTACCAGAACTGCAACGTCTTCAACGACAAAGCGTTCATCCAACTGACGGGGCGAGCCGAGCGCGACGAGAACCGCATCAACCTCGTCGCCGGCCAGCACGTCGTCTTCGGGCCGGACAACGAGTACGGAGTCATGCTGGGACCGCATGGGGCAAAGGTCGTCAAGATCGCCGATGTCGGTCTCGATGCCGTCCACGTCCACGACCCGACGGACCCTGACCCGAGTGCCGCGTTCGCCCTCAGCAGACTCTCGCACGGGCCCTACGGGCCCACGCCGGTGGGGGTCTTCCGCGCCGTCAGCCACGAGACGTACGCCGACGCCGTCCAGCGCCAGCTCGTCGAAGCGCAGGCGGCCCGCGGTCCCGGAGACCTCGCAGAGCTCATCCGCTCGACGGGGACCTGGACGGCGTCCTGAGCGGAGCGGCATCGCACCGCGGATCCCCGGTGCGTCGCTAGCGTCGATCCCATGGCCTCCGACCTCGCCGGGATGAGGGACGACTACGACACCTCGGGCCTCGAGCCTGGGGATCTCGGGGGAGACCCGATGGATGCGGCACGGCGCTGGTTCGACGATGCCATCGCCGCCGGGGTGCCGCAGCCGAACGCGATGAGTCTCGCCACGGCGACCGCCACCGGGCTGTCCTCGGTGCGCACCGTGCTGCTGAAGGCGATCGACGACGGCTTCGTCTGGTACACGAGCTACGCGTCCCGCAAGGGTCGCGAGCTCGAGGCGAACCCGCGTGCCGCGATCTCGCTGACGTGGGTCACGATGCACCGGCAGCTGCGGGCCGAGGGCACCGTCGGCCGGCTCACCACCTCTGCGTCCGACGCGTATTTCGTGTCCCGCCCGCGGGGAGCACAGATCGCCGCCGTCGCCTCGAGCCAGTCGGAGCCGGTCGACGATCGCCGCGCGCTCGAGGAGCGGTTCAGCGCCGTCGCGGCCACCGTGGGTGAGGACCCGGTCGCCCGGCCGCCGCATTGGGGCGGGTACCGGCTCGTGGCCGACCGCATCGAGTTCTGGCAGGGGAGGCGGGATCGGATGCACGATCGCATCGAGTTCGGGCGCGACGGGACGAGGTGGTCGATCCGCCGGCTCTCGCCATGAGCGGAATCGTGCACGTGGACTTCCGCAAGTACCCCGACCTTCCCCACTGGCACTACGACATGTACCGACTCGGGGAGGACGAGCACGGCGTGTGGCTGTGGGCGCCCGCCGGCACGCTGTGCACTCGCGGCGCCGATCCCCCGCAGCCGGCAGAGTCGGTCTTCGTCAAGCTCGTGTCGGCCCGGGCCTGGGTCACTCCGATCTGGAACGCAGACGGTGCCTACACCACCTACGTCGACATCAACACACCCCCACTCTGGGAGGGGAACACGGTGCGGATGATCGATCTCGATCTCGACGTCGTCGTCCGGAGGGGCCACGGCGAACCCGAGCTGCTCGACGAAGACGAGTTCGCCGCCCACCGTGCCGAGCTCGGCTATCCGGCCCGGCTCGTCGCCGGGGCCCGGTCCGCCGCCGCAGCGACGATGGCCGCCATCGCCGCCGGCCGTGAGCCGTACGCGACCGCTGGGCCCGCCCGCCTGGACGAGGCGGTCGCCCGAGCCGCGCAGCTCTGAGCAGCCGTCGCCTCAGCCGTCGAGCCCGGGAATCCGGGGCGTCGGCGCCGAGCCGTCAGATCCGAGAAACCCGATGCCCCACGCCAGATGCATCGTCGCCACGGCCGCAGGAGCGAGCAGCGCCGCCGCATCTCGTCGCCGGTTGAGCTCGAAGCCAGCCGTGACGAGGAGGGCGAGCGTGTACGCCCCGGGTACGACGATGGCGAGCGCACGCCAGGGAGTGAAGGCGACGACGAGCGACGCGACGAGCCCGATGACGAGCAGCGGAGCGGCGAGCTGGCGCGCCCGGATCGACTCCGGGTGCCTCCGCAGCATTCGCCGCTTCCAGGTCCCGTAGCCGTAGTACTGGCTCCAGAGGCCCCGCAGCGAATGCCGGGGCCGGTACGCCACGGTCAGCTCGGGGTCGAAGTACACGGTGCCGCCTTCGCTGCGGATCCGGTGGTTGAGCTCGTAGTCCTGGTTCCTCACCATCGCCTCGTCGAACAGACCCACTGCCCCGAGGGTGCTGCGGCGGAACACGCCGAGGTACACCGTGTCGGTCGGCCCGGCCTCGCCGCCGACGCGAAACCGAGGCCCGCCGGTGCCGACCGGTGTCGTCATCGCGATGGCGATGGCGCGCTCGAGCGGGGTCGTGCCGGAAGCCGCCTGTGTCCCGCCGACCACGTCGGCGCCCGTTTCCTCGAGCGTGCCTACCGCCCGCAACACGTAGTCGGCCGGCAGGAGGGCCTGAGCGTCGCAGCGGACGATGACGTCGCCGCGGCACCTCCGGATCGCGACGTTGAGCCCCGATGACGCGGTGCCTTCGGGGTTCTCCAGCACGATCACCCGGGGATCGCCGTTGGCGACCTCGAGCGCCGCCGACCTCGTGTCGTCGGAGCCGGCGGCGACGGCGACAACGAGCTCGAGATCACCCGGGTACGCCTGGGAGAGGACGGCGCGCATCGCATCGGAGACCGACGCGGCGGCATCGCGTGCCGGCATGACAACCGAGACGGCAGGCCAGGTGCGAGGCTCATCCATGGCGCCAGCGTAGGTGCCGGCCGCGCGGCCGGTGCGTCATCGCACGGCGTGGATGCCTACTGCGCGCCGAAGCCCGAGAGCACCGTCCAGATGCTCTTGCCGAGGATGTGCAGGTCGAGCCACGGCGACATGTGCTTGACGTAGTAGAGGTCGTACGTGAGCTTGTCGACCGCGTCGGCCTCACCGTCGGCATATCCGTAGTTCACCTGCGCCCAGCCGGTCACTCCCGGCCGGATGAGGTGCCGGTAGCCGTAGAACGGGATCGACTGCTCGAACTGATCGGTGAAGACGGGTCGTTCGGGGCGGGGACCGACGAGGGAGAGATCTCCCCGGAGCACGTTCCACAGCTGCGGCAGCTCGTCGATGCGGAACCGTCGCAGCCACCGGCCGACGCGAGTCATCCGCGCATCGCCGCGGGAGGCGAACCGGGGCCCGTCGCGCTCGGCGTCGAGCACCATGGTGCGGAACTTCATGAGCGTGAAGTGCTCCCCCTCCCTGCCGACCCGCTCCTGCCGGTAGATCGCCGGGCCACGGGAGTCGAGCTTGACGGCGACCCAGATGAGGGCGCCCAGCGGAACCCACAGCGGCGCCGCCGCCACGGTCAAGAGGATGTCGACGCCGCGTTTGAGCGGCGCGTACTCGTTGCGGGCGACCGGTGCCGTCAACTCCCAGCCCTCGGCGAGATGGACGATCGGCAGCCGTCCGGTGTGCTCCTCGTAGACGGTGGCGAGCGGTCGGACCCGGTAGCCGGCGAGGTTCCACGACGACACGAACTGCGCCATCCGGTCCGCCATGACCGGCCTGAGGTCGACGACGAGGGTGGCGTCGGTGTCGGTGGGGTCCGTCGGCGGCTCGCCGCCCGGGTCGAAGACGCTCAGCACGTCGGCGTGGTCGGCGTCGCGCATGTCGTCGACGAGGCCCTTCTCCCCGGTCACGAGGATCATGGCCTCCGACCACGGCCTGCGCCGCCGCACCGCCCGGTGCGACAGGGCGAGGAGCAGCGTCACGCCGAGCGCCGTTGCGAGGAAGGGGCGGGAGAAGTAGACCCGACTGACGAGGACGCCGACCGAGGTGAAGACGCCGGCAAACGTCACGATGGCAAAGCCGCGTCCGTACGAAGGTCGGGGGGCGCCGCGCGCCCACATCCGCCTGCTCGCGTACGAGCCGAGGAACATCCCGGCCGCGAGCAGCGACACCAGCGGCCACACGGACGCGCCGGGGGGAACGCTCGCGTTCCACGCGAGCGTGGTGTCGAAGACGAGCAGCGAGGCCACGACGAGACCCACGGCGAGGGCGGCGAGATCGCTTGCGAGCAGTGAGAGCAAGAAACGCCTGCGCATGAGCCCGTAAGGATAACGACAACCGCGAACAGCGCCAGACAACGGCTGACGAGGTTTTCGCGACCCGGGTGAGCGGCCGCGCCGTTTCGTGCTCCGGCACTACGCTCTCGCGGCGCCGATGCCGAATGCGACGTTCTCCCACGAAGCGGCCACGAGCCGCAGCGTCGACGAGGTCTGGGAGCGCCTCCAGCAGGTCGAGACCTGGGCCGGGATCGGCCCGGTCGAAGAGGTCTGGGATCCGGTTCACGACGAAGCCGGCGACCTCGTCTCGTACCGGTGGAGTGCTCATGTCGGTCCCACGCGATACCGCGGCACCGCCGAGGTCATCGAGGCCGAACGCGACCGTCTCATGCGGCTCGACCTCGACGGTGGCGAGGTCGCCGGGACCCTCACGACGAAGATGGACCGCAACGGGGATGGCACCCGTCTCGTCGTGACGCTGCGCATCGTGTCGCGGGGCACCCTCTCCGCACTGTTCTTCCCGCTCGTCGCCGACGCCGTCGGCCGCGTGCTCCCCGAGCAGGTGCAGCGCTTCGTCGCCCGCATCGACGAGGGCGAATGACCCGGCTGCGGCGGGCGTCGCCGGCCCCCGGAATGGGCCACGATCGTCGCGCACGGTTTCGCCCAGCAGCCCGCTCCGTATAACCTCCCTGCCGTGTTCGGCGAACCGAAGCGCCAACGGCCGATCATCCTCCTCCTCGCCGCCGTGGCGGCGAGCGTCGTCTTCGTCCCCGCTGCGACCGGGCAGACGGAGGAGGCGGTCGAGCGCGCCAATGCCGAGCGGGACGCTGCGTACGCCAGGCTCGTCGAGGTCAAGCAGCAGGTCGCCGAGGCAATCGACTACTACGACGAGCTCAGCGAGGAGATCTTCGATGTCTCCTATCAGGTCGAGCGCCTCGAGAGCCGCATCTCGCGCGACCAGGCGGAGGTAGCAGGGCTCGAGGCGTCCGCCCGCCGGCTCGTCGTCGAGGCGTACATCAACCGCACGCCGACCGTCGTCGACGTCGCGCTGGAGGCCGACTCGATCCAGGACGTCGTCGCCCGCCAGACCATCCTCGACCGCGCCGGTGAGCTGAACGTGGCCTCCCTCGAGCGCCTGAGAGCCGTCTCCCGCGAGCTCGAGCGCCTCACCCAGCGCTTCGAAGCCGACCGAGCCGAGCTCGAAGCGCTGCAGGCAGAGGCGGAGCTGGCGTTGGAGCAGGTCAACCTCGTCCTCGAACTCGCCCGGGAAGAGTTCAACCGACAGGACGCCGCCGCCCATGAGGCCCGAAAGCTCTGGGAGGCTGAACTGGCCCGCAGACGAGCCGAGGAGGAGGCGAAGCGGCGCGCTGCCGAGGCGAAGTCGAACGGCAGCGACGGACGCTCGATCGGCGGTCTCATCTGCCCGCAGGCCACACCGCTGTACTTCCGCAACGACTGGGGAGCACCCCGCTCGGGGGGCCGGACCCACAAGGGCACCGACATCTTCTCGTCACGGGGGACAAACGTCGTCGCCGTCATCGGCGGTTCGCTGCGGACCAGGACGGGCGGGCTCGGCGGCATCGCCGTGTGGTTGTACGGGGACGACGGCAACGCGTACTACTACGCCCACCTCGACGGGTGGGCGAGCGGCATCCAGACCGGCACGAGGGTCTCGCAGGGTCAGCTCATCGGGTACGTCGGGAACACCGGGAACGCCCGGGGCGGGGCGTACCACACGCACTTCCAGATCCACCCCGGCGGTGGCCGGGCGATCAACCCCTACTGGACGCTCGCGCAGGTGTGCGACCGCTGACGGACTGACGGGAGTGCGACGCCGCCCGGACGGTCCCCGGCGCGTCACGGGGGAGACAGGACTGCGGGACCGATAGCCTGTCGGCATGCCCAGCTACCGGATCCTCGACCACACCGCAGATACCGGGATCGAGGCGGAGGCGGACACGCTCTCGGAGCTGCTCGAGGCCCTCGCCCACGGCATGTTCGACCTCACGTGGGACATGGATGCGGTCGCCCGCCGGCCGGCAACGGGGTCGATCCAGTTCACGATCTCCTCACCTGCAATCGACGAGCTCGCCGTCGACATCCTCTCCGAGCTGCTCTATGTGTCCGAGTCCGGCGACGCGGCGATCCGGGCGATCTCCATCGACGCCACCACGACTGAGGCGACGGTGACGGCCGAGACGTGCCCTCTCTCCGGCGTCGAGCTGCGCGGCCCACCCATCAAAGCCGTGACGTACCACGATCTCCGCGTCGAACGCGCCGGGGAGAAGTGGTGGGGCAGGGTCATCTTCGACGTCTGAGCGCGAGACACGCCGGCCCGGGCGTGTCAGAGTTGGGGTGATGGACCTGAGGCACGTCTCCGCGGACGTGTGGGAGATCGCACCGCTCGAGGGCATGCGAGTACCCGGCCGCGTCTACGCATCCGAGGCGCTCCTCGCCGGGGCGAGGGAGGAACAGGCGGTCCGGCAGGTCGCGAACGTCGCCCATCTCCCCGGCATCGTCGAAGCCTCGATCGCGATGCCCGACATCCACTGGGGCTACGGATTCCCCATCGGAGGCGTTGCCGCGACCGCAGTCGACGACGGGGGCGTCGTGTCTCCGGGCGGCGTCGGGTTCGATATCTGCTGCGGCGTCCGCCTCCTCGCCTCGGCGTTCACCGAGGCGGATTTCGAGGCGCACCGCGATGCGGTGATGGCTGAACTCGACCGGCGTATCCCGAGAGGTCTCGGCAAGGGATCGATCGCCGACCGCGCCCTCGTCGCGGACGTGCTCCTCTCAGGGGCGGAGGCGGTGCTCGCTGCCGGCTACGGATGGGAGGACGACCTCGCCCGATGTGAGGAGGGTGGGGTGTCGGCGGGGGCCGACTCCGATGCGATCAGCGGCCGGGCCCTCGAGCGCGGCGGCGGCCAGCTGGGGTCCCTCGGCGCCGGGAATCACTTCCTCGAGGTCCAGGTCGTGGACGCCGTCCACGACCGCGGCGCGGCCTCCGCCTTCGGCCTCGCCGCCGGAATGGTGACGGTGATGATCCACTGCGGGTCACGAGGGTTCGGCCACCAAACGTGCACCGACCAGCTCCGCCTCCTCGGCACGGCGATGGCTCGCCACGGGATCACCGTCCCGGACCGTCAGCTCGCGTGTGTCCCCGTCGACTCTGCGGAGGGTGCCGCGTACCTCGGGGCGATGTCAGCGTCGGCGAACTTCGCCTGGGCGAACCGCCACGTCCTCGCCCACGAAGCGAGGCGCGCTTTCGCCGCCGGCTTCGCCACGTCGGAGCGCGAGACGGGGATGCGCCTCGTCTACGACGTCGCCCACAATCTCGCCAAGCTCGAGGAGCACGACGTCGGGGGTCGCGCCGTCTGGCTCTGCGTGCACCGCAAAGGCGCGACCCGTGCTTTCGGGCCGGGCCATCGAGACCTCCCCGCCGATCTGAGTGCGTGGGGCCAGCCCGTCCTCATCCCGGGGAGCATGGGCACCGCGTCGTGGGTGCTGCGGGGCACCGACACCAACCCGGCGTTCGCCAGCGCCGCCCACGGCGCGGGACGGGTGATGAGCAGGAAGAAGGCGAAGCGACGCGAGACCGGCGCCGAGGTGCGCCGCAGGCTCGAGGAGGACGGCATCGCCATCCGACCGGGTTCGGTCCGCCTGCTCTCCGAGGAAGCTCCCTACGCCTACAAGGACGTCGACGAGGTGGTCGACGTGTGCCACCGCTCCGGGCTTGCCGCCAAGGTCGCCCGGTTGCGACCGCTCGGCGTCGTCAAAGGCTGATCGCGACGGCTCACCCGGCAGGGCCGGGTGCTACGGCGCCTCGTCCCCCTCGTCCGCTTCGAGCGCGGCGAGCTCCTCGGCGAGGCGGAGGGCCTCGTCCCGGTCACCGGCGGTGATCTCGGCGCGATCGGTGAGAAGCGTCACCTGGTCCTTGAAGATCTGGAGGAATCCGCCGTGGATGCCGACGGAGGTGACCCCGTCCTCGGCGTGGATCTGCACGGCACCGGTGGCGAGGGCGGCCATGAGCGGCTCGTGGGCGGCGTAGATGCCGATCTCCCCCTCCGTCGTACGCGCCGAGATGAACTCGGCCTCTCCCGACCACACGATGGACTCGGGGGTGACGACGTCGACGGCGAAGAGGGGATGATCCGGCATCAACCGGCCTCGATCGTCTTCGCCTTCGCCCTGGCGTGGTCGGCGCCGCCAGTCATGTAGAACGCCTGCTCGGGCAGGTCGTCCATCTCCCCTTCGATGACCGCCTGGAAGGATGCGATCGTCTCGTCGAGCGGCGTGTACACCCCGGCCTGGCCCGTGAACTGCTCGGCGACGAACATCGGCTGGGAGAGGAACCGCTGGATACGACGGGCCCTCGCCACGATGAGCTTGTCCTCCTCGGACAGCTCGTCGATGCCGAGGATCGCGATGATGTCCTGCAGGTCCTTGTAGCGCTGGAGGATCTGCTGCACCCGACGGGCGACACCGTAGTGGTGGTCGCCGACGATCTGCGGATCGAGAGCACGGCTCGTCGAGTCGAGCGGGTCGACGGCGGGGTAGATGCCGAGGGCCGTGAGCGGCCTGCTGAGCACCGTCGTCGCGTCGAGGTGGGCGAAGGCCGTGTGCGGCGCGGGGTCGGTGATGTCGTCCGCCGGGACGTAGATCGCCTGCATGGAGGTGATCGACCGACCCTTCAGGGAGGTGATGCGCTCCTGGAGGATGCCCATCTCACCCGCCAGCGTCGGCTGGTACCCCACCGCGGACGGCATCCGGCCCAGCAGGGTCGACACCTCGGAGCCGGCCTGGGTGAACCGGAAGATGTTGTCGATGAACAGCAGCACGTCCTGTCGCTGAACGTCGCGGAAGTACTCGGCGACCGTCAGCGCCGACAGGGCGACCCGCAGCCGCACCCCCGGGGGCTCGTCCATCTGGCCGAACACGAGAGCGGCCCGCTCGAGCACGCCCGACTCGGTCATCTCGAGGAACAGGTCGTTCCCCTCCCGGGTCCGCTCCCCCACCCCGGCGAACACCGACACGCCACCATGCTGCTCGGCGACGCGGCGGATCATCTCCTGGATGAGGACCGTCTTGCCCACCCCGGCGCCACCGAAGAGGCCGATCTTGCCCCCCTGCAGGTAGGGGCTGAGAAGGTCGATGACCTTGATCCCCGTCTCGAAGATCGCCTTCGTCGGCTGCACGTCCTCGAACAGCGGAGGGGGACGGTGAATCGGCCACCGCTCGCCGGGGAATTCGGCATCGGGATCGTCCAGCGAATCACCCCAGACGTTGAAGAGGTGCCCGAGCGTCTGGTCACCGACCGGAACGGTGATCGGGCCACCAGTGTTGCGCACCTCGGCGCCGCGGACGAGACCGTCGGTCGGGGCGAGCGCGATCGCACGGATCCGGCTCCCGCCGAGATGCTGCGCCGTCTCACAGATGACGGTGCTGGTCCTGTCGCCGATCTCGAGGTCGATCTCGAGGGCGTTCAGGATCTCGGGCATCGCGTCCGGTGGGAACTCGGCGTCGACGACCGGCCCGGCGACCTTGACGACGCGCCCTGAGGCGAGGGTGGTTGTGGTCATCGTTGCGTTCTCTCCAGTCTCACTGATCAACCTCGTGCGAGGGCCTCGGCACCGCCCACGATCTCAGAGATCTCGGTGGTGATCTCGGCCTGCCGGGCCTGGTTGGCTTCCCGGGTCAGGACCCTGGTCAGCTCCTCGGCGTTCTCGGTAGCCGCCTTCATCGCCCGGCGCCGGGCGGCGTGCTCGGACGCCGACGCCTCCAGGAGGATCCCGAAGACGGTCCCCTCCAGGTAGCGAGGGAGCAGCCTGCTGAGGCCTCGACCTCGGGCGGTTCGATGGGCAGCAGCGGCCAGTGCACCGGCGTCTGGGTGAGCGCCGAGACGTACCTCGTCGTGTAGACCTCGAGCGCGTCGATCGCCCCCTCCTCGTAGTCGTCGAGGACGATGTTGGCAATCGCACGGGCGTCACCGTATCCGGGCGTGTCGGTGACACCGAGGAAGGAGTGCTCGATCGGGTAGCGGCGGTAGCGGAAGTAGCCGAGCGCCTTCCTGCCGACGACGTAGAGCCGGATCGGGCGCTCGTTGGCACGATGCGCCATCATCGCCCGCTCCGCCATGCGGATGACGTTGGAGTTGTAGCCGCCGGCGAGACCCCGGTCCGAGCTGACGACGGCGACGCCAATGGTCCTCACCTGGCGCCGCTCGAGCAGGGGGTGACGGAGCCCGCCGGCGGCAGCGATGTTGCGGATGACGTCGGTCATCTTGTTCGTGTACGGCTGCGCCCGGGCAACGCGAACCTGAGCCTTGGCGATCCGCGACGTCGCGATGAGCTCCATCGCGCGGGTGATCTTCATCGTCGATTGGACGGACCTGATCCTGCGCCGGATCTGCCTGAGCTCGGCGGAAGCCATGGTTGCCCGTCAGTCCTCGGCCGGGGTGTCCGCGCCGCCCCTCGACGCCTTGAACTCGGAGATGGCGGCGACGAGCTCGCTCTCCGGGAGCTCCCCCGTGTCGGCGATCTGGCTCAGGAGTCCGGAGTAACGCGTCCTCATGAATTCGCGCAGCTCGGTCTCGGCCGTCGCGATGTCCGCCACCGGGATGTCGTCGAGGTGGCCTTCGGTGACGGCGAAGATCGCCGCGACCTGTTCCTCGACGGGCACCGGGGCGAACTGGCCCTGCTTGAGCACCTCGACGACCCTCCTGCCTCGCTCGAGCTGGGCGAGTGAAGCCGCATCCAGCTCGGAGCCGAACTCGGCGAAGGCCTCCAACTCCCGGAACTGGGCGAGGTTGAGCCGCAACGGACCCGCCACCGCCTTCATCGCCTTCACCTGGGCGTTCCCCCCGACTCGCGACACCGAGATCCCGGCGTTGATGGCCGGCCGGATGCCGGAGAAGAAGAGGTCGGTCTCCAGAAAGATCTGCCCGTCGGTGATCGAGATGACGTTCGTCGGGATGTACGCCGACACGTCGTTGGCCTTCGTCTCGATGATGGGCAGCCCCGTCAGCGATCCACCGCCGAGCTCCTCGGAGAGCTTGGCGCATCGCTCGAGAAGCCGGCTGTGCAGGTAGAAGACATCGCCGGGGTACGCCTCGCGCCCCGGGGGGCGCCGCAGCAGCAGCGAGATCTCGCGATACGCCACGGCCTGCTTGGAGAGGTCGTCGAAGATGACGAGGGCGTGCTCTCCTTTGTACATCCAGTACTGGCCCAGCGCCGACCCGGCGTAGGGGGCGTACATCTGGAGTGCGGCAGCCGTGGACGCGGTCGCGTTGACGATGACGGTGTAGTCCAGCGCCCCGGCCTCCTCGAGCGCTTCGGCAACCTCGGCGACCGTCGAAGCCTTCTGCCCGATCGCGACGTAGATGCACTTCACGTCGGTCTCACGCTGGTTGATGATCGTGTCGACGACGAGCGCCGTCTTGCCCGTCTGGCGGTCGCCGATGATGAGCTGGCGCTGGCCGCGCCCGATGGGCGTCATCGCATCGATCGCCTTGATCCCGGTCTGCAGCGGTTCCTTCACGGGCTGGCGCATGACGACCGACGGTGCCTGCACCTCGAGGAAGCGACGCTCCGTCGCCTCGATCGGCCCCTTCCCGTCGATCGGATTCCCCAGCGGGTCCACGACCCGTCCGAGAAGACCGTCGCCGACGGGAATCGAAAGGACGCGCCCCGTCGAGGTGACCTCGTCTCCTTCTTCGATTCCGGAGGAGTCGCCCATGATGACCGCGCCGATGGACTCCTCGTCGAGGTTGAGGGCGATACCGATGAGTCCCCCGGGGAACTCGAGGAGCTCGCTGGCCATCGCATTCGGAAGACCCTCGACACGGGCGACCCCGTCCCCGACCGACGTCACGTAGCCGACGGTCTCGGACTCCACGGACGGCGTCCATGCCTCGAGATTGCGGCGCAGCGCTGCAGTGATGTCGCCGGGATCAAGTGTCATCTCAGCCATCGGCTATCCCCATGCCTCTCGCAGATCCTGGAGCCGGCTCTTCACCGACCCGTCGAAGACCGTGTCTCCGAGCTTCGTCACGACGCCGCCGACCAGGTCTGGGTCGACGACGACCTTTGCCTTCACCCGCTTGCCGGTCACCTCGGCGAGCCTGGTCTCGAGTCGGTCGACCGTCTCCGCGTCGAGGTCGACCGCGCTCCTCACCTCGGCGATCGTCATCTCCTCGCGCTCTGCAGCGACATCCGCCATCCGGTTGGCGATGGCGACGAGGTCGCCGGTGCGGCCGGCGCCGACGACGAGGTTGACGAGCGCGATCGTGACCTTCGATGCCCGCCCCTCGAGGATGTCGGCGACGACGGCCTGCTTCCGCTCGACGGGTACTCGCAGGTCCGACAGCGTCGCTCTGAGCTCGTCGTTGGCGTCGAAGGCCCGGGCGATACGGAACACCTCGTCGACGACGTCATCTGCCGTTTCCTCGGCGTCGGCGACATCGAGGAGCGCGGCGGCGTAGCCGTCGATGACCCGGGCGCTGGTGGGTCCCTCCACGGATCAGCCCCCGTCTCGCCCGAGATCGTCGATGTAACGGGCCACGAGCGCCTGCTGGGCTTCCCGGTCGAGGGTCGAGCCGATGACCTTCTCGGCCACGTCGAGGGACAGGTTCGCCACCTCCCGCTGGATGGATGCGGCGACGCGCTCCCGTTCCCCCTCGATATCGGCTCGGGCACGCTCCTTGATGGCCGATGCTTCCTGCTCGGCCTTGGCCAGGATGTCGGCGCGTACGGCCTCGCCGGCCTGGCGGGCCTCCTCGACGATGCGGTTCGCCTCCTCCCGAGCGCCGGCGACCTGCTCCCGGTAGTCGCTGCGGAGCTTCTCGGCCTCCACCTTGGCGGCTTCTGCCGACTCAAGCTCCGCCTTGACGGCAGACTGGCGGGCTTCGAGGGTCTTCGTGATCGTGGGGAACACGTACTTCCAGGCGAAGTAGCCGATGATGAGAAACGCCAGGATCCCGGCGATGAGTTCCGAGGTCGCGGGGAGCAGGAGATCGATCCCCTCGCTCTCCTCTGCGGACTCCGCAGCGAGGATCAGCACGTTCGTAGGCAGCACCATGGGATTGCGCTCCTACGCGATGAAGAAGAGCACGAAGCCGATGAGGGCAAGTGCTTCGGTGAACGCGATACCGAGGAACATGTTCGTCCTCGCCATTGCCGCCATCTCGGGCTGGCGGACCATCGCCTGGATGGCGTTGCCGACGACGATGCCGATGCCGATGCCGGGGCCGACGGCTGCCAGCCCGTAACCGACGAGGGCGATCGCGCCCTTGATGTCGTCGAGCGACCCGGTGATGCCGTCGGCGGCCTGCGCCAGGATTGCCTGCGCTGCCACGAGTGCTTCCATCCAGCTCTTCCTTCCTCGATTGTCCTATGTGTGTGTGGTCATGTTGGTCGAAAGCTCGCTGCTCGACGCCGCCGTCAGTGCTCCGGGTGGATCGACGTTTGCACGTAGACAGCCGACAACAGCGTGAAGATGTACGCCTGGAGCACTGAGACGACGATCTCGAAGAGGTAGATGCCGAGTCCGAAGACGAACCACGGCACACCGATGATCGCCCGCGCTCCGATGTCGCCGACGCTTGAGATGAAGATCCACCCCGAGGCCAGCAGCAGACTGAGCATGAGGTGGCCTGCGACGAGGTTGGCGAAGAGTCGGACGGCGAGTGTGATCGGGCGGAGGATGAAGATCGACACGAGCTCGATGAGGCCGACGAGGGGACGGAGGGCCACCGGCACCGAGGTCGGCCAGATCGTCCCCAGGAGATACGAGAACCCATTCTTGGCGAACCCGACGACGACGAAGATGACCCAGGTCACGAGGGCGAGGAAGCCGGGGATCGCCATCCGCGATGTGATCGGGAAGTTCACGAGCGGCGTGACCTCGAACAGGTTGCCCACGAGGATGAACGTGAAGATCGTCAGGAGGTATGGGGCGTAGCGGACGCCCTCGGGCCCGATGATGTCGATGGCGATGTCGTTGCGGACGAAGTTCACGAGCGCCTCCACGGCGGCACCGAACCTGGTGGGGACGAGGCTCCCCCGGTCCCGAAGGCCCCACCAGAGCACGAAGAGCACGATCCCCATGGCCAGGAAGATGAGGAACACCGTTCTCGTGAAGTCGAACGGCCCGATGGAGAACAGCGCGTCTTTGAACTCGAACAGCTCGAGCACGTCGTCCGGAGCGCAGATGATCTCCTCGGCAGGATCGCACTCGGCGGCCGCGAGGATCAGTTCGTCCACTCGTACTCCCTTTCCGGGCTCCGCGTCAAAGCCCACGCCTCCCAGGTCAACAGCGTGAGGTAGGCGGCCACCGCCGTGATACCCAGCGCCGGGCGGTCGACCTCGAACACACTCGCCACGAGGAGCATCATGAGGGTGATGAGGCCGAGCCGGATGACAAAGCCCAACAAGGCGGCCGCATGATAGACACGCAGCGACACGGCCGCGGCTCTGGAGAGGACGACGCCGGAGAGAAGGAAATTGCCGGCGACGACGGCCACGCCGATGGCGGCCGCCACGGCGCCTTGGGGCCCCCGCAGCGCCCACGCCGCACCGACGAGGACGGGTCCGACGAACAGCGCCCGGCGCACCGTCTCCACCGCGATGCGGGCCTCGATCGGCGCCGCCGCGGGACTGGGCCGGTGGTACGCCGTGCCCTCCACCGATGGGCCGCCGTCGTCCTCGCCGATGCGTCTCATGGGTGAGGCCGTCCTTGCCTGCGCCTCAGCTCCTCACGCTCGACGCGTCTCGCGATGTCGTACATGCGCCAGAACCCGACGGCGAAGCCGGCGACGATGCCGGCGACGACGAGCCATGGACGGGTCCCGAGGAGCTGATCGAAGACGAGACCGATGAGCAAACCGGCGAGAATGGCGCCGAAGAAGTCGCCGCTCGCGCTCCAGTCACCGATGGCCTTCGACGTCGCCGAGCGGGGCTCCGGGTCCGTCATTTTGTGATTCCCTTCACAAGCTCACTGTATCGGTGGGGCCACGACGATCCAATTCCCTCCCGCATCATGACCCCGCCGGCCCATCTCAGACGTGGCCGGGGAACCCCGCCGGGTACGGCGGGAACGCTGCGGCGAGCTCGGCCACCTGATCGGCGAGCTGTTTGAGTGCGATCTCGTCGTCGCGCCGGCGCAGGATCTCGACGATGAGCCGGCCGAGCGTGCTCATTTGCTCCTGCTTCATCCCGGCAGTTGTGACCGATGGCGTCCCGATGCGAACGCCCGAGGTGATGAACGGTGAGCGGGGATCGAATGGGATCGCATTGCGGTTGAGCGTCACACCGTGGGCATCGAGGACGGTCGCCGCCTCCTTGCCGGTGAGCTCGTCGTCGAGAGAGCGCAGATCGACGAGGAACATGTGGTTGTCGGTGCCGCCGCTGACGATGCGCGCCCCCTCGCCGCCGATCGTGTCCGCGAGGACGGCGGCGTTGCGAACGATCTGGGTCGCGTACGCGGCGAACTCCGGCCTCGATGCCAGCTCGAAACAGAGCGCCTTCGCCGCGATCTGCGAGTTGATCGCGCCTCCCTGACCGAACGGGAAGACCCCCTTGTCGATGGCTTTGGCAAACCGTTCCTTGGACAGGATCAGCCCGCCCCGGGGACCGCGCAGCGCCTTGTGGGTCGTGCAGGTGACGATGTCGGCGAACGGAACGGGGTTCGGGTGCGCCTTGCCGGCGATGAGCCCGATGATGTGAGCGGCGTCGACGAGCAGGATCGAGTCCACCTCGTCGGCGATCTCGCGGAACACGGCCCAGTCGATGATCCTCGAGTACGCCGAGTACCCGGCAACGATCATCTTCGGCCTGTGCTCGTGGGCGAGCTTGCGCACCTCGTCGATGTCGATGATCTCGGTCTCGGGGTCGACGCCATAGGCGACGAAGTCGAAGAGCCTGCCCGAGAAGTTCACCGGTGAGCCGTGGGTGAGATGCCCGCCCTGGTCGAGGCGCATCCCGAGAATCGTGTCCCCCGGGTCGAGCACCGAGAGGTACGCCGCGAGGTTCGCCTGCGAGCCGGAGTGGGCCTGCACGTTCGCCGCTTCGGCACCGAAGAGGCGCTTCGCCCGGTCGATGGCGAGCTTCTCGACCTCGTCGACGACCTCACAGCCTTCGTAGTACCGACGGCCCGGGTAGCCCTCGGAGTACTTGTTCGTGAGCACCGAGCCCGACGCCTGCATCATCGCCCGCGAGACGAAGTTCTCGGAGGCGATGAGCTGGATCTTCGTGTTCTGGCGGGTCGCGTCGCGGTCGATGAGGTCGCTGAGGACGGGGTCGACCGATTCGAGGTCGCGGGTGTCGATCATTGGCGTTCCTGGCTCGCTGGAGAGTCGGGTCAGCGTAGCAAGCGGCCACCGCGTCGCGGTCATCTCGGTCCGGTCCCCTCACCGCCGATGCCGGCGCCTCCGGCCGACGGGTGGACCGCCCTCAGGGCTCGAACACCGGTCCTTTGCGGAGGACGAGCGGCGTCGGTTCGGTGAGATCGATGATCGTCGACGCCATTCCGCCCGGAGCGAAGCCCTCGAGGTAGAGGGCGACGACGTCACCGAAGATGGCGCGCGCCGCCGCATCGTCGCGCACGGTCTCCTCACCGGCGCGGTTGGCCGACGTCACGACGAGAGGGCCTGCCGTACGGAGCAGCTCGAGAGCAACGGGGTGATCCGGGCAGCGCAGCCCGATCGTGCGCCTGGTGCGATGCCCCAGCCAGAGGGGTGCGTCGGGCAGACGCGTCAGGACGAGGGTCAGGCCGCCGGGCCAGAACCTGTCCGCGAGATCCAGGGCGTCGTCGGTGAACCTCGCCAGGCTCATCGCCTGCTCGATGGAGGCGACGAGCAGGGCGAACGGCTTGTCGAGCGGCCTCCCCTTGAGGTCGAAGAGCGTCTCGAGTGTGTCCTGGCGGTAGGGATCGACGGCGAGCCCGTACACCGTGTCGGTGGGGATGCCGACGATGCCCCCCGCCCGCAGCGCGGAGACCGCCTCGGTGATGTCGTTCATCCCGGCACGGTAGCGAACCCGTCGCAACGCTCGCGCCGGCACGGGACCCAGGCGGCGCGCTCGTGCACGGCTCCACGGGAATACGTAGGGTTCGCGCCAAGGCCGCCCGCGTGGGAACCCCACCGACGAGGGGAGAAGGGAGGTCTCAGCAGCGCCGTCGGCGAACGCGCTCGCGGCCGGCTCACCACATTCGGGAAAGGAGCAACGAATGCTGGGCGACAAGATCGGAGAGCTACAGGGACAGATCGTGGGGATGCGTGTCCTCTCCACGTCGCCCCCTCAGATGGAGGTGACGTTCCAGGGCACTGGCCGTCTGCTCGGCCGGGACACGAACGAGATCGGCACGTACGTGGCGACCATGCGGCCCGACGGCACGCTGTACGGCAGCGGTGAGGGCCTGAGCATGGATGCCGAGGGCAATGCCACCACCTGGAAGGGCAACGGGGTCGGCATTCCCGGCGAGGGCATGTCGGCGAGCTGGCGTGGGGCGATCTACTACGCCTCCGACGCAGAGCCCTTCGCTCGCTTGAACTCGATCGCAACGGCCTACGAGTTCGAGACCGCCGCGGACGGCAACGTGTCGGCAACCCTGTTCGAATGGTCGTAGCAGACTGGCGTCGACCGGGTGGGGGACGCACGGCTGCGTTCCCCACCGGGCCGCCGGGTCGCAGCCCGTGCTCAGCGGCCGTCCCGTCCGACCCCACGGCGCCCGATGACCCATCGCGGCCGCGCCGAGAGATCGACGCCGACCGTTGGGGCATACGCCCGGAACAGGCGGAGGGCGTCGGCGGACTGATCGGCGCCGATCTCGCACGCGATGAGACCACCCGGGGCCAGCCAGACCCCAGCATCTGCAGCGATGCGGGACAGTACGCCGAGCCCGTCGGGACCGGCGAACAGCGCCCGGTGCGGCTCGTGGGCGACGACGTCGGCGGCGACATCGCCGTGCGGGTCGGCGATGTACGGCGGGTTCGAGACCACGACGTCGACGCTGCCTCGCAGCTCCCCCGGCAGCGCCCCGAAGAGGTCGCCGGCGCGCCACTCGACGTCGAGGCCGCTCTCCGCGCCGTTCTCCATCGCCAACCTCAGTGCCGCCTCGTCGATGTCGCAGCCGAGGACCCGGGCGCTCGGGAAGTCGTGCTTGAGGGCGAGGGCGAGGTTCCCGCACCCGGTGCCGATGTCGACGATCACGTCCGGCGGAGCCTCACCGAGCATCGCCGCGACCCTCTCGTAGAGCTGCTCCGTCTCCGGGCGTGGAATGAGCGCGCGACCGTCGATCCGAAGCGTCACCGGCCCGAACTCGGCCGTCCCCTCGAGATACTGGAGCGGCTCACCGGCGACGCGCCTGGCCACGAGGAGGCGGAAACGGTCGAGCGCGGCCGCCGACGGCACGGTGTCGGACGCGAGCACGGCCCGCGACCATCCGGTCGCCGCCATGAGGAGGCGCTCCGCCTCATGAGCTGGGAGCCCGGCGGACTCCGACCTCCACGCTGCCGCTTCGCCCGGCCCGGCGGTCACGTGCCCGCGATCGTGTCGGCGAGCGCCGCGGCCGCCTCCCGTGCCCGCAGCGCCTCGTGGAACGCTTCGAGGTCGCCGTCGAGGATGTCGGCGAGGGCGTGGCGGGTCAACCCGACACGATGGTCGGTCACGCGGTTCTCCTTGAAGTTGTACGTGCGGATCTTCTCGGCGCGCTCTCCAGAGCCCACCTGCTCGCGTCGCGCCGAGGCCCGCTCCCCCAGTTGCTCGGTGAGTTGCTGGTGGTAGAGCCGGGCTCGCAGCACCCGCATCGCCTTCAGCTTGTTCTGGAGCTGTGACTTCTCGTCCTGGCAGGAGACGGTGATGCCGGAGGGCTCGTGGATGATCCGCACTGCCGAGTCCGTCGTGTTCACCGACTGGCCCCCGGGCCCGGTCGATCGGAACGTCTCGATGCGGAGGTCGGCGTCGTTGATCTCGACCTCGACGTCCTCCGCCTCGGGGAGGACGGCGACTGTGGCAACCGAGGTGTGGACCCGGCCCTGCGACTCGGTCTTCGGCACCCGCTGAACCCGGTGAGGACCCGCCTCGTGCTTGAACCGGGAAAACACCCCCCGGCCCTTGACTGCGAACGTCGACTCTTTGATGCCGCCGCTGTCGGTGAGCGAGGAGTCGATCGGTTCCACCGTCCAGCGATGGCGCTCCGCGAACCGCTGATACATCCTGAGCAGATCGGCGGCCCACAGCGCAGCCTCCTCCCCACCTGCGGCTGCACGGATCTCGACGATCACGTCCCTGTCGTCGTCGGGGTCTGGAGGAACGAGCATGAGCCGGAGCTCGGTCTCGAGGCTGGCGAGCTCGCTGCGACGATCGTCTGCCTCGCCGGCGAGGTAAGCCCGCATCTCGGCGTCGGACTCCCCATCGCGGAGCTCCTCGGCATCGGCGAGCTCTGCAGCCGCCGCCTTGTAGGCGCGATAGCCCTCGACGACCGCCCTCAGCTCTCCATGGCGGATCGAGAGGTCCCGGTAACGGTTCGAATCGGCGAGGACGTCCGGGTCGGCGAGGCTCTCGATGACTTCGTCGTGTTCGCTCTCGAGCGCTGCCAGGCGCGCGTCGAGTGCCTCATCCATCGGCCGCCTCGGGAAGGTCGTACTCGGCGGCGAGCGCAGCCGCGGCGATCGGGCCGCGTTGTTCCACTTCGGCGCGCTCGCCCTCGGTCAGCGCCGCCAGCAGGCTCGTGACGGCAACCTCGACCTGGTCGTCGGACGGCTCACGGGTGGTGATCGCCTGGAGCCAGATACCGGGTCGGCTCGCCCACGCCATCCACGACCGGTCGGCAGCCGTCTTGAGCACTTCGTAGGAGAGGCCGGCAATGACCGGGATGAGGAACACCCGCCCCAGCGCCTGCCACACGAAGGCGAGCGGCGCCAGCGCCAGGAACACGACGAAGGCCACCATCCCGACGATGATGAGGAACGACGTCCCGCAGCGCGGATGACGGGGGCTGTAGGACTGGATGGGGCCCACCTCGAGCGGGGCCCCGTTCTCGTAGGCGTGAATCGTCTTGTGCTCGGCACCGTGGTACTGAAAGACGCGCTGGATCTCCCTCGAGCGAGAGATCGCCCAGACATAGAGCACGATCAGGCCGAGACGGATGACGCCATCGAGGATCACGAAACCGATCGAGCTGTCCGCGAGGTACCGCTTCAGGAAGTTCGCGGCGAACACGGGGGCGAAGATGAAGAGCGCGAGCGCGATGACGATCGCCACGCTCATGGTGCTGATGGCCTGCACCCTCGTGATCTCCTCCTCCTCGTCGCCCGCTTTCTGCGCGGACCACGAGAGAGCCCTGAAACCGAGCGTGAGCGACTCGACGAGGACCATGACGCCCCTGACGAACGGGATCCTGGCGAGCTTCGAGCGCGAGCTCAGGCGCGGCAACTCGTGCGATTTGGCCTCGATGACCCCGTCGGCGCGCCGCACCGCCACGGCCCATCCCGAAGGGGCGCGCATCATGACGCCTTCGAGGACGGCCTGACCGCCGACCGTCGCGCCGGGAGAGCGGCTCAATCAGTCCTCCGCGGGTTCGGCCGGCCCGTCGTCGGCGGGCGGTGCCGCCTCTGGTGGCTGCTCGGCAGCTGCCCGGCCCGACCTCCTGGACAGGTCGGTGTCCACGCCGGCCTTGGCGTACCGCCTCCGGAAGCGCTCCACCCGTCCCCCGGAGTCCACGAGGATCTGTTTTCCCGTGTAGAACGGGTGACTCTCGCTCGAGATGTCGACCTTGGCGAGGGGATACGTGTTGCCGTCCTCCCACTCGATCGTCTCGGTCGGGTTGATCGTGGACCGCGTGAGGAACGTGAGACCGGACGAGGTGTCTTGGAAGACGACGTCGCGATACTCGGGATGGATGTCTTGTTTCACGGTCTCACTCCTGTGACAGGCTCACCCCGCCGGCGTCACTGGCCGCTCTTGGCGATGCTGGCGAGGAACTCTGCGTTCGACTTCGTACTCCTCAGACGGTCGATGAGCAGTTCGAGGGCGGCCCCCGGTTCGAGCGCCAGCAACACCCGCCTCAGCTTCCACACCTCGGTCAGCTCGTCGGGGTGGAACAGAAGCTCCTCGCGACGCGTCCCCGACTGCTCGATGTCGATGGCAGGGTAGATCCGCTTGTCGGCGAGCTTGCGGTCGAGCCGCAGCTCCATGTTCCCCGTGCCCTTGAACTCCTCGAAGATGACCTCGTCCATCTTCGAGCCCGTCTCGACGAGGGCGGTGCCCAAGATGGTGAGGCTGCCACCCTCTTCGATGTTGCGTGCCGCACCGAAGAAGCGCTTCGGCGGGTACAGCGCCTGGGAGTCGACGCCACCCGACAGGATGCGGCCCGAGGCGGGCGTGGCGAGGTTGTGGGCTCGGGCGAGCCGGGTGATCGAATCGAGGAGGATGATGACGTCCGTCCCCATCTCGACAAGGCGTTTCGCCCGCTCGATGGCGAGCTCGGACACCTGGGTGTGCTCGTCGGCCGGCCGGTCGAAGGTCGAGTAGATGACCTCACCCTTCACTGAGCGCTGCATGTCGGTCACCTCTTCGGGTCGCTCGTCGACGAGGACGACCATGAGGTGACACTCGGGATTGTTGGCGGTGATCGAGTTTGCGATCTCCTTGAGGACCGTGGTCTTGCCTGCCTTCGGAGGCGAGACGATGAGCCCTCGCTGTCCCTTCCCGATCGGGGCGATGATGTCGATGATCCGGGCGAGGATGTCGCCGCCCCCGCGGTCGTCGACCTCGAGGCGGAGCCTGAAGTCGGGGAACAGCGGCGTCAGCGTGGACCAGACCGGGCGTTGCCGTGCCTGCTCCGGATCCATGCCGTTGACGGTGATCGGTCTCACCAGGGCTGGGAACTTCTCCTGCGCCCTCGCCGGGCGGATCGGGCCGGTGCAGATGTCGCCCTTGCGGAGCTTGTTCTTGCGGATCTGGTTGGCCGCGACGTACACGTCCTTGTCGCCGGGCAAGTAGCCGCTGCACCGCAGGAAGCCATACCCCTCGGGGAGGACGTCGAGGATGCCTTCGCGAACCTCGAGCTCGGATTCGTCGATGGGCTCCTGCTGACCGCCGCGTCGCCTCCGCCGACGATTGCGGCTGCCCTGGCCTCCCTGACTGTCGTCGCCCTGCCGGTCGCCGCCCTGCCGGTCGCCGCCCTGACGGTCGCCGGAAGAGCGCTCCGTGCGCTCGCCGGAGGCCGGGCGCGTCTCAGCGGTTGCGACCTCGCCGTTGCCCTCTGCATCCTCGGTTTCGGGAACCATCGACGCGTCGAACTTCTCCGACTCGAGGATCGCCGCGATGAGCTTCGACTTCTGCAAACCCTCGTGGTCGACGTCTACGCGACTCGCCATCTCGCGGAGAGCATCGAGGCCCAGCTCCTGGAGTTTGGCTCGTGTTGTCATATCGACTGGTGCCCCTTTCGGCAGCTCCGAGGACTGACGGTCATCCATCGACAGTGGCCCGGGCCCGTGATCCCCCGGCTGATGCGCCAAAGCACCAATGTCGCTCGGGGTGTTCCTCGCCCACGGCACGCGCTGGTGCACGCGGTGGGGTGGGAGATGGATGACGATCCGACGGAGAGTTTACCTCCACGGCGGGGGATCGCAAGAACGAGCATCGGCAACGGAGTCGCGCGGCATGAGCGGTTTACAGTCCGGCGGCCGCGACGACGGCGTCGAGCCGGGACGGAACGGGCTCCGGAACGGTCACGCCGGTGATCGCCGTGTCCGGGTCCTTGAGGCCGTGGCCGGTGAGGGTGCACACGACGGCGCCTGCGCCCATCTCGGCGCGGTACTTGAGGATGCCGGCGATCGACGCCGCCGAAGCCGGTTCGCAGAAGATGCCCTCGGCCGCGGCGAGGGAGTAGGCAGCGAGGATCTCATCGTCGGTGACCGCATCGATCCTCCCCCCCGACTCGTCTCGTGCGGCGATCGCCCCCTCCCATGATGCCGGGTTGCCGATGCGGATCGCGGTGGCAATCGTCTCCGGCTCGTCGACGATCTCGCCATGTACGAGCGGTGCCGCCCCCGCTGCCTGGAAACCCCACATTCGCGGGGCTTCGCCGATCGCCGTGTAGCCCTTCCAGTAGGCGGTGATGTTCCCGGCGTTGCCAACGGGCAGGGCGTGGATGGCCGGTGCCCTGCCGAGCTCGTCGACGATCTCCCAGGCCGCCGTCTGCTGGCCCTCGATACGGTAGGGGTTGATCGAGTTCACCAGCTCGACGTCGTGCTCTTCGGTGAGGCGGCGAACGAGGGCCAGGGCGTGATCGAAGTTGCCGTCGATGGGAATCACCGTTGCGCCGTGCGCGATGGCCTGCGCCAGCTTGCCGCGGGCGATCTTGCCGGCCGGCAGGACCACGATGCAGAGGATCCCGGCGCGCGCCGCGTAGGCGGCGGCCGACGCCGAGGTGTTCCCGGTCGACGCGCACGCCACGGCCTTCGCGCCGCGCTCGAGTGCCTTCGACACCGCGAGGGTCATACCCCTGTCCTTGAACGAGCCGGTGGGGTTGGCGCCGTCGAACTTGAGGTACACATCCCGGCCGAGCTCCGTGGAGAGCGCTCCGGCCCTCACGAGCGGGGTGTTGCCCTCGAGGAGGGTGACGACGGGTGTCGCGGCGGTGACGGGCAGCCGGTCGCGGTACTCCTCGATGAGACCCCGCCAGCTCATCGATCCCGACCGCTCACGGCTCGTCGCTCTCGACCCGGATGACCGATCCCACGCTCCGCACGACGGCGAGGCCGGAGAGGGCGCCGAGGGCGGCCTGCTGGCGCGACTCGGGGGCGCGGTGCGTGACGATGAGAAGCGTCGCTTCGCTGCCCTCGCCCTCCTGGCGCACCGACTTGATCGAGACGTCGGCCTTGCCGAACTCGTCGGCGATCTGAGCCAGGACGCCGGGGCGATCGTCGACCTCGAGCCGCATGTAGAGCTTCGTGACGACGTCGCCGAACGGCACGAGTGCCCCCGGGGAGAACTTGATGCGGGGAGCGACCTGCGCCCCGGCGAGCGTCTCGCGCGCTGCGTCGATGACGTCGCCGAGGACGGCGGTCGCGGTTGGCTCCCCCCCGGCGCCGGGGCCGGCGAAGAGGAGCTCGTCGACGGACGGGCCCTCGATGTAGATGGCGTTCGTGGCGCCGCGGATCGAGGCCAGCGGGTGCGCCACCGGCAGCATCACCGGGTGGACCCGGGCGCAGATCCCGGCGGCGGTCTTGGCCGCGACGGCGAGCAGCTTGACCGCGTACCCGAGTTCCGCGGCGAAGACGAAGTCGACGGGTGACAGCTCGGTGATCCCCTCGTGATGGACGTCGTCGAGGCCCACCCAGGTCCCGAAGGCGAGGCTGGCGAGGATGGCCGCCTTGGCAGCCGCGTCGGCGCCCACGACGTCGGCGATGGGATCGGGCTCCGCGTAGCCGAGCACCTGAGCCTCGGCGAGCGCCTCGGCGTACGGCGTTCCGTGCTCGGCCATCTCGGTGAGGATGTAGTTCGTCGTACCGTTGACGATGCCGAGGACCCGCTCGACCTGCTCGCCCGCCAGGGTCTCAGTGAGTGGTCGGATGATGGGGATTCCGCCGCCGACCGCCGCCTCGAACAAGAGCGGGACGCCGCTCCTCTCGGCGGCGGCGATGAGCTCGGGCCCCCGCTGGGCGATGAGCTCCTTGTTGGCGGTCACCACCGGTTTGCCGGCGTCGAGCGCGGCGAGAGCGAGGTCGCCTGCGGGATCCCGGCCCCCCATCACCTCGACGACGAGGTCGACGGCGGGGTCGTCGACGACCTCTCTCGGATCTTCGGTGAGGATGCCCGGCGGCGCGGTGAATGGCCGGCTCTTGGCCGTATCGCGCACGGCCACCCGCACCACCCTCAGGTCGAGGCCGGTCTTCAGCGCGATCGCCTCGTGCTCGTCGACGAGCCTGCGGACGAGGGTCCCGCCGACGGTGCCCGCCCCGAGGATGCCGATACCGACCGTCGTGTCCATGGT
>CAMYMC010000034.1 GCA_947259365.1 uncultured Acidimicrobiaceae bacterium | reverse complement strand
ATCGGGCGATCGTGGTCATCCTCTCGGATTTTCGTGCGACCGGATGGCAAGAACCGCTCATCCGTCTTGCGGGCCGACATGAGGTCGTGGCCATCACCGTTGACGACCCGCGAGAGATGCGGCTTCCTCAAGCAGGCTGGATCGAGTTGGAAGACGCTGAGAGCGGCGAGCGTGTGCTGGTCGATGCTGGTCACGAAGGCACGCGGCTCGCGCTGGCGATGGCCGCAGAAGAGGCACGCCTCAATCGGGCACGGATTCTCAAGCAGACGCAGGTCGACCACATCGCGTTGCGAACCGAGGCCCGCTGGTTAGGTGTGGCTGCTGCGCTCGACGGGGTCGCAGAATCGCTAGACACCTTGCTCCGCAAGCGTCTTATGCGAGCATCGATCGTAGAAGCCGTCGCACCCAGCGCCTGAGCCCACCACGTCGGACCCAGCTTCACCCCGTCCGCCGTCTCGGCCATGCACCGGGGCAGCACCACAGTCTTCATCAGGTCGTCACGCTGATCGTCGTCCATGATCTGCCACGAGAACTGTGGGATCAGGGCAGCGACCTCGGCTGCTCTACAACAAGGCGCTCGCCGTCATCGCTCCAGCTTGGTTCGGCGTGTTCGTGTTGTGGCGCCGCAGCCGCGCTTGACAGAACCCCCCGTAGGCGTCCCATGAAGTGGTGGGAATTGGGAGCGGGTCCTTCGATTCGAGGGGCCACCGTGTGACTCTCAGCGAGTTCATCCACGAGCTCGTAGAGGAGACCACACGATGGCCCACCACGATGATGCATCAACGTACGCGGATCTGCTGGCGCGTCTCGGCGATGACGGCTCCAAGGAGCTGTTCCGTCGGCTGCTGGAGGCCGCGCTGCAGGATCTGATCGACGCCGAGCTGACGTCCGAGATCGGCGCCGGCCGCCACGAACGAGCCCCGTCGCGGTCGAACTATCGCAACGGTGCCCGCACTCGGCTGTTGTCGACACCGGCGGGTGACATCGAGTTGCGGATCCCCAAGGTGCGGGTGGGGTCGTTCTTCCCGTCGCTGCTCGAACCCCGCCGTCGGGTGGACAAGGCCCTGTGGGCGGTGATCATGACCGCCTATATCACTGGCACGTCGACGAGGAAGGTCGACGACCTGGTCAAAGCCCTCGGTTGTGACACCGGGGTGTCGAAGTCGACGGTGTCGCGCATCTGCACTGAGATCGATGAACAAGTCGGCGTGTTCCGCACCCGCCACCTCGACCACCTGGCGTTCCCGTATGTGTTTGTTGACGCCACCTACGTCAAGGCCCGAGTTGATCACCACATCGTCTCGAGAGCCGTGGTGGTGGCCACCGGGGTCGCTTCAGACGGCAACCGCGAAGTGTTGGGTCTCGACGTCGGGGACTCCGAAGACGAAGTCTTCTGGACCCAGTTCCTCAGATCCCTCCGCGACCGTGGCTTGGGAGGGATGAAGCTGGTCATCTCCGACGCCCACAGCGGATTGAAGGCCGCCATCTCACGGGTGTTCCAAGGCGCCTCATGGCAACGCTGCAAGGTGCATCTGATGCGCAACCTCCTCGCTCACGTCCCCAAGAGCCACAAAGAGATGATCGCCGCCACCGTGAGGACCGTCTTTGCTCAACCCGACCCTGAGGCGACCAGAGAGCAGCTGCGCCAGGTCGTTGCGATGCTCGAGACCCGCTACCCCAACGCCGCCGAGCTCCTCCAAGAAGCCGAACATGACGTCACCGCCTACGCCAGCTTCCCCAGAGCCCACTGGCGGAAGATCGCCTCCACCAACCCCCTCGAACGGGTCCACAAAGAGATCAAACGTCGTTCCAACGTCGTCGGCATCTTCCCCGACGACGCCTCCGTCATCCGACTTGTCGGAGCCGTCCTCGCCGAAACCCACGACGACTGGCAAACCGCCGAGCGCCGCTACCTCTCCGAAGGATCCATGAACCAGATCGACCAACCACCCAAGGAGGTCACCACCACCCACACACCCCAACTCCCCGCCGCCTAAGGTCACGGGGAGCCGCTGAGAGTCACCTCACATTTCCACCACTCGGCGGGACGCCGCCTTCCTCGTTGCGTGGCGCAGGATTGACGACGTCCCCCTGGGCGAGGCGGCACTTCCGTGGCTCTACCGGACCGCCCACCACGTCATCGGTGATCGATCGGGCGGTGGCCCGAGCGCTGGTGTGTCGAGGGCTAGACCTGTCAGACTGACCGCACGAGGACGATCCGGGAGGGACCGTGACACGTAGGGCTCGTCGGGGCATCAGGTACGTGGTGGTGATCGCGCTGGTGGCTGGCGCTTGCGGCGGCGGTTCGGACGCAGGGGACCAACTCTCAGACCAAACCAGCAGTACCACCCAAGCCAGCAGTCAAGTCACCACGGCACCGACGGGAGTGCTACCCACCGCCCTTCCGGATGTGCCGGGTCTCAGCAGTGAATGCCAAGGTCTGGCCAATCTGGTGTTGGGCATGACTCAGGTCTTTGCCGGTGACACCTCCGCGGTAGATGGGTTGTTCGCCACGGCGTCTGAGAACCTGCCGCGTGAATTGTCCGGCGAAGTCGAACTCATCAAGGGCGCAGTTCTTCAATACCAGGCAGCATTGGAGGAAACCGGGATCGACCTTTCCGACCCGACGTCGTTTGCCACTCTGACGCCTGAGCAGGTCGAAGCGTTGGACGCGGCATATGCCCCCCTGCAATCAACAGCCGTCTCCGACGCCTTTGATGCGGTCGGTGCATACGGTGAAGTCGAATGCGCGGAGTTCGCTCCGGGCGGCTGAGCATCGGGGAATGGTTGGGCAGATCCAGTGGCGGCGGGGGCGGCTAGCCAATGACCGGGCGGGCCGACAGCACGGCGTGGCCTGGACAGTGAGTTCGAGAACTGGCCATCGACTGCGTCTGGTCGACGTCAAGCGGCGTCACTGCTCGCGGCCACGTCGGCGTCGAGACGATCAACGACGGTGTCACCGTGTCCGGATGTCCCGAGCCACAGCTCCCGGAGTGCTCACCCGGCGCTGCCAGCCTCACGGGGCCCGAGTGGCATCACCACGCGTCGGAGGTTCCGTTTCGAAGCCGAAACGACCACGGATAGCGCGAACCCGGCGTGTTCATCTGCCAGTCCGTCGGCAGCACGATCAGGGCAACCAGCGACTGCCGGTCGCCAAGCAGCGCGCTTCCACTTCGAACGCAGCGATGGGGCCCCTGACTCGCTCCAGGGGCCCCATCCGGTCACCGCTCGTGAGATCGATCAGGTCATGACCGAGTGGACCGGCCAGAACTGGGGCTGGGGCGGGGGGCCTTCGAAGCCAAGCTCAGCGAGTGCCGGCGCAAAGCGCTCCTTGAGGAAGCGGCCGGCGGCCTCGGCCGACTCGAAGATCTCGATCACACGCCAGCCACCGTTCGGGGAGGGGCCGGCGATGTGGGCGACGCCGCCCACGGGACCCTCGAGCCCCAGCTTGGCGCGGAGCGCTTCGTAGGTCTCCTGCGATCCGGTCGGGTTGTCGATCAGCATGGCCACGGACATGGTGTTACTCCTCTTCGTTCCGGACAGCCGTGTCTCATGGCGAACGTACGAAACATGAGATCAGGCGTCATCGCCCGGAAGTGCCAAATCGTGGGGACAGGCCGCGTGGTACACCTGTACCACGGACGGCGACCTTGGACTCGACTCAGAGGAATCCGTGCTCGTATGCGTATGCGGTCGCCGCGGCGCGTGATGTGACACCGAGGCGATTGAAGATGTTCTGAAGGTGGCGGCGAACGGTGTGCTCGCTGACGTAGAGCTGCTCACCGATCTCACGGTTGGATTTACCAGCCGCAACCAGGACCAGCACCTCGACCTGGCGCGGTGTCAACACACCAGGTTCCGGCGAAACCGACCCGGCGAGGAGCGAGTCGAGCCGATTGAGGTCAGGCCGGGCCCTCAGCCGCTCGAAAGTTCGACGGGCGGCATCGGCCTCGAAAAGGGCCGTGTCACGATCGCCGAGGTCTAGGCATGCCAACGCGGCGACCACTCGTGACCGGGCGCGCTCATACGGGGCCTCGAGTCGAGCCCAGAGCGAGGCTGCGCGGTGGGCGGCTTCGAGCGCGGAGTGCGCATCACCACGGTGGAGCGCCAGGGCTGCGTCGGCGTGAGCGGACATGGCGTGGAGGAGCGGTGCGTCCACTTCTGTTGCGATCGCGGCCAGCTCCGCACCTGCTTGCTCCGCCATCGCCCCATCGTTGGCGGCCACCATGATCTCGACGCAGGCGCTCACCAGATTGGCCCGCGTCACTCGGTCGGTCGACTCGTCCATTGCGCGGCGCACCGCCGAAGTGGCCGCATCGAGACTGCCCTTCATGAGCCGAAGCGAGGCCAACCCCGGCTGCGGTGTCCGGCCGTGACCGGCGGCCTCTCGATAGGCCGCTTCCGCCTCAGCGAATTCCCCTCGCAGACGGTACAGCTCGCCCAGCTGATAGAAGGCCATCCCTGTCGCCGACTGGCCCGGCGGATCGGAGAGACGTTCGCATGCGCGCTCGGCTTCGTTCATGGCCATCACCCAGTCGCCGTGCAACAGCAAGACCTCCGACCGATGCACGAGGCACTGACCACGGAAGGGAACCACGTCAGGCTGTGCATCGCACCAAACGCTGAGCGCCGCGGTCCACTCGTGGGCGCGGTTGAGATCGAACGCCTGCTGGCAGACCAGGATCACGGCGCAGTAGATCCGACCGGCGATGATCGGGGTCAGCTCCCCGGCGGTCACCGAGACCATGGCCTCGTCCAAGAGCGCGAGCCCGTCGGCATCTCGACCCATCAACACGAGCGATCGACCCTGACCCAGTCGCCCCAGAGCGATCAAGTCGAGCTCGTCGAATCGGCGTCCGATGGCGAGCACCTCTTCGAACATGCCGAGCGCACTAGCCGGGTCACCGCCTTCGAGGGTTCGCAGGGCGACCGGCACCATCAGGAAGCCCCGGGCGGCGGTGTCGAGGTCGTGTTCGTCCACCAAGCGCTTGGCGCGACCAAACCATCCGCCTGCTCTCGCCATCTGGCCGGCGTTCATGAGACCGAACGCACACCAGAAGGCGCTGCGGACGGCACGATCGAGTTCGCCGCGTTCGAGCAACTCGAGGTGGGCGCGCTCCCATGAGGCGGCCGCGAGGTCGTCCTTCCCGACGAGTTGTGCGGCCGCAGCGAGACGCTCGAGGTCCTCGATGACCAGACGTTCCTCGGTATCCGCAGCCGCGAAAGCAACGACTGCTTCCGTCCAGCGCTGCTCGACAAACGCCGCTCTTGCCTCGTCCAACCGTTCTGCCATCACGCAACGTCCGATCAACAGAGCCAATCGTAGGTAGCCGAGCGCCACCGGACCGGACAGACGCAGCCGACCGATACCATGCTCCGCAACGTTCTGTTGACCTGGCACCGCTCTGCCGGTCTGCCTGTGGTCCGAGAGCTTGCGTCAGACGCAACGAGATGCCGAGAGTCGTCGCGAGCCGTAATCAGCTCGCGCTGGCGGTTCCCGCAACAACGCCTGGTCAGTGGGATGGAGCCGCGCGATCTTTCAATCCGTTGGCACCCCCGGAGCTCTACGCCTCTGTATCCCTTTGTATGTCAAATGAATGGGCGCTTCGCACGTGCAGCGAGCTGCGAGGCCCTCGCCCGGCGGAGCGGTACCAGAGCGTCGATCTGGGCGAAACTGGGACAATGGCGGGAGGCACCCCGATTGTGAGCGTTGTCGGATCTCGTGCGCGATGCGCGGCTGCAACGCCAGCCCACACCTCGCTCTGACATCAATCGTGCGCTCGCCCTCGCCGACTGCCATGATCCAGACTCGCAGTCCGCGTCCCGGCGAGGAGGACCAGCAATGAAGGTACGCGCAAGTCTGGAGACGAAGGCGTCGCCCGAACAGGTCGTTGCGGCCTTCACCGACTTCACGGATCGTCGACCCGACATCTGGCCAGCGCTCGACCGCAAGCAGTACAAGGTGCACGAGTTGGGCGATACCTGGGCACACGTCACGGAGGGGAGTCCCAAACCGCAGGTCTGGGCCAGGGAACGCTACGACTGGTCGGGACCAGGCACGATCGCCTGGACCGTTGAGGAGAGCAACTTCTGCAAGGCGCCCAGCGGCATCACCGTTCGGGTGGATGGCACCGAAGGCGGTGGAAGCCATCTCGAGGTCGATTGGGAGCGAACCCCATCCAACTTCAAATGGACGCTCATTCTGGGCTCCATGAAGATGATGATGCCGAAGGTGCTCGCAAAGAACTGGTCTCGAGCACTCGACGCATACGCAGCTGACTCCTGAGCCTGCCTCCTACCGCAGCAGCGGATCGAACGAAGGAGCATGGCGGGACCGCGGCCGCGAGAACGCGCCGGGAACGCCGCCCCTCTCACGGATCGCTGACACATCGCCCTCACGGGTGGGTCTTCGGGGGACCTGTTGGTGGGTTCCCTTGCTCGTCGATGAGGTTCTCGTCGGCGTCGTCCCAATTACCTGCGGAGTCCGTGGCGGCAGCTCCGGTACTCGGTCGTGCTTGGCCGCACCGTCGGATCCGGGTCCCGACGAGAGCCTTCCCGGCAGACACGCCGACGGTGTAGAAGATCTCGCGCGACGTCGAGATCTACCCGTCCCGCGGCGCCGCCGAGGACTTCGCCACGATCCGCTATCACAGCCGACGGTGACTACGGCGACAACTCGAGCACGGACTTCAACGGCTTCTGGGGTCTCCACGTGTGGGGCGGGGCGGCCAGTCCGAACCCGGCGCGGCCGGATCCGGTGCGCTGGGTCGACGTCGACGTGTTCGGCCCGAGGTTCGTCGTCGACCTCGTGGACGATGCTCCGCTGCTGGCATACATCATCCACCGCGGCGACACCAAGGACCCCGGACCAGACCAGTTCCTCAGCTTCGACTCATGGGGCTACGAGGTGTGGCAACTCGAGGGCGAACATCCCTCGGATCCATCGATCCCGCATTACGTGCTACCGATCGTCGGGTCCGCAACCCCGGTTGTGGACGCCTCGCTCACCTTCGACCACGGCGGCGAGAACGCCGCCTGGTTCCAGGTTGGGTACAGCTGCAACAATGCATCGAGAGCGACGATCACGGAGTCTGCGATCGACGGCGCTCACCTCGAGGATGGCGAGGTGGTCCACCTCGTCACGATCGAGCCGGACGATGAGGACGGTCGCCGGTGGCGGCGGGGGAAGAAGACCGGCAAGCTCAAGATCTGAGACCTCGCCTTCGAGCTCCGGGTCACCTGCGAGGACGGTGTCGGCAACTCGACGACGGCGATCGTGGTGCCTGAGTTCCGAACGGGGAAGGGATAGCTCGAGCCGCGCCGGGTTGGGCTCGGTTTGCGGACCACAGACAGCAGCAGGCGCATTGCCGGTCCTGCTCGCCGTCCACCGTTCCACCGCATAGGGTGGACCGATGGCAGATGACAGCCTCCGCTTCATCGTCGTCGCAGATTCGCACATCCGGTTCCCCGGGGATGACGTCGCCACCTATCCGTCGAACGCCTTCATGGTGGCCCGCAACGAATGGGTCGTCGAGCTGTGCAACCGGATGGACGCAGCGTTCGTGGTCCATCTCGGGGACATCGTCCATCCACTTCCCGTGGAGGACGCTCACGAACCGGCGGTGCGCTTGGCATCGTCCGTGTACGAGCAGCTGCGCCATCCGCTTCATCTCGTCCCCGGCAACCACGACATCGGCGACAAGCCAGATGCCTTGGTGGGGGCGCCGGCGGTCGCCGATGAGTTCTACAACGTCTACGAGCGGCACTGGGGCGAACCGTACGGCTCTTTCGACGCCGGCGACTGCCACTTCGTCGTGGTGGACACTCCGGTCCTCAACTCCGGTCTGGAACGAGAGCACGCCCAGCGCGGCTGGATGGAATCCGACCTGGTCGATGCGCACCGGGCCGGGAGGCGGATCTTCGTCTTCACGCACTACCCGCCCTTCATCCGGGAACGGGACGAGTTCGAGCACTACGACAACCTCGGCGAGCCGGCCCGGACATGGTTGCTCGACCTGCTCGATGCACACGGGGTGGAGGCGGTGTTCTCCGGCCACGTCCACAACTTCCTCTACAACCGCCACGGCGACACCGACCTCTATGTGGTCCCGTCCACCGGCTTCGTGCGCCCCGACTACGCGGA